>JAQXKZ010000031.1 GCA_029010715.1 Clostridiales bacterium
GCAGACGCGTCTGTAGCCGGCATGAACATAGGCAAAGAGAGCATCGCGGCAAGCGTTGCGGTGGCAGTGCTCCGCAACACCCAGGAGGCCATTGTTCAGGGCGGCAAAATCACTGCCGACAGTCTCACCGCAAAGAGCCTGCTGAACACCGGCAGCGGCAACAGCTCAGAGGCAAAACTCCTCACCGGCAGCGGTGCAATGAACAGCGTGAAGGCAAATGTGGCAGTGGCCTACGGCCGCTCCAGATCCATTGCCGGCGTGGCTGCGGACGCTCTCACAGTTGCCGGCGGCAACGTGCAGGTGCTCTCCACCGGCAGCGCCAATACGCTCGCAGACATCTCCAATCAGGATCTTGCGGCAGTTTCCGCAGGAATTATGACCGGCTATGCCTACGCGCAGGGCGTTTTCCAGGCATACCTGCAGCTGGACGAGGGCGACAGCCTTACGGCAGACAGCGTAAGCGTAGAGACGACCTACACCGCAAATGCCACCACCCATCTGACACCCAGCGCGGCAGGTATAAGCGGTAATCTGGCAAGCATCAACGCGAACGTTGCAGTCAGCAACGCAAGCTCCGACTCCTTTGCGAGAATCTGCGGCGGCGGCACCATCACCGCAGGCACTGTAACCGTCAAGGCAGACGGCACTGCCTGTTCGGAAGCCATCATTTACACCCCTGCATTCAAAGTAAGCAAGGTGGATGTGGCGGCGAATGTGGTAGTTGCGCTGCTGGATGCATCCAACAAGGCCCAGCTTGACGGCGTGACGGTCAATAACGCGGCAGTCACGGTTCAGGCCTTCCTCAATAACGGCGAAGGGGAGAGCGCCAAGGCAAGACTCTCCAACTCCGCACCCGTCAGCATAACAAACGAAAAGGGCGAGACTGTTGCAGTCGAACTCGCCAAGTATGGGCTTTCCAGCAACATCGCCCTTGCAAAGAACAATTCCGTGAACGAAGCGTCCATGACCGGAGCCAGTGTCCTCGCAAGCGAGAAGGCTCTGAAGGTGGAGTCCGACGCCAACAGCATCGCCGATCCCGGCGTGCAGGAAGCGGATGTAAAGGCCGGCTATATGACTGCCGGTGTCACCGTTATCATAGCAGAGGCCGAGGGCAGCTTTAAGGCATTTATCGACACAACCGGCGCGGAAATCCATGTAAAGACGCTGGATGTCACCAACACCTATACCGCAAAGGCGGAGGCGGAGACCACGCAGGCTGTGGGCGGCGTGGACGCAAATGCCATCAAGGCAGAAACCAACGTGGCCAAAGCCACCGTCAGTACCCAGGGCCAGGCAGGCATCTGCGGAAACGGCAGTGTAACTGTGGACGGCAAGCTCAATGTCAAGGTCACCGGCACGGCCAATGCCAGAGCCGGCATCGCCAGCAGCACTGTGGAGCTTTCCGGTATCAAAATCGCGGCAAATGCAGTGGATGCACAGCTTCTGGCGAAGCAGTATGCATTCATCGAGGATGCCAATGTCACTGCCGCGGGTGTGGACATTTTCAGCCTGTTCAATACCGACAAGAGTGGCGCCGTGGCTCAGTTGGGCAGCGTCACCACCGGCAGCCTGAATGTGACTCTTGCAGGCGCAAGCGCAAACGTGGCCACTGCCAACGCAAACGCCACCAGCCACGCCTACGCATCCGGAGCCACCATCGACGCCGGCACCGGTATCATCAACATCAACTCCAATGCTACCAGCATGGCAACTGCTGATATTCTGCTCCCGAACAATAATATCAGCCTTATATCCATCGGTGTAAACGTGCTGGAAGCCACTGCGGGCGGCAGCTACAGCGCATATCTGAACGGATCTGCGGGCAGCGTCACCGCAGGCCAGCTGAATATCAGCAATACTTACACCGCAAAGGCAAAAGCCACCACCGGCGCATCCAAGGATGGCATCAGCGCATCCGGCGGCAACGCACAGGCGAATAAGGCGAATGCCGAGACCAATGTCACTGCCGACGCAGGTGTGAACCTTGCAGTCTCCGACCGGGACGGCGAATACAGCAACGACGACAGTGAAGGAGAGCCACAGCTATTCATTGATGTTGACACTGTCAGCATCCTTGCGGACGGCACTGCCACCGCACAGGCGGAAGTGAAAACCCAGAGCGGCGTTGCCATCAACAATGCAGCGGTCAATGACCTCAAAGCCGTTGTCAGCGGTGAGCAAAAGGCGCAGTTCAACGGCGCGAAGCTGGACGGCGTGAGCCTGAGCGTGAAGAGCATCTTCAATGATGGTACGGAGGAGGGCGCGGTTGCCGTTCTCGGCAGCGCTACCAACAAATCCATCAAAGCCTCCAAATATAGTGCCGAGCTTAATGAGGTGACGGCACAGATGGCCGGAAAGAGCGAAGCCTCCGCCAAGGGCGCAGACATCCGGGTCAGCGGCGCGGTTTCCTTCCTGAGCGACGTCAAGAGCTATGCCAGGGCTTACACCAAAGCGGCCGACGCCAGCCTGGGTCTGGTGAACATAGGTGCGGTCAAGGTCGACGCGGATGCCGACGGCACCTTCGTGGCAGCGGTCAGCGGAAGCACGATCGATGCGGCGTCTCTGAGCGTCGAAAGCAGCTTTACCGCTTATGCCGAAGCCACCGCTGAGCAGCCTACGGTCAGCATGGACTTTGCCAGCGTTCAGGTGAATCTGGCTGATGCGGATGCGGGCGCATCCAACCGCGCGTCCATCACCGACAGCGATATCACCACGACTGGGGTGATTTCCGACAGCAGCGATGGTATTCAGGTCAAGGCTGACGGAACCGCAACTGCCTTTGCTACCATTCATGCACCCACGGTCAGTGTTTCCGGCATCGAGTTGCTGATCAGCGATGTGAATGCTGCCGTTTCTGCCGCGCAGGAAGCCTATATCTCCGGCGGCAGCGCAAAGGCAGCGAACAACAACATCAGCATTACCGCATGTCTCAATGATCAGGCCAAAGAGGGCGCGGAAGCCAAGCTGGAGGCCACCAATATGGGTCTCAGCGGCGCCAGCATCAACACCAACACGGCGGATGCCAGTGTGACCGCTAAGAACAGCGCATATGCTTCCGGCACCAATTTTGGCAGCGACGACGATATCAGCGGCAAGCGGAGCAAGCTGAATATCCTGTCCCTGGCCAACAGCTATGCCCTTGCCCACTACAATGACAGCGAATTTGACGCCAATGGCGCCGATCTGGGCGTCATGGTCATGAACGCCAACGCAAGCGGCACCTTTGCGGCCTATCTCGACAGCACCGGAGCCGATGCTTATCTTGACAATATCAGCATCAAGCTCCAGTACACCTCCAAGTCCAATGCCATTTCCACCCAGCCCGGCAGCGGTATCAAAGTAAACGGCGTCAGCGGAGAGACCAACATGGCCATAGCTGCCTCCAATACCAACGCTACCGGCGGCGTCAAGGGCAGCGGCAATGTGTACACCGGCAATCTGTACATTCAGGTGGACGGCAGCGGAAGCTCCGCCACTGCGGATGTGGACGGCAAAAAGGTGACTGTAAGTGCCAATATGATTGGTTTGAACTATGCCCAGGCCAATCTGTCCATGACCCAGGAAGCCTATTTGGAGGGCGACGGCACCGTCGAGGCTGACGGCGATGTGAATGTCATTTCCAAAATGGACAATGCAGCTTCCACTTCCGAGCTGGGAAGCAACGGCGGTGGAAAGGTCAGTTGGTCAAGCGATGATAATAATTGGGCCGATGCCAATGCCAGCATGAGCAACACCGCCTCCATCCGGGGCAATGTGCGTATCAATAAAGCCGGTTTGGTGAAGGTTCTGGCGCAGACCAATGGGCTGAAGGTCACCGCCAGGGCAGAGGCAGGAGATCTTGCTTTCAGTGCGGCGGCGCTGGATGTGGTTCTTACCCATGCAAAGATTGAGGGTATGACCACGGATGCGACCGTTGACGGAAAAGCAAAGATCCAGGCGGGCAGCGTCATTATCCAGGCGCTTGGCGGTACCTCCGGCAATGTGAACCAGCTGATTTCCAAGGCGGAGGTTCCCACCTATAAATTCAGTGGTGTGGATGGCAAGGTCGTTCGGGCGTACGCTACCGTGAAGAGCAACACTACCTCAGCGGGTGTGGGCGCCAACGCAGTCATCACCACCACCGGCGACGTTACCATCTACGCGGAAACCAATACAAAAATGGATTCCGGATCCAATAAGTCGACAAGTGTTGACCTGGTTGGAGTTGGCAGCTACGCATTCTACAACACTGTTAATGACCAGTCTACCAAAGCTTACCTGAACGGCAAGGTCTATGCGGGAGACAAATTGAGCGTCGAGGCCAAAGACAAGGTGGAAGCCGACTCCTGGCTGAACAACAACAGTATCGGCGCCGTCACCAGCGGTACCAACAAGGTCAATATGCAGGTGGCCCAGAACAGCTCCGTGGTCATGGGCGCCAACGCAGACGCGGAAGCCAGAAATAATGTCACCCTGAAGGCCAACGCCTATGTGGATCTCCACGGAATCGTCAACACCACTGACGTGGGACTTGGCACGAGCAGCAAGGCGAGCATCAACCTGGTGTGGACCCGCAACCAGAAGATCACCATTGATAAAAACGCCCGGCTGGCTGCCCGCTACGGGAATCTGGATATCCTCAGCGGCGACAGCACAGAGCCTTATATGAATGCCGATCTGGATATGGACGGCGGCGGCGTCATCGTGGCAGGAGAGGGTCCCAAGGCCACTGTGAAGCAGACCAGCAAGACTGAAATCAGTGTTGCGGAGGGTGCTCAGATCACCGCCCTCTTCGGGAAGCTTCAGATGAAGACCGTTGACACCACCTGCGCCACCGCGGATGCTTACCGGCATATGATAGGCGTTGCGGGCAGCAACAAGAGTGAAGCGGCTGTGACCACAAAGGTCACCTCCAACATCACCCTGGGCGAAAACAACGCCTCTGCAAAGCAGGCCTATATCAACGCAAGGCTCACCGAGGTGGTTTCCGACATCATTCAGAAGCTCAACGCCTACGCAAGCTCCACCACGATCTCCGCAGGCTCCTCCACCACTGCCTGTGCGGATATCAAATCCATGGACAACGAGCAGATTATCAGCCTGTACAATGTGTTCCTTGGCGGTATCGACAGGCTCTATATTGAGACCGAAACCTCCGAAATGGACAACAATGCCGTGGCTACCGCGTACATCGCGGGTGCAAGCGGCAAGGCAACTGCCAAGTCCAATGTCATGATCAACAGCTCCGATACCAAAGACGCTGTTGTGGCGAAGATCTATGTCTCCTCCATGGCAGACGTGGCAGGCCAGGACGTGCAGATCGTGGCAAGCGCTCCCAATGTACAAAGCACCAGCTGCGTGGAAAGCAGCGCCAAGGCCAAAGCCGACACCGCCACCAAGTGGCTGGTCAAGATCTTCACCTTCGGTCTGGCCGATGACGGCAGCGAGGAAGCCGTTGCAAGCGCCACCTTGAGCGTGCGCAGCAGCGTCACCCTCAACGGCAGATTCCACCTTGGCGGCGCCGCGGCAGGCAGCTTCGTGGATATCGACGAAAACGGCGGCCTGCACTACTCCGGTCTGGATGACCAGGGCTTTACCGGTGCGGACGCTGTTGGCACTGTAAGCGACAGAGAAATCCATCTCAACCGTCTTTACAACGATGACCGCGGCTCCCTGACTGCGAAGGCCTATGTGGGCAAGGAAAAGGCTACATTCAATTTAAAGACGCTTCTTTACCCGGGCTACAAGGACAACGTGGTAACGGAGAATGCCGGCAAAATGATCACCATTTATGACGGCAGCTTCCTGCCCAATGTGGTCATCACCAATCGCTCTGACAGAGATCTGTATGTCAATCAGGTTACCCTTATCAACGGCAAGCAGCCCAGACCCGATCTGGACATCGGCCTCATCCTTTCCCAGAGCGAGAGCCGGAAGCCACAATACCAGATTGTCAACTTCTTCTGTACCCAGTACGCGCACGAGCTGCCAATGCTTAGCATTGTCTCCGAAAAGAAAGGCAATGTAATCTTCCGCGCCACCGACGGCAGCAATGTTCTGGATCAGGACGTGGCAGAGGGCATCGTGGATATACGCATGAACGGCGGCCTTCTCAACACCGAAGCCGGCACCAAGCTCTGGGCAAACAAGCTCACCGCCACCGGTGCGGACAGAATCGGCACCGAGCAGAACCCCTTCCTCGCGTATATCACGGAGATCGCCAGAGCGGATTATTCCGGCTTTGTCTCCCAGCCTGAGCGGGATGCCTTCATCTCCATGAAGGCCAGGGGCGACATCTGGGCAAATCTCAGACATGTGCTCATGTACAGCGAGTACGCGGATGGTAAGGTCTACGAGATCGACGATCCCAAGCTGACTCTGGGCGAGATCACCTCCGAAACCGGTAAGGTGAACCTGACCATCGAGGCTCCCGGCAAGGTGGTGGCGAAGCTCCAGAGCAACACCGAAATGGATGTGTACCTGCCCGGAAACGGCAACAATTTCGTGGATGCGGGCAAGGTCACCCAGGACACCGTTATCAAGTATGTGGATGAAAACGGCAACTATGTGGATTCTGACTATGTGCTCACTTCCGACGGCACCGTCAAGCACAAGGGCGAGGACACATACCTTAATCTTGCCGATTACCTGCTCTATACCGATACCGAAAACGGCGAGCGCTTCTACATGCTGCCCAACCAGCTTATCCTCCGGGTAAGCAATAAGGACGGCCAGCTGAACTTCCAGGGCGCGGAGAAAGAAGCCGACGGCGTCACCTATGATTTCAGTGACCTGAGCTTCACCCTTTCCGGCGGAAAGATCAGCAAGATCACCTACAAGGACGGGGACAAGGTTTCCAAGGAAATCGACTTTACAAGCGGCACTGTCACCATGAACATCGGTCAGGTAGGCGGTACGGTCTACATGACCCGTGGCGACACGCTTGCATGGACCCTGCCCGACGGCACCCACATCTACCTCTCCAATGTCTTTATGAAGGAAGAGAACGGGAGTGTCACCGAAGTTAACCCCGTTTCCATCGGAAACAACCTGTATCTGCTGGAGGAACTGAGCGGCGGCAGAACCTACTATCATGTGGTGGAGCTTGCTGTGGACAGCAGCGACAACAGCTTGAAGGGCTACCTCTATAAGTTCGACAGCACTGAGCTTGGCAAGGCGAGCGCATACTATAAGCCCCAGAGTGCGGAGGAAGCCAGAGCCGAAGCGGTAAAAGCGGTGGAAAATGCAGTGAGTACGCTGACTGAAACCGATCGCACCACCGGCCTCATCGCGCAGGCCGTGGCTAAGGCAGTTGCAAAAGCAATTACCGCAGACTGGAAGGCAACGGTCAATGTCAGCGCCACCGGCGGAGGCAGCTTCCCCGGTCTCAGCTCCAATGTTCTGATTACCGTGCAGCTCGAGGTTGCGGATCCGGACAGCATGGATCCTGTCAGCATTGAAAAAATTTCCAAAGAAATGGCACGCATGGTCACATCTGGCAATAGTAGCGCCATTGTAACCGGCGAGAACACCGGAACGCTGGCTGCAAATCTGGGCGTCAATTTCAACCGTGGTGTTCTGGGCGAACGGAAGGGCTCCGTTTCCATCACGACGGATAGCAGTGGCAATGTCACAGGAATGACCATAAAGAACGGTTCCTACACCTTCAGCACCACCTATAACGACAAGGTTGGCGCGTATCAGGTGGCGGAGATTACAGACTTTAACGGCGACAACTGGTACAAAGCCCGCTATGAGGAGCTGAAGAACAAATACTTCACCGTGACCAGGGATGGGAACGCTTACACCATCGGGTTCAAGACACTCAAGCCGGTCGCCGGCGGCGAAGGCGTTGTGTCCGGCGATAAGCTCAACGGCGGCTACAAGAAGGTCAACGGCGGCTATCTGTTTGTGGACAATGTGAAAGATACGACAGGTATCTTCTACATGGAAGACAGGGCGGTTGCCTTCACTCAAGACGGCGAGTTCTACTATGTCAACATCAATTACGCCCGGGACGAAAAGGGGAATATCATCGACGATCTGTCTCAGGCCACGCTGATGTACGGCCCCCAGATGGAGCAGGCCAAAGACGAAAAAGACAACCCCATCTACTCTGTGTTCCAGTTCCAGTATCTGGATCCGGGCAAAAATGCTCTGGATCCGGGCGACGATGTGCAGAAAACGTTCTGGAGCGACGGCAAGGATGAGGAATACCAGAAGATACTTGCCATTGTCCAGGCGGCCGACGAAAAGATCCGGGAGGACAACGAAAAATTGCCCGAGGCCGAACGTAAGGACGGCTATAAGTACGAAAAGACCCTCAAGGCAGTTACGGATGAGAATGGCTGTCTCAACTATGAGAAGAAAAGTATACCTCTCTACACCGCCACGGGCCAGGTGCAGGCAAAGAATGCACAGGGCGAGTACCTCTATGTGGCTGCGGACGGCAGCATTTTCAGCAACAGCAAGGACTTTGAAGCTCTGTCGGCTGACAGCAGCAGTATGGCAGAGGTTCTGGAGGAGCATGGTCAGTTCACAGCCTACTACTATTACCCCAAGGGCACTGTGACCATCACGCCCGCGGGCACGGATGGTATGAACATTACCTACATGCCTTACAGCGAAAGCGGAAATATCAGCTTTGACATTTCCCGCGACAGTGACGGCTACGGCATCGTGGACAGGTACACCCGAGTCATCCTCACCGATAACCACACCAGCGGTCTGCCCCAAGGCACCCTGCTGTACCTGGACGAGGACGGCAAGGTGGTTGGCGCGTACACGCCCAATGGACTGCTTCGTATCTATGATAAGGGAAGCAGCCTTGGTGCAACGGATGGCAGTGGCGTCAGCACTGAAATCTATTGCGAAGTCAACAGCAATTACATCCACATGACCCCAGGGGCAAAATTCAATCTCCACCAGGCTGCTACCGGCGTTTACATGGCGCCCCAGAGTATCGGCGAGGTAAACATGCTGGCAGAGAACAGCAATGCCCCAGTCAGCCGCTATTTCCACAGCGACTACTTCTCCGCCAGCGATGACGGTCTCGTGCAGATGAAGCGTGGAGACGTTCAGACCATGGACGGTGAGCGGCTCAGCACAATGGGCTTCCGCTACCCCAACAATACGACGCAGACCCTCTTCGACGGCGCTTATGTCAGCGAAGTCAGAGATGCAAACAACAAGCTGGTCATGTATGTTCTGGAGCGCAAGGACGGCAGCGCAAGCACCGAGCCCACCACCATCATCCTTCTGCCCGACGGCACATGGTACGCATCCGACAGCAGCGCCGGCGTGCTCCAGCCCATCTCCGACAGAGTGGTGGAGACCCTTGAGCAGACCCACACTCTGGTGGAAATGACGGAGACTCTCTCCGGCGAGAGCATCACCATCATCTTCGGCGGCGAGAACACCAGCCTCAACGATAAGGATAATATTGTTGCAGACAGTCACACCAATGTCATCACCAACAATCTCAAGATCATTGCCACCGACAACGGCAATATCTTTGAGGAAAACGATCCTATCGTCCTCAAGCCCTTCAGCGGTGACACCTGCAATATCCAGATCATCGGCAGCACCGCTACTTCCGGCGCCTACGGCGGCGAAGCCTACGCAAAGACTCTGCTTGAGGCAAACGTCAATCTCCATGACACTCATGTTTGCGAGGATGGCAGTATAGACCTTGAAATCCACAAGGGTTACACCGGCCTGAAAAATGTTACCGTGGATGACGGCGGAGAACTCACCGTGGACGTGGTAAACGGCGGCAATGTGAGCATGGAAAATGTCAGCGTTCTGGGCGACGGCCAGGGCAGCGAAGGCAAGCTCACTGTCGACACCGCAGAAGGCAATGTGAGCATTGGCCGGGACAACGGACAGGACAGCCATGGCATTATCATCAGCGGCGTCGTGGATGTGACGACCGGCAAGGGCAGCATCAGCCTGACGGATGCCGAAATCAGCGGCACGGCAGATATCAGCTCCAGAGGCGAGGGCAGCATCACCATGCAGAACGTGGACGTCACCTCTACCGGTGATCTGACCATGACTAACAGGGGTGATGGAGCTGTCGACATGGACAATGTCAATATCGGCGGCGAAGCGACTGTCAGCACCGACAATGGCGATGTGGATATGGACGTGATCACCGTTGCGCAGGGCGGCAGGCTGGATCTCAACACCGGTAACGGCGACGTGACCATGGGTGAAAACGGCACCGCATCTGACAACGCCATCACCATTGACGGTACTGCGGAAATTACCAGCGGAACCGGCAAGATCCACATGGACCAGGTGGATGTGAATCAGACCGGCAAGCTTGTCGTTGATACCGGCAAAGCAGGCGGCAATGACAACGATGTCATTGTGGATGCTGTCTATGTGGACGGTCTGATGACCATCACCACCACCGGCGATCCTGCCCAGGGCAGCGAACCCGGCAGCGATCTGCTGATGAAGAATGAGACCTCCAAGCTGATCCTGGATACGAACTTCCGGGAGACCGGGGAATCCGAAGATGGAGAAGAGATGTTCTTTGATATCGGCGGCAATATTGGTACCCCCGGCTGCTACTTCAAGGTCAGCTATGAAGGCAAAGACGAAAAACCCAGTCTGACACTGAACATTCGCAATGCCAACGATATCTTCCTGACGCAGCTCACCGATATTCCCACCGAGATCGAAGATGGTGAGGATACCGGCAGACTGGAGGGAGACAGCGTTAAGACGGAGCATGACGAGTGCATCAGCGACCTGGGTGAGAAAGAAGTTCAGGTCCTGATTCCGGATCAGACTCCCGAGGAGCTGGCAAAGCAGCTGGCTGGGAATCTGGCTGAGGAGAAGCTCCTGCATCTCGTGGATGGCAAGCTTTCCGGCACTGAGGTCAGGGATATACTGGCACTCAGCGAAGAAGGAATCGCCGAAGCTCTCACCGGTATGACCTCCGCGCAGATGGAGCAGTTGTGGAACACCGTGACCGGTGAAAACAGCGCACCCGCCTTGGAGGAGAAGCTCACCGATGTGGCGGCAATGCGGGAGAAGCTGAACGCTGAGGGTACGGATACTTCCAGACTCAGTGACGAAAAAGTTAAGCAGGCATATGAAGCCTATTACCTGCAGAAGCGGAACGATTACCAGAAGCAGCTAAGCAATGCGGTTCTTGGCACGCTGAGCGCGGGTGAAAGCCTCACCGGAGCCAAGATCGGCGCCCTGTTGGGTCTGTCCGGCAAGGACGCTCCTATGGAGGCGGTCCTGGCCAGCATCATCAGCGGGGAGAAGATCAAGCTTGATCAAAACGGCGAGCCCATTCAGGCTGTCGATGAGAATCAAGCGCCCCTGTATCTGAATGCGGAAGGCAATCTGACCACGGAAGCGAAAGACGCCGGGGGCAATCCCAATGAACCTGTCTACGTAACAGAGCCTATGCTGGACGACGAAAGCGAACTGTTCAAGGCTTACTGGGAGTCCCTCACCGATGAGCAGAAGCAGGCGTTGCTTGAAAATGCCTATGAAGCGCTGGCCGGCAAGTATCCTCCCGTCGAGGATCAGACCGGCGAACCCAGAGATCTGGTGCTTGTGATCGGAACCTCTACCGGGGAAAGCTATCTGCTGAATGTCGGAGACATTACCATTAAGCAGAGCAGCGGTACCTTCACCGCCGGAGAAGTGGTTTCCACCCACGGCGATGTGACCATCACGGCTCCCGGCATCGAAGGTGTTGCAGCCGGGGATAAGGCAGCCATTACTGACTCCTATGTACAGCAGATGTACAAGGATAAGCATGTTGGCGAGAAGACCGTGGATGACACCACCACTTATGGCACCGATTCCAACGTCTATGCGGAAAACCACAGCTATACTGCTACAGAGGGCGGCATCGGCGCAGCAACCGAACTTACTACGGAACAGCGAAGCTGGAAGGAAGATGTCATTGCCAATATTGTGGGCGAAGAGCCTTTGCCCGGTGCGGACGCTTACGATCCCGCGAATGTCGGCAGCTGGGACATCCTCCGCAACGAAAACGGCGAGATAGAGATGAACTTTGTTGCCAGCTTCAATGGCATCCGTGATGTCGACCTTCTCACTGAGACTACGTTGAACGCCGCGGCGGTGGGCAGCATCGCCATTACCGAGCTCACCGGAAACCAGATGGTTGACAGTGCCGTTTCCACGGCGGGCAGCGTGACACTTAAGGCTCCCGACGGCGATCAGCTCGTAAGTCAGGTGCAGGCGGCTGGGGACGCGACCCTTTCCTCCGGCGGTGAAATGAAGATTCAGCATATCACCGCAGGCGGCAGGGCGGATCTCGCGGCGCAGGAGAGCATACTGGATAACCGTGATGACGGTGATACCAAGGTGAATGTGGATGCCGGCAGCGGCTCCATCATCTCCGCCAACGGCTCCATCGGCGCAGGCTCCGACGATCGGATCGACGTATCCATAGACGACCGTTTGACCACTGACAGCTTCGGTGATACCAACCTGAATGCGGTGGGCAGTCTTAAGCTGACAGCCGACACCACCGAGGGCATCCTCCACGTGGACGGCACAGGGGATCTGGTCATCGACAACACCGACGGCGATATGAATCTGGGCGCGATTGAAGCGGCAGGCGATGTCTCCATCACCGCGCAGGGCGGACTGGTCCTCGGCGACAGGCTGGGACGGGACGCACAGGTGAAGGGCGACAGCATCTCTGTCACTGCCAACAATGGCGATGTTGGCACCGCAGAAGAACCGCTGCTGGTGGATACCAACCCCGATGAAAACGGCGATCCCGGCGTTCTGAATGCGGCTGCCAACAATGGCGACGTGTTCATCACGGAGATTTCCGGCGACATGACCATCGGCACCATCACTTCCACCGGCAAGGAAAACAGTGTAAACCTGAAGACCGAAGATGGCAGCATTCTGGAAAGCGACAAGGGCAACAACGACATGATCAAGGACGCCGTGGATGCAGCCATTGAGGCAGCCAAGGCGCAGGCTAAGGCCGAAGCTCTGGAAGATCAGAAGCAGATCCTGGATAACTACGTCAATACCCTCGACGGCGTGAAGCAGGAACTGCAGGCTGCACTGGACAACCGGAATGCGGCAAAGTCCGATCTTGACCAGGCACAGGCGGAAGAAGCGGATGCTCAGCAGAGACTGGAAGACGCCAAGGCCGAGCTGGAAAACCTGAAGAAAGCGTAGAATCCGGATGCGGACGCTATTCAGGCCCAGCAGGATAAGGTGGACAGCGCACAGTCTGATTATGACAAGGCCAAGGCCGAAACCCAGAACAAGCAGGATGCACTGGAAGAAGCCAAGAAGCAGCTGCAGGATGCGGTGGACAGCGCCGGCGACAAGACCTTCGGCACGGTTCCCGGATTGGAGGAAGCTGCCTCCGCTGAGGAAGCCCTGAAAGCTTTGGAGCAGGAAAAGCAGATTCAGGAGAAAGAACTGCTCGACCTGACGGATGTGCTGAACCAGGCACTCCAGGATGCAGCCAGCAAGCAGGCGGAAGCCAGCCTCAAGGAACAGAACGCATCATCCACCGGAATCACCGCTGACGGCGATGTGAATCTCGAGGTCAACAGCAGTTCCGGTTCCGCGGGCATTGGTGAGAAGGACAACGCTTTGGGTATTACCTCAGGCGGCGTTACACACATCGGCACCGGCGAGGATACTGCGCTGAAGAATGTGGATATCGAAAGCGGCAGCGACCTGACCATCGATCCCATAGATGCCGGGGGCGAGGTTAACATCACCGCAAAGGGCGACATCAGGGGCAGCGAGGATGAGGATACCGTGGATATTATCGCTCCTTCCGGCAACCTGAACAGCCTGGGAGGCGATATTGGAACCAAAGAGAATCCGCTGAAGACCTCGCTGGACAAAGTATCCGCTTTCGGAGAAAACGTCTATCTGGACAACACCGGGGATCTCATCATTGATTCCATCATTGCGGACGGTGATCCCGATAAGGACGGCGGCAATGTGCATCTGACTGTTGACGGCGATGTCATCGACAGTGACTCTCCTGTCAAACCCGATGGTATCGATATTATTGGCGGCGATATCCAGATCGACGCCAGCGGCAATATCGGTACGAAGGAGAATCCTTTGGATGTGGAGTCTGACGAGTTTGGCGCGACCGGCGGCAATATCCACATTTCCAGCGAGGGGGATGTGAAGGTAGACAAGATCGTTGGTGCGGATGTCAGTATTTCCAGCGGCGGCAAGGTTACCGATAAGGACGACGAGGATGCCATTATTGCCGGCAACCTGGACATTGATGCAGGTGTTGTCGGTGAGGAAAACAATCCTCTCAACGTAAATGTTTCCGGCAAGCTGGACATTAACGCGAAGTATGGCTATATCAACCTTGTAAACAGCTATCGGGCAGCTGACAGCATATGGAATTACAGAACACTCATCCATAAACCAACCGGGATCCGGGTTTCCGGCTATATTTCCAGTAATGCTGAATTGTTTGTAACGAACGGCTGCGAGCATGAAAACTGCATGATCTGTAAATATCTGGAAAAACTGCCCGCATCTATTGTCCTTTCCCGTTATAACATCACCATGAGCGGACATTATTATGGTAAGCTTTATGTCCAGATCCCTGTGGATGAAAAATTCAATGGGCAGATCGTGACAATTGCGTACTGTGATGACGGTAAGCTGATAACAATTCAGGTTGAGGTCAAGGATGGATTTGCAAGCTTCTTCGTGGACAGACTACATACCTTTGTGATTCTGGACGGTCAGTACCATGCAGTCACGGAAGGCGGTCATCAGATGCTTGCATCGGATGAAACCGGGGAGACCGTATACGCAGAAAGTCTCCTGAATGCCGGCGCCTAAAAATCACAACCATGCTGCCGAAGCTTTCGGCAGCATGGTACAAGAATCCGAAATGAAAAAGCATAGCCCCCTGATACAGTTCACACACAGAGGACTGTATCAGGGGGGCTTGTTATTGACGAAAAATACGATCCCGTTGCCGTATCAACACTTCCTTGACCTGTTCCCCATCCTGGCCCTGTGAAACCAGGAGCGAACAAAAGAAAGCAGGCCCACGGCCCGGAACCTGGCGGTTCGGACCGGGTGCCTGCTTCACTTTCAAAGGGGGTTTTATGTGGCCCGGGAGGTAAATGCTTTTCGCGGGATATACAGCGATGTGAGATTAACCCGTGTGGAACGGGTTCTTCTGGAGCAAATGAGAAAGCACCCGGTGCACTTTGTCTGATGTATCGAGGAAGGTAGAGCGAGAAACATGCGCTTGCCCTTGGGCAAGCCATGCAGCATAAAGAAAGAGCGTGATGGAATGAATTCAATCTATATTGGCTGCCATCTGTCGGTGAGCAACGGCTACGAGGCTATGGGCAAGACGATGCTGGACTTCGGCGGGAACACCTTTGCCTTTTTTACAAGGAACCCACGGGGCGGAAAGTCGAAAGACATTCTGCCCGAAGACGCGGATGCTCTGCGGTCGCTTGCGGACAGAAAATGCTTCGGGCCCCTGGTAGCCCACGGCAGCTATACGATGAACCTCTGCGCCGCAAAGAGTGAGACCCGCGAAAATGGTCTGGATATGTTGGAAAAAGACCTGCTGCGCATGGAGCAGCTCCCCGGCAACTATTACAATTTCCACCCCGGCTCTCATACCGGGCAGGGGATTGAGACGGGGATTGAGTTAATCGCAGAAGCGTTGAACCGCTTTCTGTGGCCGGAAATGCAGACAACCGTACTCCTGGAGACCATGGCAGGCAAGGGCTCAGAGGTAGGCGGCTGCTTTGAAGAACTGCGGGAGATCATCGACCGGATTGAGCAAAAGGACAAGCTGGGCGTCTGTTTGGACACCTGCCACGTGTGGGATGCGGGCTATGATCTGGTGAAGGATCCGGACGGTGTGCTGACCCGGTTCGACAAAGTGATCGGCCTGGAGCGTCTGCTGGCGGTTCATTTCAATGACAGCAAAAACCCCTGCGGTTCTCATAAGGACCGCCATGAGAAGCTTGGACAGGGCCAGATCGGCATGGAGGCCATGAGACGGATCGCGCTGCATCCCGCCCTCTCCGGCCGCCCCTTCATTCTGGAAACGCCCAACGATGACGAGGGATACATCCGGGAGATACATACTGTCCTTAGTTGGCTTCTGGGAGGCTGATTATATGGAAATGGTTGGACCGGTATCCGATTTGAGAAACGATTTTGCTGATATTTTATAGACCGCGCATGAAACGGCGCAGCCTGTGTTTATGACGAAAAATGGCTATGTGGATATGGACATGCTGAGCATGGAGGCTTATGAAAATCTGAAATTTGACAGTGAAGTATTTTTCAAATTGCAAAAGGCGGAGCGAGAGGCAGAGCTTACCGATATCCGCTATTCATCCAAATATGTAATCTTATGAAGAGTCAGAGAGTAAAGAGGAATGAAAAAGCGGGTCATAAGCGTGCATGAATAATCGTTGTATTAATATCTGCTGATACATTTGAACCGCTCACAGTGAACCGAACCCCCATTTGTCAGATAAGCATATTGTACTGTCTGACAAATGGGGTATTTTGCTGTGACGAAAGTATTATCAGACAGACGATGTATACCGCGATTAAAGGAAATGGCCATAAGGCGTGTACAGAAAGACATCATGCGCACAAAGAAGGCAAACATGAGTATGGCAGGCAAAGATCCTTACGTGAGGAAACTGAGCGGGAGCTACCACTCCGCAGGCAGGGACAAATCAACAGGCGGCGCGATATGCAACGTGGCGCAGGGGGTATTCGTTGCCTGCCGTGACGCAAATTAATGCAGAGGAATATGCAGTCGGAACATCAGGTGCCGCGGTTGCTTTACCATACGTCTTGCGGAAAAAGGCAAGGAACAGACTGTTTCAGAATTTTGTTAACATAACACAAATGTTTGCCGGTGAATTCAGTAATTATTTCAAAAATATGTACAAAATAACAAGGAAAAGCATTGACCAGGGGTTACGCTGCATGGTATCATAAGAACAGATTTTGGAAAGTAGCGTCGTAAAGTGCGGCGCATTTCAACGAATGTGGAGCATTTTATAGAATAATGATTTGTTGACTGCGGTCAAAGGAAGTAATACGGAGGAAATCAGCAATGGATGAATTATTTTTTTGTCCCACTTGTATGGCGAATATCAAACCGGAGAACGGCAGGTGCCCGGTATGCAGCGCTGATTTGAACGTTGAGAACGCTCCGCACCAGCTTTCCGTGAACAGTATTCTGTACGGAAGGTATCTCGTCGGCAAGGCCCTCGGCGCGGGCGGCTTCGGAATTACATATATTGGCTATGACCTTAAGCTCAACAGCAAGGTTGCAGTTAAGGAGTTTTACATGTCGGGAGGCGTCAGCCGCACCGACTCTCTTACTGTCGCTCCGACGGACAAGACCTTTGAAGCACCGTTCAACAAGGGCAAGGAGCGCTTTCTTGACGAAGCAAAAATACTCGCTCAGTTTATTGATGAGCCTAACATAGTAAATGTGCGCGATTTTTTTGAGGAAAACGGCACCGCATATATAGTGATGGAATATCTTGATGGCGAGGACCTGAACCACTATTTGAAAAAGCATGGGGCCCAGGACTTTGACTCGACTATGGCAATGCTCGAGCCGGCAATGCTTGCGCTGGACAAGGTACATAAGAAGGGACTGATCCACAGAGATATAAGCCCTTCTAATATTATGTTGCTCAAGGACGGAAGCGTTAAGGTGCTGGACTTCGGAACGGCGAGGACGCAGAGCGTATTCGGCGAGAAGAGCCTTTCCATCATGCTCAAGCCGGGATACGCCCCGGAGGAGCAGTACAGGACGCACGGGCAGCAGGGGCCCTGGACGGATGTATACGCGATGAGCGCGACCTTCTACCGCCTGCTCACCGGCAAAACCCCACCCACCTCGACGGACAGAATGTTCAACGACACGATCGAGCTGCCGTCAGCGCTCGGAGTCAGGATCACGCCGCAGCAGGAGGCGGCGCTTATGCGCGGCCTCGCGGTAAGGAGCGCGGACAGAATCCAGACGATGGAGGAGCTCGTCAAGTGCCTTAAGGGCGAACAGAAAATCAAAAAACTCAGAAAGGCGACACCCTGGAAGAAGATAGCCGCAGCGGCTGCTGTACTGGCAGTGATTGGCGGGGGCATTATTGCCGTTGCAGGCGGCGGAGGCAGTAAGATCGCCGCATTCGTTTCCGGCACGGCCGCGGAGAGCGGAAAGGCGGAATCCGAAGCAGGTGCGAAGACCGATGATAAAAGCAGTGACGAACCGGATGGCGAATATGTGCTTGAGGACAAGTACATGCTTGTCAAGAAAACTGTGAGGGATGCCCGAGGCAAGCTGCTGTATACCGAAGAATATGAGTATAATGAATACGGAGGAAGAACACGGTACTTTTATCAGTATTATGTTGATGGCGCGCCGAGCCATAGCTCCGAGATAAAAATGGGATATGACGAAAATAATATACTCATTTATCAAGAAAGCGAATATCAGGGAATATCACGCTACGAGTATGAATACGACGAGGATGGCCGGGTCACAAAGCGATATGAGTATGACGAGAACCATAATCTGAAAGGTTGGGATGAATACGAACGCCCGGATGGAGTGAAGGGGCAGGACGTCTATACCTATTACCCGGACGGGACGCTTGAAGGCTTCTATAAGTCCCGCTATGATGAAGCTGAAAGAACAAGTGTTTATGAAGACTATGACGCAGACGGAAAGCTCAGCTATAAAAGCATTACAAAAACCGATGAGAATGGAAATATAGTCTCATCCAAGATGTACAGTGACGGAGAGAACCTCAGCAGAGAAGAGGCCTACACCTACGACTCCGAGGGCAGAATGATCTCCGGAAGTGAGACGACGTACTACAGCGAGGAGCCGCAGAAGAATACCATTACCGGAAAAAGCGAACTGATGCAGATATATGTCTGGCATTACTTTGACGAGGAGTAAGCCCAAAATCATCCGAAAGGAAGCGAAAAGGAATGCCCAATATGATCCTGTGCCCGCACTGTATGACACTCAACGAGACAGACGGGCATGTATGCATGACCTGCGGGAAGGATATGAACGCCGGCAACAATACGCATCAACTCCCGATAGGAACAGTTCTGAACAAGCGCTACCTTGTTGGCTGCGCCATAGGCGGCGGAGGGTTCGGAATTACATACATAGGCTATGACATGCTGCTGAATATCAAGGTTGCGATCAAGGAGTACTATCCAAGCGGAGCAGCCAACCGAAGCACGACGGCAACGGTATATCCCACCTCAAGCAGCGGCGGCAGCTCGTTTGAAATCGGCAAGGAACGCTTCCTGAACGAAGCCAGAATCCTTTCTGATTTTATAGACGACGCGAACGTTGTGACGCTCAGAGACTTCTTTGAAGAGAACGGCACGGCGTACATCATTATGGAATATCTCGACGGGCAGGATCTGAGAGAGTATTTAAACGAACATGGTGCAATGAGCTTTGACGAAGCGCTGGAGCTGATTACCCCGGCCATAAAGGCGCTTGAGCGTATACACGCCAAAGGTATCATCCACGGGGACATCAGCCCGTCGAACATCATGCGTCTCAGCAACGGCGAAGTGAAGATACTGGACTTCGGCACGGCAAGGAATCAGGGCGGAAACGAAAACTACAATTCGTCAATGATGCTCAAGCCCGGATATGCCCCGGAGGAGCAGTTCAGACAGCAGGGCGAGCTGGGACCATGGACAGATGTATACGCGATAAGCGCGACAATATACAAGCTCATAACCAATGTTACTCCGGAGAACTCAACGGACAGGGTTTACGGCGACACTCTTATGCGGCCGGGCAAGCTCGGCGCAAAGATCAGTCCGGCGCAGGAGGCGGCGCTGATGAAGGGCATGGCTGTCAGCGCAAAGAACCGCACCGGTACGATGGGTGAGTTGCTTGACAGTCTGAACCGGAACAGGCTCAGCGCTGCGGATGCGGTAAAGCTGCTGTTTGGGAAGCGGATTTTCCGTATCGGCGTGGCCGCAGCAGCTGCACTTCTCATCCTTTGCCTCACGCTGACCGGAAAGAAGGCGGAGACTTCTGTCAATACAGCCGCAGTGCCGGAGCAGAGTAAAACGACAGACGCAACACAGGACAGCCGTATTCAAAACGTCACTCTTAGGGAGGACGCTTACCCTGTCAAAATGTATTCCGGCATGGAAAAGATGGAGGGATTTTCAAGGGCAAGTCTGCTCAGCAGCAGTGGCGGCGATATATATATCAGCGACTGCTTCATCGGAAACGGTATGCTGTGCCTGATTATGAATCTTGACAACAGGAGCGACGATGCCGGCACTGTGTTCAATGCAGAGCTGACGGACGGCTACAGAACAGTAGAATGTGATTTATATGACGAGATTAAACCCGGAGAGCAGAGAACGGTAGGGCTGTGGTTCAGTACAGATTTGATGTATATTCAGGGAATAAGCAACTTCAACAGGCTTGATCTGAATTTAACTGTGGACGGTTTTGGAAAGGAATATGAGAGCTTGTCCTCGATGGTGTATTTCCCGGAAACCGTACATATAGAGAGCAATATCGATACCGTGCCGGTGACCCTGTATTCGGAGGATAATCTGGAACTCATGTGTTACGGTGTGTCACTGAGAGAAGACAATTGCCTTGGAAGTATTCTGCTTAAGGCAAGGAGAAAGGTAAAGGATTATAAATCCATAACCTGTTCTCTGGATAATAATGAGGTATATGCCGACGGGACAAAGATGTTCTCTCAGGTCTCCAACTACAAATATATTGGTTATGAAGACGATAATTATTTAATGATTGATTTTAACTACGGATACTCTGCCCCGGTGGATGAAATGAATGTGATGCACTCAAACACGCAGATGCCAAAGACGGTGACGCTTACGGTCAAAATCGGCAACGGCAACAGCTCAGATGACATCATAGCCGGAGAGTCGCTCACGTTCGAGATAGACAATGATGGCATAGGTCATCTTAAACAGGGATAAAAGGAGAGAATGGAATGAGGAGCGATAAGACATGGGTGTGCAGCGAATGCGGCACCGTGAATCAGGCCGAGTTTGATATATGCTTCAGGTGCGGAGCAGCGCGCGGATCTGTACAGGAACCGCCGGCGGACGGAAAGGCAAAGAAGCAGAAGCCGGAGAAGAAACCAAAGGAAAAAAAGGCAAGACCCGAAAATCAGGCGGGTGTTTCCGCGGGTAAGGGAAAATGGAAGCCGGTGCTGATTACCGCTTTGATCGTAATTGCGCTGTTTGTGGGGATCAGCGCGGCGTTTCACAGCGCGGCGAAAAAGCTTGCCGATGAGGGCAAGTACGGCGAAGCTGCCGCCAAGGCGAAGTTCGACCTCCTTTTCAGTGCAAATCTTAAAGAGTCCGCGTTTATCGAAAAGGGCATGGAGCTTTATAATAAGGGCGATTATGCAGGGGCGGAAAAGTACCTGAGGTCCTTCACCGATGATGAAACGGCTAAGAAATACCTGAACCTGTCGAACATGATGCTTGCATATAAGTATTACGACAGGGGCAACTACGACAAAGCGATTGAGCTTATCGAGGGAATAGACGACCCGTCACTCGATCTTAAGCAACTCAGAAACGATGCTTATTTCAGCAAGGGCTTTGAGCAGCTCAAGGCAGGAAATCTTGAGAAAGCGCAGCCCAGCTTCGAGAATGTTACCGACGATCCGCTGACAGCGGACTATCTTGAAATAATCAAGGGCCTCGATTCGGGGGACTACGTAGCGGCGGCAAAGCTTGCGGAGGAATGTTCCGGAAATGGCCCTAAACAGCTGCCGCTCTACGATTGGAAGGACCTGTTTGAGAAAGAGCTTGAATCCGCCGACAGGGATACGATTGACCAGCTGTTCCGGATAAACGCCGCGCTGAGAATGTTGAGCGGAGACGTTGACTTCACCGAGGAGGAACCGGGGTTCGTTTTATATTCCCAGCCGAAAGACCAGAGCTTTAACGATGAAGATCACACCATCGTGACAATTGAGGATTTAAACCGCTGCGGCAGCAGCGAGGACGGCAAGATAATCGTCCTGTGGGAAATACATAAATACGACACCGATGAGGTCGTGTACTACATCGACTGGGATATCATGGGTCAAATCCCCAAGGAGCTGTATCCGGAGTCGCTTGAAGAGGTCGGCCGCTCAGTACGGATAGTGTGCGGCGGTGAAAAAGAGGGCTGGTATAATCTCAAAAGCGGCGGCAGCGCTGACGCGGTCAGAGAATACTCGACCGTCTATGCCGTGCTCGGATACAACGGCGGCAGCTTCTACTCCTCGCCTAAGGTGTGGGGTCCGACATGCCCGTACAGCATATTCTCTGCTTATGACGGGGTGCCGGTGTTTGGCGGCCTTACTGACTATTCAGACAACGATAACAGCATCTATATATACAAGGCATTGAGAAAGCTGGTAATGTAATGCCTGCAGATAAAACGGAGGCGATACTGCTATGCGCTGGGATATTGCAAGCATGAGCGAGCACGGAGAGCGGAAAAACAACGAGGACTGCGTAGAGGTCGCTGCAGCGGATGCCGGAATATGCGCCGTGCTGTGCGACGGCCTCGGAGGGCACGACGCCGGAGAGCTTGCGTCGAAATGTGTCTGTGAAAGCATAATCGCAGACTTTGAGAAGGCCCCGGAGGATGCGGATATATACGAACTCGTATGCGAGCTTATCCAGAGCGCACAGGACGAGCTGCTCAAAAAACAGATCGAGCTTGATAATCAGGGCGGGATGAAAACAACGGTCTGCTGTCTGCTGCTCCAGAACGGCAAGGCGGCGGCAGCCTATGTCGGTGACAGCCGCATATACCAATTCAGGAAAAAACGGCTGCTGTCAAGATCGGTGGATCACTCCGTTCCTCAATACCTCGTGAACGTCGGGGAAATCAGGGAAAGCGAAATCCGGCACCATCCGGACCGCAACAAGCTGCTGCGGGTTATGGGGTCGGAATGGGAGTCGCCCCGTTACCAGCGCATGACCCTGTCGGAGCCGCTGCGTGATGACGCGTTCCTTCTCTGCACGGATGGCTTCTGGGAGTGGATAGAGGAGAAGGAAATGGAGTCCATGCTCAAACGCGCGTCATGCTCTGAGGAGTGGCTCTGCAATATGAAGAAGCTCATATACACCCGCGGAAGCGGAAAGAAAATGGATAACCTGTCTGCAATCGCAATCAGACAGGTGGACAAGGGCTAAGGGATAATGCAATACAAAATCAAACTGGAAGAGGAGAAATCATGAAGGTTTTAAAGTGCCAGAAAGGTCATTTCTTTGACGGGGAAAAATACAGCTCCTGCCCATACTGCGAGGACGGCGGCGCTACTGTCTCTAATAGTGTTCCGCAGTTCACAAAGGAAGATATAGAGTATGCAAAGACTGCGGCAGCAAATGACGGCGAAGACGTGACCGTTGCATATGAGGAAGACAGGGACAGAGAGCAGACCATAGCATATCAGTGGACCCCATCTGCTGACGTGAATGCAGATGCGGCCGCAGACGTCCCGGATTTCCATATACAGGAAGAACGTTTTGAGCCGGTGGTCGGATGGCTTGTATGCGTGGAAGGGGCGGAGCGCGGCCGCGACTACAGGCTCCTCGCAGGAAGAAACTATATAGGCCGCTCCGTCGATATGGACATCAGCATCCCGGACGACCAGCAGCTGTCCCGCGAAAGGCACTGCTCCGTTATATATGACCCGCGTTCATTCCGCTTTGTAGTTCTGCCCGGAGACTCCTCACTCACAATGCTCAACGGCGAGACACTGAATATGCCGCATGACCTGAAGGACGGAGACGTAATTACCTGTGGCAGCACGAAGCTATGCTTCATCGCTTACTGCAGGGAAGGACGGGATTGGGAATGAATTTGCTTAAGAAGCTTCTTGCGCTGACGCTTGCCGTTCTGTGCGTCACACTGTGCGTTCCTGTTGCCGCCTCAGCGGAAACCGCGTGGACGTCGACAGAGCTTGAGCAATGCACGGTAACGGTTCCCGAGGTCAACGCATACCTGTATCCGATCGATCAGTCGGGCAACGTTATCCATGGGCTGACCGAAAACAGCATCAATATTGAGGCGCAGCTTGGCACTGAAAAGCTTGACATCGAAGCTTTTAAGAACGCGAAGGATATGGGCTGCCTTTATATCGTGCTGCTGAACACCGCGTCCAACAGCACGGGCTACGAGTATCTGAATATCATAAAGAGCGAGCTTGGCAAGTGGATTGACGACCTTAACGAGAACGACAGATTTATTCTGATATCCTATGCGGATGAATTCACGGTTCAGCTCGATGGCTCCGAAAGCCGTGATTCCGCAAAGCGTATTATCGCAAATATCGAAGAAGTTGTCAGAAATGCCAATGCCGTTCCCGCGATAAAGGAAGCAATAAGGCTGGCAGGGCTTGAAGAGAACAGCGAGCCGGAGCGCCGCGTACTTGTAATGTACGATAATGGGGCATTTCTCAAAAACGGTGATGTTGTCTGTGACGAGCTGCTCAATTCTCTCGTTACCGAGGGCCTGCCGCTGTACACGCTGTGCAACTACACGTATGATGACATACAGCAAAAAATGACCGACTTCGCGAAAACCACCGGCGGTAACAACATCAGAATAGACGGCTCGAACCGCGCTGTTATGACGGAGCAGCTGCGAAGCTGGCTCAACAGCTGCTATGTGCTGAAAATGAAAGGGTCGAGCAACGATCTCCAGCCGCGTGAACGTGTGCTGAGCATAAGATTCAGCGCGGATGGAGGGGAACAGAACCTCCGGAGATCCGTACTTGTTACCAGGAACATTCCGGATAACGTTCAGCCGACGCTTGAGCAGCTTAAATGCGAGGATGAAACGACGCTTGAGCTGCTGTTCTCCGAGGACGTCAGGGGCGCGGATAAAACGGATAACTATACGATAACCGAGAAGAAGACCGGCAAGGAGCTGAAAATAGAGGCGGCCGAATATGACAAGGCCAGGCACAGTGTCACCTTGACGATGGAAAAAACAATGGCCGGCGAATATTGCCTTGAGATAAGGGGCATCACAGATGTCTCGTATGAGGCTAATGCTTTCCGCTTTGAGGACGGCTCTGAGCAGTACGAGTTCAGCGTCGACGGCGGCAGCGCTGCGGTATGGATAGTCGCAGGCGTTGCAGTTGTTGTCTGCATAGCTGCAGTGGTGCTTGTTGTCATGAATAAAACGAAAAAACGCAAGGCTGAGCAGGAAAGGCTCGAAGCCGAGCGCGCAAGGGCAGAAGCGCAAAGACGTGAGGAGGAGCTTCGCCGCGCCGTACAGGCACAGGCCCGCGTGAAGTTCGCAGAGGATCGCGCCGGTATGCTCCCGGTGAGCATGGTTATGGTGCTGCCTAACGGACTCAAGAGCAAGGCTGACATAAGCGTGGGAGAGAAATTCAGTGTCGGCCGCAGCAGCAAGAGATCAGACCTGAGTATAAACGATGACATGATCTCAGGACTGCATATGCTGCTTAGCTACAGCCAGGGGAGGCTCACGGTTGCTGATGCGGGTTCCACAAACGGAACCTTCGTCAACGGAATCAAGATAGACAAGCCGCGTCAACTGCAGAACGGCGACACTATTCTGATAGGAAAGACCAGAATAAGCGTGAAATTCTGAGATGAGAATTAATTCCTGACGGGAGGAGCGGACGGATCAAATGAGATGTGCCAGATGCTTCAAAGAGATCGGGTCGGAGACAATGTGTCCGCTGTGCGGCTTTGATCTTGATGCAGAGCAGCAACGGCGCTACGCCAGCAAGGCGCTCCCGCTTATGCACCGGCTTGCCGGAAAATATGAGCTGGGGGAAATGCTCGGTGCGGGCGGCTTCGGTATAACCTATCTTGCAAGGGATACAGCGGACGGAAAGCTTGTTGCCGTGAAGGAGTTTTTCCCGTCGGAGCTCTGCGACAGAGCCGCAGACGGGAGAGTCATACCGCGCAGAAGTGAGGAGACTTTTACAAAAAGCGTTCAGCATTTCTATGAAGAGGCCAAAACGCTGTATGCGCTTGGGCGCTGCCCATCGGTGGCGGGCGTTGACGGATTCTTCAGGGGGAACAATACCTCGTATATAGTCATGGAATATGTACGGGGAGAAACGCTGAAGGCGTACACTGCCCGTTGCGGCAACAGGGTTCCGTATAATTATGCAAAGCACATCGTGATTCAAATCGCTCTTGCGCTGAGCGAGGTGCACGCACTTGGTATTGTTCACAGCGACATCAGCCCGTCGAATATACTCATACAGCCGTCGGGCGATGTAAAGCTTGTTGATTTCGGCGCGTCGAGAAGCTTTCTTAACAAGAGCAACCCGATGCAGACCGTTCAGGTCAAGCCGGGCTTTGCGCCCCCGGAGCAGTACACGGGAAGCAATCTGAAGCTGGGACCGTGGACTGACATATATGCGCTTGCCTGTACTTTCTACCGCATAGCAACGGGGAAAATGCCGCCGCCTGCGGCGGAAAGAAGGGCGGGGGCGGCGGTGACGCCGATGTCCGTTTATGTGCCGGAGACGGAGCCGCGCGTTGAGGATACGATAAACCACGCGATGGAGCTTGACTTTCAGAAGCGCTACAAGAATGCGGACGAGTTTATTGCCGATTTTACGGATTATGTCCAGCAGGAAAATGTCACGGATCTTCAGGACACCGATGGCGGTACGAAGAGCGTTGAATTGAAGGGCAAACTGTTCGAAAAGCTCAGAAGAGCCGTAAAATCAAAGCTTAACCGGGGATCGGAGCAAAAAACTCCGACGACTGAGGCATACGTTGAGGTTATCGAAGGACTTAATCCGGGTACAAAGATCAGGCTTGAGCCGGGCAGGCAGTATCTGATCGGCAGGCAGGCTGATATATGCGATATGGTCGTGTCCAACAGCTCGGTCATAAGCAGGGTACACTGTGCGATGAGCTTCAACAGCGATGAGCGCACGGTTATGCTTTACGATAAATCCAGTAACGGAATTACGCTCGGCAATGGGCGGACTCTTAGAGGGGAGAGCATCAGCTTGAGCGGCGATTCCATGGTCGCCCTTTCGGAAGGGGAAGTTATTCTGAACATTGTTATCAAAAACGGCCAGGGGGAGAACGGATGAACGGAATGTGGATCGTTTTAGCGGCTGCCGGCACGGCACCCGAAGCATCGTTCAACGGAATGCGTCTGGCGGGAATACTGCTGGCGGCTGCCGGAATCATCCTGATTGCGGTCGGGATAATTTACAGACGCAGCGGAAGGACAAAAACCGTCCATAAGCTTAACATTGCGGAAAATGTCAATATTTCTGCAGAGAGCATAATAGGCGACCGCAAGTATCAGCAGGACTTTTTCATTTTTACGCCTGACAGCGACGACGGTGCAGCCGGGGAATCCGGCCTTCTTGCAATTGTATGCGACGGTATGGGCGGCATGGAAGGCGGAGAGATCGCAAGCCGCATGTGCGCGGAGCTTGTGTACAACGGCTTCTATCAGATGGGCAAGGTTGATGACGTCTGTCAGGTGCTCAGGGAACTTGTTTCTGCGGCAGATGCAGAGGTGTCGGCGATCACGGGTCAGGACGGCATAAAGCTCAACAGCGGCACGACTATTGTCGCCGTTGTTGTGCGCGGAAACAGGGCGTATTGGGTTTCATCCGGGGACAGCCGTATTTATTTCCTGCATAACGGACGACTCGAACGGCTTACGCGCGATCACAATTTCCGCATGCTTCTTCAGGAACAGTGCAACGCCGGGTACATCTCACAAGAAGAGGTGGACAGCGACTGCCAGAAGGAAGCGCTCGTAAGCTATGTCGGAAAGGGCGGCAACCTTATAATCGACACGGGCGAGGTCGAGTTCGGCGTGGCGCAAAACGACGTTATTATGCTCTGCTCCGACGGACTGTATAAAACGACCTGCGAGGATGACATACAGAGACTGATGCTTCAGTATGCATCGAATACGTCGCGGCTGCCGAACGTGCTTGCACGGGCGGCAATGGCCGGAGGAAGAGCCGGAAAGCACGACAACATAACCGTGCTTACTTTAAGCAGAGAATAATTATCGTAATAATAAAAGCAACAATCAGGGAGGAAAAAAGAATGAAATTACAGAGATGCGTAAACGGCCACTTTTACGACGGAGATAAGTATTCATCCTGCCCGCACTGCCAGAATGCGGGACTTCAGGGCTCCAGCAACGACGAAACGGTCACCGTGCCCTTGAATCGTACTCCGGGCGCCGTGTCCAGCGGCACAATTCCGGTCGGGATGGGCGGCGGAAATACAGTACCCGTAAACTATTCCGACGAATCGGTAACTATGCCCATAACGCAGCCGGCGCAGGGCAGCCGGATGCCTGTAATGAATAACAGCGGCAACGGCGGTATGGTCAGCATGCCCGACGACGAGGGCAAGACAATAGGCATCTACGGAAATGTTTTCGAAAACAAGCCGGCGCCGAAGCCGTCAAAAGACGAATATGCCGGACAGACCTCCCCGTGCGCAGGATGGCTGGTCTGCGTCGGCGGCATGCATGTCGGCCGCGATTTCAGACTCTATGTGGGAAGAAACACCATCGGCCGCAGTGACAGCAACAGCGTTGCCCTAAGCGGGGATACCAGTGTTTCCAAGGAGCCGCAGGCCATCATCGTATATGAGCCACAGGGCAACAGATTCTTTGCGGTGCCTGGCACGGCAAGGAGCCTGGCCTATGTGAACGGTCAGGTCCTGCTTGCTCAGACCCAACTGAACAAGAACGACATAATCGAGCTGGGCGGCACCAAGCTTATGCTCATCCCCTGCTGTGACGAGAAATTCAACTGGAACACCGTGTTTGCAAAATGAATATATGCGGCTGAGCAGCCGCAGGAGCACACAGCACCACAGGCCGGTGTGCCCGTTCAAATAATGATTTTGTGGTGATGTTACATTGACCAATACAAAGACGCGGATGTATATGGATCATACAGACGAAAAAATAAGAGCTGACAGAATAAACAGGCGCTCAATGATAATGATCGTTCTTGGTGTGCTGCTGTGTACCGCAGGTGTGGCACTCATCCTTTTTGCGCCCGGAACAGCGGATAAGATGAACGAGATGCCGTATCTTATCGGCACTGATGAGGATGAGGCTACAGCACGGCTCGAAGAATACGGACTTACCGTGATTATCGAGACGGGGGAAAGCGACGCATATGATGACGGCGTTGTTATCGGACAGAGTATTGAACCGGGCGAAGCGATAGAGCCGGGCATGACCGTTACGCTGACAGTCAACGGCAGCAGTATAAGGATGTTTGATAATTATACGCCTCCCATGGGGACCGCAGCGCCGAAGAACGGAGAAAACAACGGTGAGCTTGAGCGCAATCAGCCCGGTGAGGGTTCAAACGGAAAGACGCCGCCGCAGCCCGGCAATAAAGAGGATTCGCCTGACAAGGGCGACGAAACCGGAGACGGCAGCACCGGAGACGGCAGCACCGGAGGCGGCACCGGAGGCGGCAGCACCGAAAGCGGGAGCACCGGAGGCGGGAGCACCGAAAGCGGCAGCACCGAAAGCGGCAGCACCGGAGGAGGCGGCACCGAAAGCGGGAGCACCGGAGGCGGCAGCGCCGGAGGCGGTAGCACCGAAAGCGGCAGCACCGGAGGCGGCAATACCGGAGGCGGCAGCACCGGAGACGGCGGCACCGGAGGCGGCAATAGCGGAGACGGCGGCACCGGAGACGGGACCGTGACAGACGCGCCGTCTGCCGGCTCAAATGCCGGCAGCGTATCCGCAGAGAATAACGAACCATAAGCAAATAAGCGCCAAAGAAAAACAGCAAGGAGAAGATTATGGGCGCAAGAGAGGTAAGCATAAGCGCGATATACAGAAACTCGCTGATCGGTAAATGCACGGTTGCCGAGACTAATGACATGCAGGTGACTATAGGCCGCGAGCCGGGAAACAACATAGTTATCCCGTCACAGTACGTTGGCCGGATACATTGTGTGCTTCGGTTCTATAATGGCATATGGTATGCGCAGAATCAGAGCCGGAACGGCAGCTTTATAAACGGCTGTCCGATTGACGGCTTTACTCCGGTAAACACCGGCGACAGACTCAGCCTGCTCAGCGGCGACAAAGAGATCCTGATACAGTTTTCGCATCCGACCTGGGGCAGGAATTCCACCAGGGTGAACGATAAGGATGAAAATGATCTGGAGCTGCTCGTTTTTGACGGTAAGGACAGCGTATTTCGATACCGGCTGGACCGCACCCAAAACCGGCAGTATCGTTTTGGCCGCGACGCGGATAACGACATCGTAATTGATTCCGCCGCCATTTCCGGGCATCACGGTGTGATAGAAATGACCGGCGGCGTATGCACGCTCTGCGACGTCGGCAGTACGAACGGTATTTGGATAAACGGTACGCGTTACGTTGGAAGACAGAACTACCTGCATGAGCTGCATGCGGGTGACGTCCTGCGAGTCGATACGGACAAAGACAGGGGATCGCTTGGCGCTATGTTAGTCGTCACGGACGGCGTCGGCGAGTGGCACAGGTACAGGCTGAGTAATAATAAGCCAAATGTCATAGGACGTGCCGAGCATAGCGACATCAGGCTCCGCCATGTCGGCGTGTCCAGGCGCCATGCTGTGATAAACTACAGGGCAGGCGGCTATTACATCGAGAACTTCGGCACGAACGGTACGCTGGTCGACAATGCGATCATTACAGGCACGGTACCGCTGAGAAACCGGAGCACAATTTCCGTAACGACCACTACATTTTACCTCTGCGGCGACGAGCTCTATTATTACCTCTCCGAGGGCGGACTCAGGCTTGAGGCGCGCGAACTGACCAGAGATGTGACAAACCGCGGCAAGACCAAACGCATACTCAACGGTGTGAACCTGTCGATAGAGCCGGGCGAGTTTGTGGCGATAATCGGCGGCTCAGGCTGCGGGAAGTCCACGCTGCTCAATGCGCTCACAGGATATGAGCATGCGACAAATGGCACGGTTCTTGTCGGAGATAAGTCTCTTTACAGTAATTATGATTATTTCAAGAGCCTGATAGGCTTTGTTCCACAGCAGGATATCGTTTACGATTTTCTTGAGCTTGAGAGGATGCTCGATTACACTGCGCAGCTGCGCATGCCCAAGGATGCAGACAGGGAAGAGCGTGAGGCTCGCGTGAAGGCTGTGCTTGACATGGTGGAGCTGAGCGAGTTTTCGACTTCAATGGTCAAAAAGCTCAGCGGAGGTCAGCGCAAGAGAGCCAGTATAGCAGTGGAGCTGCTGGCTGATCCCGGACTGTTTTTCCTTGATGAGCCAACCTCCGGTCTTGACCCCGGAACCGAGAGAAAGCTTATGCACACGCTGCGAAGACTCGCAAGCGAAAACCGCAAGACTGTGATCATGGTCACGCACACAACCCTGAACCTTAATCTGTGCGACAAGATCGTATTCATGGGCAAGGGCGGCAAGCTATGCTTCTGCGGTAAGCCAGACGAAGCACTGCGCTTTTTCGGCGTCGACAACTTTGTGGACATTTATAACCTCGTTGCTGACGACACCGACAAATGGCACGACAAATTCGCGCACGACCTGAACGTAGCCGGAACTACCGCTCCCGATCCGCTTGAAATCGGCAAGATAGAACGTCCGCGCTTCTTCAAGCAGGCAGGCATACTTTCGAATCGGTATCTGAACCTGATCTGCAATGACCGGGCAAGGCTTTTGCTGATGCTGCTTGAGCCGATTCTGATGGGACTGATCCTGTACATATGCAAGCCCGAAGATATGTTCGAGACTTATATAGCCACGAAGAATCTGCTCTTTACCTATGTCTGCTGTGCAATATGGATAGGCATATTTAATTCGGTGCAGGAAATATGTAAGGAACGTGTGATACTCAAGCGTGAGTATATGGCGAACCTTCGGCTCAGCGCATACATATCCTCTAAGTTCATCGTTCAGGCGCTTCTGTGCCTTGCGCAGAGCGTGCTGCTGTTTACGGTATTTGCACTGACAATGGGGATGCCGGAAGAGGGCATGCTCTGCGGCTCCGCAGTTCCGGAGATGCTGGTCACAACATATCTGACAATACTGTCGTCGACGTGTATGGGCCTTACGCTCTCGTCGGTTGCGAACAATCCGGACAAGGCAATGACGCTTTCGCCGTTCCTGCTCGTCATACAATTGGTCTTCGCAGGAATAATCTTCGAGCTTGAGGGCGTTGTAGAGCTTGTCTCAAACATTACGATAAGCCGCTGGGCTGTATCAGCGCTGGGTGTCAGCGCAAATCTTGAAGGACTGTATGATGACTTCTCGGCGAAGCAGGCGCTGATTGCACAGGGCGGAAACAACGGAGCGGACAAGGTGGCGCAGATGTTTGAGCACAGTGACGCGAACCTGCTCAAGTGCTGGCTGATATTGCTGGCGTTCTGCCTGATATTCTGTGCAGTTTCTGCACTGCTGCTGAGGAACGTATCCAGGGACAGCCGTTGATATAAAATAAATTATGGGGGATAAGAGAATGACTTACGGAAAAAGAATTATGAGTGTCTGCCTGACGGTCATAATGCTTATGTCGCTGCTGATGCTTGGTTCTGTAATGAGCGTGAGCGCCTGCGCCGAGAACAGCAAGGTCGAGGAAGCACAGAACAGCGTAGTTCGTATCTTTGTAAACCTCCCGGGAGGGATCAGTATCGGATCCGGCTTTGCCGTAGGAGGGAAGGACGAAGACGTAGATACGATAATCACGAACTACCACGTTATTGCGGATAACCCTGACGAGATATACGTCACCGTAACGGATATCAACGGCGGAATTCCGGCAGAAATGATATATTCCGATGAAGATAATGACTTCGCAATACTCAGGCTGGATGAAAAGCTGACCGACCGCAAGCCAATCGCATTGCTGTCTCCGAAGGAGCTGCACAAATCGCAGAGCATATACTGCATAGGTTTTCCCGGTTTGTCGGATACACTCTCTGACAGCGACACATTCAGCTCGCGCATAAAGGATATGACCATAACCAATGGTACGGTCAGCAACAATGAGTATACCGACTACAAGGGGACGGTATGCATACTCAGCGACGTCAAAGTCAATCGCGGCAATTCCGGCGGACCCATGGTTGATGAGTACGGTCAGGCGGTCGGTATAAATACGATGGTCATCGGCGGCGGTGTGGAACTCAACAACATGACGCTTGCCGTCAGCATCGACTACGTTACTGAGGTTCTTGAGGACAAAGGTATAAACTACATTAAGGGGACTGCGAACGGAGCAAATCAAAAGAATTCCGACGCGGGGGACTCGGTTTTTGACGACATAAACATAGATGATGCGCTGCCGTATATAATTGCGGCTGCGGTTGTTATCGTTGCCGCGGTGACGGTGCTTGTTGTGGCTGCTGCTGTTAAAAAGAGAAAGAAGGTTACTGTTTCCGCATCCGTGGGGCATGCCGGAAAGGGAGATACGCCGGGTCACAATCCGGCTGCGGAGACTGTATCCAGAAAGCTCGTCGTTACCTGCGAGAGAGGCCCGATTAAGGGACAAAGCGTAGGGTCGTTCAGCAGTGTGCGCATAGGCAGAAACAAAAATACCTGCCAGCTTGTATACCCGGACAACACTCCGGGTGTCAGCAAGGAACATTGCGAATTGTATCTGACTGCCGGCGGGATCATTATTCAAGACCTCAACTCCACCTATGGTACATTTCTTTCCGACGGTCAGAAACTTGCACCGGGAGAGAGAAAGAACATAGGCAATGAGAACATTGTCCTATTGGGCTCGGATAAGGTAATCATATCGGTTAAGACAGAGTACTGAACTGTCAATAATGGAGACAGAGTGAGAATATGCCTGTATTCTGCCAAAGCTGCACATGTCCTGGACGCCGGAGATGTCAATACCATCTGAAAGGGAAAAGCGCTCTGACGATATTTGACAGGTATACAAATCTGAAATACAAGTACGGCAGCAGACACTTCCGGACGAGGGGATATTACGTCGGCGCAGTTAATGGATTTGAATCCTGTCTGGCGCAGTAATCGGCAAGCTGAAAGGGAGTATTGCAGATTCTTCGTTCTGCAATGCTCCCTTTTACTGATTATTGAGCATCCCTGCTGTAATGGGATGCCACTATACCGGGAGAAACTGCGGGCTGAGAGACGCCGCGGATCGGTTTTTACGCGGCGGGGGATAAGCCGCTGCCTGCACCCGGCTCATAAGCAATCCCTTGCCAGACCGTCAGGGATCTTGCATCCGGCAACGGACCGGTCGTCGGAATATACTGTTCAACGGTAAGCGTTCCGCTTTATCCGGACCTGAGCTTTTGGATAACGGGCTTCGAGGAGCGCCTGCAGCCGTGGAGCCGGATAGTAACGTTGACCCCGGATACGTTCAAATCTATTACAGCGCATATACGAAAACAACTGATCCGGGGAAAACAGGATTTTTGAAAAGACATTTGACAACAGCCGTACTGACTGAGTGTGAGGAACAGCAGATGAAAAAAGGAATCATATATATTCACGGAAAAGGCGGGAATGCCGGAGAAGCCGAACATTATAAGACACTTTTTCCTGAATATGACGTTACAGGATTTAACTACAGGTCTGAATCGCCATGGGATGCAAAGGAAGAATTTATTCAGTTCTATGAATCGTTTTGCAAAGAGCATGATGCTGTGAGCATTATTGCGAACAGCATCGGAGCGTTTTTTTCTTTGAATGCGTTTGGCGGCAGGAGGATTGAAAAGGCATATTTTATCTCGCCGGTTGTTGATATGGAAAAACTGATCTCGGATATGATGCAGTGGGCGAATGTTACAGAGGCGGATCTGAAAGAGCAGGGACACATAGAAACTGCTTTCGGAGAAACCTTATCATGGGAGTATCTTTCATGGGTAAGAAACCATCCTGTTTCCTGGAATATTCCGACAAGAATTTTATATGGAAGTAAAGACCATCTTCAATCAATCGATACGATTCGGTCGTTTGCAGAGCAGATCGGAGCAGACATTACCGTTATGGAGGATGGGGAGCACTGGTTCCATACAGAGGAACAGCTGGAGTTTCTGGATAACTGGATAAGCACGTGATGGGATACCCAAAGGAAAAAGATTTCTTATGATGTTTGGATGATTTTTTGCAGACATGCGAAGCCTGAGAACAAGTAAGGAGAGCGTCAGGACCGGCGCAGAGGATATTGTGCGGATACGGCAGGAAGAAACAAAAAAGCGATTGCAGAATATATACGGAATCAACCGCAAGAGGATAAATATCCGGCATTGCAATAAAGGAATACCACGGCCCGTTTTACTGCCGGCCATAGCTCGCCCGCGCGGCAGCTGCAGCGGGGATATCACCGCGATGCAGAGCCTGCTCAAAGGGACTCAGCGAGTCCTGCCGTGCTGCCCGGCGGCAGCTTGGGATGAACATGCGTCTTGCCTGAACGGCACTGCCTTGCTATAATCTGACTGCAGATATTACGGAGGTCGAGACTATGCTGATTAAGAAAATAGAGGGCACGGGCTATAAATATGACAGCGTTTACAGATTCTACGGCTGGGAGCATGCCGATGAGATCAGACCGATAGTTGACTGCGGCGCCGCGAATATCGGAGAGTTCTATCTGGCTTGTATGAAGGCGTGGAGCATAGATACCTGTTCGGCGAGATTCCGTCCGGATTGGTCCGAGGACAATCCTACAGCCGGACAGTGTACGATCACGGCGGCGATAGTGCGAGACTTCTTCGGCGGCGAGCTGCTCGGACTGCCGCTGAACGACGGCGCCGGGAAGCACAGCTTCAACCGGATAAACGGCGTCATTATAGACCTGGCATGCGAGCAGTTTGGAAAAGATGCCCTGCTGGATTTTGACGCGGCAGTGCCCGTCGACGCAGAGACCCTGCTTGAAGGCGGGGATAAAGCGGAGCGCTGCGCGCTTCTGCGCAGCCGGCTGGAGAAGGTCCTGAAGGGCTGAGTGCGGTTACGCTGAATAATCGCGCCCGCTTACTGCGGAACAAAAACATGTCGCGGAAGGACAGTACAGCCAACAGAGGGAAGCTCAGGTATATGGAAGCATGCAGGGAAGGGATGCGGCGTTTTCGCAGGAAGTACAGCTGCAAAAGCACCGAGGCGGACATACCGCCGATTTTATCCGCTGCGGAGTACACGAAGGCCGTGAGAGACTTCATAAAGTAAAGAAAATGTTAACAAATAAAAGATCAACCGGAGTTTATTGACAATTTGCGCCGGCAGTAATATACTGCATTACACATTAATATCCTTGCTTGAGGGAGTAATTCCACCCCGTATTCCGGGGCGGGGCTGGTTCGTCAGAACGGTGTGCAGACACCCGGACCGCTCTTTAAAAGAATGAGACTCATGCGTGAGTTTTGCTCGCGCATGGGTTTTTTGTTTTTTGCGGGGATACTTAGTAAATGAGAGGGGGAGCGATTTTCATGTCTGAACTGTATCAGCGCACGCAGGAAGAAATACTCGCCGAATTTGAAAGCGCTGAATCCGGCCTGAGCGAAGAGCAGGCTGCGGAGCGCCTCGAAAAGCACGGGCCGAATAAACTCAAAGAGGCGCCGAAGGTGACGGTGTTCCAACGCTTCATTCAGCAGATACGGGATCCGATGCTGCTGATACTGCTGGCTGCGGCGGCAGTATCAGCGGTGACTAACGCCCTGTCCGGCGAGAGCTTTACCGAGGTGTTCATCATTCTTTTCGTCGTGCTGCTGAATGCTGTGCTCGGCGTGATACAGGAGACGAAGGCGGAGGCGGCTATAGAGGCGCTGCAGACCATGACGGCGGCAAAATGCAAGGTGCTGCGCGGCGGGAAGCAGTGCGTCATCGAGAGCAGCCGTCTCGTACCCGGCGACGTTGTCGTGCTCGAAGCCGGCGACGCGGTCCCGGCTGACGGACGGCTTCTGGAGAGCGCGTCCCTTAAAATAGAAGAGGCCGCCCTGACCGGTGAGAGCGTACCGGTAAACAAGGCGGTAGAGGCTATTTTCGGCGGTGACGTGCCGCTCGGCGACAGAAAGAACATGTGCTATATGGGCTCGACGGTCGTATACGGACGCGGTCGCGCCGTCATTACAGCTACCGGCATGGATACCGAGATGGGCAAGATCGCCGGAGTTCTGGCTCAGACCGGGCAGGAGCAGACCCCGCTGCAGCGCAAGCTCAGCCAGCTCAGCGGCGTACTGTCAAAGCTGGTGCTCGGTATATGCCTTTTTATATTTGTGTTTGATCTCCTCGTCGCCGGGAGTTTTACGCTGAACGGTGTGCTGGAGACCTTTATGGTCGCGGTTTCCCTTGCTGTCGCCGCTATACCGGAGGGCCTTGCAACCGTGGTCACGGTCGTGCTGTCGATCGGCGTTACCAATATGAGCAAACGCAACGCGGTCATACGCCGGCTTACCGCCGTCGAGACGCTCGGCTGTACACAGGTCATATGCTCGGATAAGACCGGGACTCTGACCCAGAACAGAATGACCGTCGTTGAGCACACAGGGCCGACCGCGCTCCTGGCCACGGCAATGACGCTCTGCAACGATGCGCAGTATTCCCCGGAGGGTGCGCAGGGAGAGCCGACCGAGGCGGCGCTTGTTAATTTCGGCGCGGCCAACACCTGTATCAAAAACGAGCTCGAAAAGACGCAGCCGCGTGTTGCGGAAGCTCCGTTCGACTCCATGCGCAAGATGATGTCGACGCTGCACCGCGCGGATAAGGGCTGTATACAGTACACAAAGGGCGCGCCTGACGAGGTGCTCAGAGCCTGCACGAGCTATACCGACGGAGACAGGATCCTGCCGATGACCGATGAAAAGCGCGCGGAGATCCTCGCAGATAACCATGCCATGGCTGATAAGGCGCTGCGCGTACTGGCTGCGGCCGAGCGCTTCTGGCCTGACGGACTGCCGGAGAACACCGAGCCTGAAAACCTTGAGAAGGAGCTGTGCTTCATCGGCCTGACAGGCATGATAGATCCTGTCAGACCCGAGGTCAAAGCGGCCATAAACGAGTGCAGAACGGCCGGCATACGACCCATTATGATCACCGGGGACCACAAGGACACGGCCGTTGCAATTGCGCGGGAGCTGGGCATCATAGACGACGCCTCGCAGGCCATTGAGGGGCGTGAGCTCAACAAGCTCAGCGACGAGGAGCTCGACAGGGTGATCGACAAATACGGCGTCTACGCCCGGGTGCAGCCTGAGCACAAGGTACGTATCGTGTCCTCATGGCGGCGCAGGGGCGCCGTAACGGCGATGACCGGCGACGGAGTAAACGACGCGCCGTCGATAAAGTCCGCCGATATAGGCGTCGGCATGGGAATCACCGGCACTGACGTCACAAAGAACGTCGCGGACATGGTGCTCTCGGACGACAACTTTGCTACGATCGTAGACGCGGTCGGCGAGGGGCGCAGAATATATGACAACATCCGCAAGACCATACAGTTCCTGCTGGCGTCAAACATGAGCGAGGTGCTCGGCGTGTTCGCGGCGACTATCATGGGCTTCACGCTTCTCAGCCCCGTGCATCTTCTGTTCATAAACCTGATTACCGACTGTTTCCCGGCGCTGGCTCTCGGCATGGAGCGGGGTGAACCGGATATAATGGAGCGCCCGCCCCGCTCCGCCTCAGACGGAATCTTTGCCGGAGGTCTCGGCGTGGATATCGCGTATCAGGGCTTTCTGATTGCCATTATCACGCTCGCGTCCTATATAATAGGACACTGCATGGAGGTCGGGCATTTTGAGTGGCCGCACGGTATTTCCGAGGATGGCATGACCATGGCCTTTCTGACCATGAACATGTGCGAGATCTTCCACAGCTTCAATATGCGCTCCCAGAGACGCAGCGTGTTCACGCTGAAGGGGCAGAACGGGCTGCTTTGGGGCGCGATGATCGCGGCGCTGCTACTTGTCACGGTCGTGCTGGAGGTCCCGGCGATCGCGTCCGCTTTCGGATTTACTCCGGTGGACTGGAACGAATACGCGGTGGCGCTAGGACTTTCGATACTTGTCATTCCGATCGTTGAACTCGTGAAGCTGTTCCAGCGCAGAGCCGCAAAAGACTGATAACATTCATTTCCCTGCTGCCGCGCGTGATGCAGTATGCTCACCGCGGCAGTTTTTCTGCATTCGGCTGAAAATTTTCATACAAATGAAACTATATGGTTTTCCCGCCGTCATATACTCAGACCGGAGGGATGACGGGTTTTGCGGTAAAATTAAGATTCTTAATAATTAACGCTGCTTGCAGGCAGATAAAGCCTGTGTTATAATAATCCGCAAGGTTACATAATATCCTGAAAATGAAAATAAAAAGTGGAGAATGGAAAGATGAAAAGATCAACATTTAGACTTGTGCTCACCCTCGCGCTGATGGTATGCATAGCCATGGCGCTTCCGGGACTGTCGGCAAGCGCCGACTATGTCGGCAGCTACAGCGTGGGGCAGAACATCGGAAGTGTACAGGTGTTCAGCAGCGAATCAAAAATACAGTCTTATACGAATTTCGCCGGTTATCTGCCCGAAGGGGTCAGCCTGAACTGGAACGAGTACGGAATATTCATGACCGGTGCGCCGGCAAAGGGCGGCGATTATTCGGCCAGTTATCAGGTCAACACAGAAGCCGGCATATCCACCTTTATCATTAATCTCAGTGTATCAGGCGGTGAGGAGATCACGCCGGCGCCGACTCAGACTCCCAAGCCCGGGAGCGTACCCTACATAACAAAGCACCCCACGGGTGAAACCGTGGAGCAGGGCGGCAGCGCGCAATTTGTGGCCAGAGCGGATAACGCAACCAAGATAATCTGGCGGTTGGTCAGCAGGGATACCACAAACACAGTCAACTGCGCAGACGCATCTGACTATTTCCGCGGTCTCGGCGTGGACGGACTAGGCACTGAGCGCCTTACGCTCTCAAATATCCCGTCCGAGCTGAGCGGCTGGTGCGTAGAGGCCAAGTTTGAAAATGACTACGGCGCTTCCTATTCCAACGGTGCAAGAATAACCGTGACCCAAAGCAGCACGGGCAATGCAGGCAGCAATACCTCCGGATCCGGTCAGAACACCAATACAGGTTCCAACAACAGCCAGAGCACCAATACTCCGACCGGCGGCACCGGCGGGCTTGAGACCGGCGCAAGCACCAACAACAATAACGGCCTGACCACAAAGCAGGCAAACATCAATATCCAGCCCACCAGCGCAAAGCTTAAGAAGGGCGAGACCCACACGCTCAGCGTAATGGCTACCTCTCCCAATAACGGGGAGCTCAGCTACCAGTGGTACAGCGCGCCCACCGCAAACGTAAGCGCTCTGAGCCCGATACAGGGAGCGACTTCGGAAAGCTATACTCCCACACAGACCGAGGGGACCATGTATTACTGCGTCGCCGTGACCAATACACGCGAGGGGGTGGCGAGCGAGCCGCTGTACTCGGAACTCGCGGAGCTGAGCTTTGAACCCGAAGCCACGCCTACTCCCATTCCCACCGCGACACCCACCCCGGCATCTGGCAACGGAAGCTATGACAGGGGAAGCAGCACACAGATCATATTCTTTATAATAATCGGCGTGCTTGCACTGGCAGCGCTTATAGGAGTTGTCGTGTACCTGCGCATTGATTCAAGAAAGCGCGGCGATGACTGATCATGGCGGAGGCACAGAAAACACAATAAAAAAACGGGGACGCCGCAGCACAGACGCTGCGGCGTCCTTTGAGCGCGGCAAAGACGGAGCGGATACAGACCGGTATGTAATACTGAAGTGCAATTAAAAAAGATAATATTTTGGGTCATAATCGCGCCGTGCTTCATTGGCATCCCTGGCCATATATCTCCATTATGTTCGCGCCTTCCGCCTCGCCTGACACGAATCTGCCTCGTATATCTATGCCTGCTTTCTGCTGCGCTTTAGATGAAAAGCGGTTCAGCAGGATACGCACGCTTTAAATCGAAAAAGCCATAACCGGAATGTCGGATATTTTCAGCACAAAAAAACCCCTCTGATTTAGCTGTTTCGTCGAATTTCGCGATTGTAATTGTATTTTGCGCCTTTAGGCTGTATACTGTGCAAATGTCTACCGGGGTGCATACATTTGATTCGGGGAATGTGAGGCAGGGGCACAATGGAAAACCTGAAAGTGTGCGTTAACGCAGTATTGCCTATATTTATTGTTACGGCGGCAGGATATCTTGCGCGCCGGCTGGGATGCCTGAACGGGGACGACGTTTTCCGCTTCAACAAACTGGTGTTCAATTTTTTCATGCCGGTCATGATGTTTTACAACGTATATGTCTCCGATCTTGCCGTGTCCTTTAACCACAAGCTCCTTGTCTGCTCGCTGCTCGGGGTGCTTATGGTGTGGCTCGTATGTACGCTGGCGGTGCTGCACACGGAGAAGATACCGGCGCGCCGCGGAGTGATGATACAGGGACTGTACAGAAGCAACTTCGTCATAATCGGACTCCCGCTGGTGCAGCAGCTTATGCCGGAGGGCACGGACTGCTCCCTCGTCATAGTACTGATAGCGACGGTTGTGCCGCTGTATAACGTGCTGGCGGTGGTCTCGCTCGAACTGTTCGGAGAGAATAAGCAGAAGCTCAGCAAGCTTGAACTCGCGGCCGATATACTCAAAAATCCGATGATATTGGGTACGATAGCCGGCGTCCTGTTCTATATACTGGATATCAGGCTGCCGTCGGGCGTCGTTAACGCCGCAAAGCAGATGGCAAATGCCACTTCGCCTCTGCTTATGTTCCTGCTCGGAGGTTTCTTTGACTTCAGCGGCCTGAAGAATCAGCTGCACGAGGTCACGCCGGTCGTGATATGCCGGCTGGTGATTATTCCGGCAGTCATGCTGGCAATTGGATATATGCTCGGCTTCCGCGGCATAGAGTTCGCTTCGATCATGGCTGTGTTTGCCGCGCCGACCGCTATCGCATCCTTCACCATGGCGCAGCAGATGGGCGGAGAGCCTGAGCTTGCGGGGAACATAGTGGTCGCGACGAGCGCGCTGTGCCCGGTCACACTTTTTGCGTGGTCGATGTTATTAAAAACGGCCGGTGTTATCTAGGAGAATGGATTTTCGAAATGAAAGAATCAAAGTTCAATGGTATTACGGACGGCATCATCTGGAAGCAGCTGCTGCTGTTCTTCTTTCCGGTACTTCTCGGTACCTTTTTTCAGCAGCTGTACAACACGGTCGATGCGGTGATTGTCGGCCGTTTTGTCGGCAAGGAAGCTTTAGCCGCCGTCGGCGGCTCCTCCTCGCAGATACTTAACCTGCTGATAGGCTTTTTCAACGGGGTAGCCTCCGGCGCGGCGGTCGTGGTCGCCCAGTATTACGGCGCACGCGACGTGGAGGATTCCTCCCGCGCCGTACACACTGCGATGATATTGGCGATTGCAAGCGGCGCGATCATGACGGTGATCGGAATAGCTACGGCTCCGGGACTTCTGGAGATGATGGACACGCCGAAGGATACGATCGGGGATTCCATCGTCTACATGCGCTGGGTGTATATTTCCATGATCCCGGCGATGATATACAACATGGGCTCGGCGATTCTGCGCGCGATAGGCGATTCAAAGCGGCCGCTGTACTTTTTGGTCGCGTGCTGCCTTATCAATGTCGCGCTTGATATTCTGTTCGTCGTCCGCTTCAGGATGGGCGTTGCGGGAGTCGCGATCGCAACGTCGCTGTCTCAGCTGCTGAGCGCTGGAATGGTCTGGTTCTTTCTCGCACGGGCAAAAACCGATGAAAGCGTCAGACTGAATCTGCGCTGCCTGCGCACCGATTGGAAGCTCATGCGGCGCACGGTACACATAGGCCTCCCTGCCGGACTTCAGGCTGTGCTTTACTCTGTATCAAACATGATAATTCTCACTGCGATCAACGGCTTCGGCACAGACACGGCCGCGGCCTGGGTAGCAATGGGCAAGGTTGACGCCTTCACATGGCTTATACTCAACGCGATGGGCATAGCCGTCATGACCTTCGTAGGGCAAAACTTCGGCGCGCACAGCGCGCCGCGCGTCAGGGAGAGTATAAGAGACTGCATGATAATGACGGTCTGCTTTGCCGTTTTGATGAGCGGACTGTACATGACGCTCGGCAAATATATACTCGTCATCTTCACGACGGACCGGAACGTCATACAGCTTGCGATGAAGATAATCTTCTACATCATGCCATGGTATCTGCTCTATGTGCCGGTCGAGGTCATCGGCGGAAGCTTGCGCGGCATAGGCGACACGCTTGTGCCATTCATAATCACGGCGGTCGGCATATGCCTCGCGCGAGTGCTGTGGATATACACCGTGGTTCCGCTGCATCACTCGATTGCCACGGTTTCGATGAGCTACCCGATCACATGGGGCTTCACATCGCTTGCGTATCTGATGTATTTCGGATATGTCAAGAAGCATAAGATAAATGCTCAGACAGCCTCGTAAGAAGCGGCAATACAGGCTTTAACGGCAGGCGTACCAAATCGCGGTACGCCTGTTTTTTTGTAATCTGGTGAAACAATTATCCGTTTGAGCGCGTTTATATAGGTGAAAGATAAAATGCAGGGAGCTGATACATATGAAGCGGCTTTTCACCGTTTTATTCATTATTTGCCTGCTGCTGTGCGGCTGCGGCAGCACAGCGGGAAATACTGACGCGAATACGCCGGGGCCGATGCAGCCCGAAGCCCCCGCTGCGCCGGAAGCAACGCCGGGCAGCGCCGCAGATGAGCTGTCCGAAGCTCATTACGGCAGCTGGAGAGACTTTCTGCGCTCTCTTTATGATGAGTACGGCAATTTTTATTTCGAAAACAATGCCGCGCTTGACTGTCTCGGGTGGCTGACACAGCAGCCGCAGGATCAGCCGGTGAAATTTGCTGTCATGAGCTGTCCGTTCTTCAATCTTGATGAGAGGCTTGACTACTGGAAGGAACCCTCTCAAAATTTTGAGCACGCGCTGACGGCGCTGGCAGAAGTTCTGGGGGACGACGTGTTCCGTGAGTACGGCAGCTATGAAAAGCTGTCGGAAACGCTCAAAGATGAAGACCTGCTGAAAAAGCTGCCGGAGGAATACCCTGAGTGGGTTCGCAAAGCCGAAAACCGGGACGAAGCCCTCGCAACATACGAAACGGAATACTGGCCGCTCTTTGAAGAACTGAACCTGGAATACGCGGTCAGGGATGCAGAGGCCTTTGCCGCGCAGGGCGTTAACGCCGAGGTGCTGGCTGCAAAGAGCATATCCGACGGCCGCGAAAGCTTTAGCTACAGCTGCATCGTAACCGCGACGCCGGAGGAATTTCTCGCGCTGAGCGAGACAATGGACGGGCTTTACCAGATATGGATCCCGGACGAGCAGTACCTGCTGCGCTTCAACATACACATCTGGCCCGGGAATGAGGTGGAGGCGGAGTGAACGAAAGCAAGCTGCTGCGGCAGCTGAAGCAGGGGAGCACGGCGGCGCTGTCGGAGATCATTGAGCTTTATACGCCGTATGTCTATGCGATTGCTTCAAATGTTATGGCGGCATCACTTCCGGCGGAGGACATAGAAGAAGCCGTGTCCGACTGCTTTGCTGCGCTCTGGTATAACCGGGACAGCGTCGAGTCGGGAAAGCTCAGGGGCTATCTCGCCGCCGTGGTGCGCAACAGGGCGCTCAGCGCGCTGAGAGCGAAGCATATGGAAAGCCCGCTGGAGGACGATCTGATGGATATCACCGTGAGCGGGCCGGAGAAAGACGTGCTGATGCTGGAGCTGTCGGACATAGCCCGGGAGGCGGTAGACTCGCTTGGAGAGCCGGACCGCGAGATATTTCAGCGTCACTATTTTCTCTACCAGAAAACCGGGGAGATAGCTTCGGCGCTGGATATGAACGGCGCGACCGTGCGCACAAGGCTCGCGCGGGGCCGCGAGCGGCTCAGAAAATATCTGACCGAAAGGGGGTACAGCTGTGAAGATACGGATATCTGACATTTGCCCCGACTGCTGCCTGGAGAACGTGCAGCTCGGCACAGCGGATGCGGAGCTGAGCGCGAGGATAAAAGCGATGACAATGCAGAAGCTCGGCGTGGGGAAACCCGAAATCAACCGCAAGCCGCTGCGTATACTGCTGCTTGTCGCGGCGGCCGCGGCATTTTTCGCAACGGCGGCTTTCGCGATAGCAGAGTACACGATGAACGTTAAAGACGTGCAGGAGCAGGACGGGGTCGTTTCCGGACGCTGGCTCGAAGTCGGAGACGACGGCACCGTTCTTGAGGAGCAGACCTTTTATTATCCGGACGCCGGGATGCTTTTCACATTCGACGGGCCGGATTATGAATACAATCTTCCGGAGTTCAGGACCGGCTGGCTGCCAACGGAGCCGGATTTCGGCAGCCCTGACGGGGAAGGCTGGAGCATGTACCTTTCCGGACAGCCGGAAGGCGGCGGAATCGGGTATATAATAAGCGCGAACAGCGTGCCCACCGGAGAGGACAGCAAATATGTCCTGAACGGAAAAACCAGGGTGGTGAAGCAGGAAAACTGGGGCGGCTGGGAAGTGACGGAGATAGTATCCGATTACACGGAGTGTCTGCGGCGCCGGACGTATGACACGGCAAACTATATTCTTATGTTCGATCCGGAGCGAGGGTATCTGGTAATTGTTTCCGGTGAGGAGGATATGGAGACGCTGGAAAGGATCGCAAAGAATCTGGAAATACGCGAGAGCGACGAGCCTTGCAGGAATACTTACAGCGAAACGGTCGGCACTCTCGACATAGGATACGGCTGAGTAAAGCCCCCGGATTTGATATCCGGGGGTTTACGCTGCATAATACACTTGATGAAGGCGGAAACTGATGCTATAATAAAGCACCGCAAAGCTGCGCTTTGACGCAGTATGTGCAGAAAGAGTACACATATATACATCGGGATGCTGGGCGTCCGGAAAATGAGGAAAGGCATGAGCAAGCAAAAAAAGGCAGCCAGGAAAGACAGCACGGCGCTGTGGGTCGTGATAGTCGTAATTATCGCAATCATAAGCGGCGGAGTATTTGCCGGATATAAGATTACAAAAAGCGAGAAGAACCTGCCCAATGTATATGTCGGCGACATAGATGTAGGCAAGATGACCGCGGCACAGACTGCGGAGACGCTCGAACAGCAGGGCTGGGAAAAGCGGGCCGCGACGCCGCTGAAGGTAACTACCATAGGCGGGCAGAGCTTTGAGGTCGACCCGGTCAGGTCCGGCGTCGTGCTGTCGCCGGAGGCCGCGGCAGAAGCGGCGCACTCCTACGGCCACGGCACGAATATAATCGAGAATCTGATAACCTATGTCAAAGCCGTATTCAGCCCGGTGGACGTGAACGCCGTCAGCCAGAATATAGCGGACGATTACCTGAACGCCTGCATAGACAAGGGTATTGAGGCGGTCGGCGATTATATGGGCGAGGACGAATATACAGTTGACGCAAAGGCCGCCGTGATGACGATGAAAAAGGGCTGGAAACAGATAGAGTTCGATAAGGAAGCCTTTAAGGCGGCCATAGTTTCCGCGCTTGAAAAGGGCGGGACGGAGCTGAGCTACACAGAGCTTTCAAAGCAGCTCAGCTCTCCGGATTTCGACTCCATACACAAGGAACTTGAGCGAGAGCCGGTCGACGCGTATTATTCCGATGACGGCAGGTTCGAGGTCACGGACGAGATCGTCGGCTGCAAGTTCGATGTGAGTCAGGCGGAGAAGATATGGGACGACGCGGCGCCCGGGGACGAGATAAAGATTCCTCTGGACATCGTTTGGCCGGAGGTCACCGGCGAGGAGCTGCGCGGCAGGCTTTACCGCGATCTGCTCGGCGCGATGACGACCAAGTATCCGAATTCAGGGGAAAACCGCAGGAGCAATCTGCGTCTTGCTACATCCAAGATAGACGGTATGATAATGTATCCCGGGGACGTGTTCTCGTATAACGAGGTTGTCGGACAGCGTACGGAGGAGGCCGGCTTCCTGCCGGCGCCGGCCTATGTCGACGGCGACGTCAAGGATGAGATAGGCGGCGGCGCATGTCAGGTTTCGAGCACGCTCTACTCGGCGACGCTCTTTGCTTTCCTGGAAACCGTCGAGCGTGAATGCCACTATTTCCCGGTAAACTATATGCAGATGGGAACCGACGCTACCGTTACTATCCCGGAGGGCGGCGGACGCTCCATAGACTTCAAGTTTAAAAACAGCAGGAATTATCCGATAAAGCTCGTCGGCTACTGCGACAATGACGAGAGCACCATTACTTTTGAGATCTGGGGTACGCTGGAGGACGACGACTATATGCCTGTTGAGTTCGACAGCTCCTACAGCTGGGTATATGATTTCGACAGGTTTATAGACCCGGCATATCCCGACCGTGAGGGCTACAAGATCAAGCTCACACACGAGACCTACGGCTTTGAGGACGACATCGGCGCAGGCTACAGGACTCTGACTCACCGTCAGGTGTTCGACCCGGACGGAAACATGATTGTCGATGAGATCACAAACAGCAAGCTCTCCAACGGCAACTATGCCATGGACACCTATTACCAGCACTGATAATGAAAAACCCTTCCCCGTCCGGTACGGGGAAGGGTTTTAACATGTCTCGGCAAATCTTTCTTTATCCGAATCCGTTGAGGATCGGACACGGGCTTATTACAGCGCCGTAAGAGCCGGGGCGCGTATGGAACACAGCGGTGAGCCTGAACCGCGGGCCCTGTTAAAAGACATCATTTTGACCCACGGGCGGCACGAGTCTCAGGCGGGTATATGTCGTAATAGTATGCGAGGACAATTCCGGCGATGAGGAAAAAGGCAAGCTCGCGGAAATCCGTGGCGGCGCGCTCATCTGCGCAGTTTGTGAAGATCACGGTCTCCATCATGCCGTACACCAAAATACCGGACAGGGGCAGGGTAAGGCTCTTGATCGCGGCAGAAGCGAGCGGGGACGCGGAGAAGAACAGCTTTATCATGCGGAAAACGAGCAGCACGGAGAAGGCCACCACGAGAAGGCAGCCGATGAGGCCGGTAAGCATAAGCGTCTGAAGAACGTAATTGTGCATGTGGTAGTACGGGTAATTCTGATACAGATGAGGTATGTCCATCAGCTTGCTGCTGTACTTGCCGATGAGCAGACGCAGGGGGTCATCCTTCATAGCCGGCACGACGCTGGCGTAGATGCTGCTGCGGTTGGACATGTTCGACAGGCTTTTGCCGAGATCGCGCGTGTCGCTGAATTTCGTGACTTCACCGTTGCCGTCGGCGGTGAAGAGGAAATCGTCGGAGCGGCTTTCTACATCCAAATCAATGAAATCGTAAAGCGCCTGTGTCCCGGATGTGATGAGGTCAAAGCCCTTATACGTGAGCGGGAGCGCAGCCGCGGCAAGCACAGCGAGGATGAGCGCCCTGACGGCTGCCTTTTTTGTGTGCAGCGCCTTCTGCCCCCAGAGCAGTACGAGCATGGCTGCGTTTATGCAGACGGCAAGCTTGACACTGCGGCAGAAAGAGAGCGCGATCGCCAGCGTGAACACGAACCAGGCGAGAGCGATGGGAATGCGCCAAAGCTTCCGGCGGCATTTGAGAAACTCATATATCATGAGACACCAGCAGATGTAGAACCAGACGGCGGAAATCGTGCGGTTGGTACTGAGCGGGGTCAGGTAACAGAAGGTGTTGTAAAAATAGGACGAGTCAATGCCGAACACAACATTCTCGGGCGGGATATAGAAGTATGTGGAAAAGAAACAGGCCGTTATGCCGAGGATGGCAACGACAAGATAGAACGCGCATACAATGCCGATGCAGATATCAAGCGCACGTTCACGCTGAGCGGGCTTCAGAATAAGGCCGGTGGGCAGGACAACGCAGCACAGAACACGGCTTATGACAAGGTCAAGCTCGTTCTGCAGATAATAGTCGGTGTTGAGAAGACGCGTCACGAACAGCCAGAGAGTATACCATATAACGAGTCTGAGCTCAATGACGCCGTCGAAACGGCGTTTCCAGAAATATACGGCCGCCATTGAGATGATGGCGATCCTGCCGTACGAGAGGTACAGATCGTGCCAGCGGACAGGAGCGACCGGGCACAGCATATAGAACACGAGCAGGGCCACAGCCATAAAGGCGTGGAATACGGGCCAGCTCTTATCTTCGGATATGACAGCTTTATGCTCCATCAGATTTACCCCGTAAAATTTTTCTATATATTCTATCATAAGCTCCGGAGTAATGCAAGGAGTGTGCCATGCGCGAACAGGAGTGGCGTGCAGGCGCGCGAACAGGAGTGGCGGTGCGAACAGGAGAGGCGGAAAAAGCTTGATTTACGGCGGAGGCTGTGGTATCCTCTTTCCTTGCGCGTGAGGATACCAACGGTACGTTCCGGGTCTGACACTGCTCCGCGCGCCGAGGAATGCACAGGCGGATGAATGTCGAGTTTTTCGCGGAATTTGCCGGGTTTTGTCTCAAAAGTGGGGAAAAGGAATGCGGTACAGGATAAAATCGGCCGAATAAGTTGCAATTTATGGCATTTTAATAGGACATTCGGAATAATCCGGCCGAAAAGTGTCGAATAACAGCTCCCCACCATTTGACTAAAGTAGCGTAAAGTGCTATAATGCATTTGTCGATTTCCCACAGGAGGACTTAGACTATGAAAGTTCTGGATAAAATTCTGGATATTCTGCTGCTTTTATGGGACGGGCTGAAGAGGCTCTTTGAGAATCCGATCTCACGGAAGATCATTATCCTGCTGGCTATAGTTTTGGCGGATATAGTGTTTCTCAACGTAAAGACCAAGGCGATAAACAGGCAGGCAGAAGAAAAAATCAGCGCCATTGAGCAGCGCTACGCAGCCGAGCTTGCCGCAGCCCGGGCTCAGACCCAGAGCAGTTCATCGACGCAGCAGTATCAGATCAGCGAGGACGCCGAGTATATGGCGAAGGTCGTCGCGGGATGTTCTACATACTATGATGAGAACGTGCAGAGAGCAGTTGCGTGGTGCGTGCTGAACAGAGTGGACAGCGCGCTGTACCCCGACACCATCAAGGAGGTCTGCGAACAGGCCAACCAGTGGCAGGGCTATGAGAACGCGGCTGTTATAGACAGTATCTGCGAGCTGTGTCAGTCCGTTATAGACACATGGAAATCAGGCGGGAAGCGGGATGTACCTCAGGATTGTCTGTTCCTGCGCATGACGGCCGACGGCGTTGAGCTCCGCACTGATTTTAACGGCGGCAATGTATGGCTGGTCGAAAATTCCAGCAAGTGAAGCGGCTGAAATCCGGAAAAGAGAGTTGAAAAGACCCGGGAAGATCGAAGTCTTCCCGGGTCTTTTCCCTTACTGAATGTGCGTATCAATCATCCGGTATGGCGGTGGCAAAATAGAATATGTCGCTCATCGTGCGCTCCACTCCAAACTGGACGGGGTTGATAAGCGTGCCGTCAATGATGATGCTGCCGGTCTGGCCGCCGTCGAGAGTATAGGCGTTATAACAGCCGTGGGCGATCATGGAATCCGCCGCCTGACGTAATGTGACATACACATAGTGGTCAGGCTGCTGGCAGTTGATAGTCATCGCAAGGTAGTGCAGTTTACCGAGCTGGCCGACAGCGCAGCGGGCATATGTATCGCGTACCTCGCCGAGCGGATAGTCATATGGAGTGACGTCGATGCCTTTCTCGACCATAACCGGGCCGAAGCTCAGAGAAAACATGACATTGTTATCATCCAGAAAAGCCTGGGCGGCTTCGTTGCTTTCAAACTGAGACTCATAACTGAAGATCATATCGCCGGTATCTGTGAAGTAGCAGGTCTGACCGGCGGTGAGGCAGCTGAGCATGACCTTGCCGTTGTAGGCGTAGACGCCGTAGATGCGGTCGGGATGATCGTAGAAGTCGCCGCTGACGGCGAGCACGGCGTTGGACTGCCTCGCAAGATCGGTCGGGTAGTAATAGGTCTGACCGCCGAAGGTGTCGTCGGCGAGTTTGCGCCGGAGCTGGCTGGCGTCGCTGATAAACACCTCGGCAAAGGTGCCGACCGCACCGTGCTCGTCCTCCTGCCAGACTATGGCGAGAATCGTATCGTCGAGATAATAATGTATGCTGCTGCCCTCAATGAGCTCCTTGTCCGCATTCCAGTCAAGCTTCTGGCCGTCGATAAGCTTCTTCGCGGCCTCGGTTTCGAGGAGCTCTGAGATGACCTGCGGGTCGTCAGTCTCTCCGAAGCGGCTTTTGTCAGGCCTGGGGCCGGGGCTGGTCCAGTCAGGCAGAGAGTAGTGGAACTCTATATACTCAGCCTGCGCTGCGGCTTCGTCGTAGCCGGGCAGCGGATCGACGGGAGAAACGGCCATGCTCTCCAGCTCAGCGGCGTTGTCGAGCTGCCACCGTCCCTTGCCGTAGCTGAGACTGAGCTCAAGGGAGTCTGTACGCAGGTAGTCCGCGGCATGCTCAAGCCGGGCGTCGATCACTTCAGCGTATGCTTCCTCAAGAACAGACGGGAGAAAGCGGTTATCGCCGTCATACACGTCTGCCGGGCGCTTTGCGGCGGCAACGCGCTCCGCAAGGGCTGCCTGAAGCTCGGCTGCGGTATCGCTGCCGAGGGCGGCTGTGTCGAGAGTGGTGATCTCCACGGTGGCATAAGCCTTTCTGTAATGCTGTTCCACATCGCCGGCGGGCTTTATGCTGAAGCAGTCGGCCGCCGCCTGCCCGACATGACTGTCGGCCGGCAGGGGCTCTACGGCGGCAAGGGCGCTTTCCAGCACGGGACGGGCTTCAGAAGACGGCTTACCGATAAAGTATGCCGCGGCCGCGGCGAGAATGAGAAGAATGACTATGGCAGCAATAATGACAGGAGCGCTGCGATTCGAGCTTTTTTCAGCCATTTGGGCCTCCACATCAAAAAATAGAAATAATTTTCAGTAAATTCTACACTGAGCGGGAAAAAACGTCAAGCCCTTGCAAAAGCGGCTGGGTCAATATATATTAATAACACGATAAGCAGCACAGGAGGTGCAGCATGTTTTTTGACACTCACGCGCATTATGACGACAAGGCCTTCGACGGCGACCGTGACGCGCTCCTCGCGTCTATGCCGGGAGAGGGCGTAAAGCTTGTAATAGACCCGGGCTGTGATCTTTCGAGCAGCCGTGCGGCTATCGCGCTTGCCGAAAAATACGGACATGTATATGCTGCGGTGGGCATACATCCGGAGGAGCTGCGGGACTTCGCTCCGGAGAAGCTGGATGAGATCCGCGCGCTGGCACTGCACCCAAAGTGCGTGGCTATAGGGGAGATAGGGCTTGACTATTACTGGGACGATACGCATAAAGAGGAGCAGAAAGAGCTTTTCAAAAGACAGATCGAGCTTGCGCTGGAGCTGGGAAAGCCGGTCATCGTACATGACCGCGAGGCACACGGGGACAGTCTCGAAATCGTCAGTGAATACAGGAAGCTAAGGGGAGTGTTCCACTGCTTTTCAGGCTCGGCGGAAATGGCTCGGGAGCTTTTGAGACGGGGATGGTATCTCGGTTTTGACGGGCCGGTGACATACAAGAACGCCAGAAAAGCGGTCGAAGTGCTGGAGATATGCCCGATGGACAGGCTGCTCATAGAAACGGACAGTCCATATCTAAGCCCCGTGCCTGTGCGCGGAAAGCGCAACGATTCCCGAAACCTCCGCTATGTCGCTCAGAAAATAGGCGAGATAAAAGGAATTACCGCGGAAGAGGTCGCCGCTGCGTCGGCCGGGAACGGGCGGGCACTTTTCGGAATATAACGAATACCGCAGATAAAAGCGCCGTGAGGACGGAAGACTTCCTCACGGCGCTTTTTCAGTACCAGCGTATTTCCGTGGCAATAGCATCAAGGCGTACATCCCTCGGCCCCGCAGGCAAATCGTCAAGCCTCTGCAGATCATATGCAGCGCCTATACTGAAGCTCCCGGTACACAGGGGGAGAAAACGGTCATAGTAACCGCCGCCCTGACCGAGCCTCCGGCGGTCGGCGTCAAATGCGACGCAGGGCACGATTATTACATCTATATCCACGGGAGGAACATACACGGAACGGCCGGGAGCGGGAGAGAGGATACCGTATTTGCCGCGCTCAAAAGCGCCGCCGTCCTCCGGAGACATCGCCAGCATTATACCGCCATCCGTGCACACAGGAAAGCACAGGCGCTTGCCGGCCGCGCCGAGTACGCGGTGCAGTACGGAGAGGTCGGGCTCACCTCCGAAGGCCATATATGACATGACGGTGCGCGCGGAGTCCACGGCGGGGTGAGACAGTATCCGCGCGCATAAGGCACGGTCCGTTTCACGGCGGAGATCATCCGAAACGGCGAGTCTTGCCGCGCGAAGCTCCGGGCGGAGACGTTTCTTGTCCTGAGACAGCATCCGGCGCTCCTCCTTTCCGGCCCGCGACAGTAAACGACACCATATTCCTGGCCTGTATGCTTATTATACATTATACAATAGCCGCGGCCGGGAAGCAAGAAGGCGCAGAGCCGAAATAATTTGAGAAATTTTGATATGGCGGGAACTTTACGCGCGCTGGCCACGTCATAGAAACAAAAGGCAGAAGGACAAGCTTTTGCCATACAGGTAAACATAAAGCATAACTGTAATATTTCTGCAGTTAATTTTTATTAAGAAATGTTGCCGCTGTGCGGCAAGCCTTGAAATATAAGGAAAAATTTACCTGGGTAACATAACAGACTGTAACAAATTGAAATTTATTTGAAATTTTTGCGTATTTAGGGCTTGCAATTCGGAGAAACTTGTTGTAATATTATAGCCGAAACGTAACCGAATTTTAATTTATTTCAAAGGAACGGTTGCAGACACAGCAAAGATCCATAGTACATCATTTTACCCGAGAGGGTAGTTTTAGGGGGAGCAATTATGAAGAAACGGCTCATCAGTATGCTGCTGACAGTGCTCATGGTCATGTCTCTGGTAACGGGCATGTCCGTAAGCGCTTATGCAGATGATACTACTGACGGAGTGGTTGAGTACACTCTGAGCGAGGGAGATTTCGTTCTCCGTCTTTGCCAGAGACAGGGCATCAACTACTTCACATGCAAGGATGCTATAATGAAGCTCAACGGAATAAAGAGCGAGGCTGAGTTCAGCAGACTTGCTGTAGGCAGGGTCATCAAGCTGCCTGCCACCGACGCTGCTGCCGCGGCCATAAGCGCAAGCGGCACCACAAACAGCAGCAGCACGTCCGGCTCAGCGACTACAGGCGTCGTCACCGTTGCAAAGGGAAGCGACTTTGTTGCATACTACCTTATTCCTTACACCATTCAGCGCGGCGAGACGGTTGCGGGCGTGTGCAACGCACTTGGCATCAGCTTTAACAACTATGCCGACCAGATCATGAAGCTCAACAATATTTCGAGCTGGAACAAGGTCGCGGCCGGCAAGACGCTGCTTCTGCCTTCGACGAAGGCACCCGCCGTGGGTACTACCTGCTATCAGATAATAGGCCATAAGGTTGCTTCCGGTGAAACGGCATACAACATGTGCGCAAGCTACGGCATTGATTACGGCGGCAACACAAAGCTGCTTCAGGCACTCAATAACAGCAGCAACCTGGCCAAGATAAAAGCCGGTTCCGTCTTCTATATGCCGGCTGTCACCACAATTGCTTCAAGCAGCACCGGCAGCAGCGGCAGCACCGGCAGCACCGGCAGCAGCGGCAACAGCGGCAGCACCGGCAGCAGCGATAACAGCAGCAGCGGCGGCACAGGCAGCACTGCGGCTAAGAAATACAGCATCACACCCAATATTAACACCGCTTACGGCACGATGACATTCTATGTCGACAACAAGGCGGTCAGCACCGCGGCTGCAGGCGAGAAGGTTTCCGTTGACGTCGTTACGAAAAACGGCAAGGCGATAGACGGCCTGACTGTCAAGTATGCAAGCGGCAACGCCGACCTCAAGCTTGAAGGCAATACTTTCATCATGCCCGGCTGCGACGTCCGTGTCGATGCAGCGATCAAGGCAGGCTATGACATCGATATCGAGAGCAATTACTCCACTAAGACTGCGGCTACGGTGAGCGGCGTTTCCGTTACTTCCGCTTCTCAGGGCGCCAATGTCAAGATCGTCAGCACCGATCCCGGCTACATGGTTGAGTCTGCCACCGTGTATTACACCACTTGGCTCGGAATAAAGAAGTACGTCGCCGTCAACGATGCAATGTGCTTCATCATGCCCGCGGACGATGTTACCGTCAAGGCAACTCTAAAGACTGTTCCTACATATAACTTCTACAGAACAGACTGTGTCAACGGCAGCTTTGACCTCCAGGTAGACGGCTTCAGCGCAAGCAAGGCAGCAAAGGGCGCTAAGGTCACCATAGTGTGGAAGGCAATGGACGGCTATACTCTGACCGGAATTGAGGTCACAGAAGCAAAGTCCGGCAAGAATATCAGCGTTCTCAACAACTCCTTCACCATGCCCGGTTGCGATGTCAATGTTGAACTGACCTTCGGATCCAGCGACAATGCAATCGTAATTAACGCAGCGGAAGGCGGCATCCTCAGAGCATACGAGTGGGATGTTGAAAACGATCAGATAAAGGATGAGATGGATCCCACCGCGATTACCGAGGCGCCTACCGGTAAGGTGGTCTTCATACAAGGCAGCGTTTACGGCGGCAGCGGATATAACGGAGACTTTAACGTTACCGTTACCCGCAATGCGGACGGCAACCTGGTTAAGGTAAAGGCGGTCAGCGGAGGATACACCTTCACGATGCCTGCAGGCGGCGTCACGGTTGACGGCCAGTTCATAGGCGAGGACAAGACTGTCACGGTTGAGTTCCCGACCAGCAGCAATAATGAAAATGCGGTCACCCTTAACGATACGACAATTCTTGATAACTCTGCCGACAAGACCGGAAAGTTTGCCGTAGGCAGCAGGGTAGAACTCAGCACTCTGGCAAGAGACGGCTACGCATTCACCAAGTTTGAGATCTACGCCGGAGCAGAGTATCAGACTGAGCTCAGCGAGCTTGCAAACACTCAGAGCTACTTCCCGATGCCCAACAGCGATATTACCATCAAGGCAATCTTCACCGCAGACGCAATAGCTCTTGAGCCCGCGGAAGTCAAGGGCAGTGCAGATGTAAGCTTCCAGGTTTCCACCAACGGCAAGGACGGCGATTACCAGACCGCAAACAGCTGCAAGGTCGGCGATTGGGTCAAGGTAGTTGTCAAGCCCACCAAGGAAGGCTACGTCGTCCCCGATAACGCCATCCTGGTCACTAACAAGGCAACCGAAAAGTCGATAAAGCTCGTCAAGCCCGCAGGCAGCGATCACTATGCGTTCCAGATGCCCGCAGAGGGAGCTGATATCTATATAGTTCTTGTCGGTCAGGTGCATAAGCTCTCCCTCAGAACGGTGGATGCAAACGATGCTTCCAACGTGCTCCAGGGTAAGAGCCTGTGGCAGATCAGCATCAATGAAGACCTGCCGATAGTTGAGAACAAGACTGCCGGCTCCGATGTTGAAGCCTGCTTCAACGACCAGATCGTGCTTTCCCTCACCGATGTCGGCGCGGCAAACTATGTGGTCGACAGAATCGAGCTTAAATCCGGCAGCGGCACGTACGCGGGCGGAATTGAGTTCCAGGGGAAGGAATACTACTTCAATATGCCGGATGAAGATCTGACATGCACCGTATACTTCAGAGAGAAAACCTCAAATGATATTGAACTTACGGGCCTCAGCTACAACGCTGCGCGCGGTACCGCAGGCTTTGAGGTCGGCGGTAAGGCTGCAACTGCATGCAAGGTCGGCGACACCGTTATGGTTCGCGCAAAGGCACTTGACGGGTTCTACTTCACCGAGGACGACGTCGTCATCACCAGAGCAGACTATGGCACGCTCACCAAGAGCTCCACTCTCGGCGAGGGTAACTTCCAGCCCGTTTACGACGGTACGGAACTGGTCGGCTGGAACTTCATCATGCCGAAGGGCGGACTTGTAAGCGTTGAAGTCAACTTCCGTGTCAAGGAGTCGAGCAAGCTTCTGCTCGAGGCCTACGACGAGAATGGCGATCCACAGTTCGGCAACGGTTACATAGCGATTTCGTATGACGGAATCGTCAAGACCGACCTCAGCGGTGATATGGGCACCGCACCGACCGGAACCGCAGTTTATGTTTCGCTGACTGACGCCGGCAAGAGCCTCTTCAAGCTGGTAAAGGTTACCGTTGATGGCATCGCCTGCGCCAAGAACGGCGAGTACTATGTCTTCAATATGCCCAGCAGCGACGCAAAGATCGAGGTCTCGCTGGAGACCAAGAATGCAGAGCCTGAGTACTACAATATCCTGAGCAGCTATGATTACAGCAAGGGTACTGTAAGCTACTACGTTGGCGACGGCTCGGTCACTTCCGCAAAAGAAAACGATGATGTCAAGATCGTGTTTGCACCGGCTCCCGGATACATGCTCGACAGCTACACCATCACCCGCAACACGGATAACGTGACCATCAACGAGGAGAAGGATCTGGCAAAGGACGGATACAACTGCACTCAGAAGATGCCCGCAGACGGTATCACTGTTGCGGCAAAGTTCGTGAACAAGACCTTCAAGACCACAATCAAGCTCATTGACAAGGACGGCAATGACATTACCGCGGAGAATCTGATCCAGGTTAAGGTTGCTGACGGCAAGTATGTCGCCGTGAAGACCGGTACTGTTATAGAAACCGTGTTCAACAATAACGTGAATATAAGCCTTACTTCCACCGGCAAGGATTATAAGATCACCGGATACCAGATTGACTCGGCCGACGAGGTCAAGGGTGACCGCAGTGAATTCACGTTAAAGATTGATAAGAACGGCATAGCCACTCTTACCATCCGCCTTACACCCAAAACCTGATAACATCGTCCCCCTAACCGGCAGGGCTTCGGCCCTGTCGGTTTTTTTATTCTTCCCTGTCGGTTTACCGGCGCAGACCGCGCCGCGACGCTGGTACCGGAAGCCGATAAAACACTTTGATCGGTTTTTGGTATGACACATTTCACAAAAATCGGCGGGTACTGTATCCCCGGTATTTTTTCTCTTGGAATTGACAGGCAATGAATGTATAATAAATATGTATGGGACTTCTGCATACAGATATAACAGATGGGAGACATACTTATGGATGCAGCGTATGCAAGCTTTATTCCGCGCGACGATATTTATCTGTTCAATACGGGGGACGCCAAGAAAGCCTGGCTGTGCTTCGGCTGCCGCTATATACCGGAGCTCGGAATGCACCGTTTTATTGTATGGGCGCCCAACGCGCAGCGGGTCTCGCTGGTGGGAGGATTCAACGGCTGGGACCGGGATTCGAACCGGATGGAAAAGGTCGAGGGCGGCGTTTGGGTCTGCTTTGCCGCAGGACTGAAAAACGGAGATCTGTATAAATTCTGCATAACCGGAGCGGACGGCCGGCAGGTCCTGAAAGCTGACCCCTTCGCCAGATTCTCGCAGAGCGGCGCAGAAACGGCGTCAATCGTCTGGGACGGCGGAAGCTACAGCTGGGGAGACGGTGAATACATGGGAAAACGCGCGCAGCGTGATTTCATGACTGAACCCATGAGCATATATGAGGTTCATCTCGGCTCATGGAAAAATACGGAGGGTAAAAGGCCGGCGTACAGGGAGCTTGCCGACGCGCTGTGCGAGTACTGCGTCGACATGGGATATACTCACGTTGAGATAATGCCTGTCACGGAATATCCGTACGATGCATCGTGGGGATATCAGGTCACCGGATACTATGCCCCTACGTCCCGCTATGGGGATCCTGACGATTTCAGCTACTTTGTGGACCGGCTGCACAGGGCGGGCCTCGGCGTCATAATGGACTGGGTACCGGCGCATTTCCCGAGGGATGAGCACGGCCTTATGCGCTTTGACGGTACGGCCCTCTTTGAATGCAAGGAGAGACGTATGGCGGAGCATCCTGAGTGGGGGACCATGATATTTGACTATGCTGCCGACCAGGTGCAGAGCTTCCTGATCTCGTCAGCCTGCCTGTTCTTTGAGGTGTACCACATAGACGGCATACGTGTGGACGCGGTAAGCTCAATGCTGTACCTGAACTACGGCAGGAGAGATGGAGAATACACGCCTAACAGGAACGGCGGCTACGTTAACCTTGACGCAGTCGACTTCCTGCGTAAGCTCAACTCCACCGTTCTCACTGAATACCCGGGGGTAATAACGGTCGCGGAGGAGTCCACGGCGTTCCCGCTTATAACCGCTCCGCCCGACGCCGGAGGCCTCGGCTTCTGCTTTAAGTGGGATATGGGTTTTATGCACGATACGCTTGACTATATGGCGCTTGACCCGTATTTCCGCAGTTACAATCACGACAAGCTTACATTCTCAATGATGTATGCCTTCTCAGAAAACTACGTGCTCGCCTATTCACACGATGAGGTCGTGCACGGAAAGAGGTCAATGCTGGACAAAATGTTCGGCAGTTATGACCAGAAATTCGCGTCTCTTCGCGCTCTCTACGGTTTCCAGTTCGGACATCCGGGCAAGAAGCTATGCTTTATGGGAAGCGAATTCGGACAGTTCATCGAGTGGAACTGGAAACAGGAGCTTGACTGGATGCTGCTGGATTACCCGCGTCATGCGCAGATGAGGGAATATTACCGCGAGCTCAACCGGCTGTACGTATCCACTCCGGCCTTTTACGGAGTGGACAAGTCATGGGACGGCTTCAGGTGGCTGAATGTGGATGACCGGGAGAGAAGCTCAGTGGCCTTTATGCGCTTATCCGAAAAGGACGGGAGCTATATCGTATGTGCCTGCAACTTTACACCGGTCATGTATGAGAACTTTGTCATCGGCCTGCCCATGGCAGGAACTCTCAAGGAGATACTCAACAGCGACGATGAGCGATTCGGCGGCACGGGCGTATCGAACCGCACCGCAATCAGGACAAAGAAAATTCCGTTTCTCGATATGGAGAACTCTGCGCAGATCACGCTGCCGCCAATGTCGGCGGTGATGTTCCGCTTTAAGCCAAGGAGGAAGAAGAATGAAAAAAGAATTTCGTGAATTGCTGCGCGAGCGCGGCCGCAGCGCAATGCCCAACGTCCTGCTGGCCGCGGCAGAATGCGCCCCGCTGGCAAAGACCGGCGGTCTTGCGGATGTGGTAGGCACGCTGCCCAGGTCTCTTGCGGGGCTAGGCATAGATGCGCGCGTCATAATACCGTATCACCGCTGCATCAAGGACAAATACGCCGATAAGGTCGAACACATGTTCTATTTCTATGCAAAGCTTGGCTGGCGTCAGGAATACGTCGGCATAGAGAAGCTCATTCTCGACGGCGTGACCGTATATCTCGTCGACAACGAGCATTACTTCGGCGATAAGATATATCGGGGCGGCAATCCTGAGGGCGAGCAGTACTCGTTCTTCTGCCGCGCGGTGCTTGACGCGATCCCGAATCTGGGCTACGACGTCGAGGTGGTGCACTGCAACGACTGGCACACGGCGATGCTTCCGATGCTCGCACATACCCAGTACAGGGGACTGCAGCAGGACAGAATAAAATACCTGCTGACCATACATAACATCGCTTTCCAGGGGAAGTTCGGCTTTGACTTCGTGCAGGACATGCTCGGCGTCGACAGCCGCTACTACACGCCGGAATACATTGAACTCAACGGCTGCGCCGACTATCTGAAAGCCGGCTGCGTCTTTGCAGACCGCATCAACACTGTCAGCCCGAGCTACGCCTCCGAGATCAGGACGCCTTATTACGCCGAGGGCCTCGAGGGTATACTCAACGCGCGTTCGGCTCAGCTGAGCGGCATAATCAACGGCATCGACAAAAAGGTCTTCAACCCGCACGGCGATGAGCTTATCCCGGCGCGTTACGACCGCGGACATCTGAAGGGCAAAGCAATATGCAAGGCAAGGCTGCAGGAGAGAGTGGGCCTGGAACAGCGTCCCGATGTACCGATATTCGCGATGGTCACGCGCATGACCGAGCAGAAGGGATTTGACCTGGTCGTATGCGTGCTCGACGACATGATGTGCCGGGAGGACATGCAGTTCATGCTGCTTGGCAGCGGCGATGAACGCTTCGAGAATTTCATGCGCTCCGCCGAGAGCCGGTACAAAGGCAAGCTCTGCGCGTATATCGGCTACAACGAGGAACTGTCGCACCTGGTTTATGCCGGCAGCGACTTCTATCTTATGCCGTCACGCTTTGAGCCCTGCGGTCTGAGCCAGATGATCGCGATGCGTTACGGCACGGTGCCGATAGTGAGAGAGACCGGCGGCCTGAAGGATACGGTAACGCCATATAACCGCTTTACCGGCGAGGGCAACGGGTTCTCATTTGCAAACTACGACGCCTGGGAGATGCGCGACACAATGCGCCTGGCGATGGAATGCTATAAAAACGAGGAGATAATGCACGGCCTTATCAGCCGCGCCATGCAGGCTGACTTCGGCTTTGAGCGCTCGGCGATTGACTATGCACGCCACTATATATGGATGCTTTAAAAAACAGAAAAGTCAGAGTATGGTTCGGCGGAAGCTACCGTGAACAGTGGTCCGAGAACTATATACTGTCCATTATATATGAGGGACGGCGCTGGGTGGATGCGGTCATGAAAGACGGCCTGTGGAGCCCGGAAGGCGGTGATGAGGAGCTGGTAAACCGGCTCCTTTCCCCTGAATGCCCGGAACTGATGCAGCAGTATTTTCAGGCGGCGGCAACGGTGTACGACGCCGTGCGCGAGTGCCTGAACATGGGACTGAAGAGGGAAAGACTGAGCGAATGCCTGCATACCGAGATGCCCCTGGCGGCGCCTGAGCTCATGCGTCTGCTTATGGATGACTGCGGATTCCCGCTTGTCGAGGCATATCGCGTCACCGCAGCCTGCTGCGGCGATCTGTATGCTTCGGGGGTGCTGCCGCAGGAACTGTATCAGTATCAGCCGCGCACCTCGCATGTTGTGAGCATACTGCGCCAGACGGCGGGGAGCGTGACGGCTGCGCTCCATGACAGCCGCAGGGAGGAGTTTCGCAGCCCCTTCGGCGCGCCGGAATGCGGCAGCACGCTTCGCCTTGGTTTCCGCAGGCTTGGCGGCTCCGTAAGGGACGCCCATCTTGAACTCTGGGGAGACTCCATGGAGCACAGCTACTCTATGGAGCGCGACGGGGACTACTATTATGTAAACCTGACCATGCCGAATGAGCCGCAGGCCCTCTGGTACGCGTTTTATATCGAAAGCGATCACAGCGCGCATTGGATTTGCCCGGACGGGACCGGCTGCCTCGGGAAGGTATGCGCCCAGCGCGAGGCGGGTTTCAGACTGACGGTTTACAAAAAGGATTTCGACACTCCGGCGTGGTTCAGAAAAAAGGTAATGTACCAGATATTCCCGGACCGTTTTGCTTTCTCAAACGACGGCACGGCGGAGCGCGGAGTGGAATACCACAAGAGTCTCGGCCAGACTCCCGAGCTGCATGCCAGTCTTGACGAGCCGGTCCGCTGGCAGCCGCGCAGCTGGGAAAGCTCATACAGCCCGGACGACTTTTACGGCGGAACGCTCAGGGGAATTGAACAGAAGCTGCCCTATCTGAAAGAACTGGGCGTTGGTGTGCTGTATCTGAACCCCATAGTCGAAGCGCGCTCAAACCACCGCTATGACACCTCGGACTACTCGCGGCCGGACCCGATTCTCGGTACGGTAGAGGACTTTGAGCATCTTTGCGCGGAGGCCGGGAAGCAGGGTATAAGGATCATCCTTGACGGCGTCTACTCCCACACGGGCGCAGACAGCCGCTACTTTGACCGCTACGGCAACTACGGAGGGACCGGAGCCTGTCAGGGCGCGGGATCCGAGTTCTATTCTTGGTACGACTTTCGGAGTTTTCCCGATGACTACCGCTGCTGGTGGGGATTCAGGGATCTCCCCGAGGTCAACGAGTTCAATCCCAAGTGGCAGGACGATATTATCACTGGGGACGACAGCATAGTTAAGCTGTGGCTGCGCCGCGGGGCGGCGGGATGGCGGCTGGACGTGGCCGACGAACTGCCGGACAGCGTACTGGCGCTGATACGGGGGGCGGCAAAGAGCGTCAAACCGGACGCACCGATAATCGGTGAGGTCTGGGAGGACGCTGTAGTAAAGGAGAGCTACGGCGGCCGCCGGAATTATGCGCTGGGCTGTTCGCTGGATTCGGTCATGAACTATCCGCTGCGCGAGGCCGTCATCAGCTTTATGCATGGCTGGTCGGACGCCTACGCCCTGCGCGATTTTCTGATCGCACAGCAGATGAATTACCCGAAGCCGCTGTATTACTCGCTGATGAATCTTATGGGCTCCCACGATGTTGACAGGCTGCGTACAGCGCTTGCGGCCGGCAGGGTGCTGCGGCAGATGTCACGGGAGGATCAGCTGAAGGTGGAGTTTACGCCGGAGTCGCTGGAGCGCGCTCTGCTGCTCGAGAGGCTCTGCGCAGTTATACAGTTTACGATACCGGGCGTACCAAGCATATATTACGGCGATGAGCAGGGAATGTGCGGAGTTTGCGACCCCTTCAACCGCCTTCCGTTTAAAGAGGGCGACAGGGAGCTGCACGACTTCTATGCATCGCTTGCCGCGCGCAGAAATTCCGCGGCGGCGCTGTCCACCGGGCACGCGCGGTTTATGGCGGGGTCCGCCGACGTGTTGCTCATACTGCGCTGGATATCCGACGGACGCGATGTTTTCGGGGAAACAGCGGAAAACGGAGCATACCTCGCTGTGATAAACCGCGGCAATGATGAACGGAGCTATCGGGCGGATTGCTCTGCCGCCGGTCTGGGAATATGCGAGGGAAGTATCGCAGCTCTGAGCTCGGAAATAATAAGACTGAAATAAGCGCACAATACTGCAGGACAATCCGTTCCGCTTGCCTGAAAGAAAATGCTGAATGCTGAAAAGCAGAGGACGCGGTGGCTGAAATGCCCGGAACGTCCCCTGCTTTTTGATTCTGAAGCGCGGGCATTGCCCCGCTCTCTTGACCATGTCTTGTGAAACGGCGCGCAGGCAGCATCGGGGAGCTGCTTCTGCCGTATTATGCGCTGTTGCCCGGATGCTTTGCAGGCAGGGGCCGGATGCCTTGCAGGCAGAATTTTATTGAAAACCCGGAGGGTTTATGTTATTATAAAAAAAGCTGTTATGTAACCCGTTTGACTATCCGAAAAACTGAACGGATGAAATGGGTGATAAAATGAACATGATTACCGTTCGTGTCCTGCCTGTGGCAGAAAGAGGAGCTATTTGTTATGAAAAAAATGAGAAAACTGCTGGCGTGTCTGATGATTCTCTGCATTGCGCTGAGCCTGATGCCGGGTGCGGCCGCATTTGCCGACGGAGAAAAGGGCAGCGATGTACATACGCACACATTCGAAAACGGCGTGTGCACCGGCTGCGGAGAGGCATGTACCCATACGGGCCACGGACAGGACGGCGTCTGCCCGGATTGCGGCAGCAGCGTGGAACACACATACACCGACGGCACATGCAGCTGCGGTCTGGCCGGGGGCACAGAGAAACAGACAGAGAAACAGAATGAGTCCTGCGAGCACAGCTGGGAGGCGGATGAGGAGACCGGGAAACATATATGCAGCAAGTGCGGCGCCAGCGCTGCGCACGAATATGACGCGGAAGGCTGCTGCGTATTCTGCGAAGCTAAAAAGCCCGCGGAAAGCGACGACGCAGAGAGCGCAGCGGCAAAGATCGCGAGAGGTCCGGAAGAAAAAAAGTACAGCACTCTGGCCTCTGCCCTTGCCGATGCGGCTCCCGGTGAGACTGTCATTCTTCTCGACTATGTGACCGAAAATGTCACCGTCGGGGACGGGGTGACGCTGGATCTCGGCGGATTCGCCATAGATGGCGGAGTGACGGCCGAGGGCAGCATCAGAATATCCAACGGCGGCATAGACAACGCCTTGGGCACTGCGCTCAGCCTGAATGCCGGCAGCGCGGAGTTAAACGCTGTGACGCTCAGTGGTAAAAACGGTATCGACGCGGTCAACAGCGTAAAGGACAGCATAATTAATATTGAGATCATAGACAGTGAAGTGATCGGCTATGACGGCTTCGGCATCAATGGCAGCTGCCTTTCGGAGAACTCCCTGGTTACGGTCACGCTTGCCGATGGGAGCGCTGTTTTCAGTAAGAGCGCGGGCATTGAGATCGCAAACGGCAGTCTGGCGCTGAACGGTACTGAGGAGGAATCGGTTAGTGTCAGCAGCAACGAAGGGAAGGCCGTAAATCTTCAAGCGGGCAGCATTTCGGCGGCTTATGCCGATTGCGGCGATGTATTTCTGGGCGCCGACACCGCAGCGAGGATTTCGAGCGGCTACTATGCCGGGACTATAAGCAGCCAAAGCAGCAATAAGGGTATCGTCACGGGAGGCATATTCACCGAGGATCCCGGCGAGTACTGCGCTGAGGGCTACGTGGCTTTCAATGAGGATGGACTGTTTGCAGTCAGGCCCGGTATAAGGGTCAACGGAAAGCCGATAGAAGTAAACAGGAGCGACAGTCCGGCCCAGACCGAGCTTTCGGACGGCGTGGACGCTCAGTTTGTGAATAACACCTCGAGCATCTCAATGCTCAACGCGCTCAACACGCAGATGCTTCTGACAGGGCTGGAAATCCTTGAGGGCGATCAGGTCAACATTGAGATCACACCTGATGTTACCGTCGAAAGAGTGGATTCCGCGAACGGAACGGTCAGCTCGATACGTTTCTCCGTTAAGCCCAAGGCTATCGTGACTGTTGTAAGAAACGGCGAGACCGCGTCCGAAAAGACCGTGAGTGTTCCGAACAACATGCTCAACGGAAGTGAGATCCTGCTCAGTCTGCCGATACCGGCCGGCATGGAGCCCGCGGATATCAACAGGGTCGTGCATGAGCTGGAGGACGGCAGCACAGAGATATTCTGCCGCGAGAAGGCCGTCGAAACAGACAAACTGTTCACCGTCGACAGCATGACGAACACCGTGCGCGTTGCGGTCAATTCCTTCAGCGGCTTCACGCTGTTCACCGGAACGGACATAGCGGCGGTATACGGACCGGACGGAAATCTGAAAGCCAGATGCACGACCATAGAAGAGATAGCCGAGCAGCTCGGCAGCGGCTGCACTGTGCAGCTGCTGGCGGATATAAGCGATACCAGCGTCAGGGAGATCGACCTGACGGACATGGTCATATACCTTGATTTGAACGGCCACAGCTTTACCGGCGTGGATAAGCACCATGCACTCAAAATGACCGGCGGCACTCTCACCGTGAGCGACAGCTCCGCCGGAGGCAGCGGATGTATCTCCGGTGACCCGGCGCTCGACATAGGAGCCGGCGCAACGGTGACGCTCAAATCCGGCAGTATTCTGAGCGGCGGCAGCCATGTTGTAGATGTTCGCGGCGGTACGCTGAATGTAGAGGGCGGGAGCATCCGTAGCGTGGACAACCCCCAGGCCGTCGGAATAAACATACTCCTTGACGGTAATGTGAATATAAGCGGCGGTACCCTGAGGACCGGCAGCGCGGCAGCTTATGTCTTTAAGGGCGCGATGAACATCAGCGGCGGTTGGATCGACGGATATTCGGACGCGGCGAACCCCGGCGCTCAGCCGGATATATCGGCTGCAGCGGCTTTGACGGGCGCCAGAGTGGCCATATCCGGCGGCAGCTTTAAGCATCCGGTACCGGTAAAGTACTGCGCCCCCGGCTATGAACCCTGCGACGATACTGCGAATCCCGGCAGATACACGGTCGGAATGGCAAATCACGTTGCATGGGCGGCTGACCGCTTCAAGGTAAACAAGGGCAGCTATAAAACCGTGCAGGAGGCTGTCGCTGCAGCCGGTGAAAGCGGCACGGTTACTCTGCTCAGAGACAGCGAGCAGAGCGCGCTGCTCGCATATAAGGTGACACTGGACGGCGCGGGATATTCGATGAAGTCCGTGACGGTCAACACGGCGAACGAGCCGGAAATCAAAAACCTGGTCGCGGAAACCGTGCTTGTGAATCCGGACAGCAGCGTTCTCCTTGACGGCGAAAATGTTGTCGGGGAGACGGTAAATTTCGGTATCTGCCGTATAAAGGACGGAAGATATGCCAAACACAGCGGCGGTAATACCTACGAAATATCCGGAGGGATATTCGGCGACAATGTGACGGCCGAACAGTGCGCAAGAGTCAGAAATCCCGCGGTGCACACAGACGGAGCCGTGGGCAGCTATATCCAGTATGCTCCGGCGGAAAATACGGACGAGACGACAAAAACGGACTATCCCTATACCGTCGCCCCTGCTGTGCCGCGTATAACCGGGATATCCAACGGCGGATATTTCCAGCGCGGTTCCGGCAAAAAGCTTGTAATAAGCACCGACTGGAGTGCTGACGACCTCGTAATGCTCGGAGATATGTATAACTGCGTACACATCTACGACTCGAAGGGCTACAAAAGCACGCTTTCTTCACGTTACTACACAGTGAGCACAGATGAAAACACAGGAAACGCGGTCATCACGATAGAGAATTCCTACCTGAAATACAAGGCGACAGGAAACTATACCGTAGATGTTGACTTCGTGACCGGCGAGACTCAACAGGCTTCGTTCAGGATAGGTATGACGCCTCTTACGGGCGATGCCAGCAACATCGGCCTCTGGATCGGAATAATGGTTTGCTCGCTGATAATCGTCGGCTGTGTGGCATTTGTCGTGATACGCAAGAACAGGAAAGGCAGGCGCGGCGATAAATAATCCGCGTCTCTGCAGATAATCACGAAAATTCCGCGGCGTCTGCGATGACGCCGCGGACCTCTTTGTTGAAGGGAAAAATAAGTTTACATAATTAAATATACATAACTAACTTAGTATTGAAGGCACAAGAGCCGGTGAATTTTTATCAGGCTTTGATCGCCGTGTCCCGGGCTGCATAGAGCGATCCGCATTCGGCGTCCGCCGCTGCCGGCTTACGCGGTTTTGCACTGATTGTATATATTTACTCTGGTAAAGTGCCGAATCGTATGCTATACTATACAAGCTAAAAACGGTTTGGGAGAGAGAAACATATGAAATGTCCCTTTTGCGGATATACCGAGAGCAAGGTTATTGACTCACGCCCGGCGGAAGAGGGCGCGACGATTCGCCGACGCCGCGAATGCCTTGCCTGTCAGAAGCGTTTTACTACTTATGAGATAATCGAGAGAATGCCGCTGGTCGTCGTCAAGCGTGACGGCAGCCGCCAGTCCTTTGATAAGGTCAAGCTGATAAACGGTATGGTGCGCGCCTGTGAGAAGCGCCCGGTACCGCTTGCGACGCTTGAGGATATCGCGGACGATATTGAGCAGGAGCTTCAGAGCAATCTGGAGCGCGAGATCAGCACCGTCGAGATCGGCGAGATGGTCATGACCAGACTCAAAAATGTCGACGAGGTCGCGTATGTCCGCTTTGCATCCGTATACCGCAGCTTCAAGGACATCAACACCTTTATGGAGGAGCTGACAAAGCTGCTCACGGACAAATAATAACACGGAAAGTTCACAGAAAGCTTCGGAAGCGTTTTACAGCGCCGCAGGGGAGTCAGGGTTCTGCGTGAGATGATATCACGCACCGCGCGCCGCTGTGGCACGCAGCGTCCCCAAATCTGATAAAAGCGTTTAATCGGCTGCCGGTACTACAGAACACTACCGACGGAAATGTGCTCCATGCCGCATATGCTGTCCAGATGATAGCGCAGTTTGGCGTAGGCCGCGGAATAGCCCTCGCTGTCACCGTCTATCAGCAGCTCCTGAAGCTCGTAGAATGCGTCGGTTGTGGAATCTATCTCGGGATGGCGCAGAAAAATATGCGTATAGCCGTCGGCGTCGAGCCAGAGCTTCAGCCCTCTGTCCATTTCGGATTTTGCCGCGGTGAAATCGCCGGAATCGGCAGCGGCCTCTGACAGCTCCAGTGTGCGCATGATATCCCCGGCGAGTGTGTCGATGGAGCATATATTCCAGACGGACCCGGCGATCAGTAAGAGCAGAACTGCTCCGGCGACGATCTCTTTTTTCATGAGTCATGCTCCTTTGCTGCAATGTATACCTGCCCGCTCTGATTGACGGTCATAAGGAATATATCCTTCGCACGGCCTTTTCCCTGACGCTCCAGTTCGGCGTTGAGCCAGTTGAGGTCGCGGCCAATGTGTTTCAGGTTCGCTTCAAGCACACGGCCGTCATTTATGATAATGCTAGGATAGCCTCCGATGCTTGACTCTATGCCCATCTGTCCGGCTGTGACCGGCCGCGCGGACGGAAACAGTATTACATTGAGCGTACCGTCAGTTTCAAGAATACCGTATTCCACCAGACTTATGTCTGTACATCCCTGGTTGCGCAGCTCCTGCATCAGTTCATCGGTGGTGAAACGGTTTTTATGCATTTCATACTGGTTGATCTCACCACGGACTATCAGAAAGCTGGGCTTTCCGAATAGAAGGCCGCGCAGGCGCACGCTCTTTATGCTGACGCCCGTTATAAGCACTTCGCAGCAGAAAAGCGTCAGGATAGGGATCAGGCCGTTTATCATCGGTATACCCAGATCCTGCAGCGGGTGCGACGCCAGATCGGCGATCAGCGCCGCGAGCACCAGCTCCGACAGCTCCATCTCGCCGAGCTGCCTTTTGCCGAGAATGCGCATCGTAACAAGCAGCGCGAGATATACTATTATTGTGCGTATGATTATTATTGCCATGGGCTTCACCTCTTACGGTGCTAGTGTACCCATTATTCAATAGAATACCATCGGCAGGCAGGAACGCACCGAACGGGAGCGCGCTGCTGCAGGCTGATGATAAAAGAAGGCTGATACCGTGAAAATCATAATCGGCGATATCCCGGAGATCGAGGAAAAGGCTGCCCTCCAGATCAGGGGCATACTTGAAGCAAAGCCTGACGCAGTTATCGCGCTGGCCGCGGGAAAGACGATGACGGGACTATATAAACGCCTGGGAGACATGTGCGCCGCCGGGGAAATAAGCTTCAGGAAGGCACGTTTGCTGGCTGTGGCCGAATTTGTCGGCAAGCGCGAAAAAAGCTGCCGGCGCTTCATTGAGGACAGCCTGCTGCGGCATACCGACGCCCTGCCTGAAAACAGCTTCTGGCCGGATCCGGAGAGACCGGAAGGGTATGAGGAGCTGATCGCCTCGCTCGGCGGTCTCGACCTCGCGGTGCTCGGTATCGGTCAGGATACGCACATAGGCTATAATGAGCCGGCGACTCCCTTTGACAGCATCACACACGTGCAAAAGCTCACGAACCGCACAAAGCATCAGCTCAGTGAGCGCGGATATTCCGAGGAGGAAATGCCCGGGGAGGCCGTGACGATGGGCCTCAAGACCCTTGTAGGGGCAAGGCAGATAATCGTACTCGCCGAGGGCGGAGAGAAATCCGCCGCCGTATTTCAGATGGTATATAGCAAGACTATTACATATATACCTGCATCGTTTCTGCAGATACCTCTGGAGGTCACTGCGTATTTTGATACCGCAGCGGCGTCCGAACTCTAAAATTTCGGAGGAACACAATGGGCAAATATTTCGGAACTGACGGCTTCCGCGGTGAAGCCAATATTGATCTGACGGTGGACCATGCTTTCCGCATCGGCCGCTACCTCGGCTGGTACTACAGCAGGAACGGGGAGCACAAGGCCAAAGTTGTCATCGGCAAAGACACCCGCCGCTCCAGCTACATGTTTGAGTCGGCTCTCTGTGCCGGCCTGACTGCTTCGGGTGCTGACGCATACCTGCTGCATGTCACCTCTACGCCGAGCGTGTCATACATCGCCCGTGCGGACGATTTTGACTGCGGCATCATGATCTCCGCCAGTCATAACCCTTACTATGACAACGGCATCAAGCTCATAAACGGCGAGGGAGAGAAGATGGAGGAGTCCCTGCTCGACGGTATCGAGAGCTACCTCGACTCCGACGAACAGCTGCCGTACGCGCAGCGCGACCGTATCGGCTGCACTGTGGACTACGCTGCCGGACGCAACCGTTACATAGGCTATCTCATTTCGCTTGCCACGCGCTCCTACAAGGGCCGCAAGATCGGTCTTGACTGTGCCAACGGCAGCACCTGGCAGATGGCCAAGAGCGTATTTGACGCTCTCGGCGCGGATACCTATGTGCTGGCCAACAAGCCTGACGGTCTGAATATAAATGTCGACTGCGGCTCCACTCACATCCACAATCTCCAGAAGTTCGTTCTGGACAACGGTCTCGACGTCGGCTTTGCCTTTGACGGAGACGCGGACCGCTGCCTTGCTGTAGATGAAAAGGGCAACGAGGTCAACGGCGACCACATCATGTATGTCTGCGCAAAGTACATGAAGGACAAGGGAACCCTCGGCGATTCCAAGGTCGTTACTACGGTCATGTCCAACATGGGTCTGTACAAGGCGCTCGACACTCTCGGAATCGGCTATGAAAAGACTGCGGTCGGTGATAAGTATGTCGCGGAGAACATGCGCAGGAACGGCCACATTATCGGCGGCGAGCAGTCCGGCCATATTATCTTCGGCAGACTTGCAAACACCGGAGACGGCCTGCTGACGGCAATAAAGGTCATGGAAGCCATCACCGAGACCAAGGAGCCGCTGTCCGTACTTGCATCCGGGATGACAATGTACCCGCAGGTACTCAAGAACGTCGTTGTGACCGACAAGGACGAGACGCTTAACGATGAGACCGTCAAGGCCGCCGTACGCAGGGCCGAGGAGGAGCTCGGCGAGAACGGCCGCGTGCTTCTGCGCAAGAGCGGTACCGAGCCTCTGCTGCGCGTAATGTCCGAAGCGACGACTCATGAGCTCTGCGAAGAGAAGGTTGACAGCATCATTAAAGCCATGGCCGAGGCAGGCAAGCTGATAAAGGTAAAGTGAGGGCGGGATCATGGTAGAAATCAGTGAACTTTTTGATCTGGACAAAACGATTGCGAAGGAGCTGTTCGACGGCAAGACATACCCATGGGAGGTCCTCGACGGCATAAAGGATTTTATCCTCAAGCTCGGCCCCACGCTCAGCCCTGATGAATACGACAACCCAAGCGAGGGCGTATGGGTCGCAAAGGACGCTAAGGTATTCCCGTCCGCATATCTGGGCTCTCCCTGCATAATCGACCACGGCGCCGAGATCCGCCACTGCGCTTTCATTCGCGGCAGCGCAATCGTAGGCAGGAACGCCGTTGTCGGCAACAGCGTTGAACTCAAAAACGTTGTACTCTTTGATAATGTCCAGACCCCGCATTATAACTATGTGGGCGACTCCGTGCTCGGATTTAAGGCCCACATGGGTGCTGGCTCGATAACCAGCAACGTAAAGAGTGACAAGACCCTCGTTACCGTAAAGGTCCCCGGAGGACCCATCGAGACCGGACGCAAGAAGTTCGGCGCAATGCTCGGAGACAACGTAGAGGTCGGCTGCAACAGCGTGCTCAATCCGGGCACCGTCGTGTGCCGCGGCTCGAACATATATCCGACTTCCAGTGCGCGCGGGGTCGTTCCGGCCAACAGTATATACAAGGACAGGGACCATATCGTCACAAAAAAATAGGCGGCAGACGGCCGCAGCAGCAATGCACCGCATAAAGTCATAACGGCTTTGTGCGGTGCATTTTTGCCGGAAAACCACACGACGCTTCCGAACATATTCACAGTGAAAGGCTTTACAGGCTTGTATCGCCAGTCCTTAAAAAGCCTTGATAAGGTCCGGTGCTCAATGCCGGAGCTGCGTGAGTTGCGGGCGTAAGGAAATGAGACAGCAAATAATTCAACGAAAAGGCGGCAGAGCGGGCTCGTTCCCGGCGCGTCCTTTGCGCCGAACAGAACAGACAAGTATAATTTACATATTACAGCTTACCTAATATTATATACGTAAAATTATTTACATATTTATGTATACGGAATTTTATTTACATATAATTGTTTACATAAAATCAGCAAACGACGGCGACCTGAGCCGGAAGGGACAGAAGTCTCGGACTCAGGCCGCGTTCTGCGTACCTTCGCTTATTTCATACTGCGGTAGTCCTCGCAGTCGCAGACGCTGTCGGGCGGGAAAAATTCCTCGACCGGGAAGCGGATGCGGCTGAAAAGCGTGCACGGATCATCCTCGGTGATCGTGCCGGGACATTCTTTATCCGGCATACAGTAGTCGTAGGCGGGAATGAGCAGCTGCGTGTCGCGCTCGAGGCGTATGATACTGAACTGCCCGATAGTCGCATACCAACGGCGCGCCGTGTCGGTGAGCACCAGCTTCTCGGGGAAGGCTGCGGTTATCGCATCCGGGATGCTGCGTTGCTCCAGCTCCGTAGGCAGCAGGCATTCAGAGTCGACGAGCTTGCTGTGCAGGAAGATCGGATCAACCGAGTTTACCACTGCGACCGGCAGGTCGTTGACTGTGCAGAGCGGAGCGGAACTCTCGGATGAGTAGGATCTCACGCTTCCCATGCTTCCGAACAGCATGACCCGCTTGTCGAATACGCACAGACCCGTACAGGTATGACCGCCCGGGAAAGTCTCGCCGGTCACGGAATAGAAGTAGGTGCAGTCGACCGTGTAATAGCCGCGGTTGAAGCCGACCGGTTCCACGTTTACGTCTACATAGAGCAGCTCTGCACGCTTTGGACGGATGCTCAGGGCATTTTCTATGTAGGACTGGGAGCTTATGGTGGGATAGACGCGCAAATCGTCCACACAGTCCTTGTCTCTGCAGCTGTCGAATATCTTTCTGGTATTGACGCATACGGCTTCTCGAATGCTTGCCGAGTTCTCGACAGGACCCGGCACAACTCTGTCGGCCATAGATATACCTCCTGTTATCTTGATTGAGGCGCCGCTGCGCAGGCCTTGCCCTGTTCAACGGTGAGCTTCAGTACAGTCTATGCGCCTGAACGGAACATGTGTAAAAAACTCTTGAAAAAACGTCCGGGCAGTATATAATTAATTATTAACAACAAACCCGGAATTAACTGAAGGAGCCTGTTATGGGACGATTGGGATTCATACATGAAAAGCTCGACATCAAAATACTCATCCTCTTCATCCTGAGCCGTCTGCCCGGTGAGGTCGACCCGGAGACACTCGGCGACCTGTGTCGTTTTGATGGGGGTATAGACTATTTTGACTATTCCGACTGCCTTGCCGATCTGGTTGAGACCGGCCACGTGACCAGGACGGAGACCGGTTATTCCATAACGCCAAAGGGAGCGCGGAATGCCGGGACTGTGGAGAGCAGCCTGCCGTACTCAGTGCGCGCCAAAGCGCTTAAACTCCTCGCGCCGGTGGCGGAGAGACTGCGCCGCGCGGCAATGATAAGCGCAAAGCACAGCGTGAGCGACGAGGGATGCGTGGTCGAGCTGGCCATGTCCGACGGCAAGGGAGAGATAATACACCTGCGCCTGCTGTGCGCTGATGAAAACCAGGCGGAGCTGATGGAGAAGAACTTCCGCCGCGACGCCGAGGAATACTACCAGAAGATAGCTGAGATGCTCAGCAAAAAATAAGCGATATATTCTGCCGCAACAGGCAGGAGACAGGAGCAAGAATGAGAACCTATATTCCGGCCAAATACAAAAGCCTGCTTTCCATCTATGACACGCAGAAGGCGATAAGCCTGCTGAAGCGCCTGTTCGAGGAAAACCTCGGCGCAAAGCTGAACCTTTACCGTGTGTCCGCCCCGCTGTTTGTAGACGAGAAATCCGGTCTGAACGACGACCTCAACGGTTATGAACGTCCGGTGTCCTTTGACATACTGCGCACGGAGACCAGGGCGCAGATCGTGCAGTCCCTGGCGAAATGGAAAAGACTTGCGCTTAAGCGCTACGGCTTCTTCCCCGGTAAGGGACTCTATACGGATATGAATGCGGTGCGCCGAGACGAGGACGAGCTGGATAACCTTCACTCCGTCTATGTGGACCAGTGGGACTGGGAGAAGGTAATACTCCCCGAGAACAGGAATAAAGACTATCTGAAGCTTACGGTCATGGACATAGTTGCTTCAATCTGCGACACGCAGGACACCATGCGGGCCATATACCCGCAGCTGACCGTGCTGCCCAAGCTGGAGCGCAGGGTGAGCTTCATATCCGCGCAGGAGCTCGAGGACATGTATCCCGACCTCACGCCCAAGCGGCGTGAGAACGCGTATGTCAAGGAGCATAAGACGGCCTTCATCATGGGTATAGGCGGCGCGCTCAAATCCGGAAAACCGCACGACGGCCGCGCGCCGGACTATGACGATTGGACGCTCAACGGCGACATCATGTTCTGGGACGACGTGCTGGGCTGTGCCATGGAGGTCTCCTCCATGGGTATACGTGTTGATCCGGACACGCTTGACCGGCAGCTTAAAATCGCCGGCTGTGACAGCAGACGGGAGCTGCCTTACCACAAGGCGCTGCTAGCCGGAGAGCTGCCGCTTACCATCGGCGGCGGCATCGGACAGTCCAGACTGTCAATGCTGCTGCTCGGCAAGGCGCATATCGGCGAGGTGCAGGCTTCCATATGGGATACCGAGACTGTTGATAAGTGTGCCGGGGCAGGTGTAATGCTGCTGTAATTCGCATTGCGCTTCGCGTTCATAATTATTTAATGTTCTGAAACGGAACATAGCCGAGTATACCTCCGTCATACAGACGTGAAAGGTGAAATGTCTGTCAGAAGAATTATTTGAATGTTCAAATACGCCAAAGGCGAACAGGAGGTTTATGATGAAGAAGCTTTTTGCAGTGCTTGCCGCAGTGATGATGGTCATGTCCTTCGCTTCCTGCGGAAAAAGCAGCTATGAAGTCAGCCAATACGATATTGCCAAGACGAATGATCAGGTCCGGATGTTCATAAAACAGAAAACCGTGACCGACGAGACCGACAAGGTGGCTGTCACTCTTGAGAACCTCATGGACACGGCATATACCTATGACGCGGTGCAGAGACTTGAGGTCTGGCAGGATTCGCACTGGTGCGTCGTACCGGACATGCAGGAAGCGGTGACTCTGGAGATCTACACACTGCCTGCAAACGGCAGCGACGATATTTTCTTCAATTTTCAGAAACACTACGATAAACTGCCGGATGGATGGTACCGTATGGTGAAATCCCTTGTTGACGGAGACGGCAACATCGCCCTTGCGACGGCTGAGTTCGGCATCGGCAGGGCAAGCAAAGAGTGATCCCTTACTGCCCTCTGATGCAGCGCGGAAGCACGGCGCTTCATGCAGGCTCCGGCGCGCCTGCAGCTCTGCAAAAAGCTTTAAATGCTTCACGGTTTTTTTATGAGTGCCCTGATATAAGCATACGGAAAAAACATCGGAGGCCCGATCGGGCCTCCGATGTTTTAAATCATGATGCAGTTTTATCAGCGGGGGAATTTGACAAAGCCCGTGGTCGTACCGAGAGGATAACCGAGCTCCCATTCACATGCGCCGCACTGCGGGCACTCCACTCCATCTTCATTCAGCTTTTTTACCCGGGACTCGGCGCGCATGAGGTACATGTTGCTCTTGTCCAGATAGCGGCATTTCGGGCAGAAGCAGAGGTAGTTGGCAAAGCTGTCGAAGATGTCGTTTGCGCGGTCCTCCTTCTCCTTGCCGGTCAGGGAGCGGGGAGTGATGTTCATGTTCTTCTGCATGGCTGCGCCTCCCTGTCAAATGAGGTGCTCACGCCTGACGCTGTCGTGGTGCCTGTCTAGGAAGGGGAGAACGACAGAGCGCATAAGCTTCATGTCGAGGTTGAAATAGTATACGGCGAAGAGACCGGCAAGGATGCCGGACAGGATACCGAAAACTTTAAATACTTTTTTCATGTCTTTTCTCCAATCAGTGATTTACCAGCCGAGGGTATCGTCAAAGTCAACGAGAGTCGGGTCAACGGGCTCCTCGTGCAGGACGCTGGTCATGTACTGGTTGACGGCCTTGCGCGCCTCGTTGGTCGGCACGATACGGCAGTCCATCAGCGAATGTGGCATCCAGATAATGTTGAAGCGGTCACGGTGCTTGTTGAACTCCTCTTCGAGCAGTCCCTGCGCGCCGGCCATGCCCTTGCAGCCAATGTCGTCGTACATGATTATGGTATCGCAGTTGAACTTCTCGGCGGTCTCCCACATCTGCATCAGGTGGCGGTTGCCGCCGACGGTGTGGGTACGCATCGGAGTGTGGGAATACCAGTCGGCGAGGTCCTCAAGCATCGTCTCGCGGTCCTCGGTGTCGATCAGGTTATGGCCGGTGAGCGAGTCCATATTGATGACGGCGAGGATGCCCCAGCAGTTGTACAGCCAGCCGACGCCGTGACAGTAGTAGGTGGAACCACAGCTCCATGCAAGCGCTCTGTGACGGGTATTGGGGAAGGGGTTGAGATTCTTCTCCACACTCCTGTAGAAGAGCTTCAGAGTCTTTTTGGAGGACTCGGAGAAGTATTTGGTACCGCCCTGCTGGTAGAAATAAATGCGGTACATGCCCTGGCAGATCGCGTTGAGACAGCCGTTGGAGGTCTTGCAGTAGATGTCCCATCGTTCCATCTCCTCGCGGTTGACCTGATTGGTCAGCTCACAGTGCCTGATGAATGCTTCCCAGTCAAATGGGCGGTTGAACTGCTGCTCCATGAACTTTATCGCTTCCTTTATCTCATGCACGCCGAGCTCCTTGGTAGTCGGATCGTCATACATGAGAGGGGAGTTGAGCGGATGCACGGCTTTTTTGCCGTTGGAGGACAGGGCGCGGTACATCGCGGCGTTATCCATCATGTTCGCGTCGCAGGGATTGTTGGTGGTCATCCAGAAGTTGCCGATATCGGGATACTCGCCCTCGACGGCGACGCCGACCTCGGTCAGCGGCAGAGTGCACATGTCGCCGGGGATGCCGCAGCTCACGGCCTGATCGACATAGTAGCAGCCGAGGTCCTTGCGCATGAGCGGGAGCATGAAAGCGGCGTGCTGCTGCATGTTGACGGCGTAGCATCCGGGGAAGCCGAATATCAGGTGCTTGGGCAGCGTGTAGTCGAAAGCGACGGTGATATCGGTCCACTTGGTTTCGCCGAAACGGCGGTCGGCGCGCAGCTCCGTCCACAGAGTCTCGATGGAGTCGGAAATCATGCAGTTGATGGCCGTAAGGTCGGCGCGCAGGGCGATGCCGCGGTCACCCTCGATCCATTTGTCGATCATGGACGGGGAGACAAGGTAGGCCGTGAGCCAGCGGTAGGTCCAGAAAGCCCTGGCCATACGTACCGGGTCACGCAGGACAAGGCCGCCCATTTTGACCCAGGTCATGAGCCAGAAGCCGAAGGCATAGGCCGTGTCCCTTACGCCGCGCCATTCGCGGCGGGCGTATATGTTAGTGCCCTCAATGTAGCGCTGGCCTATGTAATGGCAGGGCTCATCGCCCCTGAGAAAATGACCGAGGGTCTTGTACTGCTCTTTTATGCTTATTTTTCTTTTCCACATAAAGCCTTACCTCCTCAGGTACCGGACTGGATACGCTTGATCTCAAGCGACTCGACAAAGGCCTGAAAACGCGTGCGCAGCTGACCGGTTGCGGCGTTGGTGTAGTCCTTCTCTATCTGACAGACGGGGATGGGCTTGGGCACATTGAATCCTTCGCTCATCCACTGGGCGACCTGAGCGCGCTCATATCCCCAGTATTCGCAGAACTTCATGTTCTCGGCGATAATACCGTCGGCCCTGTATTCCTTTGCGATGCCGTACAGAAACTGCTTCCTCGCCACGATGTTCTCGGAACCCATGGCGCGCGGACACTGGTTGCCGTACATATAGTGGTCGGCGACGGACTGAAGTATATCCTTGCCGTCCTCCAGAACGATCTCCTGGCGGCCGGGGATGGACCCGAAGCAGTAGCGGTCAGCGACAACATAGGCGCCGCAGCCCTCGAGGAGCTTTGTGAAGTCCGGATCGTCGATCTCGGAGCCGACGACCATGACTCTTGCGCGGTAGGCCGGTCTGGGATCAGGTTCACGGTTCCTGACCTCTTCAAGCGTCTCACGCAGGTAGGGGAGGATCATATCCTTAGGACAGGTGAGCGTCACAAGCTGTATGACGTGGAACTCGTAGCCGGTAATGGGAGGATTGTCGAGCTTACGGAAGTTGCCAAGCTCGGTGATGATGCGGCACAGCTCGTTGTGCTGCTCAATGGCGGCGCGGAGTTTTCCCTCGGAGAAGTCGACCCCGTAGGTCTTTTCGAGAGGCTGGATGACCTTCTTCTCTATCTGGCGGCGGTAATAGCCGGCATGCCACTCGGTCTTTTTGAGCGGCATGTCCAGGAAACTGACAAAGAATTTTTCCTTGGGGATCAGCTTACAGTAGGCAAAATACTGCTCCATGCGGTTCATGGTCGTGCAGCATTCCTGACCCATAAGGGCGTCAATGAAATTGTAGCCGCCCTCAAAAGCACGTTCGAGTATGCTCTTGGAGTAGGGACAGGAGCGGTTGGTCATGTAGTAGGTCGCGAGGTCGGGGTTAGTGCATCTCGGAGCACGCAGACGCACGCCGAAGCAGCCCTCTACATCGAGGAGTACCTCCGGAATGTAGCAGCAGTTATAAGCGAGCGCAAGACGCCCTTCGCCGCAGGCACGCTGCACCAGTTCGTTGTTGGCTTCCTGAAGCATGTTCTCGAAAAACAGCAGATGTTGGAGATCTCTCAAAAAGCATCCCTCTCTTTATAAATTAGAATGGTTCGTGTGTTTAAAGTATTAATTATATTTTAACAATCTGTGAACACAAAGTCAACGAGTATGGACTTTTTTGGCGTATTTGTTCAAATAAGCGATAGCGAATTGTGCGGAACGATGAAAAACCATACACATTTTGATATATTGGGCGCATATTGTATTTTCACAGCCCGGGATGCCGTGTGAAAATATGCCGCGGCAATGAAAAACAACCGGCCGTGCTGCATAAATACAGCGCCGGCCGGCTGTTAAGCTGACTGAAGCATGACAGGCACCAGACAAAATCTGCTCCTGCAGGTAAGGGCTTACTGCTTTGTATTCTTTTTCAGACCGTGCATGAAGCCGTTTACGGCGGTGGTATGTATATCCCCGGCGATAACTTCGTTATCCTGAACGTAGATCGTGATTAAAACGGTCCCGTCACAGTCGGCGTAGTTGGTAAGCCGGTAGCTGTACTGATTGCACCGCTCGCCAAGGTGATTGCTGAGATCGTAGCCCTGTGCCTGCTGCATACGGTTATACTGCGCCATTATGCCTTCCAGACTGTCGGGCACGACTACGGTGCGGAATTCCTCCGTGCTCCTGTCGATCTCCCAGCCGAGCGAGTTGATGAAGGCTTCTCTGCCGTCGAGCGTTGAGAGGTCAAAAGATGTACCGGGGGACAGCAGACCGCGCAGGACTATAAGCAGTAGTATAAGCACACCCAAGCCCAAGACAAGAAAGAGGGCTTTTTTTCTGGTGAATCCTGAGCATTTTTGTGCCATGGCTCTGTTCTCCATTCTGCCGCCTGTTATTATGATTTTCGTTCGGTCTCCGCAAGCGGCCGGCGGAGAGCACGGCGTGTACGCGGCATATGCTGCTTTGTACAGCCTCAAGACAGAATATTCATTTTTGCCGGAATGTATGATATAATACCCGGGTGAATTATTCGACACGGGGGCGTGAACATGGCGGTAAAAAGACTTGACAGGCTTCTGTCGGAGCTGGGAGTGGCGTCAAGAAGCGAGCTGCGGCAGATTATCAGGAGCGGCCGCGTGACGGTCGACGGAACTGCGGTGACCGCTCCTGATGCAAAAATCGATGCGGACAGCTGCGTGCTGTGTCTGGACGGCTGTGTACTGTGCAGCCGGCGTCTGCGCTATTTTGTAATTGATAAGCCGGAGGGCGTGCTGAGCGCGACCGAGGATCGCCGGCAGAATACCGTTATCGACCTGCTGCCGCCTGAACTGCGGCGTCTGCAGCTGTTCCCGGTAGGCCGGCTCGACAAGGATACCGAGGGGCTGCTCATACTTACAAATGACGGCGATTTTGCCCACAGGGTCATCTCACCGAAATCCGGTATAGAAAAGCTGTATCTGGCCGGGGTCGACGGTGAGCCGGACGCTTCGGACGCCGAGGCGTTCAGCGAGGGACTGATACTCGGCGACGGAACCCGGTGCATGCCGGCAAAGCTGGAGCCGCTCGGCGGCGGGAGCTGTCTCGTCACGGTAATGGAGGGAAAATACCATCAGGTGAAAAGAATGCTGGCTTCGCGGGGTAAGCCGGTCCGGCATCTTCGGCGGCTTGCCGTCGGCGCCCTGCGCATAGATGACAGCACCGGACCGGGCTGGTACAGAGAGCTGGATGAAAACGATTTGTGCAAGGTGTTGGAGTCAAAAACGCTGGGCAATAGGTAGAAAAATATCCGTCAGCGAGCTGCTTTTTCAGCGTTCAGAGCATAAATGCAAAAAAGTTCACAAAAAATCCAGATGATTTCTATTGAAAATTACATAAAATGGAGTTATTATGTACCATGTAAACTAGGCCGATATGGTATTTTGACTACGACAGGGGCCCGATGTTGGGATACGGGCGCGCTTTGCGGACAATACTTCGGCTGAGACAGAAAAAGGGGCATGCAGGGGATAATGCCCAATATGGCCGGCCGCCGGTCTGAATGGGCGGAACGTGCGGCACAGCGGGATCCGATAAAGCCGCAGACGGATTTGATGTTTTTGCTGTGCTGCCATGATGCGGCAGAAGAGGGAGGAAATATGTCCAGCAGAATTTTCCAGAATGTTATCATTCAACTTAAGGATGCCGTAGACAGGACCATAGGCGTGGTAGATGAGCAGGGATTTGTCGTGGCCAGCAGTGAGCTTGCCATGATAGGCTCACGACTGGACGATTTTCATCTTTATGAATTTGACGGGACCGAGCACCCGGTGTCCACAGGCAGCAGGACCTACTGCGCGCTGTCGTCGCCCGGGGCCAAGTTCGACTATGCCGCATTCACCGACGGCAGTGATCCGATGAGCCGGACTATCTGTTCAATAGCCTCCGTTGCTTTCAACGAAGCAAAAAACAACTATGAGGAAAAGCACAACAAGGCAGCGTTTATCAAAAATATAATCTCTGACAATATACTGCCCGGCGATGTGTATGTCAGGGCAAAGGAGCTCCACTTCGTGACCGACGAGCCGCGCGTCGTACTGCTCGTGCGCCAGATGGAGAATTCCGACGTCGCGGCGGTAGAGGTCATACAGCGCCTCTTCCCCGACAAGCAGAAGGACTTTGTGCTCAATATAAACGAGACCGATATCGTTCTTGTCAAGTCGCTCCCGAATACCAACTGCCCCGAGGAAATCCAGAAGGTCGCGCGCACCATCGAAAGCACTCTGCTGGAGGAGATGGGCACCAAGTGCGTCATAGGAATAAGCACCAATGCACGTCATCTGCGTGAGCTCGCAGACAGATATAAGGAGGCACAGGTCGCCATAGACGTCGGCCGCGTGTTTGAAAGCGAAAAGACCATCATCAACTATGAGAGCCTGGGTCTCGGCCGCATAATCTATCAGCTGCCCACCACTCTCTGTGAGATGTTCCTTAACGAAGTATTCAAGAAAAATCCCATAGAGACCCTTGACGAGGATACCCTGGAGACCATCAACAAGTTCTTTGAGAACAATCTGAACGTCTCCGAGACCTCGCGTAAGCTGTATGTACACCGTAATACCCTTGTGTACAGGCTTGAAAAGATCAAGAAAATCACCGGCCTTGATCTGCGCGAGTTTGACCATGCTATCGTCTTTAAGGTCGCTATGATGGTTAAAATGTACCTTGATTCCCTGAACAACACCAAATACTGAGGTACAGATAGATCGCAGGCACACCGCGGATGCGCTCAGGACGGCGGGCCGGACGCGCAGCGGCGGTATAACCAAAACCTTTGGAGGTCACAAGTTTTATGGTTCAAATGAACAATGTGAGGAAGGTCTACGAGAGCAGCAATACAGTCGCGCTCGACGGAGTAAGCCTCACCATCAACGACGGCGAGTTTGTGTTTCTGGTCGGTCCGTCCGGCTCAGGCAAAACCACCATTATGAAGCTCATAACCGGAGAGATTCGACCCACCTCGGGCCAGATCATTGTCAACGATTTTGATATGGGAACGATCAAGCGCCGCAAACTGCCCAAGGTGCGCAGGACTCTGGGAGTTATCTTTCAGGACTACAGACTGATAGAGAACATGAACGTTTACGACAATGTCGCGTTTGCGATGCGCGTTGTCGGAGCGGCAAATGCGGACATAAAAAAGCGTGTGCCGTACATATTGGAGCTTGTCGGGCTTGAGGGCCGCGAGAAGCGTATGCCGAACGAGCTGTCCGGCGGGGAGCAGCAGCGTGTCGCGATTGCGAGAGCACTGGTCAACAGCCCGCGCATGATAGTCGCGGACGAGCCGACCGGCAACCTTGATCCGGTCCGCAGCCTGGAGCTGATGCTCCTGTTCGAAAAGATAAACGAGATGGGCACCACTGTTATGGTGGTGACTCACGAGAAGGAACTGGTCAACGCTTTTTCAAAGCGTGTCATCACCATTGACGGCGGACACATGATCAGTGACGGAATGGATGGGTACTACAGTTATGAGATTGAGTAGATGCGGCTATCTTATCCGCGAAGGCTTTCGCAGTATCACGACTCACGGCTTCATGTCTTTCGCCTCGGTGACCATCATTATGGCCTGCCTTATCATCATGGGCAGCGTCTCTCTGCTTTCGGTCAATATCGACGCGCTTATCAAGGATCTTGAAAACCAGAACGAGATCGTGGCTTTCGTGGACGATTCCATAAAGGACGAAAATGAGGCCAAGGCCATACAGGGCAGCATAGAGGCTCTCGATAACGTTTCCTCGGTGGATTTCGTCTCGCGCGACGCCGCGATGGAAAACTTCATGAACAAGTATGACGAGACCTTCAGAGAAGGTATAGACGAAACCGTATTCCGCCACCGCTTCGTCATACACCTGACGGATATAGCCCTTATGTCTCAGACCAAGGCGGCGCTCGAATCCGTTGATGGCATAGCAAAGGTCAACGCACATCTTGAATATGCGCATACCTTTGTCACCATACGCAACGTCGTCAGCGTAATCTCCCTGGTGCTGATCGTCATACTGGTGTTCGTGTCCATATTCATCATGTCCAACACCGTAAAACTCGCCACATTCGGACGCCGCGACGAGATCGCCATCATGAAGATGGTCGGCGCGACCAATAACTTTATCCGGCTGCCTTTCGTTGTCGAAGGCCTTGCTCTCGGTATCCTGGGCGGCGGACTGGCGTTTCTGGCAGAGTGGGGCCTGTATAACCTTGTGACCGGTAAACTGGTAAGCACTGTCACCGAGAGCTTCATCAGCTTCGTGCCCTTCCACAGTGTGGCGTTTGAGGTGTTCGTGGTATACATGGCGACAGGTATCCTTGTCGGCGCTTTCGGCGGCGTGAACGCCATAAAGAATTATCTGAAGGTATGACCGCGCTACAATCCCTTGGAACAAGGAGCTTAGAATGAAGAACAAAAAAACGATTTCCGTTATTGCAGTGATTATGGCTGTGCTTATGATCGTATCGCTTGTAGTGAGCGTGATACCCGTTACGGCATATGCGGATGAGCCGGACGGGCTCAGCGAACTTAAAGCTCAGAAGAGCCAGCTGTCCGACCAGGTCAAGGAATGCAAGGAAAGGCTGGAAGCGCTCAGAGAACAGAAGTCGAACGTTCTGGAGCAGAAAACAGCCCTCGACGAGCAGAAAAGACTTGCCGGAGAACAGCTTAAGGTCATCGCGAAGGAAATAGACAAGTACAGCGAGCTGATCGAAGAAAAGGCAAAAGAGGTAGACGCTGCAAAGAACAAGGAGCAGCGGCAGCTCGAAAAATACCGCAGCCGTGTGCGTGCCATGGAGGAAAACGGCGGCTACAACATTCTGGCAATGGTCCTTCAGTCGGACAATTTCTCGGATCTGCTGACTGCTTTTGACGATATGGGCGAGATCATGGCCAGCGACAAGACGCTTCAGAAGCAGTATATGGAGGCGCGTGAGGAGACCGAGGAGGTAAAGGCACAGTATGAAGCCGAAAAGGCCGAGTTCGAGGCAAATCAGGCGGAGCTCAGGGAAGAACAGAAGGAAATAAACAGCCAGATCGAAGAGGCCGACAAGACGCTGAAGGAACTTGAGCAGGAGATCGAGAAGGCGGTCAAGGAATACGAGGCGGCAGAGGCTGCCGAACAGGCCGCCGCCGCGACGATCGCCAGCATGATCGCTCAGTTCAACGCCCAGAAGGCGGCAGAGCAGGCGCAGGCAAAGGCTGACGCCGAGCAGGCTGCCTCTCAGGTCGAGGAAATGAACCGTGCCAATCAGGAGGCAGTGGATGCAGGGCAGGAGCCACCCTACAGTCAGGACCAGATCAATCAGGCACAGGAAGCGGCCAACACCGGCGGAGCAAGCGGCGGAGACAGCGGCTTCATGTGGCCTGTACCCTGCAGCACAAGGGTCACAAGCCGCTTCGGCACACGTACGGATCCCTTTACAGGACAGACGAGTGTCCATAACGGCATAGACATCGACGGCTTCGGCAACGACGGCGCACCGGTCGTCGCCGCCGCCAGCGGCACTGTCGTGACCGCGTCGTATGACGGCGCTTACGGCAACTATATCATTATCAATCACGGCGGCACCTCGACGGTTTACGCCCATATGTCGGGTCTGGCTGTTTCGGCCGGCGAATATGTCAGCCAGGGCCAGACGATCGGCTATCTCGGCGATACCGGCAGAGCCACCGGAACGCATCTGCACTTTGAAGTTTATGTAGGCGACTCAAGAGTGGACCCCGCATCTTATTTCTCGGGGCTTACGTACTACAATTGCTGAGGCAATTCAGGTAAATAAATATGAACAGAAAGATCAGAAGCCTGATGGCGCTCGTGCTGTGTACGGTGCTGACGGCGGCAGCGGTGCTGGACACCATGCCCTGCGGCGCGTATGCGGTCACACAGGCTGAGATCGACGCGCTCAAGGAAGAGCGTGACGCGATCAGAGCTCAGCGTCAGGAAAAGCAGGCTATTGTCGAGCAGCTCGAGGCCGATAAGGCCAGTGTTGTGGAACAGAAGCGAGCCATGGACGAGCGCAATATGTACACGCTCCAGCAGATCCAGCTCAACAGCGATGAGATCGCCCTCTATGACGAGATGATCGCCGACAAGGAGAAGGAGCTTGTCGAGGCCGAGCGTCTCGAAAAGGAGCAGCTGGACAGGTACCGCAGCCGCGTGCGCGCCATGGAAGAGAACGGGAGCCTCGGCTATCTTGCACTCATACTCAAAACGACCAGTCTCGGTGAACTGCTCACCGCCATGGACGATATCGGTGAGATAATGGAGAGCGACAAGGAACTTGAGGACGCGTACATAGCTGCCCGGAAAAACACCGAAGAAGTCAAAGCGGAGTACGAAGAATACAGAGCGGATATAAACGCAAAACAGGACGTGCTCCGTGCTGAGCAGGCCGAGCTGGAAAAGGATATCGAGGAGGCCATCAATCTTATCCTCGACATTCAGAACAATCTGGAAGAAAGACAGGCTGAGTATGACGAGATAATGGCGGCTGAGGATGCTGCCAACGCCAATATCGACAAGCTTGTGGCCGAGCTTGAGGCACAGCGCCGAGCCGAGCAGGCAAATAACGGCGGCGGAAGCAGCGGAGCAGGCTCCGGAGCAAACAGCACCGGCAGCTTTATCTGGCCGGTCGCCTCCTATGTGTATGTATCCAGCCGTTTCGGCCAGCGCGTACATCCCATAACCGGGGAGATAAAGAACCACACAGGTATAGACATTGCATCCAATCAGGGTACAACCATCTATGCCGCGGACGGCGGAACTATTACGCTGGCCGCATGGAACGGCGGGTACGGCAACTGTGTCATGATAGACCACGGCAACGGCTATGTGACGCTTTACGGACACATGTCATCCATCGCCGTCAGCCAGGGACAGACTGTCAGTCAGGGCGATACGATAGGATATGTCGGCAGTACCGGCAACTCCACAGGACCGCACCTGCACTTTGAAGTGCTTAAAAACGGCACCCGTATCGACCCCGAACAGTTCTTTTCCGGCCTGGTTATATCAGCCGACGCCGGTGTGTAAGGGCGCTGACGTTACTTATACAAAATCAGGGGCTGCACCAGGCAGCCCCTATGCACGTAAATACAATGCTGCCGGAGGTTAATAATGAGCATCGGTAACAGACTAATGAATGCCATAGTCAACGTCTTTTCGGCAATTCTCAATATACGCATAAGGTTCAAATATGTTCTCCTCGCGCTTATTATACTTGTTGGCGGCGCCGTGGGCATCACATACAAAAAAATGCTTGACAATGTCGGCGGCAAGGAAGACTATGCCGAGGCAATGCGCTATATTGAGATAAAGAACATAGTCGAGGACGAGTATATTGACAATGTGAGCAGGCAGGCGATGGGCGACTATGCCGCCGCCGCAATGATCTCCGGTCTCGGTGACAAATGGAGCTACTACATGTCGGCCGACCAGTACAAGACCTATCAGCTCAATACTGCCAATGAATACTCGGGAATAGGCATGTCCATAATCAAGGATGACAGCGGCGGCTTCCAGGTGATTTCCGTCAACGCGGATTCGCCGGCGGCCATGGCAGGACTCAGCGCAGGCTCCGTTATCACATCCATAGACAATGAGGACATTACCGGCAAGACGGTAGACGAGGCAAGAAAGATGATCCGCTCCAAAATGAACGGCAAGTTCACTCTGGGGCTCGGGCGCAAAAACTCAATTGAGGTTGACTGCAGCGGGGTATACCAGAGCTCAGTCAAATATCGTCTTGAAAAGACCGAGGCCGGATATATCCAGATTTTCAACTTTGAGGCCGGTACGGGCGACGATGCAATTGCCGCGATAGAAGACCTGCTCAATCAGGGCGCGGTTGCGCTGTGCATTGACCTGCGCGGCAATCCGGGCGGACTCGATACGGAGGTCGCTAAATTCCTTGATTACCTGCTGCCCAGCGGCACGCTGTTTGTGGAGACGAGCAAAGACGGTAACGAGAAGGTAACCAGCTCCGACGCAATGTGCATACAGCTGCCCATCTGCGTGCTCGTAAATTCCGAGACCTTTGGAGAGGCCGAGCTCTGTGCCGCGGTCCTGCAGGAAAACCAGTGGGCGACGGTACTTGGCGAGGCTACCACGGGAAAGACCAGAACTCAGGAGACCATAACGCTCTCTGACGGCAGCGCGCTGCGCCTGTCTACCGGGACATATCTCACCGGAAACCGCACCGATATAAGCGCCAAGGGCGGCGTGGTGCCCGATCTTATTATCTATAACAGCGACGCCTCCGCGACCGGCACCACAGAGGGAACCGTCGGCGAAAGCACCGGCGGCGGCGCACAGTCGAACGACGACCAGCTTATGCAGGCGCTGAAGCTTTTGAGTTGACAGCGGCGGTATAAGTTTATATAATCTCAGCTATAATAAAAGACCCTCTATTAAGACGTGAGAAGGAGATCATAATGGTTATGACTAATTCCAACAGATTCAAAATGAGCCAGGAGCGTCTGGACGCCATCAAGGATGAGCTCTACTACCTTGAAACCGTCAGGGAAAAAGAGGTTTCTGAGCTTATAAAAGAGGCGAGGAGCTTCGGCGACCTGTCCGAAAACAGCGAATACGACGAAGCAAAGACCGAGCAGGGTAAGCTCTATTCCAAGATCGCAGAACTGAAAGCCCTCATTGAGAACGCGGAGATAGTCGATAATGTCGACGCTGACGCGCCGAAGGATTCCATTACTCTGGGCAGTGTTGTCAGGGTGCGCGATGTCGAGGACGGCTTTGAGGAGACATTCGAGATAGTCGGTTCTCAGGAAGCAAACCCCAGAGAGGGCCGTATTTCCGACGACTCTCCGCTGGGCCGCGGGCTTCACGCACACAAGGCAGGCGAGACCGTGACTATAAGCGCGCCTGCGGGCGAACTGAAGTTCGAGATTATTTCCGTTGAGAACAAATAAGAGGCGAGAGTTGAGATATGAGTGAAGAGAACAACAGACAGCCCGCACCCGAGCAGGAACTGTCAGAGATACTGCAGATACGCCGTGATAAGCTGGCGGCGCTGCAGCAGGAAGGCAGAGACCCGTTCCAGCAGACAAAGTTTACCAGAAGCGCATGGTCCGAAGAGATCAGGAGCGATTACGACGGTTTTGCGGAAAAGACCGTCTCCGTCGCCGGACGCATCATGTCCAAACGCGGCATGGGCAAGGCCATATTCTGCCATATCAAGGACGACAAAGGCCAGATACAGCTCTACATCCGCTCTGACGCCGTAAGCACGCAGGAGTTTGCAGACTTCCGCAAGTACGATATCGGAGATATTATCGGCGTGACCGGATATGTGTTCAAGACCAGAACCGAGGAGATTTCTGTCCATGTGCAGAGCGTAGTGCTGCTGTCCAAGTCTCTGAGGCCGCTCCCCGAAAAATTCCACGGTATGACGAGCACCGAGCTCAAATACCGCCAGCGCTAGGTCGACCTGATCGTCAACGACGACAGCCGCCGCAACTTTGTAATCCGCTCAAAGTTCATAAGCTATGTGCGCAGATTTCTCGACAACCGCGGCTATATGGAGGTCGAAACGCCTGTCCTGAACACTATCTCCGGCGGCGCAACCGCGCGTCCGTTCATTACGCACCACAACACCCTCGACATCGACATGTACCTGCGCATTGCCACCGAGCTCAACCTCAAGCGCCTGATCGTCGGCGGCATTGAGCGTGTTTACGAGATAGGCCGCATCTTCAGGAACGAGGGCATGGACACAAAGCACAACCCTGAGTTTACCACCGTTGAACTCTACGAGTCCTATGCGGACTTCAACGACATGATGGACCTGTTCGAGGATATGCTTTCCGGAGCAGCAATGGAAATCCTCGGCACCTACGATGTGCAGTGGCAGGGCCAGAATATCAGCCTCGCGCCCGGTTTTAAGCGTATGACCATGGCTGAGGCCGTCAGGGAATATCTGGGCGTTGACTTCATGGCTATAGAGGACGACGCAGAGGCGGTCGCTGCAGCAAAGTCTGTCGGCGTAGACATGGATAAGGTGGAGCCTACCTGGGGCCACGCTCTGTATGAGTGCTTCGACCAGAAGGTTGAGGAGAAGCTTATACAGCCAACCTTCATCACTATGCACCCGGTCGACGTTTCTCCGCTGGCAAAGCGCAGTCCGAAGTTTCCGAGACTCACTGAGCGCTTCGAGCTTTTTATCTGCGCCAGTGAAATGGGCAATGCATTCTCCGAGCTTAACGATCCGATAGACCAGAAGCAGCGCTTCCAGAAGCAGGTCGATATGCGCGCCAAGGGCGACGATGAGGCCGGCATGATGGATGAGGACTTTATCAACGCTCTCGAATACGGCATGCCTCCCACGGGCGGACTTGGTATAGGCATTGACCGCTGCGTTATGCTCTTGACCGGCTGCAGTTCTATCCGTGACGTTATTCTTTTCCCCACGATGAAGCCCCTGGACTGACGTTCGATAGATCCCGCCTGTTTATGCGGGTTTCGCGGATTTGATAATCCTGATAATACATCTACTCACACCCCGGTTGCGCCAATCGGCGCATGAATTGATGCAGGGATGAAAAGACGCATATATTAGAAGAAATGGGCAATCCCTTATGGGATTGCCCATTTCTTCTAATTAAGATACATTTGTATCTGAGCGCAAAGGAATTTTGATTATGGAATTAAATGAAAAAACAAGAGTTTATAAACGAAAAAACTCACGTAGAAAGACCTTGCGGAAGCGTTATTTGTGTCCCGTACCGCAATTTCAAAACGGGAATCCGACAGGGGAGTTTCCAATATCGAATCATTAAAAGCAATTTCAAAGTTTTTTCAGTATCATTAGACGAGTTATTGTCCGGTGAAGAAATACTTAAGATTGCTGATGAAGATGATAAGCAAAAGCTGAGAGGGAGTGAACATGCCGCGGGGAACAGTTTTGCGGGCCTGCATGCAAAGCCTGTTTCTGAATAACCGGAGGGTAAGTTGCCGTTTTTGACGAACGGAGTGCAAAGAATTTGACAGCAAAACGTTGCAAAATGCGCAGATTAATGTATAATAAATATCTAGTCGATAACGCAGCCCGGATGAGCTTATCGGTAAGGGGGTATAATAAAATGACGCTGACAGATATATGGAAGATCGAAGATAAAAACAGTCTGATCCTTGCTCTGGATGAGCACGTGGCGGAAAAGTGTGCATACGGCGGCAACATGGATGCGCTGTCGGAACAGGAGCGTATTTTCTATATTGTGCAGACGCTGGAGAAGGAGGTCAATAACGGCGGCTTCTCCCAGTTCTTCTACAACTCCAGCGGGGACTTCTCAGGCGAACTGCTTTATTCGCTTGCCGAGATCGGCGCTGACGAGATTTCAGTGATATGCGGGAAGGCGCTCAATGCCTTCGGCTGCGAGATTCCGGTCGACAGGGGTGAGCGCGAGGAACTGCTTGACGACATGGAAAGCAACGGTGTCGACGAGATATTTGACGAGTGCGACGATGAGTTCTACAATAACATGGATATTCTGACCGAACTCAGCTATGCCTATGTAATGAAGCACAGGACGGATTTCAGCTGATTCAGGGCGAATCCGTCCCCGGAGATACAGGAGATATATATGAAAGTAACAGAGTTTATTTATCCGGGCTGTCCGTATTGCCGGCAGGCGGCGGAGATCATTGAAGAGCTCAGGAAGGAAAAACCGGAATTTGCGGACATTGAGATCGACGTGATAAACGAGCTGGAGCATCCGGAAATCGCGGATTGTTATGATTATTTCTACACGCCATGCTTTTATGACGGTACCAGATTGCTGTATGAGGCAGCCCCGGGGCGCAGCCGGAATGAGGCAAAGGCTATGATCGGGGACATGTTCAAAATGGCGGCCGAAATATAAGGCCACGGACGGGAAATAAAAAGAGGCAGTATCGGAACGTTTTGCGTTCTGATACTGCCTTTTGTGGCTAAGAAGCAAATGACATGAAAGCTTCCTTTATTCGAGATACGGTTCTCAGAGCCGCACCGTTTCAGCGTGCGTGACACGAAGCCGGTTTTCATAGTGAGCCTCTGCGCTCCTGTACTGCCTTGCCATCGCCTCAAGCACGGCGTCTGCGAGAGCCTTCATCTGATCCTTGGGCAGGCCGATGTTCTGAAGCCCCAGAACTCTGCGCGTAGGTCTCTGCAATGCTCAAAAGCCTCGGCGGTGTTCTTTACAGTTACGTCGTGATGTGTCAGTTGCTTATTTCAGGCCTCATTTTTTTGTTGATTTTTCCGCTTTCACGCGCTATAGTATAGCAAAAAAAATCGGTTGTTTATTGTTGTGGATAAAGGATAATTTCAAACTTAGTCATTGTCAGCGGCGCAGAAACGCGCAAATGAGCAAAAAACAACTTTTTGCACTTTTGCGCGTTTAGCTCATTTATGAAAAAACTGACGGCTTTGTTGTGCTTTTGCACAGAAACGACGGATGTATTTTTCACTTTTCTACGTTGTCAATTTTTCTTCGGAAGGAGCGGTCAGTATGAAAACCACTGTAAGGGAGCAAAAAATAATCAGCTTGCTGGAGAGCCGGGGAGAAATGTCAGTAAACGAACTGAGCGCGATTCTTGATGTCTCCGTCTCTGCCCTGCGAAAGCAGCTGGCGGATATGCAGAACCGAAAACTGATTATCCGAACTTATGGCGGAGTAATGTCAATAAACCCCGTACCGGCCGAGTCTTTTGACAGTAAGCTCCATAAGAGCGTATCGGAGAAAAGACGTATAGCCACCGAGGCAAGGGCTCTTATAAGCGACGGGAGTTCGATTTCTCTTGGCAGCGGTACGACCGTTTTCGCCCTGAGCAACCTGCTGGATGATTTTAATTCGGGCTCGATATATACAAACTCCATGCAGGCGGCGGATTATCTTGCACGCTGCGCCGCGCCGGATGTACATATCTGCGGAGGAATTATCCGCAGCGCGACAGGGACAATAACCGGGAACGAGGCATATAACTTTTTCCGGAATATCAGAGTCGACTATGCTTTCATAAGCTGCGACGCAATAGATGAGGACGGCGTGGTATACAGCGATAATCTCTCTGTCGCCACGGTGGAGAGCGCCGTTCTCTGCAACGCCGACCACCGCTTTGTGCTATGCGATTCAACGAAGCTCGGAAAGCGGTCGATCGCTACTATAGGAAAGCTCAGCGACTGCGAGGCGCTGATAACCGGCGCAAACATCGGCAGCGTGGCCGATAAGCTGAGTTACCGCGGGATAAACATTATTTTTGTGTGATTTACTGCGTGTCTCCGGCAGGGGGCACGCATTGCAAATTTGCGGACGTGGCGGAAAAAACGCGGCGTTCATATATTTCGCTTGAATAAAGCGTGAAAACATAGTATAAGGATGGCAGAGAAGCGTACGCTTCTCTGCCATCCTAAGCTAAAGGAGAGTGCTTATATGAGCAGACAGGAAGCGGTTGACCAATACGATCAGGCACTCAAGTCCGGCAGAAAAATGTACAGGGACTGCCTGCTGCGCGGTCAGTACCCGTATCCGCAGGTGCTCGACGAGATATTTGACGAGTCGATGGCGGCCGGGCGTGTTGAGCTTGGGATAATAGATATACCGGCTGAACAGATAGCGGGTACAAAGACGCGCGGGCGTCAGCCGGCTTTTGCGCCGAATTTCATGCCGCTGCTGCCGCATAACACTGAATTTGCACAGAAGTGGATAAGTCTGTGTGAGGCAAGCCTCGGCGATGAGGGAATACGGGAACCTGTGCGCTGCATTGAGTATATGGGCCGGTTTTATGTGCAGGAGGGCAATAAGCGCGTAAGCGTGCTCAAAAGCTTCGGCTCGCCGGTCCTCCCTGCCTCGGTGCTGCGCATAATTCCGGCGTGGTCGGAGGAGACGCAGATAAGGGTATACTATGAATTCATGGATTACTATAGGTTGAGCCGGCTGTATATACCGGTGTTTGGCGTACCGGGCTCGTACAGAAAGCTGCAGGCCGCGCTCGGTTTTGATGCCGGTCATGAGTGGACGGAAGAGGAGCGGAGGAGCTTCTCGGCCGCGTACTATGCGTTTTCGTCCGCGCTGAAGAAGAGAAAAGACGGCATGGGGCAGGAAACCGTGGGTGATGCGCTGCTGAAGTTTCTGCAGGTGTTCAGCTTTGCCGGGCTTAAAGATATGACGCAGGAGGAACTGGCAAAGTCCATAGCAGGTATCTGGCCGGAGGTAGAGGTGCAGGCAAAGCCGGAGCCGATAGACATCAGCACCGAAAACGCCGGGGCATCCAGGAGCGTGCTGTCCAGACTCGTTGGGATTATCGTTCTTCCGGCGCACCTGAATGTCGCATTCGTCAACGAATGCCCTCCGGAGCGGAGCCCGTGGGTGATGGCTCACGACCAGGGGCGAAGGTATCTTACCGAGACGCTCGCCGGTAAAGTAAGCACCTCGGTATACAATGTGACCGAGGGTACGGATGCCTACGATCTTATGGAAGCAGCCGTCGCAGACGGCGCGCAGGTGATATTCGCCACGACCGCAAATCTCATAGCTTCCTGCAGAAAGGCGGCGGTAAGGCACCCGAACGTGAGGATACTCAACTGCTCGGTGTCCATGCCGTTTCCGGAGGTACGCACCTATTATGCGCGCATATATGAGGGGAAGTTCATATCCGGCGCGGTAGCGGGAGCCATGACAAAGACCGACCGTGTAGGCTATATAGCCAGCAGCCCTATTTACGGTATGCCTGCCGGAATAAACGCCTTTGCCCTCGGCGCAAGGCTGACGAACCCTGATGTGAGGGTAAAGCTGAGATGGTCAAGCGTTTCCGAGGACCCGATAGCTGAGCTGAAGGGACTGGGTGTGGATATGATTTCCAACCGTGACATTCCAAGCCCTGAGCAGTCTCAGCACGAGTGGGGGCTTTGTCGTGTGGACGATGATGGCGGACTTGTACCCATCGGCTCACCGTACTGGAACTGGGGAGAGATGTATGTGCGTATAGTTCAGAATATATTGGACGGGGGCTGGGACGAGCTCAGCTACAAAAACAGCGGCAGGGCGGTAAACTACTGGTGGGGAATGAGCAGCGGCGCGGTCGATATCAGGCTCAGCCATAATATACCCGAAGGTATGGCCGGGCTCGTGGAAATACTCAGGCACGGCATATGCTCCGGTACGATACTGCCGTTCCACAGGAAGATAAGGTCGCAGGACGGCAGAGTGATAAACGACGGCAGCCGGTGGCTGTCGGCCGAGGAGATACTGCATATGGACTGGCTGTGTGACTGCGTTGACGGAGAGATACCGGGCTTCGATGAGCTGCTGCCGATGGCACAGTCGCTGGTGCGTCTGCTCGGCGTATACCGGGACTGGATAATACCGGACAAGGGAGGAGTACAGGTTTGAAGCTGCTGCTTATATCGGATCAGGAGGACGCGTATCTCTGGGACTACTACAAGCCGGGCCGGCTGAACGGCGTGGACCTGATACTCTCCTGCGGCGATCTGAAGCCGGAATACCTGAGCTTTCTCGTGACAATGGGGAGGGCCCCGGTGATGTATGTGCGCGGCAACCACGACGGAGTGTACAGTAAACGTCCGCCGGAGGGCTGCGAATGCATAGAGGACAGACTTGTGACCTTTAACGGCCTGCGTATTCTTGGCCTGGGCGGCAGCCCGGTGTACAGCGGCGGCCCAAACCAGTACAGCGAACGCCAGATGCAGAGACGGATATTCAGAGCGGGACTGCCAATCGCACTGGCCGGGGGAGTGGATATACTGCTGAGCCATGCTCCGGCCAGAGGCTGGGGCGACGCGGACGACTACGCCCACCGCGGCTTCGAGTGCTTCAACGGTTTTATAGACAGATTCAGGCCGAGATACCATATCCACGGCCATGTGCATCTGAGCTATGGCGCGAATCTTCCGCGAGTTCTGCAGCGTGGTGAAACTACGGTAATAAACGCCTGCAGCAAGTATTATCTTGAGCTGTGACAGCCGCAAATATGTAATGCGCAGTAAAACCGGTTGACAAACAGACGGCGTTGTGCTATAACCGGGCATAAGCAAGGGCGCTTTGACAGAGTCAAAGCGCCCTTTTTATATTATCTGAGTTTTTCGACGGCGTCCGCCATGCTGCGGCGGACATAGACACGGAGGTTATTGCCATGGAAAAAAAGAAAGATTGGGGCGCTTTACCCTTTGCATACACGCCGCTCAAAAGCAGATATGAGGCGGTGTATAAGGACGGACGCTGGTTCGAGAACGGACTGGTGACGGATGCCGATATCAAAATCAGCGAATCTGCAGCCGTGTTCCAGTATGCACAGACCTGCTTTGAGGGGCTGAAGGCCTACCGGACCGAAAGCGGAGAAATAGTTATGTTCCGTCCGGACCTGAACGCAAAGCGCTTTCAGGATTCCTGCAGACGCCTGCTCATCCCTGAGATAACGGAGGAGATGTTCATCCGGGCAGTTGATATGACCGTGAGAGACAACGCCGGGTCCGTGCCGCCGTACGGTTCGGGGGCGACGCTGTATATAAGGCCCTTTGTTATCGGCTCCGGTCCGGTATTGGGGGTAGCTCCGGCAAAGGAGTACATCTTCCGCGTGTTCGGAAGCCCGGTAGGGACATACTTCAAAGGCGGGATAAAGCCGATTACCCTGACTGTAAGCGATTATGACAGAGCGGCCCCACGGGGCACCGGCGGTATAAAGGCCGGCATTAACTATGCAATGAGCCTGTATGCCGGGGGAAAGGCGCATGCAGCAGGCTTCGCGGAGAATTTGTATCTGGACCCGGGAACCAGATCCAGGGTAGAGGAAACAGGCGGAGCTAACCTGATCTTTGTAACGAAGGACAATAAACTCGTTACCCCGAGGTCTCCGTCAATCCTGCCGTCTGTGACAAGACGCTCAGTCCTGACCATTGGCCGGCAGTACCTGGGTTTGGAAGCAGAGGAGCGAGAGGTGTATTTCAGTGAGCTGGACGATTTTGCCGAGTGCGGTATCTGCGGTACTGCGGCGGTGATCTGTCCGGTCGGCGCTATAAATGACCACGGAAGGATCATCAGCTTTGACAGCGGCATGGACGAAGCAGGTCCGGTCTGCCGCAGGCTATATGAGACGCTCACCGGCATTCAGATGGGGCGTTTGCCTGCACCCGAAGGATGGATACACAGGGTAATGTGAAAGTGAATCAGAAAAAGTCCGCATCATGTTTTTGATGCGGACTTTTTCTGCGGTAGTTCATTCAGCAGCGTGAAGCCGAGTATCAGCAGCCCGCCGCAAAGCTGCGTAACGGTGAGCTCCTCGCCAAGGATGAACACGGACACCAGCACCGCCACGAACGGGTCAATGTAGCTAAGCAGCGCGACCTCCTGGCCGGGCAGCTCGCGCAGAGATGAGAAGTAGAGACAGTAGGTGACGCCGGTATGGAACAGTCCGACGATGAGCAGACATACCCAGCCTCTGCCGTCCAGCGAGCCGAGGGTCAAGCCGCCGGTGCATGCGACATAGGGAATGAGTATCACTATCGCCGAGAGGAATTGCAGGAAGGTGCGCTGTATCCCGGCGACGCTTTTGATAAACTTGTTGAGCAGTATTACCGTTGCATAGAACGTCGCGGCGCCGAGCCCGAACAATATTCCCAATGCGTCCGAGCTTCCGCCGAGGTCGGTGATGCCGATTATAAGAACCAGACCTATGGTTGACATAACAAAACAAATGATCTGCCGAGGGCTCAGCTTCTCATGAAACAGCAGCGGACAGGCGACAGTGACGATAACGGGCGCGAAGTAGTAGCTGAGCGTCGCGACCGAGACGGTCGTGTATCTGTATGCTTCAAACAGGAGTATCCAGTTTATGCCCATTGCCATACCGGACAGCAGGAGCAAGGGGAGCTCGGCGCGTATGGCTCTGAAATCCATACGCTGGCCGGATATAAGAAAATACAGGGCGATGAGCAGTGCGGCCATTACGGCACGGTAAAGTGCCAGTTCTCCTGATGAGACGGAAATGTTGCGGACAAACAGTCCTATTGTTCCGAAAACCGTGACGGATACGATGAGCATCGTTCTTGCGCGTGCTGACTGGGACATGGCGTTGGACTCCTCCATGGGTGATGTGAATTATATCCATTATAAAATTTCTACTGCCAAATTCAACTGCCGTGTTCGACAAAATTAACCGCATTGCGGAGGCTAAACTTGTCTGAAAAACAGAAACCGCTCTCTGACATACGGCAGGGGAGCGGGCAAAGTCCGCGCAGGCGGGGGAGAACAAAGTGCTTCATGCGCAACGGTAAGGGAGGGCGCGGGAAACAGTACATAAACGGAGCATCAGCGCGCCGGGATCCTATGCCCTGCATATTAAATCGGACGGGTAGATGAGAGAGGGCGGAGAAAAAACACAGAAGTTTTCAGGACGTGGCAAACGCGGCCATCGACAAAGGCCGCGCTATGAGCTATGATAAGAAAATAAGAGGCAAACTGACGGAGACCGCCGGGCACCGCAAACCGGGTAACACAGCAGCTTCATCACGCGACAGGTGACCAGCCCGGTTTAGTGTGGAAAGCATGGACTTTAAGGAAGGAAACCGGGGCAGATATTCCGACCATGGTGCGTACGCGGCCGGCCCGGCACAGAAGCGAGGAGGCAGAAGAGAAATGTGGAAGTGCACAGCGCCGGGTGAAATATTACCGCCGTGCCGGACGCATACGCAACGCTTTGACGCGGGGACGATCCGGCTGATACCGGAGAATGCATAAAATCCCGATTGAGAAAATCCGGAAGTTGATAAAAAGTTGAATTGTGCTGAGTATTCTTGTAAACGGAGGTGCGCGCCATGAGCTATAAGCTTTTAATCGCCGATGACGAAACGGATATAGTCAATATGCTGTCGGATTTCTTTCGGGGAAAGGGATACACGGTATTAACGGCTGCAAACGGCCCGGAGGCGATAAGCAAGTCAGAAAAGCAGCCGGATATTATTCTGCTTGACGTTAATATGCCCGGCATGAACGGACTGGAAGTCTGCCGGCGTATCCGGGATTATGTTTCCTGTCCCATCATCTTTCTGACTGCCCGGATCGAAGATACTGACAAAGTGAAGGGGTTTTATGCCGGAGGCGACGATTATATAGTTAAGCCTTTTTCGCTTCTGGAACTTGAAGCAAGAGTACGCGCCCATCTGCGCCGTGAAGCGCGGCACAGCTTTGAGGCGCAGATAAAGTTTTCCGGTGACTTGACGATTGACTACTCGGAACGCTGCCTGTTTTTTGCAGGCAAGCGTATCGGTCTTGCGAAAAAGGAATTTGACATTGTGGAATTACTGTCTCAAAATCCGGGACAGGTCTTTGACAAGGAACGGATATATGAACGTGTTTGGGGGTATGACAGCGAGGGAGACAGCAGCGTTATAGCTGAGCATATCCGCAGAATACGGACCAGGCTTTCCGCGTTTACGGAAAAGGCATACATTGAAACTGTTTGGGGCTGCGGATATAAGCGGGTGCGTTACATTCGCGCCGCCTGTCTGTTCGGTAACGATGAAGTCGCTCCATTCGCTTTTCAGCGCCTCCGCGAGCTTGTCAGCGTTCTTGATCTTGCCGCTGTCGTCGAGCTCGATCTTATCGAGATCGGCGAGCTTCACGATGGAGCTAATGCGTTTGGCGCTGATTTTCACCTCACGGCACAGATCGGCATACGCGTTTTCCTTTGCCTGTTTTGTTTTTTCGGCGGCGATACCGGCCTTATAATCCTCAAAGGCTTTGTGCTCCTTTTCGAACTTGTCCTTATAGCCGTCGTCGCCCTGAGCTTTCAGC
>JAQXKZ010000032.1 GCA_029010715.1 Clostridiales bacterium
TCGGGTTTAATTATAGTGCATTGTCACAAAGCTGTCAAACTATACAAAAAATAAAAATTGACAATTTTATTGAAAAACATTTGTTAACATACACAAGACGTGCTCATTTTTTCTTTATGAAAGGCGCCCATACCCTCAAAATGCCGTAAGCGCGTCATGGTCTGCATCAGACATGATGACGCGCTTACGGCGGGTTCTACGCTTAAGGTGCTTTCTGGTCAGGACATTTAATAAGTGAATATAATTACAGCTCTATGCGGCACTGGCGTCCGGTGGCGGCATCGACATAAACCGTCACCCGCTCGCCGTTTTCTCCGCTGCAGCTGAGCTCATAGCAGGCCTGATATTTACCGCCGGGGCTCTTCACGACCACCTTACGGCAGCTGTCGGCCGAGAGCTCCGCCGGCAGGACATTACGGGCCGCGTTCTCATCCGCCGACCAGTTGAGCTTCACTTCCTCGGCAGTATAATTTGTGCAGTCGTAGGCGTATACACTGCCGTCATCCAGGGCTATGCTTATACTGATATAGTCGTCCAGACGGAGCGCACCGTCCTGGACCGGAACATACCTGAAGGACGCAAGTCCGCCGCTGCTGCTCTCCGTGCTCAGGCTCAGGCCCTCATAGCCGCGCTCCTTCAGGAAGCTCTCGGCAAGCTCCTTTGCCTTGTCCGCCTCTATCCGGCCGGCACTTATGAGCCGCGACTGCGCCATGGATTCCAGCCCGCGGGAGCTGACGCACAGGAGTGTGCCGCCCGCGCTGTAGCAGCGGCGGCCGTCGCTGCCCTCATAGCTGTATTCGTCCTTGAGCTCCCTCTCCTCCACTCCGACGGCCTCTGCAGCCAGAGCCCTGGCCTGTGCGGCGCTGAGCGTTCCCTGAGCCTTCTCCGGTTTCACGTTATACTGGCCGTCATACTCAAAGTCCTCCGGCAAGGCTATCCCGGCTTCATAGCCCAGAAGCTCGCTGCTCAGAGTACCGGTATCGTCCAGGCCGATGTTCTGCAGCTGCTGTTCACGGGTATCCATGATAAGCTCGCCGGAGTTTATCCGGCCCTGCAGCTCGCGCAGGCGCGCGGAGAAATCCGCGGCCGTATCCGACATACTGCGCAGCTGCCGGCGCTGCTGCTCGCTCAGCTCGTTATCCCCTTGGGCGCAAAGGCTCCGGGCGTAGTCTCCGGCCTTATTGAGGAAAGCCGACAGCTGCTCCAGCTCCTGTGTGGAGAAAGGCAGGGACGACATCGAAGCCTCCGCCGCAAGCGCCTTGGCATAGACCTGGCTGCATAGGCTCCGGCCAAGGACCTCGTCGGTGGCATAGAGACTCTTTTTCAGAGCCAGGCTCATGCCGTCAACCGCAGAAACCGTCGTCTCAAAGGCCTGGGCGGAGCCGTATGACGCAGCGAGCCGGTAGTCCGACAGGCGCGCATACAGGACAGCGGAGAGTACGCTCAGCACAGCAAGAGCCGAAACGGTATATATAATGATAAGCTGCTTTGCTTTCGCAGACATAAAAACACCCCTTTCAGGCTTAGTATCACCTGAAAGGGGCAATCAATACGTTATTTTTCCGTTATCAGCTCAGTTTTTCGAGCGCGACGTTCAATCTGCGCAGAGTCTCTTCGCGGCCGAGGATACGGCAGATCTCAACGGCTCCGCCGGGAGTGACTGCCTTGCCGGCGGCAGCGATGCGCACGGGCCACATGACTCTGGCGTTTTTGGCCTCCATATCGGCGGCAAGTCCTGTCATGGCCGCCATGATATGCTCATCGTCCCAGTCCGACAGAGTTTCAAAAATCGGGATAATGCGCTTGAGCACAGCCACGGAGCTGTCCTTATCGGACTTGGATTTCTTATGGACGAAGAGCTCCGTATCATACTCGGGGAGGGCATCGAAGAAGTCTACCTTACCGGGGATGTCGGTCAGGACCTCGGTGCGCTGCTGGAGCAGGGCGGCGATTGCGGCGGCGTCATAGGCGGTGTTCTTCACGCTGCGGCGGATGTAGGGCTCGGCCAGCTTTGCAAAGGCCTCGGGGCTCATGGCGCGGATATACTCGCTGTTGAAGTATTTGAGCTTTTCAATGTCAAAAATGGCGGGGGATTTGGAGATGCCGCTGATATCGAAGACGTCGACAAGCTCGTCCATGCTGAATATCTCCTGCTCGCCTCTGGGACTCCAGCCGAGAAGAGTGACATAGTTTATGATCGCGTCGGTCAGGTAGCCCTGATTGACAAGGTCCTCGTAGGATGGGTCGCCGTGACGCTTGGACATCTTGTTATGCGCGTCGCGCATGACCGGTGAGCAATGGACATACACCGGAACATCCCAGCCAAAGCCCTCATACAGAAGATTATATTTCGGGGCAGAGGACAGGTACTCGCTGCCTCTGACGACATGGGTGATGCCCATGAGATGGTCGTCAATGACGTTGGCAAAATTATAGGTGGGCAGACCGTCGCGCTTTATCAGAACCTGGTCGTCAAGAGTGCTGTTCTCGACGGTGATGTCGCCGAAGCTCTCATCATGGAAGGTGGTAGCGCCCTCATGCGGTATGAGCTGTCGGATAACATAGGGCCTGCCCTCGGCGGCGAGGCGGTCGGACTCCTCACGGCTCATGAAGCGGCAGGGATCGTCGCCGCGGTCAAAGTCGCCGGCGTCCTCCTCGGAGGCGGTTTTTTCGCAGAAGCAGCGGTACGCGTGGCCGCGCTCCATGAGCAGCTCGGCATATTCCTTATACAGGCCGCGTCTCTCGGTCTGTACATATGGGCCGACAGGACCGCCTACGTCCGGGCCTTCGTCATGGTCAAGGTGGCACTCGGCCATGGTTTTGTATATCACGTCCACGGCGCCTTCGACGAGACGGCCCTGGTCGGTATCTTCAATGCGGAGAATAAACCTGCCCTTGTTGTGGCGGGCTATAAGATAAGTATACAGCGCGGTACGGAGATTGCCGACGTGCATATATCCTGTGGGAGAAGGTGCAAAACGGGTGCGCACTTCACCGGTGGGAATGCGCTTCTCCATGTCCTCAAACCATTTCATGTCTTTCATTTTTCTGCCTCCTGTGCAAAAGCTTACTCTTTGCTTTTATCTGTCTCGCACTTTTCCTATATTATTTTGCAAATTGGCAGTTGTCAAGACAAACTTATTTTGATACAATGTATAGACGCATGTTTGGGCCGTCTTTCGGCCCGGCACGCAAAAAACGGCGCACAGGCCGCGCAGCCTGCGGTGTGCGCGGCGCGGACCGGCCCCATTTGCCGCTTGAGCCGGGTCTTTTTCAGCCTGCACCAAAACCATAAGCGGCAGAACGGAGAATCAGAGTGGACAACAACGATAAAAAAACCATGCTCTCCGGCATACAGCCCTCCGGAGACCTTCATCTGGGCAACTACCTCGGCGCCGTGAAGAACTGGGCAGCGCTCGCCGATGAGTTTAACTGCTATTATTTCATGGCCGATCTGCACAGTCTGACAGTACGTCAGGACCCGAAGGAGCTGCGCCGCCGCTCGGTCACTCAGCTGGCCCAGTACATCGCCTGCGGCCTTGACCCGGAGAAGAACACTCTCTTCATACAGAGCCACGTGCACGAGCACGCGGAGCTGGGCTGGATACTCAACTGCTACACGATGTTCGGCGAGCTCAGCCGCATGACTCAGTTCAAGGACAAGTGCGCAAAGAACGCCGACAACATAAACGGCGGTCTGTTCACCTACCCCTCTCTCATGGCGGCGGACATCCTGCTCTATCAGCCCGACTACGTTCCCGTCGGCGAGGACCAGAAGCAGCACTGCGAGCTGACGCGCGACGTGGCGATACGCTTCAACAATATATACGGGGAAACCTTCAAGGTCCCCGAACCCTATATCCCCAAGGTGGGCGCGAGAATAATGAGCCTCGGTACTCCGACTTCAAAGATGAGCAAGTCCGACCCTCAGGGCTGCGTGTTCATCATGGATAAGCCCGAGGACATCGCGCGGAAATTCAGGCGCGCCGTAACCGACTCCGATACCGAGCGCTGCGTGCATTATGACCCGCAGAACAAGCCCGGCGTATCCAACCTCATGAGCATATATTCCTCCGTCACCGGAAAGACCTTTGAACAGATCGAGCGCGAGTTCGACGGTCAGGGCTACGGCGCATTCAAACCCGCCGTCGGCGACGCCGTCATCGAGGCGATGCGCCCCATCCGAGAGGAGGCGGAGCGCATGATCGCCGACAAAGCCTATCTGAAGGACGTATACACCGAAGGCGCCCGCAGGGCAAGCCATGTCGCCGCAAAGACGCTGCGCAGGGTATATAAAAAGGTCGGCCTCGTTGAGAAGCCTTTCTGATTATTTAAAGTACTGGAGAAAAAATGAATGTTTCCTGGTCTTGCTGATTGGATAAAGATACTGCTGGCGTTCGCCCTGTCTCTCGTCATCGCCTTTCTCATGACTCCGCCTGTCAAGCGTTTTGCCGAGAAGGTCGGCGCAATAGACGTACCCAAGGACGACAGACGCGTACACAACCACCCCATACCGCGCATGGGCGGACTTGCGATATTCATGGGCTTTGTGCTCTCGCTGATCGTATTCGTTCCGATGTCCACAAAGGTGCTGGGCCTGCTGGTCGGCGCACTGATTATCGCGGTAATGGGCGGCGTGGATGATATCGTCTGCCTCAACCCCTGGATCAAGCTGCTTGGACAGGTCATCGCGGCGCTCGTCGCGATACGCTGCGGGCTTGTCTTTGACGTAATATCCAACCCTAACATATTCGCAGAAGAAACCTATATAGAGATCGGTTATCTCTCCATCCCGCTCACGATGCTGTGGATAGTCGCCTGCACCAACGCAGTCAATCTGATAGACGGGCTTGACGGACTCGCAGTAGGCGTGTCCGCGATCAGTTCACTGACCATGCTGATCGTGTCGCTGTTCGTTTCCGAGCCTGTCGTATCGCTTATCCTCGCGGCGCTCACAGGCGCCTGCCTCGGCTTCATGCCCTATAACCTCAATCCCGCGAAGATATTCATGGGCGACGTAGGGTCCCAGCTCCTCGGCTTCGTCCTCTCAACCGCCTCGATAATGGGTCTGTTCAAGCTGCACGCGATCATCACCTTTTTCGTGCCGCTGCTGGCGCTGGCCCTGCCGCTGGCAGACACCATCTTTGCCTTCTTCCGCAGGATACTCCATGGGCAGAGCCCCTTCAAGGCCGACAAGGGCCATTTCCATCACAGGCTTCTGGCCATGGGACTCAACCAGAAGCAGGTAGTCGCGGTGCTCTACGGGATATCCGCCGTACTCGGTCTGCTGGCCGTTCTGATGGCGGGCAACAGCGTCGCCGTTAAGATTATCTGCCTTGTCACCGCTTTTATCATATCGCTCGTGATATGGCTTAAAATCTTCAAGAACAACCCGAATCTTCGCGCCGAGCATCACGCCGTGCATGAGCACATTCAATCTGCTTCCGCATCGGACGACGCCGGCTCTCTCAACAAAAAAACCCCGTAAGTTACAACAGCAGCATCCTGTATCAGACGGATGCTGCTGTTTTGTTATCAACACAGCGGAGGACTACAAAAGAAACATCGCCCCCATGATTATCAGCAGCTCGCTGTCGCCGCTCTCGCGGTACATCAGATACAGGATCAGAAGCAGGATGATGTCGTCCATCTCCAGATCGTTGATTTTGTCCGGCAGGAGTCTGCCTATATCGCCGAGCCCCGGCAGAAGCCCCCCTGCGCCCGGCCTGTTAGCGGGTCTTGGCGGGGCTACCGGCAGCGTTTGAGGCCGACCCGGGCGGGGCTGCACAGGACGTTTTTCCTCGGTGTGCTCCGGGTAACGCACTACCCGGCCGCTGTTGCCTTGATAGCGGTTAATCACTGCCATCTCCTCCCATCTCGCCCATAGCAAGGCGGGCTATTGACGCCAGGCGGGCGAGCTTCATGGCTTTATCCATTTTGCTCCTGCGCTTTTCGGAGAGATAAGGCTTCATTGCCTCCAGCAGGGCCCGCTCCTGCTTTTTCTCCCTCGCGCCGGAGTTTATGGCGCGGCTGATCCGACCGAGCAAGGCAGGGTCTATAAGCGATTCCTCTCCTCCCATACCTTGCATCAGCGATGCGAGCCCCGCCGCGCCGTCTGTTTCGCCGGGACTGTTCCGGGGCGCGGTATCCGAGCTGCCCATGAGCGACTTCGCGAGTCCAGATATTTTCTTCATCTGCTCCGGGTCTCCCAGAATGCTGTTTATCCTGTCTTCAAGCTCGCTCACTGCAGCGTCACCTCCCCCACATTAACCGCAGCTCAGTCCTCCATCATTTTCCGGACATCCTCCGCGAGCCGGCGTCCCTCACGGGTATTCAGGACCGAACTCAAAATGGCTTTGAGCGCCTCGCCGTCACCGCTGCGGGCGGCCTGCTCTACGGCGTTTGCGTCAACAAGCCGGGCAAGTTTTGCTCCATCCTCCGATTCGGCCAGCTGCCTGATCTGCTCCGTCTTGCCGCGGCGCTGCAGCTCCCGGCCGATCTGTTCAAAATTTTGCATTGCATCTCACCCCTGTTCGTTTTATTATATTCAGCATAACACCCGATGATAATCTACCCGGAAGAAACTCGCCCGGCTGCGCTCCGTCTGAGGGCCCGGGCATAGCCTGTCGCACGGTGAAAGGCCGCGGCCGGCCGTTTTCCGTGAGACCGCCCTGCGCTGAACATAACACTATATTACAGAAAAGGAACATAAATACATGAAAGTTGCCGTTTTTTCCGACACGCATTCAAACACCGCACTGATGCTCGAAGCCGTGCGGCGCTGCCGCCCGGACGCGGTTATACACCTCGGCGACCATGACAGGGATGCGCTGGAGATACGCGGAGAGTTTCCTGAGATACCGCTGTACAACGTATGCGGCAACTGCGATCTGATGCCGCTGGCCCCGAATAAGCTGACTGTACAGCTCGGCCCTGTTAAGGCGTTCCTGACGCACGGACACATCTTTGACACCGGCTTCAGCCGCGTCAGCCCCATAGTCGACACCCTCGTATACGCCGCGCAGGAGGAGGGCGCACAGATTGCCATGTTCGGGCATACTCATCAGCCGCTCTACGAGCAGGTCGGGGGAGTACAGGTGCTCAATCCCGGCAGCTCCGGAAAAGGCCGCAATCCCACGTGGGCCATTGTCGAGATATTTGACAACGGCGGTATCATATGCTCGATAAAGGAGCTGTAAATGGAAAACAAAAAAAGACTGAAGCGAAAAATCGCTTCAGTCTTTTTTCGAACACAGCTTACTCGACGCAGTATACCGTGAGCACCTTTTCAACGCCAAGACAGCTTGCCGTAAGCTTAACGCCTCCGGGGATAGCGCCGACGCACTCAACAGTGCAGGCAAGGTCGTCTGTAGAGGTGACGGTCATATAATCGGTATCTGAGCTGGACCACTCGACTTTAACACCCTGAATCGTAAGCGGCAGGACCTGTGCGGTGAGGTTGACGGTATCGCCCACATGCATCAGAAAATCGGTCGTCTTCTCATCATTATAGAAGAAAACCTTTATGCTCTCCACAGTAGGAGTCGGGGTGGGGGGCGCCGTGGGAGGTTCGGCAATTATAGGTACATAATCGGTTACAACAGGCGGCGTGAGAACCGTGTTTTTATTGCTCGCGTCACTGCCGGCGAGACTGGTGCTGACCATAACAACGACAGCCAGAATAACCGCGACGACCAGAATAAGGCCGAAAATCATTTGCCATTTTGTGTTCGTTTCAGCACGCTCATAAGACGCTGTGCCTTTTACCGTGCCCGGGGTCGTGCCGGGAGCGCGTCCGCTCTGGGTCACCCTGCGGGTCCCGCAACTCGGGCAACGGCTGCGCATGGAAGAAAATGTCGCACCGCAGCGGCGGCATTTTACTTCAGGAATCATGCTCATACAAGTTCCTCCGTTCTATCTGAAATAGAAATGGATAGTAAACCACGGATAGATAATACATCTATTTTCCCTTTTAGTCAAGGGTTGTCGTGCCCAAAGCCCCGTTTTTGAGGGTTTTTTCGGTGCAAATTCCCCACTTTTATGTTAAAATTGACCTGCTCTGTCAAAATATTCAGTTTTGTGCGGTCGAATATTCATTTCCTTCCCCATACTGCCTGCGCGACATTTCGTCCTTCTCCGGCGTATACAAAAATTTTTTAAAAACCTATTGACAAAATGGATGTCGTTTGGTATTATAACCAAGCCGTGGCCGAGTAGTTCAGCTGGTTAGAACGCCGGCCTGTCACGCCGGAGGTCGAGGGTTCAAGTCCCTTCTCGGTCGCCACGATATGCCCCTTTATGAAGGGGCATATGCTTTGCTGCTATAGCTCAGTAGGTAGAGCGCATCCTTGGTAAGGATGAGGTCCCCAGTTCGAATCTGGGTAGCAGCTCCAAAGTCTCTGAAATCTTCGGATTTCAGAGACTTTCTTTTTTTATTGCGGAAATTCAGCCTCGGAAAGCTCAATTTCGCCAATTCCGCGAAAACCGTTGGACCGCATTCCTTTCTGCCGCTTTTTGAGAAAGCGATGCGCTCAAAATTGACGCCGTACTCCAGGGCTTGAAGTGCTCCGGCAACGCTAACGTTGCCAGCGAAGCGAAAAACAAATTCCGATTTGATTCTACATCATTTTTTCAGAGCCCGCAATCTGGCGGGTTAATTTAGTGCGCCCTTTTTTCAGTGCAACTTCCGGAAAAAAGTCCTTGACAAACATTAGCAAGATTTGTTGAACTGAATACTGACCCATGCTCATTTATCTGGTCGCACAAATTAGACGGAAAAAATGACTGTAGGAAAAGCTATAGCCTTTTTAGTTGTTCTGGTTGCCATGGAGACGCTTAGAAGATAAAAATAAATTTATGCCAAAACGAAGTGCTCACGAAAGAGCCTTCAGTAGGCCCGGATTTTGGCTATTTTGATTGCAGAACAAGCGAATTGAAAACTACAGCCGCTGGACAACAACGGCAAACAAATATATAGCGGCGGCTTGGAACGAATTTCCTTGCCGCCGCTTGTCGTTTATATCTTAAGAAAAGAGAACGAAGCCGGTTCCTAAGTGGACCGACCTCGTCTACTCAATTGGCTTTTTTGAATGCAGTGTTTCAATTTGGCGGCAGATCTCAACATAAGTTGCGCTGTCCTCTTTCGTTTTCTCTGAAAAGAATTCCAGAACATCAATGCTGACTGCGTTCGGCTGTGTCTTATCAGTATAAATAAGTGCATCCAAGCTGATATGGAGTTCTTCTGCAATCAGGAAGATTGTTTCGCCCTTTGGGTTACTGCGTCCCATCTCTAAGTCCATGATTGTGCGCATATTCATATTTAGTTTTCTGGCCAATTCACGCTGCGAAAGGCCTTTGGCCTCTCGTGCGTCGCGCACAGCCTTTGCCAGTTTGTCCAGAGCAGATTGCATGGGCATCACCTTTACTATCATTTTACCGTGTACTGCGGCTCACATAAATCCGTATGTAGGGTAGCAAAATGATGTGCTTAGACTCACTTTCGAAAAGGAGGTAAGGTTTTTGGTAAAGACTCAGGCAACATACTTAGTGCGTCAGTAATGGGACACTACGAAGACCAGAACTGATAAAAAACTGATTACTACGCGCAGGTTACTGTTTCACTGCCT
>JAQXKZ010000033.1 GCA_029010715.1 Clostridiales bacterium
GGCAAATGCCCCCGGCTTTACCGTTAAGGTATAACTTACTTGATTTCGACGGTGGCGCCGACAGCCTCGAGCTGAGCCTTCAGAGCCTCTGCGTCTTCCTTGGAGATGCCTTCCTTGACCTTTGCGGGAACGGCTTCGACCATTGCCTTTGCCTCGGCAAGGCCCAGACCGGTGATACCGCGGATCTCCTTGATGACCTTGATCTTCTCTGCGCCGAAGCTGGTCATGACAACGTCAAACTCGGTCTTCTCTTCAACAGCGGGACCGGCAGCGACAGCGGGGCCGGCAGCAACAGCAGCAGCGGAAACACCGAAGGTGTCCTCCAGAGCATGTACGAGCTCGCTGAGCTCAAGAACGGTAAGGCCTTTGATCTCTTCGATCATGGCAGCGATTTTTTCACTCATTGTATTATCCTCCATTAAAAATCTTTGCTTGCCGTTTATTCGGCAGCAGCTTCAGCAGCGCCGGCTTCAAGAGAGCCGCCCTTCTGCTCGAGTATCTGACCGAGACATACGGCCAGGCCGGTGATGGGTGCGATCATGGTGCCCAGAACCTTGGAGTACAGAGCATCCTTGGAAGGCAGAGAAGACATTTCGGCGATCTCAGCATCGTTGAGGATTTTGCCCTCCATGAAGGCAGCCTTGATGTTGAAACGCTCACCCAGCTTCTTGCTGTAATCGTTGATGATACGGAAAGGAGCGATGGGGTCATTCTCGGCGGTAGCCAGAGAGGTGGTGCCGTTGAGGACGGGGTCGAGGCCGCTCATCCCCAGCTCATCCAGAGCCCTTCTGGTCAGGGTGTTCTTGACAACAGTGTAGTCAACTGCTTCCTTGCGCAGTTCGGTACGAAGAGCGGTATCCTCAGAAACGGTGATTCCCTTGTAATCGACCAGAATACCGGCGCTTGCGCCCTTGATGCGTTCGGCCAGAGCTGCGACTATTGCCTGCTTCTCGCTAAGAACCTTTGCATTTGGCATGTGTGTTTTTCACCTCCACACGAATGATAGCACGCTCATAAAGAAAACCCCTGCGTCAGGACGCAAGGGCACAAAAACAATCATATAATCCATGATATTGTTAATGTCCTCGGCAGGACTTACGGACCGAGTCCACCTGCTGTCTTTGGAGCGCCATAACAATATACCAGACGTTTGCGTGAAAGTCAAGCTTTCTCTGTGATTTTTTGGATTTTTCAGGCTGTGATATTCTTTTTTATCTGACTGATGGCATTCTTTTCAAGCCGCGAGACCTGAGCCTGGGAGATTCCGACCTCCTTTGCGACCTCCATCTGAGTCCGGCCGTCGTAAAAGCGCAGGGCGAGGATATGCTTTTCACGGCTGTCCAGACGCTTGACGGCCTCCTCCAGAGCTATTTGCTCGAGCCACTGCTCGTCGGTATTCCTGCTGTCGCCGATCTGGTCCATGACGCAGGCGCTCTCGCCGCCGTCGCTGTACACCGGGTCGTACAGTGACACGGGGTCGCTGATGGCTTCCATGGCAAAGACAACGTCCTGCCGCGCTATGCCCAACTCTCTGGCAATGGCCTCGACGTCAGGCTCCCTGCCGCCTGCGGCCGTGAGGCGCTCTTTCGCCTGCAGGACCTTATAGGCGGTGTCACGCATGGACCGCGACACGCGTATGGCGCTGTGATCGCGCAGGAAACGTCTCAGTTCTCCGGCTATCATCGGCACGCCATAGGTGGAAAACTGCACGTTCTGGTTCAGGTCAAAGCAGTCGACCGCCTTTATAAGTCCTATGCAGCCGACCTGAAACAGATCGTCCATGCTCTCGCCGCGTCCGACAAACTTCTGAATGACCGATAAAACCAGCCGGAGATTTCCGGAGATCAGTTCCTCTCTGGCGGCGGCATCGCCGTCTCTGGCCCGTTCAAGCAGGGCGCGCGTCTCGCCGGCCTTCAGCACCGGGAGTCTGGACGTGTTTACCCCGCATATCTCTACCTTTCCCTGTATGACCGTCACTCCCTTTTTCATTCAGATCGCGCATCTGCGGGACCTTTTTCAGAGTGTGGTTATTATTTCCCCGGATGGGAAATTTGATACGCGCCCGGCGGCGGATGTGCGCAGGGATGGAGCGCGGCCGCTTTCATGATCCTGTATTTTCTGCTTGTGCGCGTGTATTTCATGTGTTAAACTGTGAGCATAATGCATATAAGCTTACGCACTACAAACCGTGCAGCGGACACCTGGCTGTGTCCGCTGCATATACGCATATAAAAAGAAAGGCGGATGATCCAACTTGAAAATTACAACACAGAAGCTCGCCGTGTCGGCGCTGCTCATAACGGCAAATGTGCTTTTGACAAGGGTACTGGCTATTAACACGCCGATCATGAAGATAGGCTTCGGCTTTGCCGCGGTCGCGCTCTGCGCGATGCTCTACGGTCCTCTCTGGTCGATGCTGGTCGCGGCCTTCGGCGATTTTTTCGGTGCGCTGATATTTCCGACCGGGGCATACTTCCCCGGCTTTACCCTGACAGCGGCCATGACAGGTCTTATCTTCGGGCTTTGCCTTTACAAGCGTGAAAACACCTGGCTGCCTCCGCTCACGGCCGCCGCGGCAAACTGCGTGATAGTGTCCTTTCTGCTGAACACCGCGATGATATCCCTGGTCAGCGGCGCGGAGTATACCGTACTTCTGGCCACACGCTCCATACAGCTTATAGTCATGCTGCCGGTGCAGGCAGTTACGCTGCTGTTTCTGACAAAATCACGCTTCATACAGTCTCAGGTGCAGTGCCGGAGGGTTTAGCGGCTTCCGGCCGCCCGTCCACAAGCAAGACTAAAGCCTGCCTCTTATGAGGCAGGCTTTTCTGCATTAATGTATGGGTTTCAGCTTCGGGCCGCGCTCATCTCTGGACTCTGCCGGTGCCGTCGCCGCCCATGAGCTTTTCCACATCGGATACGCCCACGCGGTTGAAATCGCCGAGGATGCTGTGCTTCAGGCAGGAGGCCGCGACCGCGAACTCCAGAGCCTGCTGTTTGCTTTCATATTTATTCAGACCGTAAATCAGGCCGCCGGCAAAGCTGTCGCCGCCTCCGACACGGTCAACAATGTCGCGGATGTCATAGCGTCTGGATTCGAAGAAGTTCTCGCCGTCGTTAAGGCAAGCGGCCCAGCCGTTCCAGTCGGCACTTTTGGATTCACGCAGGGTGATGGCAATCATCTTCATGTTGGGGTACGCGGCCAGGACCTTATCGCCGAGGGCCTTGTACTTGCTGCGGTCCAGTTCGCCGGATTCGACATTCACATCGGCGGTAATTTCAAGGGACTTCTGTACGTCCTCTTCGTTTGCAATGGCGATATCGACATATTCTGCGATCTCACGCATGACCTCGGCGGCGCGCACGCCGTACTTCCAGAGGTTTTTGCGGTAGTTCAGGTCACAGGAAACGGTTATGCCGCGCTTTTTGGCTTCCCTGACAGACTCGAGGGACAGGTCCTTCGCGCTCTCTGAAATGGCCGGAGTGATGCCGGTGATGTGGAACCAACCGACGCCCTCGAAGGCCTTGTCCCAGTCGATATCGCCGGGCTTGGCAAGAGCCGCCGATGAATACTCGCGGTCGTATACGACCTTGCTGGGAAGCTGGTTCGCGCCCGGCTCCAGATAGTAAATTCCCATACGGCCGGGGCCGCGGAGGATACGGGTGGTGTCCACGCCGAATCTGCGCAGTTCCCTGACACACTCGTCAGCGATAGGGTTGGAGGGCAGTACGGTCAGGTAAGCGGCGTCCATGCCGTAGTTTGCCAGAGAGACGGCAACATTAGCCTCGCCGCCGCCGAAGGTGGCCTCGAGCACCGGACTCTGGAAGAAGCGTTCCATGCCGGGGGCCTTGAGTCTGAGCATAATTTCGCCAAAAGTAAGAACTTTCATCTGTTTATCCTCCTTTTATTTCTGAAGCAGATGCACGGCAAAGCCGCCGATCTCGTTTTTCAGATACACTGCCTTGATATTGTCCGGGTCTTTGACGGTGCTCATATCAAATTCATAGCCGCGGCGTTCCATCTCCGCCATTGCGGGAAGCATCTTGTTGGTGCGGATGGCGATGTGACCGTTGGTGCCCTTGAACATGGTCTTCATTACCTCAATGCCGGGAGACGCGAAATTGGACGAGTTGCCGGTCTTTGTGGCAAAACCGAAAACATCGTTGAAGGCCTTGCATACATCCATAGATGCAGCGGCGTCAGGGCAGTTGATGCCGACATGGGCGACCTCAAAGCCGAGCAGGATACTGCGGGCTTCCCTGCACAGCCCGGTGATCCTGTCAAAGTTGCCGGCGGCAATATCGGCCTTCGGACAGATCCAGCTGCCGCCGACGGCATGGATATGCTTTGACGAGATAAACTCGGCGAGGTTGTGCGCATTGACTCCGCCGGTGGGGATAAACTTCACATCACCGAAGGGGCCGGCCAGAGCTTTGATTGCGTCCAGACCGCCGTAAACATTTGCGGGAAAAAACTTGAGGACCTTAAGGCCGTGCCTGAGCGCCATCATGATCTCTGTAGGAGTGACGCAGCCGGGAGTAACGGCAACACCGTTGTCGCAGCACCAGGAGACAACTTCTTCATCGTAGCCGGGGGATACGATGAACTTAGCGCCGCAGGCGACAGCCAGCTTGCACTGCTCAAGCGTGATGACGGTGCCGGCTCCGACGAGCATATCGGGGCATTCCCCGGCGACGGCTCTGATGGAATCGGCGGCAGCGGCGGTACGGAAGGTAATCTCCATAACGTCGATCCCGCCGGCAAGCATCGCCCTGGCGGTGGGGACAGCGTCCCCGGCGTCCTCGAGGACTACCACGGGGACTACGCCGGACCGGGCAAGTCTTTTCAATACATCCATTTCTTTATTCCTCCTGTAGTGGTTTTATATTGATACCGTCGGCCGGCAGGGACGCGCTGTCAGACCTGTGCGCTCCCGGGGTCCGGCGGCAATATGCAAAGACGTCGCTTCGTTTGTAAACCGGTTTCTATATTGCAAACAGAAAATCGCCGCAACCTGAGCGGCTTTATATGCGGGAGCCGGTTCAAGCTTCGGGTCCCGGTGTGGAATCTCTGACGATGAGGGAACCGGGCAGCTCTATAGTGACTGCCGGGGATTCGTCCTGACGTTTTCCGTTTATGCGTTCAAGCAGCAGCGACGCCGCTTTCGCGCCGATGCCGGCGCTGTCCATTGTGACGGCTGTGATACTGGGCTCGGCTATCTGCAGCCAATCCCAGTCATCAAAGGTGCACAGGCCCAAATAGCGGCCGGCCCTCATGCCCAGAGCTTTGAGCGCGATAAGGACGCGCTGGGCCGTAGTGCCGTTGGCGGCAAGAATCGCGATACGCTCATCGGGATACTTCCCGCGGAAGCGCTTCACACACTCTTCCCCGCTCACCTTTCCGTCTCCGGTAAGCTCATATATCTCGGGCTCGATACCGGCGGGTGCGAAGTCCTTGACCGCCCGGGCATAGCCCATGCAGCGAAGACGTCTCGGTGAAATACTGCCTATCGTCTCCGAGAAGAACGCGACTCTGGTATATCCCTGCGCGAACAAAAAGCGGGTGGCGCAGGCCGCGCTGTCCTGATTGGTGCTGCTGACCGTGTCCATGAGTCCCTGCTTCATCAGCGCACGGTCAGCCAGAACCGTCGGTACGCCTCTGGCCTGAAGGCCGAGCAGAAACTCGTCGTTGCCGCCGCAGGTGTTGATGATAAGCCCGTCCACGCGGTTTTCAAGGAAGCCCTGAACGGCGCGTTTCTCACGTTTGACGCTTTCACGGCTGTCGGCAAACAGGACCTGATACCCAGCCTCCTCACAGACGGATGTGATACCCTTCAGCAGGAGCGCCGAAAACGGACTGCTTATATCTCCGATCACGCAGCCGATCAGCATGGTCCGGCTGGATTTGAGCCTCTGTGCGGAGCGGTCCGGACGGTAGTTAAGCTCGGCAATTGTGGCTTCGATCTTCTCCCGTGTCCCGGCTGACATATTCTCATATTTGCCGTTGAGAAAACGGGAGATCGTGGTCTTTGAAACGCCGCAGTAATCCGCGACCTGGTTTATCGTTACTCTCTTTTCAGCTTGTGTATTCATTCTGATCCCAACATATCGGGGCAGCACCGCGCAATCCCGCAAAAGCGGCCGCCGAAGGATGATCCTGCGGTATTGCCTCAGCATTTCTCATAAGGATTCTAGCACCCGGTTTTTTCTTTGTCAACCGGTTTCCTAAAAATGAGCTCACGGCGCGCGGCCATAACGTCACAACCGGCGGAACATATTCCGCCGTCGCGGCGTCAGAGTTGTCATGGAGGAATTATTTTCTTGTAATTCCCCCGGTATATGGTATAATGCACTTTGAATAAATACAGGTTTAAGCAGCATTTTGCTGTTTTGGCGATGTTGCCGCTGCGATTTGGAGGTAAAATACAGTAATGATATGCTTTAATGTGCCGCCCTGCACGGGCAACGAGATAAAATATATAAGCGAGGCGATCGCCTCACACAAAATATGCGGCGACGGCAATTTTACAAAAAAATGTGACGCCTGGATGGAGCAGCGCTTCAACGCCAAAAAGGTTCTGCTCACCACCAGCGGCAGCACCGCGCTCGACATGGCGGCGCTCATGTGCGGCTTTGAGCCGGGCGACGAGGTCATTCTCCCCAGCTTTACCTTCTCCAGCACCGCTAACGCCTTTGTTCTCGCCGGCGCCAAGCTTGTGTTCGTCGACGTACGTCCCGACACGATGAATATGGACGAGAAGCTCATCGAGGCCGCAATTACCGACAGGACCAGAGCCGTCTGCGTTATGCACTACGCCGGCGTCGCCTGCGAGATGGACACGATAATGGACATTGCCCGCCGTCACAATCTGCTTGTCGTGGAGGACGCCGCTCAGGGCGTCATGAGCAGCTACAAGGGCAGAACCCTCGGCACGATCGGCGATTTTGGCTGCTATTCCTTTCACGAGACAAAGAACTACTCCATGGGCGAGGGCGGCGCGATAGTCATAAACAACCCCGATTATATCGAGAAGGCCGAAATACTGCGCGAGAAGGGCACCGACCGCGCCAGATTCTTCCGCGGCCAGGTCGACAAATACACATGGGTCGACTTCGGCGACAGCTATCTGCCCAGCGAGCTCAACGCGGCATACCTCTGGGCTCAGCTTGAAATGGCGGACGAGATAAACAACGACCGCCTGCACAGCTGGCACGAGTACAACGAGGCTTTCCGGCCGCTGCGCGAAAAGGGCAGGCTTGAACTGCCGGTCATCCCTGATGGCTGCGTACACAACGCGCACATGTACTACATTAAATGCAGGGATCTCGCCGAACGCACCGCGCTCATAAGCTTCCTGAAGCAGCGGGACATACTCGCCGTATTCCATTACGTTCCCCTGCATTCCGCTCCTGCGGGCGTCCGCTTCGGCCGCTTCGCCGGAGAGGACAGGTACACCACGAGTGAATCCGACAGGCTTGTCCGTCTGCCGATGTACTATAAGCTGACCGAAGAGGACAGAAACAGAGTCATCGCGGCTGTCAGGGAATTCTACGGTGAGATCGGCTGACACGGCGCTTCTCCGAAGTCCGCGGCATCGTTTCTCCGGTCTATAATCAGTTAGGAGGGCTGTTTTAATGCCTCTCGTATCTTTTGTAATTCCCTGCTACCGCTCTCAGGATACCATCACCGGCGTTGTCGATGAGATTCGCGGGACAATGCCGGGGCTGCCTGAATATGACTATGAAATCGTACTCGTAAACGACAGCTCCCCCGACTCGACATTTGAGGTAATATCCGCCCTTGCGGAAAGCGACAGCCGTATCACCGCCGTCGATCTGGCGAAAAACTTCGGCCAGCACGCAGCGCTTATGGCCGGCTTTCATTACTGCAGCGGAGATATCGTCGTCTGCCTTGACGACGACGGACAGACGCCCGCCGACGAGGTGGGCAAGCTCCTCGGCCGGCTCGAGAGAGACGACTGCGACGTTGCTATGGCTTCCTATGAGCACAAGCAGCATTCGGCATTCCGCAATTTCGGCACGAAGGTCAACAACCTGATGACCGAGATAATGCTTGGCAAGCCAAAGGATCTGACGACAACAAGCTACTTTGCAATGAAGCGCTTCATCGTAGATGAAATGCTCAACTATACTCACTGCTATCCGTATCTGGACGGTTTGCTGCTGCGCAGCACCAGGCGGATATGCACTGTCCCGGTGCAGCACCGCGCGAGAACGGTCGGCAGCTCCGGCTACACGCTCGGCAAGCTCTTTTCGCTCTGGATGGACGGCTTCACGGCCTTCTCCGTCAAGCCCCTGCGTTTGGCCAGCGTCTTCGGCGCACTGACCGCATTGGCTGGGTTCATTTACGCCGTTGTCATTGTAATCAGGCACTTTATTGACAGCACCGTTCCCATTGGATGGAGCTCAACAATGGCGCTTCAGCTGGTTCTCGGCGGCATAATTCTGCTTGTCCTCGGGCTGGCGGGCGAATATATAGGCCGCATATATATGTGCATAAACGCCGCCCCGCAATACGTCGTCCGTCAGGTAAAGGGTCCTGCCGGGCATGAGAGCCGCGGCGGGCAATAAAACAGTCTCCCTCAGGGGAGTACGGGCAGGAATCGAGGAAGCCCATGGACAAGGGTAAAACAATACTGATACTCGGCGCGGGGATATATCAGGTGCCGCTGATACGCGAAGCAAAGGCCAGAGGCCTGCGCACGGTTATTGCCAGCATTCCCGGGAACTATCCGGGTTTTGCCATAGCGGACAGGGTTTACTACACCAACACGACCGACAGAGAGGCGATACTTCAGATCGCACGCGATGAACACGTCGATGCCATCACCACGACCGGCACCGACGTCGCCGTTTCTTCTATAGGCTATGTGTGCCGCCATATGGGTCTGCCCGGGATCAGCGAGCAGGCCGCCCGGATACTTACGGACAAGGCGCTGATGAAAGAGGCCTTTGTCAGAGGCGGCGTTACGACGGCGGACTTTCGCCGGGTCAGCTCCTGCGAAGAAGCCTTATCCGCGGCCGAAGAGCTGGGTCTGCCGGTAATGCTGAAAATCGTGGATAAATCCGGCAGCAGGGGCATAACCAAAATCAGCGAGCTGTCCCGGATGCGCGAGGCATACGACTATGCGCTTGCCGCCACGGACGCCGGACACATGGTTGTCGAAAAATTTGTGGAGGGCCGGGAAATCGGCATAGATGCCTTTATTCAAAACGGCAGGCTTCTGCTGATGCTCCCCCATGAGAAATACGTGTACCACTCCGGACACACAGGTATCCCGCTCGGGCACTTCTGCCCGATGGAGACGTCGGACCGGCTGTACGGGAATATGCTTGAGGAGACCCGGAAGATAATAAGTGTGACCGGCATGGATAACTGCGCGGTCAATATCGACGCGTTCATTCTTCCGGATGAGCGCGTAAATATAATCGAAGCCGCCGGGCGCTGCGGCGCTACCGGCATACCGGAGGTCATCTCCGGCTACACCGGCCGCAATTACTACGGCTGTATCATCGACTGCGCGCTGGGCAAGCCCGTGGACGCTTTCGTCCTGCGCGGCGGCAGGCCGACGGCCTCGCTTCTGCTCTATTCGGAACAATCCGGCATTCTGCAGGAGATAAGCTACAGCTTTGCCGGAAAGAAATACGTAAACGAGAACGCAAACGTACCGGGCGCAGGGCGGGTCGAGCTGAGCTTCGGGCCCGGCGACGACATTGACGCATTCCGGAACGGTACTGACAGGATAGGTCAGGCCGTCTTTTACGCGGCCGCAAACGATGAACTGCAGGAGGCGGTCAGGAGCTTCCGCAGCAGTCTGAAGGTAAAGGTCGGCAACTGATATGAAGCTCAGAGATTTGGAGACCCCCTGTTATATCGTCAACTATGAGGAATATGAGAAGAATATATCTCAGTTTGTGGGCGAGTTTGAAGCGCAGTGGGGCAGCAATATAAAATTCGGCTACTCCGTTAAAACGAACAATTTCCCCTATATGCTGCAGAGGGCGATGGCCCACGGCTTCTACGCCGAGGTCGTCTCTCCGGACGAGCTTGCTTTCGCCGGACGCTGCGGCTGCGGCATGGACAGGATAATATACAACGGACCGCAGAAGCGCGACACGCTGTTTGCCGCCTGCTCCGGCAGGGCCATAGTCAATCTGGACAATATGGAGGAGGTCGACGCAGTATGCGCCGCTTTCCGCGGCTCGGCAGTCAGTCCGATTCTGGGGCTGCGGGTAAATTTTGACCTGGAGGCCGAGTGCCCCGGAGAGACCACCTGCGCCGGCATCCCCGGGCGCTTCGGCATCTGTCTGGAAAACGGAGACTTTGAGAAAGCCCTCGCGAAGCTGCGCCGGAGCGGACTGAAGCTGTCCGGGCTGCACCTGCACCAGAGCAGCAGGACGCGGAGCCTGAAAATATACGCGAGTATCGCCGCCAAGGCCGTTGAGATCGGCCGCGAATACGCTCTGGACGGTCTGGATTACATTGATATCGGCGGCGGCTTTTTCGGCGGCAGCTTCTTTGCCGGCAAGCCTGCCTTCCGGGATTACGCGGAGACGGTATGCCGGACGCTGCGCGGCTTTTACGATCCGCAGAAAACGACGCTGATCCTTGAACCCGGCGCGGCAATTCTGGCGACGTCGATGGACTACCTCACCTCGGTGCTGAATATACGCGAGATCCGGGGACACCGCATAGTCACCGTGGACGGGAGTGTCGTTCACATCAACCCGTTCATGAACCCGCACCCCACGCCCTTCACGATGATAGACCCGGGCGCGGAGAGCGACACGGAGCAGATCATCGGCGGCAGCACCTGCATGGAGCTGGACCGCTTCTGGCCGCGGGACATGAAGAATCTGGCCGAACATTCCAGCAAATTTATGTTTCACTGCTGCGGGGCCTATATGTCCACGCACAACAGCAGCTTTATAAACGCCGCGCCGAATATCTATCTGTATAAAGACGGTGGATATACGCTTCTCAGGAAGAAGAGCATTGACGGGCTTTTCCCGTGACATGCCGTATTCCGGGCAAATAATCCGGAAAGGATAATGGTATTGAAAAAGAGTCTGTCCTTACGCTATATAATCATGCTGCAGGCGGCAGTCATTCTCTACACCTGCACCGACATCGCCGCCAAGCTTGCAAGCGGATATCCGTTTCTGTCAATGGGATTCGTGCTCTGCTACGGCGCGGAGATACTTATTCTCGGTATTTATGCTCTCTGCTGGCAGCAGATCATTAAAAAGGTGGACATTTCGGTCGCCTACTCCAACCGGGCTTCGGCTGTCTTCTGGGCGACACTCTGGGCGGCCGTTATCTTCCAGGAGCACATCTCGCTGAAAAATATAATAGGCATCGTCATAATCTTTGCCGGGATATGGATGGTGAACCGCGATGCTTAAACACTGGCTTGCGCTGTTCGGCGCCGTGCTGCTCTCCTCATTCTCCCAGATGCTTCTGAAAAAGGCGGCAAAAACCGGCTACAAAAGCGTGATCCGGGAATATCTCAACCCCTGGGTCATAAGCGGGTATTTCCTTCTCGCCGTCTCGACCATATGCGTCATATACGCCTTCAAGGGTGTGGATTTCAAAAACGGACCGGTTATCGAGTCTCTCGGTTTCCCGCTGGTCATGATTCTGGGCAGGATCTTTTACGGCGAAAAGCTCACGAAGAACAAGCTCGTCGGCATGGGGCTGATTATGCTGGGCGTCGTGGTCTATTACATCTGACGCCAACATGCAGCAGAAAGCAGACAAGGATTTATGAGGCAGAATGGTGGCGGGCGCAGAGTATAACGGAGATATATGGTCATGGACGCCAACGAAGCAAGGCGCGATTATGACCGATAGGATTGTCCTGTTTTTATTGCACTTTAGTATGACATGCCCGGCAGCGTAAAACTGCAGGATTTCTTTTAGGGCGACAGCGTCTGATCCGGCAAAAGCAAATGCCGGAGGCGGATTATGCGCTGCTGCCCCAACTCAGGAAGGGATAAAGCTTTGGATAACAAGACACAATACGACGCCGGTCTGGAGCCGATCGTCGGCAGCGGCGTGCTCCTGCGTCCCATCACGGCTGACGACACTCCGCTTATAGTCAGGTGGCGCAACACGGAGGCCGTCAGGCAGAATTTTATTTTCCGTGAGCCCTTCACGGCCGAGATGCACACGAACTGGCTCAACACCAAGGTCGCCACCGGGGCAGTGGTGCAGTACATGATCCTCGACCGGGAGACCGGCGAGCGCGTCGGCTCAGTTTACTTTCGGGACATAGACCGCAGGAACCGCAGCGCCGAATACGGAGTATTCATCGGCGAGGAGTCCGCGAGAGGCAAGGGACTCGGAAGTGAGACGGCGCGGATATTCACGGATTTCGGCTTCAATGTACTGGGTCTGCACCGTATAAGCCTGCGTCTGCTGTCCGAAAACACTCAGGCCGAGAAAAGCTATCTGAACGCGGGCTTCAAGCGCGAGGGCGTTTTTCACGACATGGTATTTCTTGACGGAAAGTACCGCGACATCACCTTCATGGCCAAGCTCAACGGGGGAGAAAAAAATGACTAAGCTGTCCTTTGTTATTCCCTGCTACCGCTCTCAGGAGACCATCAGCACTGTTGTCGATGAAATAGAGCGGACCGTGGCGGCACTGGGCGCATACGATTACGAGATCATTCTGGTCAATGACTCCTCCCCGGACGACACGTTTTCCGTGATCTCCGCACTGGCTGAGAACGACCGCCATATAACCGCCGTCGATCTGGCAAAGAATTTCGGCCAGCACGCCGCGCTCATGTGCGGAATGCGCCGCAGCAGCGGAGAAATAGTCATATGCCTCGATGACGACGGACAGACGCCCGCCGACGAGGTTGGCAAGCTGCTGGAAAAAATCGAGGAGGGCTACGACGTCGTTTATGCCTCCTACGGCCACAAACAGCACTCCGGCTTCCGGAACTTCGGCAGCAGAGTCAACGCGAAAATGACCGAGATAATGCTGGGCAAACCCAGGGAGTTGAGTCTGACGAGCTATTTTGCCGCAAAGCGCTTCATAATCGACGAGATGCTCCGCTATGAAAACTGCTTCCCCTATGTGATGGGGCTGGTGCTCCGCAGCACAAAGAACATCTGCAACGTGACGGTAAATCACCGCGCCCGGGAGCTGGGGCAGTCCGGCTATAATCTCGGCAAACTGCTTGGATTGTGGATGAACGGCTTCACCTCGTTCTCGATCAAGCCGCTGCGCCTGGCGACATACTTCGGCGCCTTAACCGCGTTCGCCGGCTTCATATACGCGCTGGTAATTATAATCCGGCACTTCACCGTTGGCCTCGCTCCTCTGGGCTGGAGCTCGACGACGGCGCTGCTGCTTATCCTAGGTGGGATAATTCTGCTGGTCCTCGGACTTATAGGCGAATACATCGGACGTATATTCATGTGCGTCAACGACTCGCCGCAGTATGTGGAGCGGCAGGTCGTAAGCGGAAAAAAGGATTGAGCGCAGGCTGCCATACAGTTTGAAAGCACAGGGAGAAAGTCCCTGTGCTTTTTATAATAGCCATATTTTTCTCTTTCCGGCATCACCGGTGAGCTGAGCGTCAAACGGTTTCCGGCATCAGAAGTAGAACCAGTAATAGCCGCCGGTCCTCGCGCGGTACAGGCAGTAGACGCCGACGACAAGGTGTCCCAGCAGCAGGACGATACCGGCAGCGGCCTTTGCGGCGCTCCCCGGCTTTTTCCACTCGGTGCGGCGCAGCATCGTGAAAAGCAGGCCGATCGACACGGAGAACAGGACGGGATACATGGCGAGGCTGCCCCACTCGAAGTTGCCGTCGTTCGCGCGAAAGCCGGTCTCAGTCAGGACGCAGGCCTCCAGTATGGCGACGGCGTCGCAGATGACGATGAGCCAGATGTGCCCTGCCTCCTTCTCTCGCGGCGCCTGAAGCGACAGAGTATATATGGGCAGGAGCAGGCTTCTTATGTACATAACGGCCACCGCCAGCAGCTCCGCTCCCAGAAGAACCCGAAACGTGACTCCCGAGCTCGTACCCGCAAAGTTATCCGCGAACAGCACCAGATACTGCCATATGCAGGCAAGACCTGCCGGAACGACCGCCAGTCCGAGAACTATCTCGTTTTTCAGCCGGCGGCCTCCGGTCTTTATGAGGTCCGCCATAAGCATGACGGCCAGCATCGGGATAAACGCGAAGGCAAAATTCGGTTTGAACAGCGTCGCGGCAAGAAAGCTCAGAGTCATGCCTAGCCAGGGCTTCAGGTCTATCCTCCCGCCGCGGCTGTCCCAGCAGTCAAAGAAGAAAATAAACACCGGCGGGATAAAAGTCCGGCTGAAAAGAACGGTCATATTGTGGAGAACGTTGCCGTTGTATGCGCCGAGGTACATCTCCATCTGATATCCGGGGATGACCCACGGGCCGCAAAGCGCCGCAAGCTCGACCGCAAGAAACGCGTACCAGCCGTCAAGCTCCGGCAGCAGCCGGCGGATGAGCAGCCATACGGTCACGAGCCCAAGCGCGCCGTTTGCCGCGAGACACAGGCTCAGGAGAGTCTGCGCCTGATGCTCGCTGAACGCGGTGTAAAGAAAGCGTATGATGTATGAGGACAGGCCGTAGTCGTTATGCCCCAACGCCAGCTTCACATGGTTCGGCACATCGGAAATAATTCCGTCGATGCACATCATATAGAAAACTCTTTGCCAGTTATACACCAGCACGGCAACCAGCATGAGGCAGAATATGCAGCAAAAACGCCTTTTTAATCTGTTTCCGTTCAGCTCCATAAGCTACTCCTTCCGGGAGAAAAGATACATAATATTAATATTATACGCCGTGGCGGCTCATAGCACAAGCGAAAAAACACCGGCAGGACGGCCTGCCGGTGTCTGATATTATAAGCATTCAATTATGCCCCGGCACGAAATGCCGGTCGCCCGGCTCAGTGCCTGACGTGTTTTCCGTCCTTGCCGCGGCTCCCGGAGTCGCCGGACTTGCTTTTCCGGCCTTTGAAGAGCGCCGCAAAGTCGACATTGCCTTTATGCTGCAGCACATAGACACAGCCGGCAAGTCCGGCCAGAGTCAGAATGGCGACGATCAGGCCGACCTTCACGACTGTACTGACGGAATTGGTCTCATTTCTGTCGGTACGGTGATCCGGCGCCGGGCTTCCGGAGGCCGGAACATCGGGAGAGGACGAAGGTCCCGCCGATGGAGAAACGCCGGGCGTAGGAGTAGGCGCCTGGCTCGGTGTGGGCGTAGCCTTGGCCTTGACGGTCACGTTGAAGGTGCAGGTGTACTGACCGTAGACGACGGTGATCTCCTGCGTGCCGGCGGTATTGAGCTGCTTTGGCGTGCAGGTAAAGCCGCTTGTCAGCTCCTGCGTGCCCTTGTTGGTGACGACGCGCAGCACAAGGCCGCTGCTGTCGAGCTTGTCGCCGACGGTGTACTCCACCTTGGTGGGCCGGGAGGCGACCGTGATGGTCTTAATTACCTCCTTTTCCTCCGTGACCTTTACAGTAAAGGTACAGGTCTTGCCGGCGTATTTGACGGTTATGGTCTGGCTGCCGGCAGTATCCATGGTCGTAGGCGAACAGTCGAGGCCGGTGGAGACGTCATAATGTCCGTCGGCAGTATAGGCGCGGATCGACAGGCCCGCGGTCTCGAGCTTATCTCCGACCTTGTATTCGGTCTTTTTTGGCAGGGTGACAACGCCTATGCCCTCGACGGAGGCCTCCTTATCGGCAACGGTGACATAGAAATAGCACACGCAGTTCTGGTAGCTGATCTTCACGGTCTGCGTGCCGGCGGACGGGAAGCTTGACGGCTCCGCGGTAAATCCCTGATTGACGACATCCCAACTGCCGTTGTCGTAGTTGACCTTTATCTGCAGGCCGGAGGTGTTGAGACTGTCTCCGACGCTGTAGGTGGTCTTGGCCGGCATGCTCTCGATCTCTATCGACTTGACGGTAGGATTTGTGACCGTCACGAGAACGGGGTCGGAGGTGGCGGAGGTGGTATAGCCGTTGTTGGTGTTCGTCACCACGCAATAGTAATACGAACCGCCGAGCTGGGTAGTGTCCGGGATATAGGTGTAGGAATTTGCATTTGGTATGGGCACGCTGGCAAAGCCCACGCCGGCATACCACTGATAGCTCAGCATGCCGCCGTCAGTTGCTGAGGCGCGGACAGACAGCTGCACATTGTAGCCCGGATAGCAGGTGACGTCCTGGCATATCTGTACGTCGGGCGTCGCCGGACTTGCATTTATGGAGCAGCTGACGGTTTTCAGCGTGCCGTCAAAATCGCGTATGTTCACAAAAAAGTCCTGAACGCCGGCCAGCATCGGTCTGCCGGAGACGCTGATCTGCTTGACGTCTCCCGAAGGGCTCTCCTCCAGAATGCAGCCCATGGGCAGATCGTTTGAATAGACATCGGAGTTGACCGGAGCCTCGCCTATATAGTAGTTTATCAGCTCACCGGCAACACAACTGTACTGGTCAACAAGTCTTTCCGCGCAGGCTGCGGGCATCATGGCCAGCAGAAGCACAAGGACCGCGGCGAGTGACACGGTTATTTTTTTCATAGCAAAAGTCTTTCCTTTCAAGCACAAGAACACAATCTTGGTTTCCCATACTCTGTCAGGGAGCATAATGGCACAAATCACGTCTTTTGTCAACAGCATAAGCCGCGGTACGCCGGTAGTTTCCCGACGGTTTTGCATACTCTCCGGTTTTTTGCTTATTGAGGTAAGCGGATGCCTGTGATAGAATATGTACATATTATATAAAGCAAAGGGCGTCTCTCTGCACAGGGACGTTAAAAGGAGGAATATCCATGGCCTTTACCCCGTGGTACAAGGAAATGGCCGTATACCACATATGGCCCAGAAGCTTCTGCGACGGCAACGGCGACGGCATAGGCGACCTCTGGGGCGTGCTGTCAAAGCTCGATTACATAAAGAGCCTGAACGTGGACGCCATATGGTTTTCCCCGCTATATCCGTCTCCCAACGCCGACTACGGCTATGACATATCCGACTACACGGACATCAACCCCGAGTACGGCAATATGGAGGTTTTCCGCCAGGTCCTTGACGGCGCGCATGAACGCGGCCTGAGGGTATTCATGGACCTCGTCATCAACCACAGCTCCGACGAACACCCCTGGTTCAAGGAGAGCAGGAAGTCGAGAGACAATCCCTATCATAATTATTATTACTGGCGGCCGGGGCGCCGCGGCGGTATAAAAGGCAGAAAGCTGCTGCCTCCAAACAACTGGACCAGCCTGTTTGAGGGCGGGGCCTGGGAGTATGACAGTAATTTAGACGAATTTTATCTGCATTTGTTCGCAAAAAAGCAGCCGGATCTTAATCTGGATAATCCCGCGGTCCGGGAAGAGGTCAAGAATATACTGCGTTTCTGGCTCGACATGGGGGTAGACGGCTTCAGGGAGGACGTCATCACCTTCATATCCAAGGCTCCCGGCCTGCCGGACGCATATCCGAAGCTTCCCGCGGCGAACGGATTGAAGTACTATTCAAACCTTCCCGCGGTGCATGACTATCTGAAAGAGTTCAAGCGCGACGTATTCAGCCGCTATGACTGTTTTGTCGTCGGCGAAAGCCCGATGACCAGCGCAGATACGGCGCTGCGCTATGTCTCCGAGGGGCCGGATCAGGTGCTCGACGAGATGATAGCCTTCTCCCACATGGAGGCCGACTGCCTGTTCACCGAGATGCTCCCCCGCCCCTTTGACCTCGTAAGGATGAAGCGCGCCTTCACCGACTGGCAGCTCAAGCTCGAGGGCCGCGGCTGGAACGCGCTGTACATAGAAAACCACGACCACCCGCGTATAATCAGCCGCTACGGCAGCGAAAAATACCGCGTGGAGAGCGGTAAGATGCTCGCCGCGATGTATATTCTCCAGCGCGGCACGCCCTTTATATATCAGGGACAGGAGATAGGCATGACGAATATCGCCCTCCCGGAGCTGGGCATGTACAAGGACGTTGCGACCTTCAACCTCGCCAGGATCGCCTCAAGGTTCCTGCCGCAGGGGAAGCTCCTGAAGCTCATACAAAAGGCGACCCGCGAGAACGCGCGCACCCCCGTGCAGTGGAACGACGGTCCCAACGCCGGCTTCAGCACCGGACGTCCATGGTTCAGCGTCAACAGCAACTACAGAGAGATAAACGTCGCCGCGGCAGAGGCCGATCCGGACTCCATCCTCAACTTCTACCGCAGGCTTCTGGCCTTCCGCCGCGACAACCCCGTCGTCCTGTACGGCTCATACAGGGAGCACTTTCCAAAAGATAAAAACTTCTACGTATACGAGCGTAATTACCGCGGCCGCCGTCTGCTCGTCATATGCAGCTTCACATCCGAGCAGCTGCGCTTCAACGCGCCGGACGAGATCGACCTGACTAAGTGGGAAATGGTGCTCTCCAATTACAGCATCTGCTTTACCATCGGCAACGGCTTCACCTGCCGCCCCTACGAGATGCGCGTATACAGCAATGAATGAGGTGCTGAACATGCCAGACAGAATTGAAGAAAAGGCCTACGCCAAGCTTAATATATCCCTGGACGTGACCGAGCGGCGGAGCGACGGTTATCACGACATGCTTATGGTGATGCAGACCGTCTCCCTGTACGACGAGGTCAGCATAATGCTCAACGGCAGCGGCAGGGTTCGCGCGCGAACCAGCCTCGCTTTCGTCCCCGGCGACGAAAGAAACCTCGCGGTCAGGGCCGCGCTGCGTTTTCTATCTGCCATAGACGCCGGTGAGCAGGGCATGGATATACAAATAGACAAGCGTATTCCGGTCGGCGCCGGTATGGGCGGCGGTTCCGCCGACGCCGCGGCCGTTCTCCGGGCGCTAAACCGAATGTACGGCAGCCCTCTCTCCCCGGAGGAATTGGAAGCGCTCAGCGGCGACGTAGGCTCCGACGTGCCTTTCTGTGTGCGCGGCGGAACGGCGCTTGCCTCCGGCCGCGGTGAAAAGCTCGAGACCCTGCCGGACATGCCCGAATGCCGCTTTATTATATGCAAACCCTCCTTCTCAATATCCACGCCGGATCTGTTTAAAAAGCTCGATCAGATACGCCTGCGCTGCCATCCCGACACCGCCGGGCTTACCGAGGCCCTGCGCCGGCAGGATCTCGCGCAGATCTGCCGGCGGATATACAACGTCTTTGAGGACGTTGACGACCGGCGCATGAACACGGTCGCGGAGATAAAGGGTATACTTCTCGACCACGGCGCACTGGGCGCGGCGATGACGGGCACCGGCTCCGCCGTGTTCGGTGTATTCACGCCGGGCAGCGACACCGCGCAGGTGCAGGCGCTGCTGAAAAACGAATACGCCTTCTGCGAAAGCGCCGGCTGTATCGGCGTACTGAACGCGCCGTCCGTCTGATACGGGACCCACACCGAAAGCGGACAGAGTCTGCTTTTACCAGCGTCACATGTGCTCCGGAGGCCGAATGAGGCGGCTTCTGCGTATTCGGCGCAGGGTCTCGGCGCCGGGAAGGCCGCGTTTTCAACAGAAAGTCCGCTGCTTTATTCTGTTTATATCCGGGAGGAACCGTCAATACTATTTGTACATTACATAACAGTAAGGCGGTTTTTCTATGGACAAAAGAAGATTTCTGAAGATCTGGGAAGCCTCGGCGCTTGTGGCTCTCTGCATATGTCTCTGCGCCGCGGTATGGGCGCAGGGACGGCAGCTCTCCATAAGCGCGGGACTTGTGCGCCTGCACGTATTGGCCGCGTCCGACGATGAATACGAGCAGGAGCTGAAGCTGCGCGTGCGCGACGCGGTGCTCGATTATATAAGCCCGCGGCTCGAACCGGCGGAGACTCCCGCCGAGGCCCGCTCAATACTGCGCGGCGAGCTGGAGGGTATAGGCCAGGCCGCGGCTGCGGCCGCCGAGGGCCGCGCGGTCACGGTGAGCCTCGGGCCGGAGCTGTATCCGCGCCGCGACTATGCAGGCTTCGCGCTGCCCGCCGGGCGCTATGAGTCGCTGCGCATCATCCTCGGCGAGGGCGAGGGCCACAACTGGTGGTGCATCGTGTTCCCGCCGGTTTGCCTGTCGGCGGTGCAGTCCGAACCGATAGAGGAGGCTATGTCTGCGGAGGACTATGCGCTTATCACCCGGCAGGACGGCTACGAGCTGCGCTTCCGCACAGTCGAGCTCTGGGGCGAGCTGCTCGAAAAGCTGGAAGAAAACGGCTGGATAACCTCCGGCGGCGAATGACTCTCATCGCTGCGGCGGCCCGAAGCGGACAGCCCTGCTCTTGGGCTTTTTACCGGGCATCAGCCCCGCCGGAACGCTTTTCTCCCGGTTTGCCCGGACTCTTTTCCATACCTCTTCAAAGCCCTGCAGCCCGGGCTGGAATTCCTTGTTCACATGTATCATCTCCATAAAGCTTTCTTTTTCGGGACAAAGCAAGAATATTTTCCCCGGGCCATTTTATGCCGGCTCTTGCAAAGACGTCAAAACTATGAGATAATTAATTACTACGATGCGTATTGTTTATTCTTATTCAAAATACAGGAGAGACGATTATGCCGAGATTTTTTGTGGCCGGGACCAATATCATGGGCGGCATGGCAATAATGAAGGGCCGGGACGCCGAGCATGTGAAGGTGCTGCGTCTGCGTCCGGGCGAGGATATGATAATCTGCGACGGCAGGGGCACGGACTATAAGTGCCGCCTCGTCAGCGCAGACAGGGAGCAGGTCGAGGCCGAGGTCATCGAGGTCGTGCCCTGTCCCGCCGAGCCGAGCGTGAAGGTAACTGTGCTCTGCGGTCTGCCGAAAGGCGACAAGACAGACTACATAATTCAGAAATGCGTCGAGGCCGGCGCATATGAGATCATGTTCTTCAGCTCCGAGCGCTGCGTCGCGCGCCCGGACAAGCCCGAAAAAAAGCTGGAGCGCTGGCAGCGTATCGCCGAGGAGGCCGCCAAGCAGTCCGGCCGCGGCATTATACCGCAGGTCAGCTGGGCCGGCGATTTTACCGCGGTACTCGATATAGCGGTGAAAAAGGATCTCGCCCTGTTCATGTACGAGACCGGCGAGCGCGAAAAGCTCGATGAGGTCCTGTCGGAGCACAGGGACATTGAGACCGCAGCGATCATAACCGGGCCGGAGGGCGGTTTTGCCCAGTTTGAGGCTGATCTTGCGCGCATCTGCAAGCTGCACATCTGCTCGATGGGAGAACGTATACTGCGCTGTGAGACGGCGCCGGTCGTTGCGCTCACCGCGGCGATGTACGCAACCGGAAACCTGTCATAAGAAGTAAAAAACACAGCGGCCTGCGCACACTGCGCAGGCCGTAAATTTCGTAAAGGATACCCTATGTTTCTGTTGAATACAATTCTGCTCGTGCTCGCCGCCGCATTTCTGGCGCTGGCCATAATAAAAAACAGCCGGAGCTGTCAGGCCGGGTCCGCCGTGACCGATGCCGGGAGCCTTCGCATGAACCGCAGGCTGTACAGGGCGCTGCTCCTGTCTGTTCTGCTTTTCGGCATCGCCGCTCGCCTCTGGCAGTTCGGAATCATACCCGGAGGCGTCAATCAGGACGGTGCAATGGCCGGGGTCGACGGCAAGGCTCTCGCCGACTACGGCACCGACCGCTTCGGCACCTGGCTGCCCTGCCATCTCTACGCCTGGGGTTTCGGCCAGATGAGCAGTCTGCTGTCATACATGGTCGCACCGCTCGTCAGGCTTTTCGGCCTGAGCGTCGTCACGCTCAGGCTCCCGCTGCTGATCGCGAGCGTTTTCGGCGCGCTGTTCTTTTATCTTTTCATGCGCGATATTTTCGGACCCGAGGTCGGCCTTATCTCCGCATTCATAGTCGCGGTAAACCCCTGGCACTTCATGCAGAGCCGCTGGGCGCTCGACTGTAATCTGCTGCCGCATTTCTTTATGGGCGGTCTGTATTTTCTCAACCGCGGTCTGAGCGGAAAAAAGCGCTTTCTGTACATCTCCATGGTCTTTTTCGGCCTGTGCATGTACTGCTACGGCATCACCGTATATACCATACCCTTGTTTCTTCTTGTTGTATGTATATTCTATACAGTAAAAAAGCGCCTGAGCTTCACCGACGCCGCCGGCTGCGCCCTGGTCTACCTGCTCATAGCATGGCCCTTTATTCTGACCATGGCCGTGAACTTTTTCAGGTGGGACAGCATAGCTCTCCCGTTCGTGACCATACAGTATTTTCCGGACAGCATACGCTCCGGCGATATACTCTTCTTCTCAGGGCACCCGCTGCAGCAGCTTTGGAAAAACATATGCAGTCTGACAAATATTACAATACTCCAGCGCAGGGACCTTCCATGGAACGATATGCCCGGTTTCGGAACCATGTACCTGTTCACTCTGCCCTTCGCCGCGGGGGGACTCATCCAGCTGCACAGAAGCAGCGCCGGAAGTGAAAAACAGCTCGTGCTGTTTTCGCTTCTGACGGGTATATGGGTCGGCCTCGTTACCGACAGTGTGAATGTCAACCGCGTAAATATCATATTCTATGCTCTCATGATGCTCAACGTGCTTGGGATATATTACATCCTGCAGGCGCTGCCAAAAACGCTTATCCCCATGCTCTGTGCATTTGTGCTGTCGGCGTCCCTGATGCTCGGGACATACTTCGGCGGCTATGCCGGTGAAATAAAATACTACTTTTACGGCGGTTTCGGCGAAGCGCTCGAAGCGGCAGAGGCATCCGGAGCGGACAGGCTCTATATCTGTCTGGGAGAAGAGCACGCAAACAGTCAGGCGACGGCGGAAATACTGACTCTCTTTTATGACCGGACCGACGCGCAGTATTTTCAGGGTAAGGACGTCAGCTCTGACGGCCGGCTGCCGTACAGAGAGCGCTACACGTATATAAGCTCATGCGCGGAGCTGTCCGAACTGACCGGCAGCGCAGGCGCGGCCTTTGTGGCGCCGGCACGCAGCGCATCCGTATTCGACGGAAACGGCTACACCGTCACCGTATGCGGCAGCTACTGCGCGGCGGTGAAGAACTGACCGGCGCCGGGGTGCATGCAAGGTGTATACGACAAAGTAAAAGGGACGGCCTGAGCCGTCCCTTTTCACATGTTCTGTTACCGCTTATCAGTCAATATGTATGACCTTCCGGCAGAGGTCGTCGGCCGTGACGTTCACATTGTGATAGCGCTCGCGCTTCACCGTTGCGCCGCCGAGGTCTATGGCCTGCTTCGGGCAGTACTGCAGGCAGCTCAGGCAGCCTATGCAGTTTGTGCCGATGGAGGCTTTGCCGTTGACCAGCTCTATGTTGCCGCGCGGGCAGAGTTTCACGCACTGGCCGCAGCCGACGCATGCATCGCGCACGGTCATCTTCTCCGCCTTCTTTCCGGAGAGCGCGGGCCATCCCTTTGCTTCAATAGCGTTGACCGGATTGGACAGCGGCCGGCCGTTCAGGTGCTTTACGTACAGGATGTCGTTGCCTATCTTCTTGGCGAGCTTCTCGGAGCGCGCCTGCGCGCTCTCCGCGTTCATCGGGGGCAGCATCAGCTTATGCGGGAGGAGCCAGATGCAGGAGCACTGGTGTGATATCCCGGCCCAGTAGTCCAGCGGCACGATATCGTGTATCCTGCTCAGGCCCACGCCGGGATAGCCGGCAAAGCTGACGACACCGAATGTATAGGACTCGGGGTCGACCTTCAAAGCGGAGACAAACTTCTCTACATCGCCGGGCAGGCCGCCGGCGTAGCACGGGAAAACGAAGCCGACTCGCTTTGCCCCTCGCACATCCTTTATCTCAGGCTCGGAGCGCATCATGACTATGTCGGTATCGGTGAGGCACTTTGCAATGTTCTTCGCGATATCGAGGCAGTTACCGCTGCCGGAATAGCAGAATATAACGTTTTTGCTCATAATAGTTACCCCTTATACTTATTTTGCCTGTCCACCATATATATTGTACCTCGGAAAAGTCTGTGAAACAATATACAAATTCACAGCGTATGTAGTGGAGCGGCGGACAGGCAGGCCGCATTGCCTGATTTGCGGCAAGCTCAGAGGAAGAATATCGAGTCGTCGTTCTCGATCCAGTCGCTTACCGGAATGGTACGGTATTCGGCCGGGCTCACACGGATAACGACACGGTCTATGCCGGCGTTGATGATCTGGCGCTTGCACATCGAGCAGCTCATCGCATCCGGCAGCAGCTCATTCGTCATCGCGTCCCGGCCGACGAGGTATAAGGTAGCGCCTATCATATCGCGGCGGGAAGCGGAAATTATCGCGTTCGCTTCAGCGTGGACGGAGCGGCACAGTTCATAGCGCTCCCCGGAGGGTATCTTCAGCGTTTCGCGCGTGCAGGTGCCCAGATCGGAGCAGTTGCGGCGGCCGCGCGGAGCGCCGTTATAGCCCGTCGAAATGATCTCGTCGTTGCGCACAATTATTGCGCCGTATTTGCGGCGCAGGCATGTGGAGCGCTCGAGCACTGCGTCGGCGATATCGAGATAGTAATTTTGCTTGCTGGTCCTGTTGTCCATATGACACCTCCGGAATCGTCTGAATAAAGAATTTTATATGCCGTCAGACTCGTCAGTCTGTCCTGCCTTACTGTTTGCCGTTTCCGCCTCCATGTCCTTGGCGGCAGGGCTGTCCGGGAGGTTTCTCTTTCCCGTGAGCGTCTCAAGCACGATCTTTCCTATAAGCACATGTTCAAGCCCCATGCAGCCGTCGAGAGGATAATCCGAATACCCGTAGTGCTCCAGAATCAGTCCAAGCCCCTTCAGGACTTCTTCGGGAGCATCCACAAATCCGCCTGTCCCGAATCCGATCACGCTTTCGTAGCGCGCGGTTATCCCGTGCGCGGTTTTTTCGATACCCATGAATATATCGCCCTCGACGCACAGCTTTCGGCTTTGCTGCAGCATACTTATCTTCATACCCTGTTTGGCGCTGTGAAAATATACTGCCGGCTTTTCCCCTTCGGTATCCAGTCCGAACGAAACCGGGACCACATAGGGGTAATCCTCTCCCTGTATTCCGATGCGCAGCGTGCTGCACCTTGACAGAATATCTGTTATCTCTTCCCTGTTCAGGACCTCTCTGTCTTTTCGTCTCACGGCATTTTCCGGCCTTTCGCGTTTTTTGCTAAGCATATCACGAAAATGTAAATAATTCTATACCGCATATGACGAAATCCCGACATTTTTCCGGTTTTCCTTTTGCTTTAAACGGTCTTCACCGTTTATACACGGCTTTGGCGCACATTTGCGCAGGGAATATAATTGTATGGATTTCTGAAGCGATCTGTGCTATCATATTAAGCATGAACAGGAACTACCAGAAAGAATTGGATCGCATAATCCAGAAACGCGGCAGAAAAATGCCCCGTGTTTTGCTCCACAGCTGCTGCGGCCCGTGCTCAAGTTCCGTGCTTGAATACCTGACGCAGTATTTTGACGTCACTCTGCTGTGGTATAATCCCAATATCTATCCCCAGCAGGAGTTCGACCGCCGCTTCAAAACTCAGGTAAAGCTCATCGAGGACATGGGCCTTGCAGATAAAGTGAGCATTTTGGCCGAGCCCCGGAAAAGTCAGGACTATTACGCGCGCATAAAGGGTCTTGAGAATGAACCGGAGGGCGGAAAACGCTGCACCGAATGCTTCCGCGTCCGTCTGCTGGAGACGGGTAAGCTCGCCCGGCAGTACGGCTTTGACTACTTTTGTTCGACCCTGACGCTGTCCCGGCACAAGGATGCCGTGCGCATAAACGACCTCGGCGAGGAGATAGGACGCATGGTCGGCGTAAGCTGGCTGCCCTCGGACTTCAAGAAGCGCGACGGGGAAAACCGCTCGATCGAGCTGTGCGAAAAGTACAATGTCTACCGCCAGCTCTACTGCGGCTGTGAGTTCTCCCTGCACCGACGCGAGGAGACCGCGCAGGAAAAAACTGCTGCCCGGGAGGTCAACGAAGAAAAATGAAGATCAATATCCGCGCGCTCACCGCCGCCGCCGTCATCGGCGCGGCATACGCCGTACTCACCATGCTGCTCGCACCGATCAGCTACGGACCGCTGCAGTTCCGCGTCTCGGAGGCGCTGTGCATCATGCCGTATTTTCTTCCCTGCACCGCATGGGGGCTCTTTGCCGGCTGCGCCATTGCGAACATCCTCACCGGTAACATATTTGACGTCATCTTCGGCTCGCTCGCCACACTGCTCGCTACGCTCATCGCCGCCGGTCTCGGCAGGCACAGCCGCGGCTTCTGGAGCAGATTCGCCGCCTGCAGCGCAAATGTCGTGATAAACGCCGTCGTCATCGGCGCGGTGATAACCTGCGCATACAACGGCCAGAACATATTCCGGCATATGGACGTGTTCGCCATGAACGCGCTATACATTTTCCTCGGCGAGGCCGGCGTCATGTATATTATCGCTCTCCCACTCATGCGCTATCTCCCCGAAAAGCAGTTTTTCAGGGATTTTATAGAAAAGACAAATAACGGAAGATATAAAGAATAAGAGGAGGTGCTGAATGAAAGTAAGGAAAGCAATCATCCCCGCTGCCGGTCTGGGAACCAGACTGCTGCCCAACACAAAAAGCATACCCAAGGAAATGCTGCCTCTGGTGGACAAGCCTGTTCTTCAGTATATTGTCGAGGAGGCTGTCTCCGCCGGTGTTGAGGAGATACTCATTATCACAAATCGCGGCAAATCCCCGATAGAGGACTACTTTGACTATGCCCCCGATCTTGAGGCGCGTCTGATCGCCGACGGCAAGGCAAAGGAAGCCCGCACCGTCCGGGAGGTGGCCGACATGGCCGACGTATTCTTCCTGCGGCAGAAGGAGACAAAAGGTCTGGGCCACGCCATATGGCGCGCCAAGAGCTTTGTCGGCAACGAGCCTTTCGGCATACTGCTCGGAGACGATATTATGCTCAGCGAAACCCCCGTCCTCAAGCAGCTCGTCGATGCCGCCGAGGCCAACAACTGCAGCGCCATAGCCGTGCGCGAATTTCCCGGAGAGGAGATATGCAAATACTCCTCGGTCAAGATGGACGAGAAGCTCTCTGACCGCGTCTACCGAATCGGCGATATGAACGAGAAGCCCACCATGGAGGAGCGGCTCTCGAACTACGCCATTATGGGCCGTTATGTGCTGACTCCCGCTATCTTTGACATTCTCGCAAACACGCCTCCCGGACGCAACAACGAGATCCAGCTCACCGACGGCATGAAGCAGCTGTGCCGCATTGAGCCGATGTGCGCCGTCGATTTTGAGGGCAAGCGCTACGACACCGGCAACCTCAAGGGCTATCTCGAGTCGATCATAGACTTTGCTCTGAAAAACGAGGAGGCCGGCGAATGGCTGCGCCAGTTTATCATCGACAAAGCGGAGACATTAAAATAAGACCTTAAATACGCATATTATCATATTATACGGCAGCCCGGGACTGCATAAATGCAGCCCCGGGCTGTTTTTTGCCGGAAAAACCGAAATTAAGTTCCGCCATGTTTTTCGCGCCCCAAAGCGCCGGCTCCGGTCACACTATTTCGTGGCCGCGCTCCAGAAGCATTTTGTCCTTGAGCGCCATGAGCGTCTCCGAGAGATCGACGTAATACTGGTGCGGATAGTCAAAGCGCTTGACCTCCGGCCAGAGCCTTGCCACCTGAGCCGCGCACCTGTCCTTGATCTCGCCCAGCGTCGGAAGCTCATACACAAGCTCGCCGTTTTTAAACACCTGAACCTGAAGCTCAACAGCCTCAAAGCAATCGAGCGTCTTTCTCTTCCAGCGGTCGTGCGGGTCGCATATCTCTATAGCGCCGGAATCGTCCACGGTTTCGTCTCTCATGCAGATGTAATCGGCCTCGGCCATGCCGGTCTGGCGGTCGAAGAAACGGTACACCTTCTTGAAGCCCGGATTTGTGATCTTACCCACGTTCTCGCTGAGCTTGATTTTGGGAATGATATTGCCGTCGGAATCCTCAACGGCGCAGAGCTTGTACACGCCGCCGAACACCGGTGAGCTGCGCGAGGTTATGAGCCTCTCGCCGACGCCGAAGGAGTCGATCTTCGCGCCCTGATATATAAGCTCGGTTATGAGCCTCTCATCGAGAGAATTTGACACGGTGATGGTGCATTCGGGCCAGCCGGCCTCATCGAGCATCTGACGCGCCTTCTGGGTCAGATAGGCCATATCGCCGGAGTCGAGGCGAATGCCGCATTTTGTGATGCCCATGGGCCTGAGCACGGCGTTAAATGCGCGGATCGCGTTGGGAATGCCGGATTTGAGCGTATTGAAGGTGTCGACCAGCAGCACGGCGTTTTTCGGATAGGTCTTGCAGTAGCTGACAAATGCCTCATACTCCGAATCGAACATCTGCACCCATGAGTGCGCCATGGTGCCCGCCGCAGGAACGCCGTATATCTGGTCGGAAACGGTGCAGGCAGTGCCGGCGCAGCCGCCGATGAACGCGGCCCTCGCACCCGTAACGGCTCCGGCGATGCCCTGCGCCCGGCGCGAACCGAATTCCAGCACGGCGCGGCCCTGCGCCGCGCGGCAGACGCGGTTTGCCTTAGTGGCAATAAGGCTCTGATGATTCAGCTCCAGCAGCATATAGGTCTCCAGCAGCTGGGCCTGTATCGCGGGGGCACGGACCGTTATGACCGGCTCCATGGGAAAGATGGGCGTACCTTCGGGTATGGCCCAGATATCGCCGGTAAAACGGAAGTTCTTCAGGTAGTCGAGAAAACCCTCGTCAAACAGTCCGCGGCCTCTGAGATAGCTGATGTCCTCCTCGTCAAAGTGAAGCTTCTGAACATAGTCAACTATCTGTTCCAGGCCGGCGGCAATGGCATAGCCGCCCTTATCCGGCACTTCCCGGTAAAAAATGTCGAAGTAGCATATTTTATCCTGCATACCCTCGGCATAATAGCCGTTGCCCATGGTCAGCTCATAGAAGTCGCACAGCATTGTAAGATTTATCCCGTTTGCGCTTTTCATATCATACCTCCGCAAGCTATATATATCTGTGTTGTGTTTTTCTCGCAAAGATCTTTATCATATTTATTATATATTCTGCACTGGAATAAGGCAAGTTATTTGTGCAGAGTGTTAATTAATTATCTTTTTTGGGTGCTATTACAGTTGACTTTGCTGATTTTTTGGTATATTCTGATAAGCAGTGAAAGTTGGCTTTTTTAGTTTTACACAGAGGTAAGGCGAAGATGAAAAAAGAGTTTTTCGTCCCCGGCAGGATGGAGCTTTCCGGCAACCATACAGATCATCAAAAAGGCCGCATTCTCGCTTCGGCGGTCGATCTGGGCCATACCGCCGTGTGCGAACCAAACGGCAGCAAGGTCATTCATATCCAGTCGGAAGGTTTCAGGACCTTTGACCTGCGCGTGGACCATTTGGCTGTGCGCACGACAGAGTTCGGCACGCCGCAGTCACTGGTCCGCGGTGTTCTCAACGCTTTTTCGGCGCTCGGTCTCCGTACCGGCGGATTTAACGCCTCTATCACAAGTACGCTGCCTGTCGGTGCGGGGCTCAGCTCTTCGGCCGCGTTCTCTGTTCTTATCGGCAAGATACTCAATGACCTCTTTAACGGCGGAAGGCTACCCGCGATAGTCATAGCCCGGGCCGGCCTTGAGTCCGAGAACAAGTATTTTGGTAAACCCTGCGGTATCATGAGTCAGATCGCCTGCGCTTTCGGCCGCACGGTGTACGTTGATCTCGAGACCGGTGAAATTGAGCCGATCAGTGTGGACTTCGACTCCATGGGGCTGACCATGTGCCTGACTGATACCGGCGGCAGTCATGCGGGTCTTGACACCTCTTATGCCCGTATCCCGGCAGACATGAAATATATAGCCAATCTGTTTGACAAGGGCGTGCTGGGCGACGTTGATCCGGCGGAATTTCGCAGCAAGGGCTGGGATCCCTCAGACCGTCCCGTTCGCCGTGCAATGCACTTTTTCGACGAAAATGACCGCGTTCCAAAAATGCGCGACGCGCTGAAGGCCGGGGACGGCCTGACATACATGAGGCTTATGAACGAATCCGGGCGCAGCTCGGAGCAGCTTCTCAACAACATAATCACCAGCGCTACCGGGGACACCAAACTTGCCCAGGGACTGGAGCTTTCAAAAAAGCTGCTTGAAGGCAGGGGTGCATGGCGCGTCCACGGCGGCGGTTTTGCCGGCTGTGTGCAGGCGCTCATGCCCACGGATATGTTCGCCGGCTATAAGGCCGGGATGGAGAAGGTTTTCGGCGTTGGCAGCTGCCGGAAGGTGCATCCCGTCTGAGTCTTCCGCGGCGGTCTGTCCAATTTCAGGCAGGCTCTTTGCCTCTCAAACTCCCCCTCTGCCCGCTTGTCACTCTGATTGGCAGCGTTCCTTTGACAGTCTGACAGGCGTGACTGACCGGATCAGTCACGCCTGTTTTTATTTTGCATAGATATTGATAAACTCGGCCTTCAGCTTCGAATACATTATCTTCTGGCTGCTGTACAGGCCGAAGTACCCGGACAGCATATATGCGATGCCGCAGGCGAGGGCAAAGTAGACAAGATCCATCGATCCGAAGAGCTCAATGCTCATTATGATAGAGGCTACCGGGCAGTTTACCGCCCCGCAGAACACGCAGATAAGCCCAAGCGCCGCTGCAAAACCGGCCGGTATGCCGAGAAAGTTTCCGACAACACAGCCGAGCGTCGCTCCGATGAAGAAGGTCGGCACGACCTCGCCGCCCTTGAAGCCGCAGCCGATGGTCACGGCGGTCAGCACGAGCTTCCAGAAGAACGCATCGGGCGCCGCCTGTCCGTCCTCTATCGCGCGTCTTATTACCTCCATACCCGCGCCGTTATAGTCGCCCGTGCCGAGAAGCAGGCTTATGACGACAACTGCAGCGCCGCCGGCGGCGATGCGCAGATACGGGTTTTTCAGCTTTGAAGCAAAAAGGTGTTCGGTTTTGTGCATGGTCAGGCAAAACACCGTGCTCATAAGCGAACATATGATCGCCAGCCCCGCGACCTTTGTGAGCATGATCGGAGACAGCGGCTCAATAATAACGGTGAAGCGTGTTGGCGTCAATCCGAAAAGAAACGAGATCTGCAGCGCTGAGAGCGAAGCGATTATGCAAGGGACAAGCGCGGAATAGTATATTACGCCGACGCTTATGACCTCGAGGGCAAACAGCGTCGCGGTGAGCGGCGTCCCAAACAGCGCGGAAAACACCGCGCTCATGCCGCAGAGCGTGGCCAGACGCATGTCCTTTTCATCGAGATGAAAAGCGCGCCCGATATAGCAGCCGAGACTCCCGCCGATCTGCAGCGCGGCGCCCTCGCGCCCGGCGCTTCCGCCGAACATATGAGTCAAAACCGTGGATATATATATCGCCGGCACAAGCGCCAGAGGGACGTTGTCGCCAAAATGTATGGAGTCAATGATGGCATTCGTGTTCTTGTTCTCCATCTTCGTCATGTGGTACAGTCCGGCAATAAGCAGGCCCGATACCGGCAGAAGCCACAGCAGCCACGGATGCGCCGCGCGCAGCTCCGTCGCCCATGTGACGCTGGCATGAAAGGAGGAGCCCACAACCCCGCCGATGACGCCGGTGACTCCGGCTATCAGCAGCCATTTCATAAAGGTCCAAATATAGTGCCACGCGGCTGCGGATTCGTCTTTTATAAAGTTCAAAGCATCGCCTTCTTTTTCTTTCAATGCTGCATACGCACGGATACTTCTCCGAAACGCACGTCCCGGCGTTCCCCGCCGGCCGTTTCCACAGCAAGCGAGTAATCATCGTTTATACCGACCGCCCTTGCGGGTATGCTCAAGCCTCCGCTCTCCAGCAGGACCTCATGTCCCGTTGTCGTGCAGCGCGAGCGGTATTCCTTCAGGAAAGCTCCGGGCCCGGCGCACCAGAGCCGGTACATCCCGTCCAGCTGCGCGATGAGCTCGCGCGCAAGTCCGTCAAGCTCCCAGATACGCCCGGTCGCCATACGCAGCGACACCGCCGTATCCGCAAGCTCCTCGGGAAAGCTCTCTGTATTTACATTGACGCCTATCCCAAGTACGACGGAAAAACCGCCGTCCGGCGCGGTGAAGCCCTCTGTCAGTATGCCGGAGAGCTTTTTTCCGTCCAGCAGCACGTCGTTGGGCCACTTGATCTCCGGTTTGAGCCCATATCCTTCAATCCAGCGGCAAAGGGCAGCCGCAGCGCAGGCCGTAAGGCTAACCGTCTTTTCCGGCGGGCATCCCGGCCTCCACAGTACGGAGAGGTAAATTCCGCCCTCAGGTGACAGAAAGCTGCGTCCGAGCCGGCCCCGTCCGGCCGTCTGCTCCCTCGCCCATAGAACTGTCCCACTTGCCGCGCCGTCCGCGGCCAGCCTCTTGAGGACGGAGTTGGTGGAAGTCAGGCACTCCGAATAAAGTACCGGTGCTGCTCTGTCAAAGCCCTCCCGGACCGAGTAATCACTTTTTTCCATTTATCACCTCAAGCGCCTGCGCCACTGCGGTTTTCCCACCGGCGAGTATCGAGGTCTTGCGTCCGTCGAGAACCGGCTCCTTTCCCTCCGCCGTCAGGCACACGCCCCCGGCCTCGCGCACCAGCAGCACGCCTGCCGCGATATCCCAAAGCGACACGCTGAGCTCATAGTAAACTCCGGCACGGCCGGCCGCTGCGGAGCACATGTCCAGCGCCGCAGAGCCTTCACGGCGTATATCCAGCGAGGCTAGAAAGAGCCTTTTTATTGCGTCAAAGCTCTGCTCCGCAAGCTCCGGTCTGTAAGGGGAGGTACCGCAGCAGACTATCGTCTCCGACAGAGGGCTGCCGTCGGCATGTATCTGTCTGCCGTTGAGCCAAGCGCCCTCTCCGGCGAGCGCCGTAAACTGCTCGTCAAGATACGGATTGTACACCGACGCCGCCTTAAGCTCCCCGCGGTTCATATACGCCACCGAGATACAGCTGCGGCTGAAACGGCGCACAAAATTCATCGTCCCGTCGATCGGGTCGATTATAAACACATGCTCCGCCTGCAGATTCTCCTGCCTGCCGTTCTCTTCACAGAAAAACTGCGCTCCCGGGACTGCGGCGGACAGCCTTTCCGTGAGCAGGGCCTGGACTTTTTTGTCATACTGTGTGACCACGTCCCTGTGCCCGCTTTTGCTCTCGGCAAATACCCCGTGAGCCTGCATTATCAGCCCGGCCGCCTCGCGCTGCGCGTCGGTTATATATTTAAGTACCGTTTTGTTGAAACTGCTGAGCATAAGAATATCCCTCCGACCGACAGATTATATCACCTAAGGCCGGCTTTGTCGATACGATTACCCTTTATTATTGCCCGTAAATATGCTATAATTTCTTGGTTTCTACGAAAGGAGCGATGCTATGTTATCTGATATTGAGATTGCCCAGGCATGTAAACTGCGCCCGATCACCGACATTGCCGAAAGCTTGGATATAGACGACGCTTATATTGAACAGTATGGAAGATATAAGGCAAAGGTCTCCCTGTCCCTGCTAAACGATCACCCGGACCGGCACGGCAAGCTCATTCTTGTCACCGCCATCACCCCCACTCCCGCCGGCGAAGGAAAGACGACTACCGCCATAGGTCTGGCGGACGCCCTGCGGCGTATCGGCAGGAAATCTGTGATAGCCATGCGCGAGCCCTCGCTCGGCCCGGTGTTCGGTATCAAGGGCGGGGCCTGCGGCGGCGGTTATGCGCAGGTCGTTCCCATGGAGGATATAAATCTCCATTTCACCGGCGATATCCATGCCATCGGCGCGGCAAACAACCTTCTCGCCGCCATGCTTGACAATCATATATATCAGGGCAACGCTCTCAATATCGACCCCGAAAGCATCACGTGGACCCGCTGCGTCGATATGAATGACCGGCAGCTGCGAATGATACGGGACGGTCTCGGCGCAAAGATCAACGGCGTCCCGCGTTCCGACCGTTTTGAGATAAGCGTCGCGACGGAGACTATGGCCATTTTCTGCATGGCCAGCTCGGTTTCGGACCTGAAGGCGCGTCTGGCGCGCGTTATCGTGGGCTACACCTACGACGGCAAGCCGGTCACAGCCGGCGACCTGAAAGCCGTGGGCGCTATGGCCGCGCTTCTGAAGGATGCGATTAAGCCGAACCTCGTGCAGACCCTTGAGGGCACGCCCGCCTTTGTACACGGCGGCCCGTTTGCAAATATTGCCCACGGCTGCAACAGCGTGACGGCTACCCGCATGGCGATGCGCCTTGGCGACTATGCCGTTACCGAGGCGGGCTTCGGCGCGGACCTCGGCGCGGAAAAGTTCCTCGACATCAAATGCCGCCTCGCCGGGCTTGTTCCCTCTGCGGTCGTGCTTGTTGCCACCGTGCGCGCGCTTAAAATACACGGCGGACTCGACAAAACGCAGCTTGCCCACGAGGATCTCGGCGCGCTCGCCATGGGAATGCCGAATCTTCTGCGGCACGTTTCAAACATGAAGGATGTCTACGGACTGCCCACGGTCGTTGCGGTCAACCGCTTTCCCACTGACACTGACGCGGAAATCGCGCTCGTAAGGGAGAGCTGCCGCGACGCGGGCGTTGAGGCCGTAATCTGCGACGTATGGGCCCGGGGAGGCGAAGGCGGTATCGAACTTGCGGGAGAGGTTGTAAAGCTCTGCGAGGAGCCGTCCGATTTCCGCTTTGCATATGATCCCGGCGGCAGTATTGAGGACAGTATCCGTGCCGTCGTTCAGCGCGTATACAGAGGGCGGGATATAGAGATACAGCCCGTCGCCCGGGAGCAGATCGACCGGCTCTCGCAGCTCGGCATGGCTCACATGCCCGTGTGCATTGCAAAGACGCAGTACAGCTTTTCCGATGATAAAAAGAAGCTCGGCGCACCCGAGGATTTCACCGTGACCGTACGAGAAGTCAAGGCCTCTGCCGGCGCGGGCTTTCTTGTAGTGCTGACCGGCGACGTGCTGACTATGCCCGGTCTGCCCGGAGTTCCGGCCGCCGAGCAGATCGACGTCGACGATAACGGTAAGATCTCCGGGTTATTCTGATGCCGAAAGCTTGTCAAAGGCTGCGACCGGCTTTCTGAGCCGGCGCGGAATGCGAGGCAGATTCCGGCATCTCTGATATAAGAATAAGCTTTACAGCCTGTCAGATAACCGGCTCTCGCAGTATGCCAGGCGAGCTGTGAGTAGCTTTATGCAGCCGGGCTCTCCGTCCAAAACCGGCTGAACCGCAGCATAAAGGCGTGAATAATGCCCTCCGGCAAGGCGGCATTCTGAAGCCATTCAAATGCCCTGCGGGTGAAGCGCAGGCCAAAAGCCCAAGCGGGCAATTATTGACAAGAAGAAAAGGCCATCCTTTGCAGGATGGCCTTTAATCTCAATAAGAAGTCAATCGCATTTACATCAGTGTCAGCAGAGCATCAACGTCCTCGTCAGTTGTAGCCCAGCTCGTCGCGAAACGGAGCACATGATGCGCGTCGTCATAGGGCTCCCAGAAGCTAAAAGTGACCTTTCCGTCCAGCTCGGCGATCTTGTCATTGCCAACTATCACGAACTGCTGGTTGGTGGGCGAGTCGAAGAGGAAGCTGTATCCCTTGTCGCCAAGTCCGGCTTTGAGGCGCATAGCGGTCTTAATTCCGTTTTCGGCACCCTTCATATACAGACCGTCCGTAAACAGTTCGTCAAACTGGACGCCGAGCAGCCAGCCCTTTGCGAGCATGGCGCCGCTCTGCTTCATGATAGTGTAGAAGCCCTCGACCATGTGATGAGTAAATACGACAGCCTCGCCAAACAGCGCGCCCACCTTCGTTCCTCCGATATAGAACACGTCGCACAGACCGGCAATGTCCTCCAGCGTGAGGTCCGTACCCTCCGCGGCCAGTCCATAGCCGAGACGGGCGCCGTCAAGGTACAGCGGCATGTTGTATTTATCGCATACCGCGCGCAGCTGCTTCAGCTCTTCCTTCGTATAAAGCGTACCGCACTCTGTCGGGTGGGAAATATAAACCATGCCGGGGTTGACCATATGGGTGTAGCTGCGGTCCTCATAAAAAGCGCGGACATATTTATCAACCGCTTCAGCACAGAGCTTGCCGCCGCGGTTGGGGATGGACAAGACCTTATGGCCGCCATACTCAATCGCGCCTGCCTCATGTCCATTAATATGTCCGGTGTCTGCGGCAATGACGCCCTCGTAAAGCTTCAGAATTGAGCGGATTACAACGGCATTGGCCTGAGTACCGCCGACCAGAAAATAAATTTCCGCATCAGGCTTATTGCACGCTCTGCGGATCTTCTTTTTTGCACTCTCACAAATTTCATCAAGGCCGTATCCGGTCATCTTCTCAAGGTTAATCGCGCCAAGCCGGTCAAGAATCTGCTGATGTGCGCCTTCCATGTAGTCACTGTTGAAACGAAGCATACGGTTTCCTCCCGGTGTGAGAATAACAGATATAAAAAATCAGAGCTCCGAAAACTCGGAGCTCCGTGTTGGCATTGACCTATTTTTCCAGTCCGTCTCCAGACAAGTATCGTCGGCACTGGTGAGCTTAACTTCTGTGTTCGGAATGGGAACAGGTGGACCCTCACCGTTAAAAACACCAACTAATATTTGGAACACTCCAAATACTACACTATTTAATTACCCCTGTCAAGGGTTTATTTCGGAGGATGAGGACAGCTCATCCTCCGAAATGGTACACCTTCAGGGACTCGAACCCTGGACACCCTGATTAAGAGTCAGGTGCTCTACCAGCTGAGCTAAAGGTGCATATGGTGACCCGTGGGAGAGTCGAACTCCCGATTGGGGCGTGAGAGGCCCCCGTCTTGACCACTTGACCAACGGGCCATTCTCAAGGTACTGTACCCTGAAAACTAAACAGAGGAGAGCAAGGCTTATGCCTGCATAAATGTAGGTCAAGCCCTCGGGTTATTAGTACCAGTAGGCTGAACACATTACTGTGCGTACACCGCTGGCCTATCAACGAAGTAGTCTTCTTCGACCCTTACTCCATAATGGATGGGAGATCTTATCTTAGGG
>JAQXKZ010000034.1 GCA_029010715.1 Clostridiales bacterium
GCCGTAACTGCGGACATATCGTAGTAGGAACCAAGGCTCCTGAGATCTGCCCTGTCTGCAAGCATCCTCAGGCATTCTTCGAAGTGCGCGCGGAAAATTACTAAGAATAATATTATTCTCGTCATGTCAGATGCACCCCACAAAACAAGAAGTGCACCCCACGTGTAGAATTGTATCAAAATGGCCTACCTTTTCCACATCAGAACAAGCTCGCACCGTTCCGTTTCCGCCTGTCGGCGAAAACTGTACTTTGCTCCCTTGTTCTTCCTTTCAAACTCGAAGCACATAGGCTTCGAGTTTGTTTTTTCTGCTTCTTTAGTGTAAAGCATACACATAAAAGAACCCCAATTTTGATACAAGGTTGGGGTTCTTCCTTTTTGCCCAAAAGCCCTTGAAATCAGGCGCTTTCTGAAAAACGGCCCTTCCAGACGGATCATTTTCGATAAGGTACAATAAATTGCGCAAATTGAATTACGTAATATCTTGTATTCAAATAAACATCCTCTAATGTGATTTGCAGAATGATTTTTTCATTCAAAAGAATTACATGGAGGTATGTCTCATGGAAAACACAATGATCTCACAGCGCATCCGTCATTACCGGCGGCAGGCAAAACTTTCTCAGGAGGATCTCGCCGCGAAAGTCGATGTCTCAGAAACCTACATACGGAAATTGGAGTCAGGCGATCGCTTTCCTTCGTTGGACATGGTATTGAAACTGCCCCGCGCGCTGAGCACCACTCCCGATCATCTGCTCCTCTGGAGCAGCGTGCTCAGTCAGAATAAAAGTGCAGGCGTTCTGGAGCTTCTGAGCGACTGCACGCCGACGGAGTTCATCATCCTGTATGAAAACATGGTCACACGGAAAAAGCTGCTCCGCGAACACGTGAAATAAGCATCAGCCGGTGATATGCATTATGCCTGTCCCCGGCTGACTTTCCGGTTCGTAAATTTGCCTATTTCTCGAAATGCAGGCGATGATTGCGAAAGTTGATGTAGCAGAAGCGAGATTTTACGAGGTCTGGCGAAATTTCAGACAGTGGATGCGAAATTTGCGAAGATAATTATATATGAGAGTTAACAAATTCTTCACAGAAAAATTAGCACTCTCTATTGACGAGTGCTAATAAAAGTGCTATAACATAATCGCAAGGAGGAAAAGAGGACGGAACAGAGGTTCCGGAAACCGAAATCCGCTTGCGGCATATACCACACAACAGCCCTGAACAGCATCCAGGACCGAAAATAAAAGGAGGAATGACTTATGTTGTACATGCCTGGTATTTTTGGTGAGGATCTGATGGATCGTTGGTTCAACGACATGGATCATGAGTTTGCCCGGATGGAGAAACCGCTCTACGGTCACAATGCCAAGAACCTGATGAAGACGGATGTGCGGGAGCACGATGGCGGCTATGAAGTTGACATCGAACTGCCCGGCTTCCACAAGGATGAGGTTCATCTCAGCCTTGAGAACGGCTTCCTGAACATAACGGCGGCAAAAGGCCTTGACAAGGATGAGAAGGATAAAAAGACCGGCAAGCTTATCCGTCAGGAGCGGTATGCCGGCAGCATGAGCCGCAGCTTCTATGTCGGCGGGGATATCACGGAAGAGGATATCAAGGCCAAACTGGAGCATGGCGTGCTGTCTCTGCAGATCCCGAAGAAGGAAGCAAAGCCGCAACTGCCTGAAAAGAAGTACATTGCAATCGAAGGTTGATCCTCTCACAACTCCCCGCCTGACATGGTGGGGAGATTGCTCATTTAGAGGGAGATGTTTATCATGACGATGAGAAAAACAATGTCCGTAATCCTCGGAGTATTAATGATCGCGGCAGGTATATACTGCTTCTTCGCCCCAGTTGAAACTTCTACGATTATCCCGTTTGTGCTGGGGATCGCGATGATCGTTGACGGCATCGGCCGCATCGTTACCTGGTTCGATATCCGTGATGTCATGCGTCAGAGCGCATGGGTGCTCGTCAGCGCAATCGTGTCCCTGATTTTCGGCCTGTTGCTTGCATTCTCGCCGGTGCTGCAGATGTCCGTCGGTGTGTCTGTCATTCTGCTTACCGGCTGGTGGATCCTGGCTCTGGGCATCATACGCATTGTCCACGCGTTTCATCTGCTCCGGATCAAGAGGGAGTCGGATGGGTTTGGACTCGGCGGGATGATCGGCTCCGACTGGTGGATCGCGCTCATCCTCGGCATTCTGCTGGTCATCTTCGGCATCATCGTCATACTCAACCCGCTTCTTGGTCTGGGCGTGATCGGCGTGCTGGTAGGCTGCAGTATCATCACGGCAGGGATCAATCTGATCTACCTGGGCAGCAGCCCCTGGCTCCTGTAAGGAACCTTTGATCTTTAATGTGAACCAGCCTCGAAGCAAGGTAAACCCATTTTTTCGGGGCTGAGTCCCAAAGTGACCCTACTTTTCGGAGCGTGACGTGAAATTCTCCAGGTCCTCCTGCGGGCGCATCAGCGTAAAGCCGCCGGCCATACCTCATATTATTGAATTGAGGTTCTTCTCCAAAACCCGAACACCGATTTGATACAATGTATCAGGTCGGTGTTTCGTTATATCGCAGACTACGTGTTCAAAGGGACGAAGGATTCGCAGTACCGACTGGCCGGCAATGCTGTGCCTCCGATACCGGCAAACGCAATCGCCAGGCATACTCTATTTGGATGCTCACCGCGATGTGGCCTTGCGGGACAGGTTGCTTATAGAAATGTATTCTGATCCGGAGTCCACTCAACATGAACTGGCAGGTAGATTAAAAGTGTCACAGGCCACCATACTGCGCCGTGTCGGTGATGAGCATTTCGCCGTTTTTCCACCGTGATCCGGCTGCTGCGTGTAGCCTCGTGACTGCAGAAATCCCCGTAGGTGTAGCAGATTACATGGCCGTCCGGCTGCTTATCAATGGACAGCACGTCACAGGCACCCTCGTTGACCCCGGTGAGGCATTCTCCCCCTGCTGTAAGGGTCAGCTCTGTCACAGACCTAGCCTCGTCTCCATTGTCCGCAAACTTCGTTCGGAGCACGGCGCCGTCGCTGTACCACCTTGACTGCGGCTCCATGGCGGCTTCCGCTTCTGCCGCCGTTTCATGCGGGGCATTGCACACTTTGGCAAGCCGGTTTTCTCCCAGCTCGTAGTCCTGCCCGTTGCAGCAGAAGTAGCTGTGGGGAATGAATCCGAAGGCGAAGGCTTCCTCAGCAAAGACAAAGCGGTATTTCTCGTACCGATACTGCGCCGCATCCACCTGACGACCCTGCTTATTCACGGAAGCTCTCAGAATGATATCCGGTACTTTCTTCGCCATGGCGGGATCGTCAACCACAGCGGAAAAGGTTCCCGTGAGCCGATGGACTCGGTATAGACGAGGGCGGTGGGCGTCTTATCCGCCGGCGCCGAAATCTCCTGGCTGAATTGACCGGGATTTGTTACTGGTGACAATCACCCTGCTGTCTTCCGCAATTCACTCAATTCTCTTCTGCTGCCAATAATTCAGCCGCGGCAATTGCTCTTCAAAGTAGGCCCGCGCCTGCTCCGGAGGCCAGTTTTCATTTGACATGTGTTCAACAAGGAAGCCCGTTAATTCATCGAGACTTGTGTAAACGAATCTGCCGTCAGTGTAGCACCACTTACAGTATTCTTCGTTAAACGTTCCGTCGGGCTCTCTGCTGATTGCAGAATCGTCAAGGGGCATGCCGCAGCATTGGCAGACAAGCTTCCGGGGAGACCCCAAAAGCGTATTGATGGACACGTCAAACAGCTTGGAAAGCAGCTTCAACGTTTCCGTATTCGGCACGGTTTCACCCGTTTCCCAACGGGATACCGCCTGCCGGGTAACATATAGCTTTTCTGCGAGCTCATCCTGAGATAATCCTTTTTTGGTCCGGAGCTGCAATATAACGTTCTTTATTTCCATTTAAATTACCACCTCGCAAATAATATACCACCATTGCCGCGTAAAACCAAGCAACCGGCTGTTGCTGTCCCGTACTGCGTGATGTGACTGGTGCGGCAGATGAATTTGGGCCGCTTCACACTTTACCGCGGCCCTGCTCAATGAGCATTATACCGGTGAGCATATGGTCTGCGCCGGACTCGCCGTCTTTCAGCTGGCGCCGGTGCGAATAGAAGATACCGTCATGGTATGTGCAGCAGCCGCAGTCAAAAATCCTTTCGTCCTGCACGCCTGCCTCTGTAAGAGAAAGCCGTATGGCCTCTTTCACGTCCAGTGTGTACTTACCGTTGTCCTTGGGCGCAAACAGACGGCGGAGCTCATCCTGACTGAAGTGGACGGAAAACGGCGCTATAAGGTCCCCGCCGACCTCGTAGCAGTCTTTGCAGATACACGGTCCGAAAGCAATCATGATATCCTCCGGTCTTGAGCCGTATTCCCGCCGCATCAGCTCAACTGCTCTGACGGATATGAGCGATGCCGTACCCCTCCAGCCGCTGTGTACCATCCCTACCGCTCTCTGCACCGGGTCAAGAATATAGACCGGAGTACAGTCCGATTCCATGGAAGTGAGCAGAAAGCCGGTCTCGTTCGTCACTATTCCGTCCGCAACTTCAATTGGGTCGCTGCGCCAGAAAGTATTTATCCCGGCGTCCTTTCTCGTGACGGCCCTCACACAGTCTGAATGACGCTGGAATGTCGATGCAATATCATTTTCGCTCAAATTAAAATGCGACAGGACCTCCCGGTATCCGGCGTGTCCTTCCTCTGTGTTGCTGAGCCAGCAGCCGCGGCCCTTTGAGGTGAAAACGGTTTTTACGATACCGGTAGCGTCAAATTCCTTTATGCAGTAATAATCCATGTTTGTCCCGCTTCCCGCTGACCTTGCGGCTGATATTCGAAAAGTACAGTGTCAGCTTTTTCGCTTAAATATACCATTAACTCGCGTATCTTGCAATTACCGATACGCCGGAGCCGCCGGAGCGCAGGCGGGTGCAGAGACAAGGTCTGAGCGGGACTGCCGGGGGAATATCGAATCACCGGCCCGAGAGGGCAGAAATGAAAACAGCGCGGCGCGCAGTGTTTTCATTTTTCCGGTTGAAAGCACATACTCCGCGTGCTATAATCGCTTAAACGGGTATACTATTACCGCAGAATTATTTAGGAGTGAATCAGAATGATTTTCAAAAGAACTGCCGCCTTGATTCCGGCGTTAATGCTTACGCTGCTGTGCGGCTGCGGCGCCGGCGGTACAGAACCCGCGGCAAACTATCCGGAGCTTGCTGCATCGGATATCAGCACGATGAACCTGACCGAGGTATCGAACGATAAAATGAAGATGGACTACCCTGCTGACGAATGGCTCGCAGATCAGGGCTCTGAACCTCTGATAATATATTATCAGGCCACCGCTGACAGCGGCCAGACCGTAAATATCAATGCCCAGAAACTGAGCGAGTACAGCGAGAAGATCACCGAGAAGGACATGAACGATGTCGTGGAGAGTATAAAGAGCCAGTTTTCTTACCTCACCGTGAACGACGCCGGAATGCGTATGCTGTGCGGTGAGCCTGTCATATACATGGAAGGCGTTATGCAGCTTACGGATCAGGCCATAGACGACATGCTGAAGGAGGGGATCTGGACGCAGGAATTTATAGATTCCTACGGCGGACGGGAGGCTATTCTTGCCATCCCGGCCACGGAACAGATGTATCTCTATACCGTGAATAATGGCTGGCTGTATCTTTTCGTCGGCACCTATTATCAGGCAGATCAGAAAGACATGGTTCTCAGCACCATGACCGTCCTTGCACAGACCGCGGCCAGTATCGGCTGAGTCTGATATACGGAAAGAAAACGGAGCCTGTCACCTGGGTAAATTCAGTGATTGGCTCCGCTTTTTCAAAATAGTACTTGACAAGGCAAAAAACCGGAGTATAATTTAAACAGTAATAAGAATTATTCTCGATTATGCCCTGCGTGTATACAAACCTGCCATGCAAATATATCCAAAGGATGCAGAACATGAACGGGAAAGTTTCCGGGCTTATTAGCGAACAGATAAACAAGGAGTTATATTAAGCCCATATCTGGATTTTGCCAATTATCACGCTTCCGCCGGGCTTGACGGCTTTGAGAACCGGTACGGAATACAGGCGCGGGAGGAACGCGGCCACGCGATGCTCTTTTACCGCTATTTCCGGAATAACTGCCAGACTGTAACGCTTGAGTCGATTGGCCGCCACGTATGGGTGCGCGGCGATAATATGACTGCATGAAGAGGGCTCTTGAGCGTGAGAAATATGTCACCTCCCTTATAAATGACATATATGCCGCCGCTTATGAGGTGCACGATTACAGAACCATGCAGATGCTCGGCCGGTTTGTGAAGGAGCAGGGCGAGGAGGAGAAGAACGCCTCCGACATGATAACAAAGATGGAACATTCCGGCAGCGATGCCAGGGAACTTTATATGCTCAACAACGAGATGAAGGCATGCGCGTATTCCGCGCCTTCACTTGTACTGTAAATTAAATTTATTAAAGCAGGAGGAAAAACCATGGAACTTAAATTCTACAGATGCAATCATTGCGGAAACATCGTCACCTTTGCAAAGAGCAGCGGCGTGCCCGTCATGTGCTGCGGCGAAAAGATGCAGGAACTCAATGCCAATACCACTGACGCTTCTGCGGAGAAGCATGTCCCGGTATACAGCGTAGAAAACGGTGTTGTAACAGTTAGGGTCGGCTCCGCGCCGCATCCCATGGCAGACGTCCATTACATAGAGTGGGTCGCGCTGCAGACCAAGTCCGGTTTCCAGCTTAAGTATCTGAATCCCGGCGATGCGCCTGAGGCTGTCTTTGCGCTCGCTTCCGGCGATGAGCTCGAGGCCGTATATGCCTACTGCAATCTGCACGGTCTCTGGAAAGCGTAAAACAGGATAAGCCGCTCAATAAGCCACTTGTGAAAGTCCGCTGTCATGTTATAATACATGACAGCGGACTTTAATATTGTCAAAGACAGACAGCAGGGCAAAAACGGAGCGGCTGGGGAAGCTGAAGGGTTGAATATCCTGCCATAAACCGAATAAACCGCCTCAGAAAGTCTGTAAAGCATGTAATGGAGGTAAGGGGCAATGAAGATACTGTCGTTCGGCTCGCTCAACTACGATCATGTCTATCAGGTGGAGCATTTTGTCGTACCGAAGGAGACTATGTCGGCGGACAGCTACAGCCGCGGCTTCGGCGGTAAAGGGCTGAACCAGTCTGTCGCGCTGGCCCGTGCCGGGCTGGAGGTATACCATGCCGGCCGCGCGGGCGCCGACGGCAGACCTTTCGTCGATTTTCTGGAGAGCAGCGGCGTCCGGACGGAGCACCTGCTGCTCGACGGGCGTTCGGTCTCCGGGCACGCGATAATCGAGGTATGCCGCGGAGAGAACCGCATCCTGATCTTCGGCGGGGCAAACCGGCAGATAGACTCCGCGCAGATAGACCGGACATTGCCGGATTTCGGCGAAGGGGATATACTGGTAATCCAGAACGAGATATCCTCCCTGCCGCAGCTGATACGCGCGGCGAAGGGACGCGGCATGAAGGTTTTTTTCAACGCGGCCCCCATGGACTCTGCGGTAAAGGACTGCCCGCTGGAGCTTGTCGACACGCTGTGCTTGAATGAGATAGAAGGCGCGGCGCTTGCGGAGGTATCGCCTGACTCGCCCGGGGATGTAGCCGCCGCGCTGCATACGAAATATCCGGATGTGGAAATTCTGCTCACCGCCGGGGAACAGGGCAGCTGGTACATGTCCCGGGAAGAGCGCTGTCATATGCCGGCCCGCCGCGTCGCGGCAGTCGACACGACCGCCGCCGGGGACTGCTATATCGGCTATTATATAGCGGGCCGCTGCATGGGGCGGGATATCGGGGGCGCCATGAGGCTTGCGACCTGTGCGGCGGCTCTGGCCGTGCAGAGACACGGGGCTGCGGATTCCGTACCGGCAATAGAGGAGGTATTGAGAAATGAATAGAATGCCTGTGATTCTGGACGGAGATCCGGGGCATGACGATGCGATAGCCTGGATGCTCGCTGCGGTTTCTCCGGAGCTTGAAATAAGGGCGGTCACGACCGTGGCCGGGAACAAGGACATAGAAAACGTTACTAAAAACGCGCTCAGTATATGCTCCCTGTTCGGCATAGACGCCCCGGTCGCAAGGGGCGCGCACGGACCTCTCGTCGCCGCGCCGGTAACGGCCGGCAACTTTCACGGCGAGACCGGGCTGGACGGGGCAGAGCTGCCGCCGCCGGGAATACGCCTGAGCGGCTATTCCGCCGTGGAGCTTATGGCGAGGGTGCTGGAGCAGAGCGGCGAGCCGGTGACGATCATCGGCACCGGAGCGGAGACGAACCTTGCGGCGCTGCTGCTCTGGAGGCCGGAGCTGAAGAAGAAAATACGCGCGTTTTATATCATGGGCGGCGGCATAGAGACCGGAAACTGGGTCCCGGCTGCGGAGTTCAATATTCTTGTCGACCCGGAGGCGGCGGATATAGTGTTTTCTTCCGGGATCCCTGTGGTCATGGCCGGACTGGACGTGACGGAGAAAGCTCTGGTGTACCCGGAGGATGTGGAGCGTATACGCGCCGCGGGCAGCCGGGTCAGCGCCATCGTTGCCGGGTGGCTGGATTTCTTCGGGAAGACCCATGCGGCCATGGGCTACAAGGGCTGGCCGCTGCACGATCCCTGCGCGGTCATGGCGCTGACACATCCGGAGCTGTTCGATATGAGAGACGCGTGTGTCCGCATCGAGACCGGAGGAATGTACACGCGGGGCCGCACGCTCGCCGACTTTGAGGCGGCTGAGAGCTTCAATGCGAAGGTACTGCTGTCCGTCGACAGGCGCGCGTTCGTGGATGAGCTCGTAAAAGCCGTCCGTGTTTACAGATAAGTGAGGGAGAGCTTATGACTATTCTTACATCCGGTAGGGAGCTGCCTTCCATGAAGGGCAGCTTCCTGCAGCCGCAGAGCGCTCTGCCTGAGCAATGGAGCACCCTGAAGGAGCTGGAGGACGTCGTACTTGTTTTGACTGAGGGCGCCTCCTCCGCGGCTCTCGCGTTCAAGGTCTGGCCGGAGCTGAAGCTCAGCGTGCGCCGGATCGTATATGCCGGCGGCACGCTCAAACGCGGCGACGCCACACCCTATGCCGAGGCCTCGGTGTACAGAGACCCCGAGGCGCTGGAGTCGCTGCTGAATACCGGCGTACCGGTGGCCGTCTGCACGGCGGAAGCCGCTGAGGCCAGAGGTATGAGCGCCGCGGAGCTTGCCGGGGCATACGCCGTCCGCCCCGGGGACTTCGCTTCGCTGAGCTGCGGCATACATGTCGAGACACAGCGGGATTCGGCCGCATACGGCTCTCTGGTGTGTGACCGCCTGAGCAACCGCAAATTTGACCGGGAGAACGCCTGTCTGGTCGTATGAGGGAAGATAATGGCGGATATATTTGACTATGTATATTGGCGGGGCGATCTGCCATTTGAATACAGGGCCGTTAACGACGTCGACGCGATGATTCTGGCGCGGCTGTCGTACCTCCCGTTTGATGAGATCCTGAACCGGGGGACGGATACTGCGCCTGCCCTGTCCGACGCGGCCGCCGCCATACTCCGGCGTGGAGATAGCGCCGGCACGGAGCTGCGTCCCGAGGATGCGCGGCTGCTTGCCGCGCTCGCGGACAGCGTGCGTTTCCGCGATATGCGGCTTTCCGGCTGCGTCAGCCGTTTCGACCCTGTGACTCAGACCCAGTTTGCCGCCCTTGCCGTCAGCGTCAGCGACGGTATGCTGTATGTGTCCTTCCGCGGTACCGACTGCAGCCTTGTCGGACTCAAAGAGGACTTCAACATGAGCTTCGAGTGTCCGGTGCCGGCGCAGGAGCTTGCGCTGGAATACATACAGGATATCGCGGCCGGGACGGAGGACTGTCTCATCCTCGGCGGACATTCCAAGGGAGGCAATATAGCCGTGTATGCCGCGTCCTTCTGCGGGGAGGACATACAGAGAAGGATAACGGCGATATATAATTTTGACGGTCCGGGCTTTGATGACCGGGTCCTGCGCTGCAGGGAATATGAGGCGATATGCGGCAGAATAAGGACCTTTGTCCCGCAGTCGTCCGTGGTCGGGATGATGCTGGGGCATGAGGAGGAGTACACTATCGTCCACAGCAGCCGCAGCGGCGGCATTATGCAGCATGACCTGTACTCATGGGATGTTCTGAAGGACGGATTCGTCTGTCTGGAAAAGGTGGATAGGAGCAGCCGCTTTATAGACTACACGCTCAAAGCCTGGATCAACGATCTGGACTATACACAGCGGGAAAAGTTCGTCGACACCATATATGACATACTGATGCAGACGCACGCGGGAACACTGCAGGATCTCCGTGAAAAGCGTCTCGGCAACGCGGTCTGCGTTTTGAACTCGGTGAGAAAACTCGACGCCGGGACCCGTGCGGCCGTTATATACGCGCTCAAGCTGCTTGTCAAAAGTGCCGGAAGCGGGCTCGTGCAGGTGCTGCGCGATTATCAGAGCGCCGGGGTCTGAGCCTTATGCATAAGCGCCCTTCCCGGGATTTGCGGTGAAATGCTCCTGATGCAGGGAATCTGCATGATAAAACTGCTAAAATAATAAGAAAACTGATAAGTGTCAGATGTGTTGTTGACAGTATTTACTGAAAGATATACAATTTGAATATGCTCACATGGGGCAAATCTGTATGTTATATACAGATTCCCCGTGTACACCAAAAATTTTTCAAATGGAGGAGAACAAATGAAAAAGTATCTGGCACTGCTGCTTGCGCTTGTGATGGTCCTGTCGCTGTGCGCCTGCGGAAACAGCACCGGCGCTCCGGCCGCGACCGAGGCCCCCGCTGCCGAACCCGCTGCCGAACCCGCTGCCGACGATCTGGTCTCTCTGGCTCAGGCCGAGGGCGAGCTCGTCGTTTACGGCTCCTGCGAAGAGGAATACCTCGCCGCCGCCTGCGAGAACTTTGAGAAGCTCTACGGCATAAAGACCACCTATCAGCGCCTGTCCACCGGTGAGGTTCAGGCAAAGATAGAGGAGGAGAACGGCAATCCTTCCGCTGACGTCTGGTTCGGCGGCACGACCGACCCCTACAACGTCGTTGCCGGCGAGGGGCTGCTCGAGGCCTATGACGCCGAGAACGCTTCCCATCTCCTGAGCGATATGTACCGCGACAAGGACGGTTACTGGTACGGCATATACAAGGGCATCCTTGGCTTCATGGTCAATACCGATGAGCTCGCTAGACTCAATCTCGAAGCTCCTCAGGATTGGCAGGATCTGCTCAAGCCCGAGTATGAGGGCCTGATCTGGCTGTCCAACTACAACACCGCCGGTACCGCCAAGCTCGTCATCAACACCATGATCCAGAAGTACGGCCACGATGAAGGCATCCAGTACCTCGTGGATCTCGACAAGAACATTCAGGTTTACACCAAGTCCGGCTCCGGCCCGTCCAAGAACGTCGGCACCGGTGAGTGCGTCATCGGCATCGGCTTCCTGCATGACGGCATTACCCAGATCGTTGACAACGGCTACACCAATATCCAGCTCGTCATCCCGAGCACCGGCACCTCCTTCGAGATCGGCGCCACCGCCATCTTCAAGGGCTGCGCTCACCCCAACGCAGCGAAGCTCTGGATCGAGTATGCTCTGTCTCCTGACTGCGTGAATCTCGCCAAGGACAACGGCTCCTACCAGTTCCTCGTCATCGACAACGCCGAGCAGCCCAGTCAGGCTGCTGAGTTCGGCCTTGACCCCGACAATGTCATGGACTATGACTTCGAGGATGCAAAGCAGAACATCGGCACCTATATTGAGGAAGTCATGAACGCCATCGCCGCTTCCGGCGCCGATACCGGTGCGGAGCGTTTCAAGACCGAGTGATCTGACTCCCGAAAGCTTATAACTCCGCAAACGGAGGCGGCATCTGCCGCCTCCGTTTTTCAAAGATAAGCATCCTTTCATAAAACCGAAAGAGAGGAGAATTCCTATGGCAAGAGGCCAGGGCGCGGCGCTGGACCGGAAAAAGCTGATGGCTGACCCGATCATGGTCACCACCATCGTCGTGCTTATCACTTTTCTGACTTTGTTTATTCTCTACCCGCTGGCGATACTGCTGGTGGATAGTTTCGTGAGCGATAGCGGGCTCACTCTTGATATTTTCAGGCGCATTTTCAGGATGCCTACCTTTACCAGGGCTATCGGGAACACTCTGAAGATCGGCTTCGTGGTCGGCATTTTCTCGGCCCTGATAGGTCTGCTCTTCGCCTATGTCGAGGTCTATGTGAAGATGAACAGATTCGTCGGCGGCCTGTTCAAGGTCGTGTCGATGCTGCCTGTTGTCTCGCCGCCCTTCGTGCTGTCGCTGTCGATGATAATGCTCTTCGGCAAGGCCGGCATCATCACGCGCTTTCTGCTCGGCATATATGACAACAGCGTCTACGGCTACTGGGGCATCGTTATTGTCCAGACCCTGACCTTCTTCCCGGTCTGCTATATGATGCTCAAGGGCCTGCTCAAAAACATTGACCCCTCGCTGGAAGAGGCTGCGCGCGATATGGGAGCTTCCCGCATGAAGGTGTTTACGAGCGTGACTCTGCCGCTGATGCTCCCGGGTCTCGGCAACGCCTTCCTCGTGACCTTTATTGAGTCCATCGCCGACTTTGCCAACCCCATGATAATCGGCGGCTCCTACGATACGCTTGCCACGACGATCTACCTGCAGATCACCGGCGCCTACGACAAGGCCGGCGCGGCCGCGATGGCCGTCGTCCTGCTGTGCATCACGCTGCTGATGTTCGCCGTCCAGAAGTACTATCTTGAGGCCAGGACCGCAGCCACCCTTACCGGCAAGGCCTCCCGCGGCAGAATGCTCATCGAGGACAGAAGCGTGCGCGCTCCGCTTACGGTGCTCTGCGGCCTCGCCGCCGGCTTCGTCATCCTGATGTACATCTGCGTGCCCATAGGCTCCTTCTTCCCGACCTGGGGCTTCAAGTTCTTCCCGCTGACCGGCAAGTGGTTCGGCCTTGTGTTCAGCCGTTACCACGGCTTCCAGGCCTTCCGCGACTCCTTCGTGCTCTCTCTGATCGCCGCGCCTGTAACCGCTCTGCTGAGCATGATTATTTCCTACCTCGTCGTCAAGCGCAAGTTCAGGTCCAAGGGCTTTATCGAGGCGGTATCCATGCTGGCCATGGCCGTCCCCGGCACGGTCCTCGGCGTCGGCTATATCCGCGGCTTTGCCAGCGGCGTGTTCCACACCGGCTTCCTGCAGGGACTCTACGGCACCGGCCTGATTCTCATCATCGTCTTTGTCGTCCGCTCCCTGCCTACCGGCACGCGCAGCGGCATCTCCGCTCTGCGCCAGATCGACAAGTCCATTGAGGAATCCGCCTATGACATGGGCGCCGACAGCTTCAAGGTCTTTATGACCGTCACTTTGCCGCTCATCAAGGACTCCTTCCTCTCCGGCCTTGTCACGGCCTTTGTGCGCAGCATAACCGCCATCTCCGCGATCATCCTGCTCGTGACGCCGCAGTTCCTGCTCATCACCGTGCAGATCAACGAGTTCGCGGAAAAGGGCTCGTACAGCCTTGCCTGCGCCTTTGCAACCATACTTATAATCATTACCTACGGCGCCGTACTGCTGATGAACCTGTTCATAAAGCATTTCGGAACCAGCAAGAAACTCAAGGAGGTCGACTGAGCCATGGAAAAAACAAAGAAAGGCGTCCGTCTGGAGCATATCTCGAAAATATATCAGGATCCCAAGACCGGCAAGGATTTCTACGCCGTGCATGATACGTCCCTGGACATCGGGCCGGGCAGCTTCGTAACCCTGCTGGGGCCCTCTGGCTGCGGCAAAACCACGACTCTGCGCATGATCGCCGGCTTCGAGAGCCCCGACGAGGGCGAAATATACCTCGGCGACGAGCCTATAAACGAGCTCACTCCGAACAAGCGCGACACTGCCATGGTGTTCCAGAGCTACGCGCTCCTGCCGCATTATAATGTGTTCGACAACGTCGCTTACGGCCTGAAGCTCCGCAAGGTTCCGAAGGACGAGATAAAAGCGCGCGTCATGAAGATCCTCGACCTCGTCGAGCTGACCGGCATGGAGGGACGCATGACAAACCAGCTCTCCGGCGGCCAGCAGCAGCGCGTCGCTCTGGCGAGAGCCCTGGTCATAGAGCCGTCCGTCCTCCTCTTCGACGAGCCGCTGTCGAACCTCGACGCAAAGCTCCGCGTCTCCATGCGCACCGAGATCCGCCGTATCCAGCAGGAGGTCGGCATCACCGCCATCTACGTCACTCATGACCAGAGTGAAGCCATGGCTCTGTCCGATAAAATAATCATTATGAACAGGGGCGTCGTCGCCCAGGTCGGCACCCCCCAGGAGATCTACTACCACCCGAACAGCGAGTTCGTCGCCGACTTCATCGGTGAGGCAAACTTTCTCCGCGGCACGCTCAGGAGCATCGACGGCGTCCATGCCGTCATGGACATCGAGGGCAGCGAGCTGCGCGTCGAGGGCAAGGATGGGCTCGAAGCGGGCAATGATTACACGCTTGTCCTCCGCCCCGAGGCGGCGACGCTTGCCGACGAGGGCGGTCTGCCCTGCCGGGTAGTGCTCAGCTGCTTCATGGGCTCCTACCATAATTACCATGTCATGGTAGGCGATACCCTTGTCAAGCTGACCGAGACCAATCCCAAGAACAAGCGCATTTACGCCGTCGGAGAAAACTGCACTCTGAAGTTCGAACCTGACGCAGTACATATCCTCTGATACCGGACTTCATCGGGAAGCGGAAAAGCCAGCCTCTTACAGCTCCGCAGGCGCGCTGAAGTCCGCACGCAACAGTTAATTAACCTGCCGCCGCGCATGCCAGGGCATGCACGGCGGCATTATTACCCTCCGCGGCGTATTACGCGGCGCCGCTGCGCCCATTCATGCCGGACCGAGATTAAACGGTATATCTGGACTGCTGGCCTTGCCGCCGCCTCTGCGGTATGAATGGTACGTGCCGTGCACCGTTGCGCAATTAAATTGTATCGCTTCAATTGTGGAACTGTATCACATGCGCAATCAATTGTGGAACTGTATCACAAGTTTTCCGTTGTAAACGGACGCCTTTTTGTGATAAAATCAATATATTGACAAACGGGCCCGGAATGACTGACGGCTCCGTGGTTTGCGGGCCCGGATACCGAAAAGCGCCGAAAGCTTTCAAAGTTTTTATGTGCCTCCGGTATGAGATTTCGGACGGGGGGAGAGTGAGCGCCGCCGTGAAAAAACGTATACTTGCAGCAGCGCTTGCGGCGCTGCTGCTGACCGGCTGCTCGTCTGCCGCTGAGGAGGCTCAGAACGCCTTTGTACCCGGCGATGATAAACGCCTTGTGATCTATACCTCGCATAAGCGGGAGGTGTACGAGCCGGTCATAAAGGAATTTGAACAGCGCACCGGCATATGGGTCGAGCTCGAGACCGGCGGCACGGCAGCACTGCTTGAGCGCATTGCTGCCGGGGACACGGACTGCGACCTGATGCTCGGCGGCGGTGTGGACAGCCTGAGCGCATATTCCGACTGCTTCAGCCCGTATTTCAGTGTATATAATAATGACATACTCCCGGCCTACAGCTGCCCTGACGGAAGCTACAGCCCTTTTTCCGCACTCCCGGTGGTGCTCATCTACAATACCAGGCTCGTACACCGCAATCCTCCTGCAGGCTGGGCCAGCCTGTTGGACCGGTCGTGGACGGGCAGGATCGCCTTTGCCGACCCCAATGTGTCCGGCTCGAGCTATACGAGCCTTTGCACCATGCTTCAGGCTCTCGGCGGTGACAACGAACAGGTCCTCACGTCTTTTGAAGAGAATCTCGGAGGCAAGGTCCTGCCCGACTCCGGCGACGTTGTCGGAGCGGTGGCAGAGGGCAGATGCTATATCGGCGTCACCCTCGAAGAGACTGCGCTGAAAGCCATCGACGCCGGCTACGATATTGCCGTCGTCTATCCGGAGGAGGGGACGAGCGCCCTGCCCGACGGCGCCGCGATAGTGGCCGGCTGCCGGCACCGTGAAAACGCGGAGCTTTTCATTGATTTTCTGCTGTGTCCGGACATGCAGCGCATGCTGCAGGACAGCCTGTTCCGACGCAGCGTCTGTACGCCGTACGGAGAGGATACCGGAGCCGAGAAAATCAGGCTGATTGACTATGATATTGACTGGGCGGGCGGGGCGCAGGCCCGGCTTCTGGAGCTGTGGAACGATGCGGCCGGAGGTACGGAGCAATGAAGGAATGGATAAAGAGTTCGTTCAGAAATCGTGTCTTTATCACGGTCCTGCTCGTGACGCTGCTGCCCATGCTGCTGTGCGATATATTCATTATGCAGATATCCATGGTCCTGAGCAGGCGTCAGCTGCGTCAGCAGGCGGCCGTTGAGCTTTCGCAGATAGAGCGGCGCTTGGACGAGGCCTATGCCGGTGTCGCTGCCACGACCGGGGACCTTGCCGCAAGCACCGTCGTGCGCAGTGCTCTGCGCCGCGGCGGCAGCGATTCGAAGCTGCTGTACCAGGTGCTGTACCGCAAAACCAGCGGACTGCGCGATTACGCCGGCTTCGACGTGTACGACGCCGCGGGCCGCCGCTGCTACACGAGCGCCGCGGGCATTGTCGACGAGCAGCTCCCGCTGTACTGGGGGCCTCTGCGTCAGGCGGAGCAGAGCGAGGGCCTGTGCCTGCAGGCAGGTACGGATGGCGGCCTGACCATGACCCGTTCGGTGCGCGCATCGAACGGAAACGTACTCGGGTTCATATTTGTACGCGTCTCGCAGACGGATTTCAACAGTCTCCTGCACGGTTCATTCAGCCCCGATAATGACATATTCCTCGTGGATGCCACATGGCGGCGGATATACGGCTCGGACAACATCCGCGCCGAGGAAAAAATCAGCGCCCTGCGTGAGCAGCTGCTCGCCGGCGAGCAGCTCAGCGGCAGCGGCGGGGAATACAGCTTCTACCTGCGGTCCCGGCCGGAAAGCGGCTTTACGCTCATTCTGCAGCAGCCGAAGGTGTACTCCTCTCAGGTCACCTCGACCATATATTCAACCTGCTTTATGATGGGCTTTTTGTGTCTGGCGCTGAGTTTGCTGTGCGCGTGGCTGCTGAGCCGCTATCTGTCAAAGCCCGTTAACGAGCTTGACGCGGCGATGGGCCGCGTCGAAAAGGGCGACTACGACGTCGAGCTCACCAGCGACCGGAGCGACGAGATGGGGCGTCTCACCTCCAGCTTCAACCGCATGACGCGCGAATACCGGCAGAATCTGGAATACTCCGTACAGCGCGAACGTGAGCTCAACGAGCTGCAGCTGTCGATGATGCAGGCGCAGCTCAACCCGCATTTCCTGTACAATACCCTCGACAGCCTGAAATGGCTTGGCGTTACGAACCATGTACCACGGGTCGCGGCCATGGCTACTAACCTCGCCGCCCTGCTGCGCGCCGGCATATCCGGCGGCCGCTTCATAACGCTGGAGCAGGAGCTGGAGCTTCTGGAGAAGTATCTTGACATCCAGTCCATGCGCTTTGAGGACCGTTTTACCTGGGAAACGGATGTGGACGAGCGCTTTCAGCACTGCATAGTGCCCAAACTGATTCTGCAGCCGCTCGTCGAAAACGCGATCATTCACGGCGTGGCGAATATGGACGACGGATACATAAAGCTGAGTGCGCGGGAAGAAAGCGGCCGCCTGGTCCTGAGCGTGCAGGACAACGGAGCGGGGATACCCGGGGAGATTCTGGACTGTCTGAACAGTCCGGAGCGCGAAATGCCGGCCGGACATCTGGGACTAAGGAACGCAGACAGGATAGTGCGATTGTATTACGGCGGAGAATACGGCATATCTGCCAGTTCCGAGCCGGGCAGGGGCAGCTGCGTTATGCTGACGCTCCCTATGGAACAGAAAACGGAAGAGGAGGAGGGAAATGCTTAAAGTTCTGGTAGTTGACGATGAGGCGGTCGTGCGGCGGGGCATAGTACTTGGCGTGGATTGGGCCTCCATGGGCTGCGTGGTCGTCGGTGAAGCGGCCAACGGTGAAGAGGGCCTCCTTGCCGCCGGACAGTACAGCCCGAATCTGATCATCACGGATATACGCATGCCCAGGATGGACGGCATAGAGATGATGCAGGAGCTGCGCCGCCGCGGCAGCCGTGCCCACGTGATCGTTCTGACCGCATACAGCGACTTCGAGTACGCGCGCTCGGCGCTGCAGCTCGGCGCGGATGACTATCTGCTCAAGCCCTTTCAGGACAGGGAACTGGTCGCCGCGGTCGAGCGCGTGCACCAGAAGGAACAGGAGAAGAGCGGCCTGAGCGTTTCGGACGGCCTGCCGCTTGCCAAGGGGGACAAGAGCCGCTACGTGCTGCAGGCCATGGAATATATCTCCGAGCACTATTCCGACAGCAACATAAACATAACCGGGATAGCCCAGTCGCTCGGAGTCAGCGAAGGCCATCTGAGCCATGTGTTCAAGAAGGAGACAAAGTATACCGTTGTCGGCTATCTTACGCAGTACCGTATACATATGGCCATGAAGCTGCTGCGCGACAGCGGCTATAAGGTCTACGAGGTTGCCGGCATGGTGGGCTACAGGGACGTCGCCTATTTCGGCAGCACATTCAAGAAGCTCACCGGTCTTGCGCCGTCCGAGTATCAGGACCGCTGCAGGTAAGGCGGGCAACCCGGTGTGCGGCGTGCCTGCTGCTGACAATCCGGAATTTGTAGAAAGTACACAAAAAGACCTCCAAAATTTCGGCGGCCGGACAGGGACTGCGGACAGAATCAACAGTGTAATCGCAGTTTTGTCCGGTCCCATTTTTTGCCACGGTCATTTATAATTAACGTAGCATATCACATACATAAGGTGATATACGCTTATAAAATTTATGAAGGAGAACGCGAAAAATGAAAAAAGCACTTGCACTGATCCTCGCGCTTGCAATGGTGTTTGCTCTCTGCGCCTGCGGACAGAGCTCCGCTCCCGCAGCCACCGAGGCTCCCGCCGCCGGTGCCGCCGAACCCGCGGACGCCGTGAAGGACTATTCCGGCTACACCATCCGTATCTATTCCAACTCCAACTCCACCGAGCGCACCACCTGGCTCATTAACGAAGCCAGGGATGCCGGCTTCACTATCTCCATTGATGACAACAGCGTCATCTCCGGTGATACTGCCGCCATCCAGGCCGCCAATGAGAACAAGGACGGCGACATCCTCTTCGGTCTGAACGAGACCCGCTGGAGCCAGGTCGTTGACGGCACCTATGAGAACCTCAAGCTGGTCGAATGGACTCCCGCCTGGGCTGACGAAGTCGGCGAGTACGCCTACCCCGGCGCGGCTTACGGCCTCGTTATCCAGAACGTCCTGATGCTCTACCGTACCGATGAGCTCGGCACCAACGGTGAGAAGCTGCACTTCAAGCACTGGGCGGATATAGTTGACTCCGGCTACACCTGGTACCGCCAGAACAAGGTCGGCGGCACCACCAACGCCAACATCAACTCCGCTATGCTCTATGCGTTTGTCGATCCCGCTTCCGAAGCCGGCGGCGTCAGCCTCGACGGCTGGAAGACCCTGTGGAAGTACTGCGCTGACGGCGTATATTCCTCCGACGACGACTACAAGTACGGCTTCCAGCCCCTGAACAAGGGCGACGTACAGATCTCCACCTTCTACTCTTCCTCCCTCTACGGCAAGATCGACGCCGCGGCTGACAGCTCCGAGAATCCTCTGCTCGGCACCATGGAGCCGGAGAACTGGGCCCTCGTTGACATAGACGACGGCACCTACTACATTGCGGAGTACATCGGCATCCTTGACAAGGCCGGCCGTAGCGAGGAAGAGACCGAGGCAGTCAAGGCCTTTGCCGAGTGGTTCGGCTCCGCCGACGTCCAGGCCGCATGGGGCGAGGAGTTTGACTCCTATCCCTGCAACACTGCCGCTGCGAACATCCTCTACCCCGACGGCGTTCCCGCTATCTACACTCTGAAGAACTTCGCCCTCAGCAATGTCGAGGGCACCGACATGAATTACGCGGAGTATGTTGCTTCTCACTCCAGCGAGTGGACCAACATCATGACCAACCTCGGCTTCTACTGGGCCGATAAGAGCGCGGCTGTCGCGGAGCCCGACTGGGAAAACCTCGACTGGGCGACCCTGACCCAGGCTGCCGGCTGAAATAATACCCGGAAAAACTGTGATATGGCGAGCCTTCCGGCTCGCCATATCCAATAGTGACCAGAGCAGTCTGCGGCTGTGCCGGCCGGGAATTTCCGTTCCGGAGCCAGCGTGGCCTGCGCACCCCGGGCGCGAAAAACGCGTCCTCTCCGCGCCGGTTGTTTTCCGCGGCCCGCGCGCCGCGAAAATATGCGGGGCTGTTTCGCATTTTAGAGATAAGAAGAAGTGAGGAAAAAACCATGATAAGGCTCAATGACATCGTCGTGAAGTTTGGCGACTTTACCGCGCTCCACGGCATCAGCGTACATGTGAAAGAGGGAGAATTTTTCACTTTCCTCGGGCCGTCCGGCTGCGGCAAGACCACGACCTTGCGTACTCTCACAGGCTTCATTGAGCCCGTTGAAGGCAGCATCGTTGTCGGCGGCAAGGACATCACCCATGTCCCCATCGAGGACAGAAACATCGGCATAGTGTTTCAGAGCTACGCCCTGTTTCCCACCATGACCGTGTATGACAATATCGCGTTCGGCCTGAAGATCAAGAAAATGAAAAAGGCCGAGATCGACAAACGTGTGCGCGAAATTGCGAAGAAGGTCGACCTGAGCGACGAGCAGCTCAGGAAGGCGGTCTCCCAGCTCTCCGGCGGCCAGCAGCAGCGCGTCGCCATCGCCCGCGCTCTGGTTACGGGGCCTGCCATAATCTGCATGGACGAGCCGCTTTCAAACCTCGACGCGAAGCTCCGCGTTCAGCTCAGAAACGAGCTGAAGAAAATGCAGAAGGACTTCGGCATAACTACCATCTACGTCACCCACGACCAGGAGGAGGCCCTGACTCTGTCCGACCGCATCGCCGTGTTCAACAACGGTGTCATCGAGCAGATCGGTACCCCGAACCAGGTATATAACCACAGTGAAACTGAATTTGTCTGCAACTTCATCGGCGATATCAACCGCCTCGGCGACGGTCTCGTCAATGAACTTATAAATAGAGGGGCTGCCATTGACCCCGGTAAGCACAACTATATCCGCCTTGAGCGCATCCATGTCAACGTCGGGCCGCGCGAGGGCGAGATCGCCCTTGAAGGCACGGTCGAAAGCCTTGAGTACTACGGCCTGTACATAAAGTATTACATCACGGTCTGCGGCCAGACCATCAAGGTCATCGAAAAGAACGACGGCGTGAATATCTACGACGCCGGCCAGAAGGTTAAGGCCGTATTTAACCCCAGGGACGTCATGGCCTACGAAGCGGCCAAAGAGACCGAGGTGCAGTGATGGGAAAGAGCCTTGACCGGCGCGTCTCGCCGGAATTCATGTTCCGTATAATCGGGCTTGGGCTGTTTGTATACCTGTTCTTCGGCTTCATGCTTCTGCCCTGCCTGAATACGCTTACCAGTATTTTCAACACCACCAATGCCGCCGGAGAGCGCGACCCGCTCGCGGTTATCCGCTTCTTCTTCGCCGGCAACATGGGCAACTATGTCTGGAACTCCCTGAAGCTCGCCGTATGCCTTGTCGTCACGGTCAACGTTGTGGGCGTGTCCATCGTGCTTCTGACCGAGTACTTCGACATCAGGGGCGCGCGCATCCTCCGCCTCGGCTATATGACTACGCTCATATACAGCGGCGTCGCCCTTGTCACCGGTTACCTGTTTCTCTATGCCCCCGACGGCATACTCACCAGCGCCCTCGTCAACGCTTTCCCCGGCATGAATAAGGACTGGTTCACGGGCTTCCGGGCCGTCCTGTTTACCATGACCTTCGCCTGCACCAGCAACCACGCCCTCTTCCTCAGAAACGCCATCCGCGGCATTGACTACAATACGGTCGAGGCTGCGCGCAATATGGGTGCCAAGCCCTTCAAGGTCCTCTGGAAGGTCGTTTTTCCCACTCTCGTGCCGACGATGTTCTCTCTTACGGTCATGACCTTTATCACGGGCCTGTGCGCCATGTCCGCGCCCACTCTTCTGGGCTATGACTCCATTAACCCCGAGATCGTCCGCCTGGCCGGCTCGTCCGTTGCCGACGAGGCCTTCCCGCAGGCCCGCGCAGCTCTGCTGTCGATCATCCTCGCGATGTTCACGATCGTCCTGCTGACGGTGCTGTCGTCCTATGAGCGCAAGGGCCACTATCTCTCCGTCTCCAAGACCAAGGCCAGGCTCCGGAAGCAGAAGATCGCCAACCCCGCCGCCAATGTACTGGCGCACGTCTATGCCTACGTGCTGTTCGTGATATATATGATCCCGGTCGTTATGATCGTCGTGTTCTCGTTCCAGACCTACAGCGCCATACGCATGAAGAAGCTGGATCTGTCCAACTGGACGCTTATCAACTACTTCGGCAAAGAGGATTACATGTACCTCACCAACCGCGGCAAGTACAAGCTGCGCGAGGGCTCGATCTCCGGCCTGTTTGCCAACGACGCCACTCTCGGCGGCATCAAGCTCAGCTTTGTGCTGTCCATCATCGCGGCGGCTCTTGCCTGCCTTATCGTTGTGGTCGCCTGCAATTATATCTTCAAGAACCGCGACAAAAAGTCCGGCGTTATCCTTGAATACTGCCTGCTCTTTCCCTGGCTGCTCCCGACCATACTCATCTGCTATTCCTACCGCACCTACTTCAACTCCGACGCCGTCTGGTATGTCGGCAACGTTAACCTCTACTATGCGCAGAACGTGCGCCTGCTGATCGTCATGGCCTATACCGTGGTCAAGCTGCCCTTCTCCCTGCGTATGATAAAGGCCTCGTTCTATGCCATTGACGAGGAGCTCGAGGACGCCGCGCGCAACATGGGCGCAAGCCCGCTCACGACCTTCCTGCGCGTGAAGCTTCCCATCATCCTGCCGAGCGTGCTGGCCGTGTTCGCGCTGAACTTCAACGCTCTGTTCACCGAGTACGACATGTCCGCCACCTTTGCCAGCTCCTACGGTACCAGCTACGCCATGGTCATCCAGTCCATGTGCGCCGAGGAGGGCCTCTACGGCTATAATGTCAACGCCTCCGGACGCCGCTGCGCCTCCACGGTGTTCATCATGCTCGTCAGCGGACTTATCCTGTACCTGGTCTACGGCGTAGGCGCGCGCGACCTCGGCGAGCGTCTCGAACACAGGGACAAATGGCGCAGGCGCTTCGACAGACTCGGCGCCGCCTTCCGTAAGAGCGGGAAAGAGGAGAGCGCATGATAAAAAACATTGTTTTTGACATGGGTCAGGTGCTTATGTACTTCAGCCCTGACGTGTATATATCCCGCCTCGGCTATACCGGCGCGGATGCCGCGCTTTTAAAGCGCGAGGTCTTTCAGAGCGCCGACTGGGTGGCCACTGACCATGGCACAATGACTCCCGAAGAGGCGGCGGCGTCAATGTGCCGCCGCCTGCCGGAGCGCCTGCATGAGGCGGCGGAAAAGCTGGCCTGCCGCTGGTGGACCGGCGCTCTCTTGCCTGTCCCGCATATGGCGGAGCTCGTCCGCGAGCTGCACGGCCTCGGTCTCGGGATATATCTGCTCTCCAACGCCTCCTCCGCGCTGCATGAGTATTTCGGCCGTATCCCCGGCTCGGAATGTTTTATGGGCAGGCTCGTCTCTGCCGACGTTAAGCTCATGAAGCCTTTCCCGGAAATATATGAACTGCTGTATGCCCGCTTCGGCCTTAAACCGGAGGAATGCTGGTTCGTTGACGACAGCGCCGCAAACGTCGAAAGCGCGGCAGTCACCGGTATGCGGGGCAGCGTGTTCTATGACGACGTCGCCCGCCTGCGCCGTGAGCTTCGCGCTCAGGGAGTCGATGTCAGGGAGAGTCTCTGACACTGAAAACCGGTTTCGGACATTAATCATTTCGCGGCGCCGGGCGCACCGGTGCCGCGCGCGGCGCGCAATAAAGTCTCATGCGGAATCTGAGGCGTCCAAGGCGCCGTCGGAAGCTTGTAAAGCTTTTTATCAGCTTCCGGTTGAAGGAGGAAAAGCCATGCTCAACGAATTTGTCAGCCTCTCCCGAAAGGGAGAGGCTGTTTGGATAGCCGATGTCCGCGCCGCCTTTGCCGCGGATAAAACGGCCAGGCCGCTTGTTGCCAGGCTCGAATGTCTTGACGGCAGCGTGAGGGACTATTCCTTTGCCCTGCCCATATGGAGTACGGCGGCGGAGCGCAGCTTCGTCCTGGATTACCTGACGGCCGGCGTTTTCAACATCCTCTCCTGCTGCAGCGGCAGGACGCTCACGCTCTGTCTTGACACCGGCGACGACGAACTCGTGCGCCTCGCGCAGGACTGTCTCGCGTCGTTTGCGAGCGTCCCCGGCCTGAGAAAGGTCCTGAACATAGCCGCGCGCCTTTGCCGCGGCATGGGCTGCGGAGCCTTTAAGATGCAGCTGGCCTGTACCGGGCAGTACCCGCCGGCGGAGCCGCTTCAGAAAACGTCCGGCGGACAGCTCGGCGAGAGCCTGCGCGCCGCCGTACAGCGCTGCATGAGCGGGGCTTACTGCGGCATAGACGTCGGCGGCACGGATATTAAGCTTGCCGTCTCGCTCGACGGACGCCTGCTCGCGGTCAAGGAGTACGATTGGAACCCCGCGGCGAGTCCGACGGCCGGGGGAATAACTGGCCCTGTGCTGCTTCTGGCGCGGCTCATGCGCGCCTGCGTCATCGCCGACGGCCTGCCGGCGGACTGCGCGCCCGCAGGGGCGCTGGCTGCGGCGCTGCGTAAGGACGCGGACCATGCGGAAATGGAGGCTGCGGCAGCCGCGTGCGAGAGTGCGGCTGAGACGCTGCCGCTTTTTTCCGGCATAGGCCTGAGCTTTCCCGATGTGGTCATAAATAACCGCATACTCGGCGGCGAGACGCCCAAGACAAAGGGCATGCGCGAGAATGCGGCCCTCGACTATGAGACCGAGTTCGGGAAGCTCGGAGACATCGGCGCAAGCCTGGCGCGGCTGTGCGCGCCCGAGGGCAGGGTGCGGATAATAAACGACGGACCGATGGCCGCCTTCAGCGCAGCGGCGGAGCTGGCCCAGAGCGGTGACGCGGAGCTGGGTACGCGCGGTGTCGTGGCCCATTCGCTTGGCACAGACCTCGGCACGGGCTGGATAGAGGCCGGCGGCGCTATCCCGTCCATACCGCTGGAGCTCTATGACCTGCTGCTCGACCTGGGCAGCGAGCCGTGGAAAAAATACGACCCGTCGGACCTGCGCTCGGTCAGAAACGAGAACTCCGGTCTTGCCGGCGTGCGCCGCTATCTCGGTCAGGCTGCGGCCTACCGCATGGCGCAGCTGCTGGAGCCGGAGCTGCTCAGGGGCTTCACCGCGGAACGTGACGGCGTTATCAGTGTGATCACGTCTCCGGAGGATCTGCGCAAGCCCTGCCTGGAGCACCTCATGAATGCCGCCGCGGCAGGGGACGAGCCCGCGCGGGAGATATTCCGCCGCATTGGTGTGAACCTCGCCCAGCTCACGCGCGAGATGGAGCACATTCTGCACACCGGAACGGACAGCCGCTTTCTGTTCGGCCGCTTCGCCAAGCGCCCGGAGTGCTTCGGGCTTATAAAACAGGGCTTCGCCTCGGTAATACCGGATATGGAGTTATTCGCGGCCGACGACGGCCTTGCGCGCAGCGCGCTCATGTCGCAGCTCCGGCAGCGCGGCGGCGTGACGGTTGCCCAGTTCGCGCAGGCGATAGGCGCGATATACTATTCAGCGATGCAGGAGGATAAACCATGAAACGCAGTGAGATAAACAAGGCCCTGAAGGAACTGGAGGCAATGTGCGCGAGGCACTGCTGCTATCTGCCGCCGTTCTGCGCCTTCACGCCAGAGGACTGGCAGCATAAGGGCCACGAGTACGACGAGATACGTGACTGTATGCTCGGCTGGGACATTACCGACTACGGCCTCGGAGACTTCGACAGAATAGGCTTTTCGCTCATCACCATCCGTAACGGCAACCGCAAAATGGCCGGCAGATACCCGAAGGTCTACGCCGAAAAGCTGCTGTATCTGAAGGAGGGCCAGTACGCCCCCAACCACTTCCACTGGTACAAGACCGAGGACATCATCAACCGCGGCGGCGGCAACGTGCTCATCCGCGTCTACAATTCCCTGCCGGATGAGGAGATCGACTATGAGTCCGACGTTACCGTCCATACCGACGGACGCTGCCGCACCGTGCCCGCCGGCACCCGGATCCGCCTGACTCCGGGCGAGAGCATCCACATCCGGCAGTACCTCTATCACGACTTTGCCGTCGAGGAGGGGAGCGGCCCCGTGCTGCTCGGGGAGGTCAGCCAGTGCAACGACGACAATACCGACAACCGCTTCAACCCGCCCGTCGGCCGCTTCCCGGAGATCGAGGAGGACGAGCCGCCGTACCGCCTGCTCTGCAACGAGTACCCGGCGGCAAAGTGAGGTGCGTTCCATGTACGATGCTGTAGCCATAGGCGAGGTTCTTATCGACTTCGCCGCGCAGAGCAGCGACGCGATGGGCTATCCCGTGATGGCTGCCCACCCGGGCGGTGCGCCCTGCAACTTTCTCGCCACGCTTTCACGCTTCGGTATGAAGACCGCCTTCATCGGCAAGGTCGGCAAAGACGACTTCGGCCGCATGCTCAGGGAAACGCTTGACAGCTGCGGCATAGATACCCGCGGCCTGATCTCCGATCCCGATGTGTTCACAACTCTCGCCTTCGTCACCTTTGACTCCAGTCGTGACCGTTCCTTCAGCTTTGCGCGCAAACCGGGCGCGGACACCTGCCTGCGGCCTGACGAGCTGGATACGGACGTCATTGACCGGGCCCGCATGCTCCACTTCGGTACGCTCAGCCTGACGGACGAGCCGTCGCGCTCGGCGACCGTGGCCGCCGTTGACTACGCCATACGGCGCGGTAAGCTCATCAGCTTTGACCCGAACCTGCGCGAACCGCTGTGGCCTTCGCCGGAGCTTGCAAAGGAGCAGATGCTCTGGGGCCTCGGCAAGGCCGACGTGGTCAAGATCAGCGAGGAGGAGGCAGACTTCCTCTTCGGCTGCGGCTATGAAAAGAGCGCCGGTATAATACTCGGCGACTACGGCGTAAAGCTCGTGCTGCTGACGCGCGGGGCCGAGGGCTGCTATGTGAAAAACCGCCGGGCCTCATGCCTGCTGCCGGCCCGCCGTGTCACCGCTGTCGACACGACCGGCGCGGGGGATATCTTCGGCGGCAGCGCGGCGTACTGTCTGCTGAAGTCCGGAAAAGACCCGGCTGAGCTGGACGGACCTGAGCTCCGGGCGCTTGCGGAATTTGCCTCCGCAGCCGCCGGACTTTCCGTGCAGCGCCACGGCGGCATATCCGGTATCCCCGGGCTTGACGAGGTCTTAGCTGCGCTGAACGGTTGAATATGCGGTATAAGTGAATACAAAGTAAAATGAACAGCCCCGGAGATGAAATCTCCGGGGCTGAACCGTCGTGCGCGGTTATTTTTCCTTTTTATTTTTGAAAACAAAGAGCTTGCTCAGAACATAGTTGCCGACAAAGACTAGTACCGACTTTATGAACCACGTCACATACACGTTCACTCCGAGTACGGTGCCCAGAAGCTGTGTGACCGCCCAGTCCATTCCGAGCGTCGCAAGTCTGGAGGCGACGAAGCCCGAAGCCTCGGCGAGAATGTTCGGATTCCTGCTCCGGAACACCCACCTGCGGTTCGTCGGATAGGCGAAGGCCACGCCGGCTACCCAGTCGACAATAGACAGGATGGTGTTCTGGGTGAAGTTCGGGTAGGCCGTGCCGCCGAAGAACAGAAAATTGAAGCCAAAACGGGCGAGAGCCGCGACGAGAGTGGTAAGACATCCCACTATGAAATACACGATAAACTCTCTGTATTTTACTGCCAGCGCCTTTATCTTATCGCTCATGCTTTCTTTCCGTCCTCTTCCTCTCTGCCGCAGATGCGGGAGATGATGTATCTGGGTCTGCCTTTGATCTCGTCATAGATGCGTGCGATGTAGTAGCCGATTATGCCGAGGCTTATCATAATGATGCTCGCCGAGAACAGGAGCAGCAGTATGACCGTCGTGAAGCCGCCGAGCGCCACGCCCGCGATCTTCTGTATCAGCGCGACGAGGCCAAGCACGATCGATACTGCCAGCATGATGAGGCCGAGCGCGGTCACGATATGCAGCGGCGCGGAGGAGAAGGAACTGATATTGGTCAGGGCGTATTTGATAAGCGACTTGGTCGACCACTTGCTGACTCCTTCGGTACGATCCTGCACGCAGTAGCTGACTGTAGCCTTCTTATAGCCGACCCAGAAGGAGAGCGCTCGGAAGAAAACGTTGCGCTCCGGCAGACTGTTGAGCGTATCGACGACCTTGCGGTCAAGCAGCTTGAAGTCGGAAGAGGAGGACATGTCCATGCCGGTGGCTCTGCTTATAAGACCGTAGAAGCTGTTTGCCGCGAACTTGTGCAGGCCGCTCTCCTCGCCGCGGTCTTCCTTTATCCCTTCAATGACCTCGTAGCCCTGCTCCCAGAGCCGGTACATCTCGACTATTTTCTCGGGCGGGTGCTGCAGGTCGCAGTCGATGACTACGCAGCAGTCGCCCACGGCCTGCTCCAGACCGGCGAACATAGCCGCCTCCTTGCCGAAATTTCGGCTGAAGTGTACGCCGACTACATGGCTGTCGCGTTCGGCGGCCTCGTTTATCTGCGCCCAGGTGCCGTCCTTTGAGCCGTCGTCAATGAACAGCAGCTCGTAGTCTATGTTCTCGCTTTGGAGTATTTCCGCCATGCGGTCGGTGACCTTGGAGATCATTTTCTCCTCATTATAGGAGGGAAGGATTACAGATAGCATTTTTCCACCTCACTTGGTAATCAGATAGGTCGCGGAGAGCCCGTTCTGATACAGCAGCTCCGCGTATTTATAGTCAGAGCAGGCGGCGATGCCGGAGATTATCCTGTCCGCGTCGTAGCCGCTTGACCAGTATTCGCTTATGTCCACGTAAGCCACGAACTCGTCTGCGCCGTTTACGTAGTCCAGCGCACCTCTGTAATCTGTGTCATCGCTGACATGGAAATCGTCAAAGGCGAGCAGCTGCAGCAGATCCTGCGTTATCGCCTCAAAGCGGTTGTCGGAGAAGTAGACGCAGGCGTCCCTGCAATGCTCCGTGACCGCCATGTCATATTCCCTGTATTCGGGGTAGAGATAGTCCGGCGGGGCGCAGCGCGCCTCCCACAGCGCCAGCGCTGCGATCAATGCCAGCGCCGCTGTTTTTATGTGCTCCTCATGCCTGAAGCTTCCGAGGGATTCTTCAAGCAGATACAGCAGAAAGCTCACGCCCAGTATGAACGCCGGGATAAGATTGTATATATATCTCGGTTCGTCTACCGGGGATATGAGAGCGACAAGCACGAGCGTGACGCAGGCGGGGACGATCAGTACCAGCGCGTCAGGATGTATGCGCTTTTCGGCGGCCGCGGCCCGGAGCTTCCTGAAGCAAACGGCCAGCGCGACCGCTGCGATTACGGAGGTGTATATAGCGGCCTTCAGCCCGTGGCGGGCAAAACCGAAGAAGGTTTTCAGCCTGTATGAGTACTGGGCAAAGTTGGCGAGGTTTTCCATGGCGTTGCCGCCGGAGACGAGATTATCCGCAAACAGGTGGCTGATACAGGCGGGGAACACCGGCAGAAGACTGAGCGCGCCTGCCAGTGCGCATGGGACGAACCATGCAAGGGCTTTGAAGTCCCTCTTTGCCAGCGCATGGATCACATATGCGGCGCAGAGGAAGAAGGCATAGAACACAAAGTAGTACTGCGTCATGAGACCGGCCAGCAGCGTCAGGCCGATGAGTATGCAGTACCTCCTTTTAAACTCCCGCATCAGGCAGGCAAAGAGGTACATCAAAACGAGCGTCAGCAGTGTCAGCAGCATGTACATGCGTATCATTAGCGCCGTTGACAGGCCGATCACGCTCAGAGCGTAAAGCACGGCCGCCGCCGCGGCGTTTGCGGCGCTGCCGCCGAGCTTCCGCACGGTCTTGTACAGCACAAAGAGCGAAAGCATGTAAAGTACATAGTTCAGCGCGAGGCCGGTCCACTTGCTGAAGCTGTCCGGAAAGAGAGAGCATACCGCGTTGAGCAGCCAGTAATACAGCGGAGGGTGTACGTCCCGCGTCTGGTTGTAGTAGACTGAGCCGGCGTCGAAAAGCTCGCCGCTGCTTACCGACACATAATCGAGCAGCTCCTGCCGGGTAAAGGTTTTGCCTACCATCTCGCCGTCCTTTATGTCGGAGAGAAAGGGAGCGTAATGGCTGTTGGAAAGCCCATAGGAGTATATCTCGTCGATGAACATTCCGGACTTCCTGTACGCAAACATCAGGAATACTCCGGTGACTGTTATGAATATGAGTATCAGCGCCGGACAGCGGCGAATTTTTCCTTTCATGCGGCATCTCCAAACTCTGTTTATACTGAAACTGCGTGAAAAGCCCCCGCAGGTTTTTACAGCGCTGCAGCTGCGCCATGCTCTGCATGAGACGCGCCGGCGTGCGCGGAACAGCGGCTTCGGTTAAAATGCGTCATTTTAAGTGAAGAACAGTATCAGATTAACAGTATAATCCAATTCCCGCCGTTTCGCAACATTTTTAAAACGAAGGCCCCGGGCGGCCGCCCGGGGCTTTCGCACAGCTTTTAAATTAGTCCTCGGTCGTGCCGCTCTCGTCGGCCGGTTCTTCGATGATCTCGATCTCAATGCCGTCCTCAGGGTCGACGCCCGTTCCGTCGTCCTCGGTCTCGTCGACGACGCTTTCAAAATCGGCGTCCACGGCGGGGGCGTTCTCCGCCTCGAATTCTTCTTTCATGGCTTGGATCTGAGCCTGCTTGTCATTGATGCCGGCAATGAGACTGCCCGCCTGTTCAAACAGGGGAGCAAAGTAGCCCTCGGGGGCTTCCTTTGCCTGATCGTAGTAAAGTCTGCCGATCTCGGCGTAGACCTTTTTGAGCTCCTCGGAGTCGCCGTTGATCTCGAGAGAAAGCTTGGCGATCTGACCGTAGGACTTGGCGCGGCTTGCACCGTGTTCATAGATGTCCCTGATGGCGCCGCTCTCCGCGGCTTCCTTGACCTTGCCGGCGATGTTGTTGAGGGTGCCGGTGATAATGTCTTTATAGCTTGCCATTTTTATTTTTCCTCCGTTTCGTTTTCATTCCTGTTTTGACTGACTTCGCCGCCTGCCGCCGCTTTGCGCGCCTTGTACACGTTCACGAACAGCTTCTCGGGCGGATGTTCCCTGCGCCCCTGAATTACCAGGTACGCGAGGGATATTATCACAAGCGCTATCGACAGCACCTGCGAAACACGTATGTTGCTGCTGCCTATATACAGGCTGTCTGTACGCAGACCCTCTATCCATGTGCGGCCTGTGCCGTAGAGCAGGAAATAGAGCGCTATGCACTGTCCGTCATATTTCCGCATGCCCTTCTTCTCAAATACTGTCAGGAAGATCAGCACGCAGAGGTTCCAGAGGCTCTCGTACAGAAATGTGGGATGGACATATATGGTGCTGCCGTCAGGGGCAATGAGTCCCATGCGGCAGAAGGCCGCAGTCTCTGCCCCGAAGGCCTCGCGGTTCATGAAGTTGCCCCAGCGGCCGAGTATCTGACCTATCAGCAGGCCGTAGCAGAGGAGATCGAGCATCGCCCCGAACGGGATCTTCTTTCTGCGGCAAATGAGCCATGCGACCAGAAATCCGGCGATGACGCCGCCGTAGATGGCAAGGCCGCCGTTGTGGATGGCCGCTATCTCCCCGGGGTGCTGGATATAGTAATCGAGCCGGAAGAGCACGTAGTACAGCCGCGCACCGACGATGGAGAGAGGGATGAGCCAGATCACAATATCGTAGACGTCGTCCGGTTCAATGCCGAAGCGCCGGCTTTTATGCGTGCAGTACAGTATGCCGAGAATGAAGCCGAGGCCGATGATAACGCCGTAGAAATAGATGTTGCGCCCGAATACCGTGAAATATGACGGCGGGTCTATAGTCAGGTTCCCGAGCATCGGGAATGTTATGGAGGAGTTGCGCTGTATGGTCTGCATGAGAGGCTGAAGCATATCTTTACCTTCTTGAAATGTGTCTTTTTATTATTTTCCCGCCGGTTCAATGACCGATATGGCGAGCTTTTCACGGCAGAGGTTCTCAACCGCAAAGCGGCGGCACTCGTCGGCTGTCACAGTCTCCAGCACGCGGAAGGAATCGAGCGCGCAGTAGCCGTCGAAAACGCCGAAGGCCATGGAGACGCAGACATTGTCGAAATCCTCGAGCCCGCGCAGCCTCGCCCCGAGCGAGGCGCGTCTGGCGCGCTCAAAGGCCTCGCCGTCAAAACCCTCTCTGCCGATGCGCTCGACTTCAAGGCTGAACTCTTCGAGGACCCTGTCGGGGTCGCGGCTTTCGCCGCCGATGATCACTGTGCCGGTTCCGGCGGAGAAGTCCGTCTCATAGTCGAAATCCATGTTGAGCGTCCCGTCCGCGTAGAGCCTTGTGTAAAGCGGGGAGGATGTGCCGCAGAGCATACGCAGGCAGAGCGCCGACACCAGATGCTGGCGCAGGGCATCTTCTCCGCCCCGGGCGCATTCAAGCTTTGCGCCGATGAGAAACTGCGGCGCGGAGACAGGCGCCTTTTCGCGGCATTCCCTGCCGGCCGGCAGAGGGCCTTCCTTCCCGCCGAAATCGGCGCGGGGCACCTCGGCCCGCTCCGAGGGAAGCTCCCCGGCTGCGATGCGCTCGACAAGCTCCGGCTCGATGTCGCCCTCTACGCAGAGCACCATATTCGACGGCGCGTAAAATACCTTGTGGCAGTCGTAAAGGGTCTGTGCCGTGATCCCGGATATGCTCTCCACGGTACCGGCGACGCGGTCGCGGATAGGATGATGGTCATAGAGCAGCTTAAGGAGATTGTAGTATACAGTCATGCCGGGGTTGTCCTCGCCCATGCGTATCTCCTGCGCGATAATGCCCTGCTCCTTGGCGACGGTCTCGTCGGTGAAGTAGGGAGTGGATACAAAATGCAGCAGCATCCGGAGGTTTTCCTCAAAGCCCTCCGTGCACTGAAAATAGTAGCAGGTCACGCCGCTGGAGGTGAAAGCGTTGGGGTCGGCTCCGTTTGCCGAGAGAATGTTCAGGGCATTGTCGCCGTTAGGCAGGTCGAACATCTTGTGCTCCAGAAAATGCGCGACGCCTGCGGGAGTGTCGACGGTCCTTCCGTCTGTATTGAAGCGACGGTGCGCTCCGCCGTAGTTGGTCATGAACGCGGCGTAATACGTGGAGAAGTCCTTTTTCGGCAGAACTCTTATCTCAAGCCCGTTCGGCAGGACAGTGCTGTAAAGCTTTTCGCCTATCTCCGGGTATTCACTCAGCTTCATCGGCCCTGTCCTCCTCTCCGTTCCCTTTAAGGAAATATATAAGGTCGCATTCTATTGAGCCGGCGATGGCCGTCACATCCTCTTTGGTGACGTCCTCTATAAGCTCGGCCAGCTCCATCGGGCCGTAGTCCAGCCCGTCCAGAGACTGCGACAGCCAGAAGCCCTCAAGCTCGCCCTGACTGTCCATCGTCGCGCGCAGGTCGGAGGCGACGCCCTTCTTTGCCGCGATGAGCTCCCCGTCGCTTATCTCCCCGTTTCTTATGCTCTCAAGCTGGGCGAATATTTCGTCCCGCGCCGCGTCGAGCTTGTCAAACTCTATGCCCGATGCGACAAGCATGATGCCCTTGTGCAGATACAGTATCGAGCTTGCATAATAGCACAGCGACAGCTTTTCGCGCACGTTCATAAACAGTTTTGAGGTCGCGCCGCTGCCGTACACGCTGTTGAACACATAGAGCGCGGGGATATCCGGCTCCTCCATGCACTCGCCGAGGCGGAAGCCCATCACCAGCTTGCCCTGGGTGACGTCCATCGTCTCCTCAACGAAGCGGGTATGCTCCTCCAGCGCGTTCATGCGCAGGTCGGTGCCGATCTCATAGTCGATCTCGCTGCGCGGCATGGTGGAAAATGCGTCGCGCAATGCGGAGACGACCTCGCCGTTTGGCGCCTTGCCGCAGTAGAAAATCTCGACGGGGCTGGTCTGTATGAGAGCGCGGTAATGCCGGGTCAGCTTTTTGTAATGGATGTTCTCGGCTTCGGCCTCTCCGCCGAAACGGCTGACGGCAAAATCCTCGCAGCAGCACATCTCCTCTATGCAGCGGGAGATCGAGTAGCTGCGCTTGTCGTTGACGCGGCTGCGGATGAGCTCGAGCAGCTTGTCACGCTCGCTCTCCACATACTGCGGCAGCAGAAGCCCGCCGCGAGTGGCGGGGGAGAGCAGCAGCTGCGCCATGAGCTCCGAAACCTGGCCCAGCAGGGCCTCGCCGCCGGGCAGATAGTCCGGCTCCGGAAAACTGCCGTAAAAGCCGATGCAGTGTATCTCGCCGATGCGGCGCACGACCGGCTCGATCGCCGTCCCGTACAGCTCGTCCATGCGCCTTGACAGCTGCTCCATATCGCTGTAGCGGGTGGTGCCGCGGCGCAGCACAAATGGTATGACCGCGTTCATCGCCGCCGTCTCGCGGCGCAGCTGTGTGAGCAAATTCACGCTCATGCAGGCGGTTTTGAACTTGTCCGAATGCAGATGGCTCAGAAAAACGCCTGGCATGAGCTCGGTTCTGCTATACTCCATGGAGCACCTCCACTGCATGTCTGCGCCATTTGCCGCAGACAGATCTTATCTGCTTCCGTATTATACCACCGGGAGGAATAAAATGGTAGAACTATTTGTTAACATCCTCCCCGTCGAGCGTAATGCCGCTGCGGCCGTATTCAATACGGTGAGTGACGCCTGCAGCGTCCGTCCAGAGAACGCTGCAGCCGGCGGTCAGAGAGGGATCGGCCGGAGAGACGCACAGCTTCCCGCCGCGGAGGCGGAGGCCGAGAAGCTCCTGTGTTACGGCGCGGAAATACCAGCCGGCAGAGCCGGTGTACCAGGTCCAGCCGGCAAGACCCCCGCGTCCCGGGGCTGAACTGACGTCGGCGGGCAGGACGTACGGCTCGGCCTCGTAACGGCGGAGATCGTGTGTCTCGGGCAGCAGCATGTCGAGAATCACCCGGCCGGTTTCGGCCATGTTCAGTCTCATTGCGGCCATTGCCAGCCAAATCGCGCCATGGGTATACTGGCCGCCGTTTTCACGCCAGCCCCGGCCGTAGCCGGTAATATATCCGGGGCTTCTTTCGGATACGGAATAGGGCGGATCGAGCAGCTTGACTATCCGCTGCTCCCGGTCGACGAGCCTTGTCAGAGCAGCCGACAGCGCGGCGCGGGATCTCTCCGGAGAAGCATAACCGGAAAGCACCGCCCAGCTCTGCGCGACGGAGTCAATGCGCGCTCCGCCGCCGAGAGGCTCCCCGTCGGAGTACCAGCCGCGCAGGTACCACTGTCCGTTGAAGGCTTCATCGGCCGCACGCCCGACCTCTCCGGCAAGACGCTCGTACTTCTCCGCGCCCTCCTTGCCGAGAGAGCGCAGCAGCGAGGAAAACCGGCCGGCACAGTGGGCGAGAAACCAGCCGAGCCACACGCTCTCGCCGCCGACCTTGTCCAGCGCGTCGTTCCAGTCGCCGCTGCCGATATAGGGCAGACCGTGTTCGCCTAGGCCGCGGCGGATGCAGCAGCCGAGCGCCGCGGCGGCGTGATCCAGCACGGAGGCGGATATATCGGAGCGCCGGGCGGTCTCGTAGCGGTCATGTTCGCCGGCTTCGAGCGTGGGAGAGCTTATATACGGCTCCGCGATACCGCAAAGCGCACTGTCTCCTGTGGCCTCGACATACTCGCACAGCGCCCATACCAGCCACAGCAGATCGTCAGAGCAGCGGGTGCGCACGCCGCGGTCGCCGTCGGGGTGTTCATGCCACCAGTGCATGACGTCGCCCTCCGCATACTGATGGCGGCAGCAGGAGAGTATCTGCTCTCTGGCGTAACGCGGATTTATGAGCATGAGGTTGACGCTGTCCTGAAGCTGATCGCGAAAACCCACCGCGCCGCCGCTCTGATATATGCTGCTGCGCCCCTCAAGGCGGCAGGCGTCAGTCTGGTATACGGCCCAGCTGTTCATATAGTGCTCCAGCGCCGTACCGCCGCCGCACAGATTAAACCTGCCGAGCAGGCTCTTCCAGCGCGCGGATACGGCGGAGAGCAGCATGGCGGCGCAGTCCGGGTCGCAGAGCTCGCGAAACTCCTCCTCACCGCAGCAGGCGCAGCACAGCACAGTCTGCAGCCCGGGCTTTATGCGCAGGCGTACTGCCGCCGGGACGAAGTCCGCTTCAACCGAGGATTCGCTGCCGCTGCCCATGAGCATACGCACGCCCGGCAGGTAGCTTTGCGCGCTGCTTACCGATACGCAGCCGCCGCGGACGTCCGTCCGCGTACATTCCCTGCCGCCGAGGCAGAGCCCGGCGTCCCATATGAGCTCCATATCCTCCGCGCCCTCGACCAGAAGAATGCGCGCGTCGATGCCCCAGGGGATGAACATGGTGGTCCTGATACGCCGGGTACCGAGCTCCTTTTCCCAGACGGCGCGGCCGGGAGCGTAGCTCACGCGGCACACATAGCCGTCGTTCGCGGCAAAGAGGCTGACCGGCATGCCGTCAAGCACGGTATAGACACGCTCATGTCCGATAACATCGTATATGTCATCGGGCGGAGCGATAAGGCGCATTTCACGGGCGTTCTTAAGCCAGAGCCCGGCGGGACCGAAGTCGGCGGCGATCGCGCCGAGACTGCCGTTGGTGAGCATATGCTGCCATATGCGCGCCGGCATCGAATCCCGGACACTGAAGTCAAACTCGCTCCCGTTCCAGCCGTACACGGGCACGGAGCCGGAGGAGCGCGGAGCTCCGGCCGGCGCGCCGGACAGGGGGCGGTACGGTACCGGAGCCTCGCCGATGACTACGGCGGAGCGGCTTTTGATGATATCCGCCGCGGCGGTAGGGGCGGTGAATATCCCTCCGGGGCTTGCAAAGAGCGCTTCAAGCCCGACGGAGGAAAGCAGCTGAGTTATGCGGCGCTGCAGAGGCTGGATATACTCGCCCTGTTCGTCGCTGAGATAGACGAGCTCGGCGTCAAGCCCGCAGCTTTTGAGAAGGCAGAACTGCTTGAGAAGCTTTTCTGCCTCCACTGCGCCGCCGTCGCAGCAGATCAGGGGAAGGTCGCCGGATATGCCATACTGCCAGAGGGCGCTCTGGGGCACGGCGGCGGAGAGCGTGTTCCGCCAGAGCGGGAGGACAAGCTCCATCGCCGCGCCCAGCTCATCCTCGGACATGCCCAGATGCAGAGCCGCGGCGGCGGGCATACAGCCGGCGCGTTCACTGCCGGAGGCAAGTATGCGCACGGCCCCGGCCTTCGCGTCGGCGGCGCTGCCGCCGAGACAGAGAGCAAAGCGGAGAGACTGCGCAGCGCCGCTCTGCGTCCCGGGGCGGACGGACAGCCTCCCCTGCGCGTCGCAGCTGAAGGCGGCGGGGGAAGCGCAGGCAAGGCACAGCCAGACGCCGTTGTCTCTGCCTTTGGGCAGACGGTGCAGCAGGACAAAACCGTCATGCGCCTCGGCGGCGATGCCGAGCTTCCAGTATGCGCTGTGGCTCTCCCAGTCGCGAAGCTGCGCCAGTATGGGCCTGAGAGAGAGCTCAAGAGCCACGTGGCTCACATCGTCCCGCGCAGGCAGGCAGACCTCGATAAACTGACCCCATTCGCCCTCGGCGACGCTGAGCGAGACGGTGCAGCCGCCGCCGGCGCCGCTGAAGCTCCAGCGGGCAGCATCCTCACCGAACTCCCACAGTTCGCTCCCGCCGCCGGGTATGAGCGGCCTGCCGTCAAGACTGATACTTAGACCGCCGCCGTGAGACGAGGAATATATGCAGCGCTCGCCGAGAAAGGCGGCGCTGCCGCCCGTGGAGCTTACACGTATGCTGTAGGCCCCGTTGGAGAGCAGGCAGGCCCGCTCCGCGTCCTGTGCCCTGCCGCGCAGCCGCCATTGCCTGCGGACGGCCTGACGCGGGCGCTCGGGAACCTGGGCGCTGTCGCGGCGCATGACGACGCCGGAGTCCGGCAGCTTTTCCTGCAGCAGCAGCGTATAGGCCGCCATATCGGGTTCGGACATGAAAAGCTCCTGCACGCAGTTGCCGCCGACGGCGTTGGCCGCGGCAAGAATGCTCATGCTCACATGGTGGGCCATGTAGCAGCGGACCTGCTCGCCGTCCTCACGGCGGCAGCGGCCGGGCGTGAAGTCCAGAGCTTCAATATAGCCGAAGCGGCCCGTAGCGCCGATATCCCTTAACCGACGCAGATTTCTTGCGGCGGCCGCCGGGTCGACGGCCAGAGCCAGAAAGCTGCTGTAGGGCGAGACGACCATGTCGTTTTCCTGACCGCGCTTGAGAGCCAGAGACGGACAGCCATGGGCCTTGTAGCGGTAGCTGAGAGAAGCGTCCAGAGAATAAAAGGCGCTTTCGGATATGCCCCAGGGCTTGCCGGGGAAGTGCCGGCGCTTCTGCACGAACAGACAGAAGCGGTCGCTCTCGTAGAGAAGGCTTGCCCGGTACACGGGCAGAAACAGCGCGGGCATGAGGTATTCAAACATGGTACCGGTCCAGCTGGCGAGGCCCCGGTAGCCGTCCTTCTGAAGCTGGGCGCGGCTAAGACTGCGCCAGTGGCGGAGAGGCACGTCGCCCTTCGCAACGGCGATATAGCTCGTAAGCATGGCCTCGCTTGCCATAAGATCGTACCAGCCGCCGCTGCCGCGCGATTTCTCGGTGTCGTAGCATATGTGGAAAAGGCCTCTCACCCGGTCGTAAAGCGGGGCGAAATCCATAGCTTCCATCAGTGCACGCAGGCGCGCGGCCGCCCCGGCTTCGCCCCAGCGTTCAAGAGCCTGAGCTGTGACGAGCAAGCCGGCGTAGAGATTGCCGCTGTCGACGGTGGAGATATACGGAGGGAGGAGCGGACGGAGACTGCGGGTATCGTACCAGTTGTAAAAGTGGCCCATGTGCCGGGGCATCCTCTCCAGCGTGGGAAGCATGCGGAGGATATAGCCGGAGGCTTCCCGGCGCGCAATGATGCCGCAGTCCGCGGCGGCCGCCGCCGCGGCCAGGGCCAGACCGATATTTGTCGGCGAGGTGCGGTGCGCCACGCCCGTCGGCGGCTGCTCCTGAAAATTGTCCGGAGGCAGAAAGTTGTCCTCCTCACCGGAAAAGCGGAGAAGATACTGCCATGAGTCGTTCACGGACGAGAGCAGCAGCTCGCGGTCCCGCGGACTCAGCTCCCGTTCACGGCAGGCGGGAAGGGCCAGAGCCGCCGCGGCGGCCGGGGAGAGCAGCCACATGAAGCCGGAAGCCTTGCCTATGACCAGCGGGGAGAAGGCCATAAGCACGACGCCGAGGACCACGGAGATCCACATGGCGCGCACATTGGCCGAGAGCCTGACGCCGCCGCCGGACTGTGCAAAGGTCTGCCACTGCAGCAGGCGACGGTGGCTTATCAGCATACGCCAGAGCGCGGTCAGGATGGCGGTCAGGCATACCCAGGCCTCAAAGGGCAGCAGCCACAGGCGCATGAAGGTGCGCACAATGGCTCCGCCGAGGCCGGTCAGGACCCGCGTATGCCGGCGGAGCCTGAAGCGTTCACGCCGGCAGAGGCCGTGCTCGATCATGGCGGCGAAAAGGCTGCTCAGCAGCGCCAGCAGGGCGGCCCATGCCGCCAGAGCCGGGCCGGGCCAGGGCATGAAAAAGCCGGTCAGCAGCGCGGCGAGAGTGGCGGGAGGTACGAGACTGCGCCGCAGCGAGTCAAAGAGGCGGAAGCCGTCTATATCGGCGAGCTCCCGGACGAAGATCCAGCGGGCGTTCTGCCAGTCCCCGCGTATCCAGCGGTGCTGGCGTTTGAAGTAGGCGAGGGGCGTGTCCGGAAAGGCGTCGGAGAACTCCGCGTCGCCCATGTAGGCTCCGCGCAGGTACGCGCCTTCAAGCGCGTCATGCGAGAGTACGCGCCCTTCGGGGAAGCGCCCGGCGGTACAGCGGAGCAGGGCCGCGGCGTCTATGAGCCCCTTACCGGCAAAGCCGCCGCTGTCAAAGGCGTCCATGTACAGCTCGCCGCAGAGACTGCCGTAGGGATCGCTGCCGCCGCTGCCCGCGAAAATCAGGGAGAAATCGGTGGCGTTCGCGCTGGCGAGCTCGGTCTCGATGCGGGGGTGGATTATCGCGTGGCCGGAGACGACGGTGTTTGTACGGCCGTCGATAACGGGCCGGCAGAGCGGATGCAGCGCGGCGCCGATAAGCTTGGCGAGAGAGCCGGGATATATCCGGGTATCGGCGTCAAGAGTGATGATATAGCGCGTGCCCTTCAGCGCGGAAACGTCGCCTGTGACGCGAAGCCCGCTTTCCTGCCCGCACAGCAGCCTCGCGAGCTCCACCAGCGCGCCGCGCTTGCGCTCATGGCCGCTGTAGCCCTCGCCGTCAAAGCTGCGCGGACGGGTGAACAGGTAAAAGCCGCCGCCGTATTTCGCGTTGAGAGCTTCTACGGCTTCCCGCGCCTGACTGAGAAGTCCGGCGTCGGCCTCCGTTTCGGCAGTGGGGGCGGCAGGGAGGTCGGCCAGCAGGCCGAAGCTCAGATTCCTGCCTTCACGGCGGCTGGCAAGGCGCAGAGCTTCGAGCCGGCGCGGATCGCAGCTGCCGAGAATGACGGAGATAACACAGATGCTGCGTCCCTCGTCGGGGACGCCGCCGCTCATATCCATGCGCGGAAGCGGCCGGGGTCGGACCGAATGCATGAGGGCAAAGTCAAGGATGCCCTTCACAAGTTCGGACACCGGCAGCAGGAGCAGCAGCGCCGTGGGCAGGCTGCCGAGACTGAAGGCGCACCAGAAGCTGAGAAACAGGGTGAGCAGCAGATTCGCGGAGATATACAGAGCGGCCGCGCCGCGCTTCGGCTCGCCGTACAGAAGCACGCCGACGTGTATACCGCGTTCCGCGGCCTCGTCTATGAGCTCCTGTGCCAGAACATGCTCCTCAACACCGCGTTCCGCGGCCATGTCCTCGAGGCGGCGCAGATAGTCGGATTTGGTCTCGCGGTCCATGGCGGAATAGTCCCCGCCGGGGTCGCGCGACAGTATTGCTCCGCATACGTCGACGGAATCCAGAAGGCTCTCCATATCCATAGAGGAGAGCAGACGCAGCGAGGTGAAGAGCGCTGACAGTTCCTGCGCCTGCGCCCCGGTGTCGGGCGAGGTCTGCATACGGCGGCAGCTCTGCGCAACGGCGGCGATGAGCACGGCGCGCATCGCGGCGGGGAAAAGATACAGCTCGCGCCGCGGGAGCACGCTGACGGTCTGGAACGCGTCAAGAAACAGGCGGCAGCGCTCCTCCGTCAGCTTGCCGTGTCCGGACTGCAGCAGAGCGCGGCAGAGCTCCTCGATTATAAGACCGTCGCGGCAGCGGCGCAGAGAGCGCGAGCGGCGCAGCTCGTCCTCCGCGCCCGGACACTCGCGCTGTATCATGTACCAGTTGTCGAGCAGCCATTCACAGGCGGCCGGAACCCTGGCGGAGCTGCCGAAGCGCTGCTGCAGGACGTCGCGGAAACGGCGCAGGCGGCGGCGGCAGGCGCGAAGCTGCGCTGCCGCCTGACTGCCGCCGCCGTATCCGACGCTCTTCAGAAGTCTTGCGCAGGAGCGGGCGTAATCGCCGAGCTTTTCGTTTTCTATATACGGTACGATATTGATGCTGTCCATGTTGATCTCCTGTAAAAAAACAGTTATATCAAACAGTTTTTCCCAGTACGGGGAATATATGCACGAAACGCGGAGACGCAGAGACTGAACATGCGCGGCGTTGACGTGCGCGCGTTTCGAGGCCGTCGCGGCCCGATCTGAGGCCCGGCGAAGCGGCGTTCAATTTTTTGACGTCTGTGTAAAGAAAAAAAGCTTGACAGCCGTGCGGACGGGTAGTATACTCTGTTAAGCTGTAATGCTTGACAGGAGGGTTGGCGCGTGGACAACGGCAGATTGACAAGAAGTATGCTGTTGGATTTCTACGGGGAGCTGCTCACGGACAAGCAGAGAGAGTGCTTCGACCTGCACTACAACGAGGATCTGTCGCTGTCGGAGATCGCCGAACAGCTCGGCATTTCGCGGCAGGGAGTCTGGGACAATATCCGCCGCGCGGAGGCCGCGATGGAGGATATAGAAAAAAAGACGGGACTACTGCTGCGCTTTGAGGAGAACCGCCGGTCGCTGGAGAGGCTTCTGACAAAGCTCGAAAAGCTCGCCGGAGAGACCGGAGGCGCGGCGCACGACACGGCCGTCGAGGCCGCCGACGAGGTAAGGACACTGATATCGAGAGGTTAGAATATGGCGTTTGAGAGCTTATCCGAAAAACTGAATGCGGCTTTCAAAAAGCTGCGCGGCAAGGGCCGGCTTTCAGCCTCCGACGTCAAGGAGACAATGCGCGAGGTGCGCATGGCGCTGCTCGAGGCGGACGTCAGCTACAAGGTCGTCAAGGACTTTGTAAAGAATGTCACCGAGAAGGCTACCGGAGCGGACGTGCTGGAGGCGCTGTCCCCGGCGCAGATGATCGTCAAGATCGTCGATCAGGAGCTGTGCCGGCTTATGGGCGGGGAAAACCAGAAGCTGAACATTTCCTCAAAGCTGCCGAGCGTCGTGATGCTCGTCGGCCTGCAGGGCGCGGGCAAGACCACCAACGGCGCAAAGCTCGCCGCATACATGAAAAAGCAGGGCAAGCGCCCGCTCCTCGTCGCCTGCGACATTTACCGTCCGGCCGCGATAAAGCAGCTGGAGACCGTCGGGGCGCAGACAGGTATTCCCGTTTTCCAGATGGGGCAGACAAACCCCGTTGACATAGCCCGAGCGGCAACAGAGCACGCAAGAAAACACGGCAACGACATCGTCTTTCTCGATACCGCCGGTCGTCTGCACATAGACGAGGCGCTGATGGACGAGCTGAAGAACATCAAGGCGGAGACAGAGCCGGCGGAGATACTGCTGGTGGTCGACGCAATGACCGGTCAGGACGCGGTAAACGCGGCCTCCGCCTTTGACGAGGCGCTCGGCATCACCGGCGTGATGCTCTCCAAGCTCGACGGCGACGCGAGAGGCGGCGCGGCACTGTCCATAAGGGCGGCCACAGGTAAGCCGATCAAGTTCATCGGCACCGGCGAGAAGCTCGACATGATCGAGCCCTTCCACCCCGACCGCATGGCCTCGCGTATACTCGGCATGGGCGACATGCTCACCCTGATCGAAAAGGCCGAGCAGAGCTTTGACCAGAAAAAGGCGCTTGAAACCGCCGAAAAGCTTAAAAACAACCGCTTTACCCTGAGCGACTATCTCGACCAGATGGGTCAGCTCAAAAGTATGGGCGATCTGGACAGCATCATGGGCATGATCCCGGGCATGGACGCCAAGGCGCTCAAGGGCGCAAAGATCGACGAGAGGTCGATGGCGCGGCAGGAGGCCATAATACTGTCGATGACTCAGGCGGAACGCGATAATCCCGCCATTCTCAATTCCAGCCGCAAAAAGCGCATCGCCGCCGGCAGCGGGACCTCCGTTGTGGATGTGAACCGGCTGCTCAAGCAGTTCGACGCGATGCAGCAGCTCACCCGTCAGTTCTCGGGCAAGAACATGAAGAAGCTCCAGAAGAAGATGGGCATGATGGGCGGCATGGGCGGAGGCTTTCCCGGCCTCGGCTTCTGAAATCCCGGCACACAATCTGACTGCAGGCGCGAGAGCGTTTGTAATATAGGGCAACACCGCAAGGTCCGACTTCGGCATGTGCCGATGATCTGAACGCCGGCACCGCCGCTTTTGCTGAAATACCCGGATGTTCCGGAAAAAGCGCCGCCGGTACACGGATCCTCCCTGCACCCGCTTCTGACGGATTACGCGAGGCTGCCGCAGAAAAGAGATTAAACATGGAGGTGAATATACATGGTTAAAATCAGACTTCGCAGAATGGGCGCCAAGAAGGCACCCTACTACCGCATCGTCGTTGCTGATTCCCGCTGCCCGCGTGACGGCCGCTTCATAGAGGAGCTTGGCACTTACGATCCCATGGCAGAGAGCGGGAAGATCAAGGTCGATATGGAGCGCGCAAAGTACTGGATCGCTAACGGCGCACAGCCCACCGATACCGTCCGCGGTCTGCTCAAGAAGATTGAGGCCTGATAAAGGAGTTCCTACCGCATGAAAGAGCTTTTGACCTATATTGTGCAGAGTCTGGTCGACAATCCCGACCAGGTTTCTGTGACCGAGCGCAAAGCCGACGGCGAGACGGTCTACGAGGTTCGCGTCGCCGACGGGGATATGGGCAAGGTTATTGGCCGGCAGGGCAGGATCGTTAAACAGATCCGCATCCTTATGCGGGCCGTCGCCCAGAGAAAGGGCAAAAAAGTTTCGGTCGAGATAATGGACTGACAAGAATCGCCGCAGATGCAAAGCGTCTGCGGCGATTCAGACTGTAAAAGAGCGTTGCTGAGCAGAGTGACGAATGAACAGCGGGGGAGCCTGAGGGGGCCGGCGGCCAGCCTCAAACCGGATAAACCGCCGCAGAAAGGCCGGATTTGCAGAGGCTATCGGGGGAAGCGGCATTTGGAACAGCATCAAAATGCCCGGCGGATGAACCGCGGGGAAAAAGCCACCGCGGGCTTTTCTGACAAGCTGCTTCGCGGCAGATGCAAAGCGGCTGCGGCGATTGACAAACGGAGGCTGTCCGTGCTATATTTTTCGCGTTCCCGCCGCCGGGTGGGAAGCTGAGCGTTTGCTTCGTATCGACAGGCCTTTGAAGATACGAACGCAGGCGCGTTTTTGTTGTGCGGGTCAAAATCCATGCATGCACGGCCGAAGCCTGAGGCAGAGGGCAAAAAGGCCGCCGCGGACTCATCGCCGCCTGTACGGATTTTGCGCCTGCCGATCAGCCGCGCCGTGGGCGGCAAATTTCAGATCAGGAGGACAAACACATGGAATGGGTATATCTCGGGATAGCTGGGGCGATGGAGGTGCTGTGGTCGACCTTCATGAAGCTGTCCGACGGCTTCACAAAGCCGTGGCCGACGGCCATAACGGTGGCAGGACTGATACTAAGCATGGTCTTTCTCGCGAAGGCGACAAAGGTCCTGCCGATGGGCACGGCATACGGCATATGGACGGGCATCGGCGCGCTGGGCGCGGTTATAGTCGGGATCGTCGTGTTCAGGGAGCCGGCCGGCGCGGCAAGGCTCATCTTCGCGCTGCTGCTTCTGGCAGGAATAATCGGGCTGAAGCTGACCTCGGCCTGAGCGGCCCCGCCTTCGGACGGCGGATCCCGGCCGGGCCGACGGGCGCGGACAGAAAAACACGCGTACGGGATGATTCCCGTATTGGCAAATTCCGCACGGACATGGTATAATAATCCGAGTTGAAGCGCAAAGCCGCGATATCGCGGTATACACGCCCGATGCGGCGGGAAAAACAGAAAACGGAGGTACGGCGTGCCGCAGGCGCGCCGCGTTTGAGATATGGGAAAGCAGCAGTTTATTGAGGCTGGGCGCATAGTGAACACCCACGGCGTTGCGGGAGAGGTCAAGATAGAGGTATGGCTGGATTCGCCGGAGTTTTTCCGGAGTTTCAAGAGAATTTATCTCGGGGAGCGGGAACTGAAGGTGGAATCGGCAAAGACCCACAAGGGCTTCGTGATCGCAAAGCTGGAGGGCATCGGAGACATAAACGCGGCGATGACGCTCAAAGGCCGCGAGGTGACGGTGCGGCGCGAGGACGCGGCGCTGCCGCAAGGGGCTTTTTTTCTGCAGGATATCATGGGGGCGAGCGTTGTGGACGAGGGCGGAAACGAGATAGGCAAGCTCGTCGAGATCATGGAGCGCCCCGCGTCGAATATCTACGTGGTGAGGGGCGAGAAGGAGCACATGATACCGGCGGTGCCGGAATTCGTGCTGTCGACCGACGCGGAGGCCGGAATAATAACGGTACGCCTTATAGAGGGAATGTAAGAGATGCGCATAGATATAATGACACTTTTCCCGGATACGGTGAACGCAGTGCTGCATGAGAGCATCATCGGCCGCGCGGCAAAGAAGGGAATAGTTGAGATAAACTGCGTGCAGATACGCGACTATACCGACAATAAGCAGAATCAGGTAGACGACTACCCCTACGGCGGCGGCTTCGGCTGCGTGATGACGGCGCAGCCTCTGAAGGCCTGTCTCGACAGCATCATGGCAACGGCGCAGGGAATGCGCAGCAGGGTCATATACATGTCCCCGCAGGGCAAGCCCTATACGCAGGAGACGGCAAAGCGGCTGAAGCGGGACTACGACCACCTCGTGCTCGTCTGCGGACACTATGAGGGCGTGGACGAGCGCTTCATAGAGCATTGCGTGGACGAGGAGATATCCCTGGGCGACTTCGTGCTGACGGGCGGTGAGATCGCGGCGATGGCCGTCGCGGACTCGGTATGCCGCCTTGTGCCGGGAGTGCTGGCCGACGAGCAGTGCTATACCGGCGAGAGCCACTGGGACGGACTGCTGGAGTACCCGCAGTACACCAGACCGGAGGTCTGGGAGGGCCGCGCGGTGCCGGAGATACTGCTCAACGGGGACCACAGCAGGGTCGGACTCTGGAGAAGAAAGAAACAGCTGGAGCGGACCCGGGAGAAGCGGCCGGACATGTTCGAAAAATTCCTGCCGCAGGATGAGACGGACAAAAAACTCATGAAGGAGCTGGAGAAATCGGCCGGGCGCAAAAGGCTGACGGAACCGCTCGAATGTGTGAGGGCTACAGAGAAGGACATATCGCGCGTGATGGAGATCGTCGGAGACGCGAAGGCGTCGCTGCGCCGGCATAAAGTGGACCAGTGGCAGGGGGAATACCCAACGGAGGCTGTTTTTGAACGGGATGTGGAGCTTGGACAGCTGTATTTACTGCGCCATGGCGGTGAAGTGGCGGCGTTCTTCGTGCTGAGCGACATGGAGGAGCCGGGCTACGCGGAGATAACGGACGGGAAGTGGTCTTCGGATCTGCCGTACTGCGTGCTGCACCGCTGCGCGGTGGCGGCGGAGTACAGGGGCAGCGGCGTGTCGGAGCGGCTTATCGCGCGCTGCGAGGAGATGACGCGCGAGCACGGGCGGCGCGCGCTGAGAACGGACACGCACAGGAAGAACAAGCCGATGCAGAAGCTGCTGCGGGACAGGAACTTCCGCTACCGCGGCAACATTCAGATAAGCTGCGAACCCGGGCACGACACGCTCAGGTACGCGTTCGAGAAAATACTGAAGGACAGAAAATGAATCTTACGGATATAGACTATATACACGAGCTGCTGCACCGGCACGGCTTCCGCTTTTCCAAGTCGCTGGGACAGAACTTCCTGACGGCGGCATGGGTGCCCGCGGATATCGCGGACAGCGCCGGGCTGGATGAGCAGACAGGCGTGCTCGAGGTCGGCCCCGGCGTCGGCTGTCTGACGCGCGAGCTTTCACAGCGCGCCGGAAAGGTGGTATGCGTGGAGCTTGACAGGGCGCTCAGGCCCATACTGGCCGAGACGCTGGAGGGCTGCGGCAATGTCGAGACGGTATACGGAGACGTGCTGAAGCTGAATATACCGGAGCTCGTCAGGGAAAAGCTGCCGGGACTGCGCCCGGCCGTGTGCGCAAACCTGCCGTATAACGTGACGACCCCTCTGATCACGGCCTTCATAGAGGCGGGCTGCTTTGAGACGGTGACGGTGATGATACAGCGGGAGGTAGCCCGGCGTATCTGCGCAGGTCCCGGCAGCGCCGACTACGGAGCGTTCGGCATCTTCGTGCAGTGGTACATGGAGGCGGAAATACTGTTTGACGTGCCGCCGTCCTGCTTTATCCCGCAGCCTAAGGTCACGTCCAGCGTCATACGTCTCAGCCGCCGGGCCGGGCATCCCGTGCAGGTAAAGGACGAGAAGCTGATGTTCAGAATAATAAGGGCCGCTTTCAACCAGCGGCGCAAGACGCTGGTGAACGCGCTCAGCTCGCAGATCGGCGAAATCAGCAAAGAACAGGCGGAAGGCGTTCTGGCGAAGCTCGGATACGATACGAGAATCCGCGGAGAAGTTTTGGATGTTGGTGGATTTGCAAAAATTGCGGACGAAATACTGGATATAATAAATAATGTTTTGTGAGTAAAGTGCATTGAAAACAGCGGCATCGCTGTGATATTCTATGGTATGTAAAAATTGCCAATCTTATAATTAATCTATAGAAAGGATAAAAAAGATGAGTAAGAAATACGTGTACCTGTTTTCCGAAGGCAACGCCAATATGCGTGAGCTTCTGGGCGGCAAGGGTGCAAATCTGGCAGAGATGACCAATATCGGCCTGCCTGTACCCCAGGGCTTTACCATTACCACCGAGGCCTGCACCCAGTACTACGAGGACGGCCGCCAGATCAACGACGAGATCATGGCAGAGATCATGGAGTACGTTGCAAAGATGGAGGAGATGAACGGCAAGAAGTTCGGCGACCTCAACAACCCCATGCTCGTTTCCGTCCGCTCCGGCGCCCGCGCTTCCATGCCCGGCATGATGGACACCATACTCAACCTGGGTCTCAACGACGAGGTCGTCGCCGCCATGATCAAGGGCAACCCCGATCCCAAGTTCGAGCGTTTCGTATATGACTCCTACCGCCGCTTTATCCAGATGTTCTCCGACGTCGTTATGGAAGTCGGCAAGAAGTACTTTGAGCAGCTCATCGACAAGATGAAGGCCGAGAAGGGCGTCAGCTCCGACCTGGAGCTCGATGCGAACGACCTCAGGAAGCTCGCCGAGCAGTTCAAGGCCGAGTACAAGGCCCAGATCGGTCAGGACTTCCCCTCCGACCCCAAGGTCCAGCTGTACGAAGCTATCCGCGCGGTCTTCCGCTCCTGGGATAACCCCAGAGCCAACGTCTACCGCCGCGACAACGATATCCCCTACTCCTGGGGCACCGCCGTCAACGTCATGCCGATGGTATTCGGCAACCTGAACGAGAACTCCGGTACCGGCGTCGCATTCACCCGTGACCCCGCCACCGGCGAGAAGAAGCTCATGGGCGAGTTCCTCGTCAATGCACAGGGCGAAGACGTCGTCGCCGGCGTCCGCACTCCCATGCCCATCGCCCAGATGGCTGAGCAGTTCCCCGAGGCATACTCCGACTTCGTCAAGGTCTGCAGCCTCCTCGAGAACCACTACCACGACATGCAGGACATGGAGTTCACCGTCGAGAACGGCAAGCTCTACATGCTCCAGTGCCGCAACGGCAAGCGCACCGCGCAGGCCGCTCTGAAGATCGCATGCGACCTCGTTGACGAGGGCATGATCGATGAAAAGCAGGCAGTTCTGATGATCGACCCGAGAAACCTCGACACCCTGCTTCACCCCCAGTTCGACGCCGCCGCGCTCAAGGCCGCTACCCCCATCGGCAAGGGCCTGGGAGCTTCCCCCGGCGCCGCCTGCGGCAAGATCGTCTTTTCCGCTGAAGAGGCCAAGGAATGGGCCGCACGCAAGGAGAAGGTCGTTCTGGTCCGTCTCGAGACCAGCCCCGAGGACATCGAAGGCATGAAGGCCGCGCAGGGCATCCTGACCGTCCGCGGCGGCATGACCAGCCACGCAGCCGTTGTCGCCCGCGGCATGGGCAAGTGCTGCGTCTCCGGCTGCGGCGATATCGCCATGGACGAGGCAAACAAGAAGTTCACCCTCGCAGGAAAGACCTTCACCGAGGGAGACTATATCTCCATCGACGGCTCCACCGGCAATATCTATGACGGCATCATCCCCACTGTCGACGCTACCATCGCCGGCGAGTTCGGCCGCATCATGGCGTGGGCCGACAAGTACCGCCGCCTGAAGGTCCGCACCAACGCCGATACTCCCTACGACGCACGCAAGGCACGTGAGCTGGGCGCACAGGGCATCGGCCTGACCCGTACCGAGCACATGTTCTTCGACAGCGACCGTATCGCCGCTTTCCGTGAAATGATCTGCTCCGACACCAAGGAAGAGCGCGTCGCGGCTCTGGCAAAGCTCGAGCCGATGCAGCAGGAGGACTTCGAGGGTATTTACGAGGCCATGGAGGGCATGCCCGTAACCATCCGCTTCCTGGATCCCCCTCTCCACGAGTTCGTTCCCACCGAGGAAGCCGACATCGAGGCTCTCGCAAAGGCTCAGAACAAGAGCGTTGAGCAGATAAAGACCATTATTGCTTCCCTGCATGAGTTCAACCCCATGATGGGTCACCGCGGCTGCCGTCTGGCTGTCACCTTCCCCGAGATCGCGGAGATGCAGACCCGTGCCGTTATCAAGGCAGCTCTCGCTGTTCAGGCGCGTCACCCCGACTGGAACATGGTACCCGAGATCATGATCCCGCTGGTCGGCGAGGTCAAGGAGCTCAAGTACGTCAAGGACACCGTCGCCGCCGTAGCAGATAAGCTGATCGCCGATGCCGGCTCCGACATGAAGTACCTCGTCGGTACCATGATCGAGATCCCGAGAGCCGCTCTGACCGCGGACCAGATCGCCACCGAGGCCGAGTTCTTCTCCTTCGGCACCAACGACCTGACCCAGATGACCTTCGGCTTCAGCCGCGACGACGCGGGCAAGTTCCTCGGCGCTTACTACGACACCAAGATCTACGAGAGCGATCCGTTTGCACGTCTCGACCAGGTCGGCGTGGGCAAGCTGGTCTCCATGGCTGCAAAGCTCGGCCGCGAGACACGTCCCGAGCTGCACCTCGGCATCTGCGGCGAGCACGGCGGCGACCCCAGCTCCGTCGAGTTCTGCCACAAGGTCGGTCTGGACTACGTGTCCTGCAGCCCGTTCCGCGTTCCTATCGCACGTCTTGCCGCCGCTCAGGCAGCTATCAAGGATATGAAGTAATACTGCAATTCATCTCCGGGAACGCTGCCCTGAAAAATGGATGAAATAAAAGGATCCCGCTGCCCGTTAAGGGCGGCGGGATTCTTACATGCCGTCGAAAAACTGTTGCCGAGCAGCGTGACAGGCGAGCGTACATGACGGAGAGCCGTGCCGCGGCAGCTCAGTACGGGAAGCTGACATCGGAGCCGAGCGCTTTATATGTCCGCTCGCATACGGCGAGACCGCTGACGCTGCTGCCGTCCTCAAAGTAGATGGTGAGGTCGGCGTAAAACACGGCATAGCTGAGCTGACCGTCAGCGGTGACGATTATCATGCCGCTCAGATCGTTCTGATCGTAGCCGGTACACTCATATATCAGCCCGGAGAGGTCGGAGCGGATACATGAAAGGGTCTGGTCATAGAACATGAAGGCAAGGGCGTCAGTTATTCCGAAGCTGAAAACGCTGTCGGAATCCTTATACTGCCGCGAGACCGAGTGGTAATCGGGCAGGTAATCGGGGCTGCAGCCGCCGAGAAAGTCGGCGTAGACCAGCGGCAGCATGTCGGCGGCCAGGACTTCTTCGGCATTGCTGCTGCCGTCAGAGTAGGCGCAGGAGAAAACGCCCCCGTCATAGTCCTCGGTGAAGCTCGTGTCCGCGTCACTGCCGTTATAGGCAAGATAGATACTTGCGTCGGAATGGTATTTCAGACTGCCGCTGTTCATGTCGGCGAGAAAAACAGCGTCAGTGGAGAGCGCGGTAGTGGCGGACACGCCGGCAAGGCTGCCGTCGAAGGTGAGCGAGGTGCTGTACTCCGCACCCTCGCTGAGCTGCAGAGAGGATAAGGCCTTGTAAAGATCACGGTAGGCACTGATGTCATCGACCTCAATATAGGAGGCGAGCTTGGCGGGGACGCTGATGTCTATATCCTCGTTGTGGGACAGCAGTGTCTCGCTGATGTCTATCCTGAAGGTGGCGTCCATGTTGCCGTAGCATACGGCGGAGCAGATGAAGCTGGCTTTGATGTTCCTGACATAGCCCTCATCGCTCAGAGTGACGGTCCCGTGCGCATCCATATTGTCGCTGTGGACCAGAATACCGCTGCCGCCGAACTCGCCGGCGAAGTATTCTTTGAACTCCTGCGTGGGAGCGCTGAACTCGATGACGGCGCCGCCCTCTTCGGAGACGAGCACGGCGGAGGTGAAATCCTCGGGCTTTAAGCTGATGGACTCGGATTCCATGAATGCGTCGAATCCGTCGCGGTCCATGGCAGAGCTGTACTCGCCGTAGGCGGCGCTGACGAAGAGCTTGCTGCCGTCGTAGTAATACTCGGAGGAATTGTCACCGGTGCAGACGACCTTGTATTCGGGCTGGCCGCCGGTCAGGCCCCTGGCCTTGGTGCGCTGCTCAACGCTGCTGGTCACGGTGCTGCCTGCGAAGGAGATCTCCGTGGTGTTGGAGCTGTCGACATCGAAGGAGTCCCAGCTGCCGGATATCTCTTCCGCTTTCTGCCACAGCTCCATGGGGCTCGGCGTGGCTTCGGCAGCCGGGACGGCGGACGGAGACTGCGCAGACTTTGAAGGAATAAGGCTGCAGCTTGAAAAAACGGGGATGAACATGAGAGAAAGGAGCGCGGCAAGTACCTTTTTCATTTCATGGCCTTCTTTCTGTGTGGCTCTTATTTTAATTCGCTGTAGTAAATAATACCATGCGTATATTCTTATGTCAACCTGATGCGGGCCGGTGGTATACAGGGAAAGTTAATACATATTTTACAAGTGACGTATTCAGCCGCAGGATGCACGGACAGGCGGAAATATGATACAAAATGTGTGCATAACGTCAAAAGAACCGCGCCGCTTCCGACGGCTTTTTTGTGACAAATGCGGGATAATCGGACTGAAGCGGCTGCGTGCGGAGAGCTCTGCCGGCAGAGCGTGAGTGCGGCGGCCACTTGATTTTAAAACGGTTTTTTTGTATACTTTGCCTGTATTACTCCGGACCGGCAGGAGATATGCGGCGTGTGTACCGTGAAAGGAGCGGATTTGGATTGAACAGAAAGCCAGGAAGAATACTTGCCCTGATACTGTGCGCGGCGATGTGCCTTACGCTTGCGGGCTGCTCGTCGAGCCTGAGCGCCATGCTTACGGTCAAAAAATGCTACAAAGCTATCTCCGAGCTGAGAAGCGCATGTTTTGATCTGACGGCGACGATAAACGCCACCGCCGGCGATGAGCCGGTGGAGATAGATATTACGGGTGAATGCGAGTGCATATTCGACCCGTTCACAGTGTACATAGACGCCAGGGCCGATCTGGGAAAGATGGGCAGGCTCAGTGTCCCGATGTATATTGCCATGGAGGACGGGCAGCTTAATATATATGTGGGACTGAATATCGCGAGGGAGCCGATATGGCTCGCGTGGGTAATAAAGACCAGCGGCGAACAGCCTGCGGAGATAGACGTGCCGGGAATAATCGCACTGTTTGAAAACAACACGCAGCCTGTGTCCAAGTCCGAGGAGGAGCAGCTCGGTGAGGAGACGAAGGTGATCCCGCTGACACTGGAGCTGCCGGGGCATCTCCTGACGGAGGCGGTCAGCAGCGGCTCCGTGCCGAAGGGCGGGAAGATGGACAATATCGTCATCACCGCGCTTGTCGACAAGCAGACCTATCTGCCGATACGGATCAGCGCGGACATCGCGCCGCTGCTGCAGTATATCATTGACGAGGCCGACCTGAAGTATTTTCCGGAGATAAGGGTAGACAGCGTACCCGTGGAGCTGAACGTGACCGCTACGGATACAATAGAGTCGATTACTCTGCCGGATTCCAGAAGGAACGCGGTCGTGATAACGCCTGAACAGACGCAGGAGCCCGAACAGACGCAGACGCCTGAACAGACGCAGGAGCCGGCCGGAACGGCGGCGCCCGAAGAGAGCGCCGCGGCAGAGCCGGCGGCATAAAAGAACAGAACAGCAAAATCCGCAGACCATAGTGTCTGCGGATTTTGCTGTAACGAAAAACTTCCCCCGGGCGCTATGCGCCGGGGGAAGGCCCCGCAAATGCCGTGCTGGCCCAATTATAACCTGCACAAAAGGGCAGGTGGGTCGCCTAAGTTCTGTTTCGCTGCTTCCAACTTCCGGGTATCCGGGAGGCCTGCAATCCGCAGACTCAAATCGGCATCCCTTATTAGAGATGTGGGTTTAATGGGCCACAGGGTCTTGAAAGACGACACGCACACAGCAGGAATTGTATTTGTATTCTCGTTTATGCCGGGGCAATTCCAGCATATGCCGCACGGCGGGGAAAAATGACGCTGTTCAGGCCGGAATATGAAACTCAGTCCTCGTCCTCATCGTCAAACAGAAGAACGGAAAAATGCTCATACACGTCCTGAAGCTCATCCTCGTCGTCAATGGACTCAAACAGCTCGTCACCGTTTTCGTCAATCACGGAACGGAGAATAACGATGCCGTAGTCGGGATCGTCCTCGTCCATGTCCGCGGGGAGAAAGGCCACAAAGGTCTGATCTTTATAATCCATCGTGTCAAGTACCTCAAGTTCAAACTCGGTACCGTCGTCATCAACTATAGTTATATAATCGCTGCCGAATTCCTCGCTCATAACACATTACCTCCTGATGGTATCTGAACGTATTGTATACCATGACGGAAAATAAATCAACTGTTTATGCGCGGCTGTTGGGAGCATTTCTTCGCACGGAGTTTATGAGCCGAGATCCTCCAGCAGACGCAGCAGCGCCTGGGTATCGGCTACGGGAATACCGCCGCGGAGCATGGCCCGGTCGGCAGAGCGCAGGCCGGCGGTCTCAATGGCGGTCACGGACAGGGGGGATTTGTCGCGCCGGCCGGCGTAGACGGCGACGCGGCCGTTGCTGTCGCGCAGGTAGTATTCGGCGCTGTCAGCGCCGAGCATGAACTGCGCGTAGACCTCCTCCGGTACCGCGCCGGCGGAGACACGGTGCATGCTTCTGTATGCCGCGCAGCAGGAGATGACAGCCGCCGACATCAGACACAGCAGCAGGCCGATCCTTATTTTAAGCCGCACTTGAAAGACTCCTTTCCGTACATATGGGCCGCGCCGGAACACAAGCCGGGCACGGACATACAAGAAGTATCTGCCGGGAGAGGAAAAATATACATGCGCTCACCCGGCGGGGCGCCGAAACGAGGATGCGGTGCAGAGGCAGGAGCTATGCCTTCCGGCAAAAAGGGTATAATCAGTCTTGGGCGTAAAAATTTACATTTTCTCTACCGCAGTTTGACAGCCTGTGTTATAATTATAATTCAGTGTATAATAACAAGTACGTGTGCGCTTTTGAGCCTGATAATTCTCCGCGATAAGGAGGCGCTTGCAGTTTGATGAACAAAGAAAACAATAAAGGCAAAAAAACCGATAAAAAACAAAGCCCTGAAAACATAAAAAGTTCCGGTAAGAACCCCAGGCTTGTAATGAAGGCGGCTGACATAACGGTGGACATGGTCTCGGCCACAGTCAGTTCGGTATTAAAGGTGCTCGGCACGGTGATGCTGATACTGCTGGTATCAGGAATGATGTTCGCGTGCGTGTTTGCATACTATGTAAAGACCTGCCTTACGCCGAGACTGGATCTCTCACTGGAGGACTTCAAGCTCAACGAATCGAGCACCATCTGGTACCAGGATTCGGTGGACGAATGGCGTGAGCTGGCCACGCTCTCCGGCGAGGAGAAGCGCGTATGGGTAGACTACGACCAGATCCCCTGGTACATGGAGAAGGCGCTCGTGGCCATAGAGGACAAGCGCTTTTATGAGCACAAGGGGGTGGACTGGTACCGCACGGCCGGAGCTTTCGTCACGATATTCACCCGCGGTGAAAGCGGATACGGCGGCTCGACCATTACGCAGCAGCTCATAAAGAATCTGACCGGCGAGAAGGAGGTCACGATACAGCGCAAGCTGACCGAAATATTCGCGGCGCTGGAGCTGGAGAAAAATTACGACAAGCAGGAGATAATGGAGTGGTACCTCAACGCCGTCTACTTCGGGGAGGGCTGCTGGGGCGTGCAGACCGCAGCGCAGACCTACTTCGGCAAGGACGTCTCCGAGCTGTCGATGGCGGAGTGCGCCTCGATCGTCGGCATAACCAACCTGCCGACATACTACGATCCCTTCTACAGCAAGCAGAACAACAAGGAACGTCAGGAGACCATCCTGCGCGAGATGTATGAGCAGGGTTATATAGACCACGAGCAGTACAGGCAGGCCGTGGCGGAGGAGTTGGTGTTCACACATTCGCCCGACGAGAACTACACGCAGGAGATCATGTCGTATTATACCGAGACGGTCATAGAGGACGTGACGCAGGACCTCATGAAACAGAAGGGAATAAGCCATGACACGGCCCGCACCCTGCTGCTCAACGGCGGATATCAGATATACAGCTGCATCGACGCAGACATCCAGAACTGCGTGGACGCCGTGTACTCCGACCTCACGGCAATACCCAGGACGGCTTACAGCGAGCAGCAGCTGCAGAGCGCTATTGTGATAATGGACCCGTATGACGGCAGAATACTCGCCCTCTCCGGCGGCGTCGGCGAAAAGGACCGCAACTTCCCCCTGAACCGCGCGACCGGCACTTACCGTTCGCCGGGTTCATCAATAAAACCCATCGCGTCTTACGGCCCGGCGGTAGACCTGGGCCTGATCACCCCGGACACACTGGTCAACGACTCGGCAAACATTACACTCAGCGGCACGAGCTGGTACCCGAACAACGACAGCTACACCAATTACGGCGTGGTCACGATATATTCGGCGCTCCAATACTCGCTGAACACGGTCGCGGCGCAGATCGTCGACAAGCTGCCCCTCGGACCGCAGACATCCTATGACTACCTCACGACCCATCTGGGAGTGACCAGCCTTGTTCCGGAGGACTGCAACTACGCGCCGATGGCGCTGGGACAGCTTACCAACGGCATAACCGTGCGCGAAATGGCACAGGCCTACTGCGCGTTTGTAAACGACGGTATCTTCACCTACGGCCGCACCTACTCCGCAGTGACCGACAAGGACGGAAACGTAATCATCGACAATTCACCGAGCACCATACAGGCATTCAAGCCCAACACGGCCTACACCATGACCTACATGATGCAGAACGGCGTCGAAAACGGCACCGGCGGCGAGGCCGCTCTCTGGACCATGCCGGTCGCCGGTAAGACCGGCACCTCCGGCAACTATCAGGACCGCTGGTTCGTCGGCTGTACGCCGTACTATGTGGCGGCAGTCTGGACCGGCTACGACACGCCGGAGCGCATACACGTCGGCGGCAACCCCGCGGCGCAGCTCTGGAAAAAGGTCATGACTCCCGTCCATGACGGGCTGCCCTGGGAGGCTTTCACCTATCCGTATCTCGGGCCGAACACGGGCATATTCGGCATCGAGGACAAGGCTGACATCGGAACGGGAGACGAATTCCTCGACGAGGACAACGGCTTCAGCTCCGGCGGCAGCTCCGACGACGCCTACAGCGGCGGAGGCTCCTATACGGGAGGCGGCTCATATTCCGGAGATGACTCCTATAATGGAGGGACTTCCGGCGGGGATGAATTCCTCAGCGGCGGCGGTGGCCGCATGAGCTGGTAAACATGCCGCAGAACGGCATAAAAACGCCTGATTCCGGCAGCTTCCATTATTTGGAGTTGACAAAATTAAAAATATGAGTTACAATTCGATTACATTACTGGAGGTGTTTAATATTGGCTAAGACATTGGAGTATAAAGGACATCCCCTCCAACGGAAGGACAATATAATCTACTACGGCAGCTTTGCTGATAAATATATCATCATGCTGCAGATTTTGGACACCAAGAAGGTCGGCGACATGGACGTCGCCACCAAGGTTTCCATACAGCTTCAGCTCACGGACGCGAGCATAAAATCCAGGGACAGGATAGTCAAGAAATCCGAGAAGGACAGTCTGTATGCCGCAATTGATGTAGCCGCCGTGTGGCTGGAACGGGCCCTTTCCTCCAGATAAATAAAGAAAAAGGATCTGTTTCTTATGCGCAAGAAAACATTGAGGATCTTTGTCGCTGCGGTTGTCATCACGTCGATGATGAGCGTCCCGGCTTATGCCGAGAACGCGGTAGTCACCGGAAACGATGTCAACTTCAGGGTCGGCCCGGGTACAAACTACAGGGTGATCGACAGCCTGTCCAGGGGTACGGCCGTCACAGTCAGCGACAGGTCCAACAGTGCCTGGTATGCGGTGGATTATGACGGATACAGCGGGTTCATGTCTTCCTCCTACCTGAGCATAACCGAAGAAGACTACAGTCACGTTACCGTCAGCAGCGGGGAGGACAGCGCGTACATCAACGCGATGTATGTGCGCTTCCGCAGCGGCCCGAGCTCCGCCTCGTCCATACTGGGCGAATACAACAGAGGCAAGAGCGTAACCGTAACAGGCCGCTCGGGAGACTGGACGGCCTGCATCATAGACGGTCAGGCCGGATATGTGTATTCCAGATATGTGACGGGGGGCGCCTATATTACGCCGGAGCCAGAACGCGAGATATACGCGAGCTACGGCAGCGGCGGACTTGAGTTCGGCGGTAACTCTCAGACGGAGCAGCCGGCGGAGCCTGTACAGCCGGAGAAAACGCCGGAACCGGTTTGGGAGCCCACGCCGCAGCAGGGTTCCGGATATATCTGCGGCGACTTTGTGCGTTTCCGCACAGGACCGTCCAGCGGATACTCCATCATAGATTCGTATAACCGGGGCACGCCGCTCACGGTCACCGGTGTATCCGGAGACTGGACAGCCTGCATTATAGACGGCCAGTCCGGCTATGTTTTTTCCCAATACGTGACGCGTACAGACAACGGGCAGGAAAACTACGGCAGTGAGGCAAACGGCGAAGTCGAGATAGAGAACAACGCCCCGGCAGAGCAGCCGGAAGCCACGCCGGAGACCACCCCGGTGGAGACAAAAGACGGCTACATAAGCGGAAACAACGTACGTATGCGTGACGGCGCGTCCATGAGCGCGGGTATACTCTGTGAGCTGTCCTACGGCAACAGGGTGACAATCTGCGGATACTCCGGAGATTGGACGAATGTGATATACGACGGACAGAGCGGATATGTGTATTCGCAGTATGTCAGGGAGGGCAGCCTCAACTACAGCGAGATCGTCAACAACTCCGGTGACGGCAGTGATCTCGGACGTCAGATCGCAGACTACGCGCTGCAGTTCGTGGGCTACAACTATTCATGGGGCGGCAAGTCCCCGAGCACCGGCTTTGACTGCTCCGGTCTTGTCTACTATGTCTACAGCCAGTTCGGCTATACCCTCAACCGTGTCGCCTGCGACCAGGCCAACAACGGCGTCGCCGTGACCGAGCTTCAGCCGGGCGATATACTCTGCTTCTATTCCGGCAGCAGCTATATCGGGCACGTCGGCATATACATAGGCGACAACAAATTCGTCCATGCGCAGAACTCCGCGACCGGCGTTGTGGTGACCGAGCTTGCCGGCTACTACGCGACGCGCGGCTACGAGGCCAGACGCATAGTATAATCAGACAACATGAAGACAGCAGCGGATACATGTTCCGCTGCTGTTTTTTCACACGGGGCGTCGGGTTTGCGCCCGGTACCCGGCGCGCGCCGTCCGCCCCGCCGCCGGTATACAGAGCATAGCACCGGCGGCGGGAGAATGACCGCGAAAGCGGCGCGCAAAACATGGCGGCTTATGCGCCTTGTTTTGCTTGCCTTTTGTACGCGCTTGTGCTATAATACCTTTCACAGACGCGGATGTAGTTCATCGGTAGAACTCCGGCTTCCCAAGCCGATAAGGTGGGTTCGACTCCCATCATCCGCTCCAAAGGAAAAAACCAGCCCTAAGGGCTGGTTTTTTAGCATAGTGCGGGGGGAGTCGAACGGGAGCGGTAGTGAATGGAGCGCCGGGGGCGCTCCAGAGCCGCGACCCGGCCTGCCGCGCACGGCAGGTCGACTCCCATCATCCGCTCCAAAAGAAAAAAACCAGCCCTTAGGGCTGGTTTTTTAGCATAGTGCGGGGGGGAGTCTATGTCTCCTGGCCTTATTTTTTCTCCGGAGGTATAAATTCCAGAAGATCGCCAATATCACATTCCAGTACTGTGCATATCCGTGCAAGCACGCCGGTGTCCAGACGGCTTATTTCGTTATTGCAATAGTGGTTTATCTGGGAACGCTGCATCTCGGCACGGTGGCTGAGCTTATTCTTGCTTATACCGGCTTCCCTGATGAGCTCGTCGAGCTTTATGCGTATCCTTCCGTATTCTTCCATGTTGTCTCCAGTCTGTGCGATTTATGTCTGATAAAGTAGAACAAAAATTCTTGACACAGATAGTCTAAACAAGTTAGACTTATGATATAAGTTCTAAAAAACCTAATCAGACTTCCTGCACATGCCGAGGAGCAGACGGAATGGATTACGGGAAAATGTTCTGCATAGTACTCAACGCTGTGACGGGAGCAGCAACTGATATTGACGCGGGTGAATACGAGCGATTCATTTTTGCCCTTTTCTGAACGAACCCGCGCTGCCAGGCTTAGATACGGCGCCGGATAAGGTAGGGTGCTCCTGCGTAGAGGTGCGGGAGAGGATTACGGCAATTCGATTTTACCGTGCTCCCTCTCAAAATCGCTTATTCTCTTCTTTATCATCTGTTCCAGTTCGCGGTTTTTCGTTCTTCCCTCATATTCCGCGATGTAGCCGAGTTTATCCAAAAGCTCCTGCTCTATCCGTAAAGTATACCTGCTTAAATAATCCTTCATTTCGACGCCTCCGTGACGAAGTATTGACAAAATGATAGCGGCATATTATGATAGAAAACAAAAATGACGCAGTTTTGACGCATAGGAAAGGAGACAGAAAATGAATTACAAGAAGATGTACTGTATAATGTTCAACGCTGCGACGGACGCGGTAAGAAGCATTGACGCGGGTGAATAAGAGTTGGCGCGGCGGCGGCTTGCCGCGGCACAGAAGCAGGCGGAGGAAATATACATAAGCGACGCGGAGGAAAGACGACAATAAAATGCGTCCGCTCAATCCGCTGTCCAAAGGCTGAGTTATATGATATAATAGAGAAATCAACGAGGACACGGAGGAGGGACAGAGATGCTGATAGACGGAAAGGCGCTTGCCCGGAAGGTACGCGAACAGACGGCGCGCGAGGCGGCACAGCTGCCGAGAAAGGCGGGACTTGCCGTGGTTCTGGTCGGGGACGACCCGGCCTC
>JAQXKZ010000035.1 GCA_029010715.1 Clostridiales bacterium
GAAGTTGTCGTCAGAATCAGCGGCAACACCGGCGAATTCAAGTACGACGGCACCGAAAAGTCCGTTAGCGGTTACAAAGTTGTATCCATCAGCAATCCTCTTTACACCGAGGACGACTTCACCTTCAACGGCAGCGAGGCATCCGCCAAAGGCACCAACGTGAACACCTACAATATGGGTCTCACCAATACCAGCTTCACCAACAAAAACCAGAATTTCACCAATGTCAGGTTCGTGGTTGAAGACGGCAGCCTGACCATCACTCCGCGCAGCATCATCCTGACTTCCGCTTCCGACTCCAAGGTATACGACGGTACTCCTCTCACCAACGACAGCTTTGAGGTATCCGGCGACGGCTTCGTCGGTGATGACTCCGTGACGGTTACCGTATCCGGCTCCCAGACCGACGCGGGCAGCAGCGCGAACACCTTCACCTACACTCTGAGTGACGGCGTCAATGCCGACAACTACAGCATCAGCAAGGTTGAAGGCATCCTGACGGTCAATAAGCGTCCTTTGGTTGTCTCCGGAAAGAACGCCACCAGGACCTACAACGGTGAGGAACAGTACGTTGAAGGCATCTCCTCCATCGTTGGCCTTGTAAGCGGACACAGCGCTCACAACTTCACTCACTACGCAAGCGGCACCGAGATCGGTGATTACGCCGGTACCTTCGGTGATGACTACTACATAACCGATGAAGACGGCAACGATGTCACCGACAACTACGATGTAAGCTTCCGCCCCGGTATCCTGAGGATCTACAAGTTCGATCCCAAGGCGCCTCCCAAAACCGGCGACGAAAGCCAGCTTGGTCTCTGGCTTGGCCTGATGACGCTCTCCGCTCTCGGCGGTTTCAGCGTCCTGTTCATGGGCAGGAAGCGCAGGAACAAGTAAGCGCGTCGCGGCTGACAAAAAGCTGAACACATAAGACCCAGGGGGCTGGCCGGAACGGCTTGCCCCCTGTTTTTTACCCATGACATAGATTCTCCGCAGCTTTGCTGCCCGGCGCTGAAGCCCCCAGATGAATACGGAATGCATTCAGCGGCTTATTGCTCCGCTTAATACACTTTCCGTTCAGCGAGTGGCATGTATGCGCGCCAATGTTGCACACCGGCTGCGTCTCTGTGCGCAAAGTTTTATCCGGAGGCTTGATTAAGCCCTGTAAGGATTTTTTCCGGTGGGCATCTAAAGGCGCACTGAATATTATTTCTCCTCCATCTGCTGCTCCGCCGCCCGTTAACGCTCACTTACGCTCCATACCGAGGCTGTGCTGACTGCCAGACTGCTTTTTAGCATCTCGCTTCACTTGAAGGCGCCTCCTCCGGCAAACCCGGTGGTTTCCGGGAGTAATAAAAAAATGCTTCTCCCGCAGGAGAAGCATTTTTTCTTTGTGTTCCGGTATTTACTTGCCTGGTTTGTTCTTCTCGTAAAGCACCCACAGGCCCTTCAGGAGCAGATCTCCGTCGCAAATGATATCACTATGCTTGCAGTAGGGTATAACGCTCTGAGCGAGGCCTCCCGTGGCTACCACGGTGCATTTGCAGCCGAGCTCCGCCTCCATGCGTTCTATCATGCCGTCGAGCAGAGCCGCCGTACCGTAGACAGCACCGCTGCGCATCGAGTCTACGGTGTTCGTGGCGATGATCTTTTTCGGCGGCAGTATGGATATGTCAGGCAGCAGGCTCGTGCCCGAGGAAAGCGCCCCGTACGAAAGCTTGATGCCCGGGATTATGGCGCCGCCGCGGTAACTGCCTTCCTTGTCGACAACGACCATGGTCGTTGCCGTGCCCATGTCGATTACTATGAGCGGCATACCGTAGCAGGCCACAGCCGCGACACTGCCGACGACCAGGTCCGCCGCCATGGTGGACGGATCGTCTATGCGGACGTTCATGCCGGTCTTCATGCCGGGGCCCACGACCATTGGCTTCTTCCCGGTCAGTCTCTCCACTGCGAGCTTAAGCGACTCCGTCACCGGCGGAACGACCGACGAAATGATCGAGCCCTCGAAGCTCTTCAGATCTATGCCATAGAAGTCCGTCACCTGCCTGAGCTTTATGGCATATTCACTGCCTGTTTCGCGCAGGTCGGTATGAATACGGATAATATTAAGGATTTCGCCCTTTTCAATAATGCCCAGGACAATGTTGGTGTTGCCAACGTCTATAGCAAGTATCATGTTCAGCCCTTCTTCGCGTACTTGATTATTGAAGTGATGCCGGAGGAGAGCACAAGGTTCACAGCCAGCTCCACCAGGAAGTTCACCCCGGCGAGACCGAAGAGAACAAAATAGATCATACCCTGACCGCTGGCCCAGCTCTCAAGCGTGGAGGTGAAGAAAGTCAGCATACCGAGTATAAAAAGTCCGGTGTTGACCACCGGGCAAACGATACCCGCAACCACCACGCCAATAAGCTCTTTCTTCTTTGCCAGAAGTCTGTACACCAGTCCGGCAAGCCAGCCTGCCAGAACGCCTTTGCCGATGCATATCAGGATACAGCCGAAAGCGTTGATGCCCATAAGCAGCATTACCGTTCCGCCGTCCCAGCCGATTATGCCGGTCAGCAATACTACAAGACCGAAAACTCCGCCAAGCAGAGCGCCGGCCGAGCTGCCGTACACAGCAGCGCCGATGATAATAGGTGCCAATGCCAATGTGATTGGGAAAGGACCGAAGCGCACGAAATTGCTCAAAACCTGCAGCACGACGATTATCGCCGAGAACAGGGCCAGTCCGGTCTTGCGCCGGAGTCCTTTACGGGGTGTTGCGTTACTCATATTAAATTCCTCCTGCTGTCGCTCCGCTCTGGGCGGATGCGGCGCATGGTCATTATATTACCCCATCATACAGTTGTCAACAATTTGTATGATTATTTTGTTTTAAAAATAACGTTTTTCACCGGCGAAACCGCGGGATTCAGCTTCGCCGGATTATTTCGTCCGGAATAGAAGTGCATTCCGGTCAGTTGTTGACCCCATGGTGCGCGTCGGGGCTGGTCATGTCGAGGGCACGGAACGTATAACCGTTCTGCAGACCCCAGATTATTACCGATTCAACGGCGTTGACGCTGAAGTCCTTTATGTCGTGCTGCAGCACAACCGACGCTTTCATTCCCCGGCATCCGGCTTCTATATTGTCAACGACGACATTGGTCCTGGTCGTCTCACCCGCGTCGCCTGAGGACACATTCCAGTCGAAGTACTTATAGCCCATATCGGTGAGCGCTTTTGTCAGGCGTGACATTATGCCCGGATTGAAGGAGCTGACCGTGTTTGAGCTGCCGCCCGGGAAGCGATACAGATTGGTGTAGCAGCCTGTCTGCTCGTATATGACGTCCTGCATGGCATAGAAATCCTCGAAAAAGGCCTCCTCGCTGGAATATATAGACTTGTAGTTATGTGAGTAGGTGTGCACTCCTACGCTGTGTCCCTCGTTGACTTCACGCGCTATCATGTCGTAGTACTTGGGATTTGCCGCGGTGACGAAGAAGGTCGCCTTGACATTGTACTTTGCGAGTACGTCCAGCAGCTTCCCCGTGTATGGGCCCGGTCCGTCGTCGAAGGTCAGGTATATCGTCTTTGTGTCCGGCGTCACCACATCCGGCCTGTTCGCCGGGATTACGGTCACGTTGCGCACGGCGCTTACCGAGTTGCCCAGCTCATTTGTAATTGTGTAGACTATCCGGTAGTCGCCGGCAAGATAGGCTACGACGTTGCTGTCCACCTGGACCAGCTGGGTCAGATCGTCCCCGGCTCCGTCGGTCGCGGAGTATCCGGGGTCGGTAAAACCGGCGCTCGCCGTAACCACCATGTTCTCGTCCCCGTAGAGCACGATACGCGGCTCGGTCTTTATATACTGTATCTCGCGCTCCGCTGTCGCGGTATTGCCGGAGGAGTCGGTGACGGTATATATGATCTTGTCCTCGTTCTCCGCGCGGATGACTTTTGCAGTGAGGTCTCCGTCGCAGTTGTCGCTTGCCGTGTAGCCCTCCTCCACATAGCCGGTCATCCAGCTGGCCTCGTAGCCCTCTTTGTGCTTGAGCTCTATGACCGGCGGCTGTGTGTCCACGACATTGACATGCCGCTCTGTACTGTAGTCACGGAAGAGATAGCGCACTCCGTATTTGATCGTATAGCTTCCGAGTGCCTCTGTGTTCACAGTGCCCTCGGTCTTTATTTCCAGCTGCCTGTTTCCCTCTCCGAAGAGCTTCCCTGTCGAGACCGCATATATGCCGGGGTCTTTGAATGTCGTGCCGTACTCCTGCGTCACGTTGTCCGAACCCGACATGTAAAAGCGCACATGCCGCGCGTCGATAACAGTCGCCACCGCAATGATTATCACCAGATATATCAGCAGCACCGCGACTATCACCTTCAGCCTCCTGCTCCTACCTCCGGATCTTTTTTCTCTGTTTCCGTCTTTCATCTATATCCGCACCTGGCTCCATGCATTTAAAAAATTATTTGAATGATTATTATACGCTTATTGTATTTCTTCTATTATACACCGTCCGTCAAATAATGGAAGAGCCTGTCTGCTTATCATTCTGAAGATAGTTTAAGAATTGACTTTCCATTTTTGCAGTTTTTGTTGATATATGCCAACAATTCTGGTATATTATAGTTTTGTCGGAACAGACAGTGCCGGCTGCGCCGGCAAAAAATAATCTCTGCGGCAGCCAGCCGCAGGAAAGGAAGAAAAATGAAGAATACCGAAAAGACAATGGACAAAATCGTGGCCCTGTGCAAGAACAGAGGCTTCATCTTCGCCGGCTCCGAGATCTACGGCGGTCTGGCCAACACCTGGGACTACGGCCCCCTTGGCGTTGAGCTGAAGAACAACGTCAAGAAAGCCTGGTGGAAGAAGTTTGTCCAGGAGAACCCTTACAACGTCGGCCTCGACGCTGCCATCCTTATGAACCCGCAGACCTGGGTCGCTTCCGGCCATCTCAGCGGCTTCTCCGACCCCTTGATGGACTGCCGCGAATGCCATGAGCGTTTCCGTGCCGATAAGCTCATCGAGGACTGGTGCAATGAGACCGCCTTCCAGCTCCCCAAGCCCATCGACGCCTTCTCCCAGAGTGAGATGAAAGCCTTCGTGGAGGAGCACAACATCCCCTGCCCCACCTGCGGCAAGCACAATTTCACCGACATCCGTCAGTTCAATCTGATGTTCAAGACCTTCCAGGGCGTCACCGAGGATGCGAAGAACAACGTGTATCTCCGTCCCGAGACCGCTCAGGGCATATTCACCAACTTTGTCAACGTCCAGCGCACCACACGCCGCAAGCTGCCCTTCGGCATCGGCCAGATCGGCAAGAGCTTCCGCAACGAGATCACCCCGGGCAACTTCATTTTCCGTGTGCGCGAGTTTGAGCAGATGGAGCTTGAGTTCTTCTGCCAGCCCGGCACCGATCTGGAGTGGTTCGACTACTGGCGCAGCTTCTGCCATAAGTTTCTGCTCGATATCGGCCTGAAGGACGAGAATCTGCGGCTGCGCGATCATGACCCGGAGGAGCTGTGCTTCTACTCCAAGGCGACCACGGACTTTGAGTTCCTCTTCCCCTTCGGCTGGGGCGAGCTCTGGGGCGTTGCCGACCGTACCGACTACGACCTGACCCAGCACCAGACCGTCTCCGGCCAGGACCTGACTTACTACGACCAGGAGAAGAACGAGCACTATATCCCCTACGTCATTGAGCCCTCCCTCGGCGTTGAGAGAACCGTTCTCTCCATCCTCTGCGACGCTTATGACGAGCAGGTCGTCGGTCAGGATAAGAAGGGCAATGACGACATACGCACCGTGCTGCATTTGCACCCGGCCCTCGCCCCTTTCAAGTGCGCCATCCTGCCCCTGTCCAAGAAGGAGATCCTCACCGGCCCCGCCATGGAGCTCTACAATGAGCTGAGCAAGGACTTCATGTGCGACTATGACGAAACCGGCTCCATCGGCAAGCGCTACCGCCGTGAGGATGAGATCGGCACCCCCTTCTGCATTACCTTCGACTTCAATACCGTCGGCACCGAGACCGACGAGGCTGACCACTGTGTCACCGTCCGTGAGCGCGACAGCATGGAGCAGGTCCGCATCCCCATCAGTGAGGTCAGGGCATATATCTCCGAGCGCATCAAGTTCTGAGCACGGTTTTACCGCTGAAAAAAACATTAGATCAGGTGAATTGAAATGAAGCATGGTTTTATTAAAGTTGCCGCCGCATCCCCCGTCATCAAGGTCGCAGACGCCGACTACAACGCCCGGCGCGTTATTGAAACGATAGCCGAGGCAAAGAAGCTCGGCGTGAAGGTTCTCGCGTTCTCTGAGCTCACGCTCACAGGCTGCTCATGCTTTGACCTTATCGGCCACAGAGTCATTCTCGAAGGCGCCAAAGCCGCACTTGCAAAGGTCATCGCCGCCACCGCCGGCACCGATATGCTTGTGTTCGTCGGCCTGCCCTACGCCGCCGGTTCACGTATTTACAGCTGCGCCGCCGCTATATGTGACGGTGAACTGCTGGGTCTTGTTCCCAGAGAGAACGTCGGCGGAACTCATTTTCAGAGCTACGACGACGAGGAAGCCCTCGATGTCACTGTCGGTGAGCACGACAGCTTCCTCTCCTCCGACGTGCTGTTTGAGCACGCCTCCATGCCCGACCTGAAGGTCGCCGTGGAGCTCGGCGCCGACATGGACGCCGTCACCTCCCCCGCTCTGCGCCACGCCCTCTCCGGCGCTACTGTCGTCGTCCAGATGGCCTCCTTCCCCGAGACCGTCACCTCGACCGACGAGGCTGAGCTCAACATCCGCTATGAGTCCAGGCGCCTCAAATGCGGCATTGTCATGGCTGCCCCCGGCAAAGGTGAAAGCACGACCGAGAACGTATACTCCGGCCTGTGCATGGTCGCCGAGAACGGCGTCGTCCTCGCCTCCGATGAACGCGAGAACAGCCTCGCCGTCAGCGAGATCGACGTTGAGCATATGATCAATCTCCGCCGCGCAGCAGGCGGCTTCGACGTCTGCGATTATCCGCACTATGTATGTCCCTGGGGCGGCGAGCTTGAAGAGACCGCCCTCACCCGCAGCTACTCAAAGCACCCGCATCTGCCCGAGAAGGCAGAGGACCTGCCGGCCTATTGCGAGCGTATGCTCGACATTCAGGTTTCCGGCCTTGTCAAACGCATGGAGTACGCCGGACTGGACCACTGCGTCGTCGGCATCTCCGGCGGTGTCGACTCCACCCTCGCCGTCATGATCAGCGCGCGTGCAGTAAAGAAGATGGGCCTGCCCTCCACCAACGTCATCGCCTGCACTCTGCCCTGCTTCGGCACCTCCTCCCGCACCAAGTCCAATGCCATTGTCGTGGCTGAACAGCTGGGCTGCGAGGTCCGCGTTATAGACATCGGCAAGTCCGTATACCAGCACTTTGACGATATCGGTCATGCTCATGACGATTACTCCATCGCCTTTGAGAATGCTCAGGCACGTGAGCGTACTCAGGTCCTTATGGATATCGCCAACAAGGTCAACGGTCTTGACGTCGGCACTGAGGACCTCAGCGAGTTCGTCGACGGCTGGTGCACCTACAACGGCGACCATACCAGCATGTACGACGTCAACCTCGGCCTGACCAAGACTCAGGTCCGCGCAAACGTCAGCTACATTGCCGCCAACACCGACGACAAGGTTCTGAAGGCCGCTCTCTACGATGTGCTTGACTGCCCCGTCACCCCGGAGCTGCTGCCCATCCACGACGACCTCATCGAGCAGAAGAGTGAAGACGCTGTCGGCTCCTACAGCCTGCAGGACTTCTTCACGCACAAGATGATGATCTGCGGCTTCGGCCCGGAAAAGACCCTGCGGCTCGCCAAAACCGCCTACGGCGACGAGTTCACCGACGAGGAGCTGCTGCGCTGGATCACCAGTTACTGCAGGCGCTACTTCTCCCAGCAGTTCAAGCGCTCCTGCCTGATGGACGGTCCCGCCGTCGAGGCCTTCTCCGTCTCCCCGCGCACCGGTTTCCTGATCCCCTCGGATGCTGAAAACAGCCTCTTCCTGAAGGATCTCAGCAAATAATCCCGGACTATCCTCACGGCCCCATGCGCTTGGCAGGCATGGGGCCGTTATTTTTTCCGGTATTGTAGGCCGTTATTTTTTCCGGTATCCGGTTGTAAGTTTCCCTTATTCGCTGTATAATCAACATAAAACTCCGTTACGGCAGCACACCTTCTTCTGTTACGGAATGTGTACCATGCCCCGACGGAAAAAAAACCTTGGAGGTAAGTAATGTTTGAAAATGAATATCTGAACCGTGTGTACGCTGATGTAGAGCGCCGTGACGCCAATGAACCTGAGTTTCTGCAGGCCGTGCGTGAGGTTTTTGATTCCCTCGAGCTGGTCGTTGACAGGCATCCCGAATGGGAGAAGGCCGGACTGCTTGAGCGCTTTGTCGAGCCTGAGCGTGTCATGGAGTTCCGCGTCCCCTGGGTCGACGATCAGGGCGTGACCCGCGTCAACCGCGGATACAGAGTCCAGTATAACTCCGCCATTGGCCCGTACAAGGGCGGCCTGCGCTTCCATCCGTCCGTGAACCTTTCCATAATGAAATTTCTCGGCTTCGAGCAGACGCTTAAGAACTCTCTGACCACTCTGCCCATGGGCGGCGGCAAGGGCGGCTCCGACTTCGACCCCAAGGGCAAGTCCGACGCCGAGATCATGCGCTTCTGTCAGAGCTTCATGACTGAACTCTACCGGCATATCGGCCAGTTTACCGACACCCCCGCCGGCGACATCGGCGTCGGCGCGCGTGAGATCGGCTACCTCTTCGGCCAGTATAAGCGCATTGTCAACCGCTTTGACGGCGGCGTGCTCACCGGCAAGGGGCTCTCTTTCGGCGGCTCTCTGGCCAGGACTCAGGCAACCGGCTACGGCCTGTGCTACTTCTCCGCCGAGGCTCTGAAGCACCTGAAGAACGACAGCTACGCAGGCAAGACCGTCGTCGTCTCCGGCTCCGGCAACGTCGCCCAGTACGCCGCGGAGAAGTGCAGCCGGCTCGGCGGCAAGGTCGTCGCCATGAGCGACTCCCAGGGTTACATTTACGACCCGAACGGCATTGATCTCGTAAAGCTCTTCGATATCAAGCAGAAGCGCAGGGCGCGCATCAGCGTCTATGCCGACGAGGTACCCGGCTCCGAATACCATGCGGGCTGCAGAAACATCTGGGGCGTCAAGTGTGACATTGCCCATCCCTGTGCCTCTCAGAACGAGATGGACGCCGGGGACGCGCAAAAGCTCGTTGACAACGGCTGCATGGCCGTGTTCGAGGGCGCGAATATGCCCCTTACCCCCGGGGCCATAGATATCGTCAAGGCCAACGGTCTGCTCTATTCCCCCGGCAAGGCTTCCAACGCCGGCGGCGTTGCCACCTCCGGTCTCGAAATGAGCCAGAATTCCATACGCATGTCGTGGAGCTTCGACGAGGTCGACGAAAAGCTTCACGGCATCATGCGCAGCATCTACAAGGCCTGCTACGACGCCTCTGTTGAGTGCGGCAAGCCGGGCGACCTGATGGTCGGCGCGAACGTCGCGGGCTTCCTCAAGGTTGCTGAGGCCATGATGGCGCAGGGTGTCGTGTGATACCCTTATCCGTATAATGAATAAGACCCCGGCCAGTTGGTCGGGGTGTTCATAAGACAGTGAAATATGCAAAAGGCGTGGCTTTCGTGGTCGCGCCTTTTGCCTTTAGAGGATAGCCGCAAAGCGGCGCAAGGGATGCAGTTCTTTTTCCGGAACGCAGTAACGCAAAACGCCCAGGACATGCAAGTGTCCGGGGCGTTCAGTCTCACAGAGCGCACATACGGGGCTTGACCCGTATGTGCGCCCTTATCTGTTCGACAATCTGGAATTTATGCTCATCTTTCTTCATCATAGATGACGGTAACTATGGATTTTGAACCGCAGGTACCATTATTTTGTATATCATCAAAGTCAGAAACAAGGCTATCAGGAGAAATGGAATCCTTATAGGTTATTGTGTAGTCTATCCATCCGGGACTTTCATCCGTATCTTTTTCTCTGTTATATACATACTTCAAGAAATCCCAATTAATTCCTTCCAGGTATGAACCCCTGTATGTTTCCACTTCCATGCTGATAATATTCTGAAATGGGATTCGCTCAATAAGTTCGACAAGTTTTTTTCTATCTTTGATTTTTAACTTTTGCATTTTGTTACTCAATCCTTCACAAATTCCGATTTGCAGGTCTATTTGGTTGCATATTATCACATAACAACATGGAGTGCAAGAATAGTCACAGCAGCGCAAACTGCCGGGACTGAAACCGTCTTATGAGCACCCGTCTTTGGTCGGGGCCTTATTATTCTAGGTCTGCCTGTCACGCGCCTCACGGCTGCGCCTGAACTCGCTCGGGCTCTGCCGGGCTATCATGCGGAAGCTGCGGTTGAAGTTCGCAATATTGCTGAATCCGCAAAGCGTTGCTATCTCAGTGACCGTTCTGCCGCCCTCGTCCAGATATCTCATCGCCCGCTCTATGCGCTTTCCGTTCACATACCGCCATACCGATATGCCGTTCATCCTTTTGAACACTGTAGAAAAATAGCTGCGGCTCATTCCTGCCGCCTTCGCTATATCGTCCAGCGTCAGATCCGAGGAGATGTTTCTGTTTATATAACTCATCGCCTCGTCCAGCTGCTGCAGATATCTGCGCTGCTCCCTGTCCGGCGCCGCGCGCAGTATATCGTGGTATTCGCGGCCGAGCAGCGCGAGGATCAGCATCAGCTCCGCCTTTATCATCAGCTCATACTCCGGCGCGGCCTCGGTCCCCTCCCGGTAGATGCGCCGCAGCAGCTCCGATACCCGGCGTGCCGTGTCGGTCTCGCCGTCGAGCCTGTTGTTGAAGCTCTCGCCGTGGTTAAGGAAAATTCCGAGATAACGCGAATCGAACATGTCGCTGCCGGGCGACCAGATATACCGCGGCTCGAACTGGAGGTTCAGCAGCCTGAACGGCGCCGTGCCGTCCACGGCGGTGATATAGTGCTCCTCATCGCTGCCGAGTATCACTATATCGCCCTCGCGGCAGCGCAGCGGGGTGTGCCGAACCTGCCACTCACATCCCCCGGAAACTACCGCCGATATCTCCAGCTGAGTGTGGTGATGCTCGATATAGGGCCTGCTTCCGGGCTCGGCGTCGGAGAAAAACATCGTCAGTGTGGGGTGTCCGTCTCCGTCCCTCGCCAATATAATTTGTTTAGTTCTCATTTTATTCCAGCCTCCGGTTTTCGCAGTGATTTCAGGCTTTTCTCTATTATGCCCGCTGTCGTCGAACTTTGCAAGATAAAAATATTTTATCATATATTCGGAATATTTCATTTGCTGTGCGCCGCGCCGCGGAATACAATGGCGATGCTTAAATCAAAAGCGCCGGCTGCCGGATGCGCGGCGTCCGTCCGGGTATATAACAGGAGGATAAAAATATGAGTTTCAACAAGTGTTCCTCACCCACCGAGCTGAAGATCACCGATATGCGCTTTGTGGACATTATCGACGCCCCCAAGCGCTGCACAATCATGAAGATCATTACCAATCAGGGCATAGAGGGCTACGGCGAGGTCAGAGACGCCGCCAGCAAGACCTACGCTTTGATGCTCAAAAGCCGTATTCTCGGCGAAAACCCCTGCAACGTCGATAAGATATTCCACAAGATCAAGCAGTTCGGCGGCGAATCCCGTCAGGGCGGCGGCGTCTCTGGCATTGAGATCGCGCTCTGGGATCTGGCCGGCAAGGCCTACGGCGTGCCCATGTACCAGCTGCTCGGCGGCAAGTACCGCGACGAAGTCCGCGTCTACGCCGACACCGACGTCGACGGCAAGCACACCGGCCACGACATGGGGCTGGCGCTCAAAAAGCGTATGGACATGGGCTTCACCTTCCTGAAGATGGACCTCGGCATCGGTCTGCTGCTCGATGAGCCCGGCACCATCAACGCCCCTCTCGGCTTCATAGACGATATGAAGAAGTATGCCTCTCACGTGCTCAACGCACAGGGCGGCAGTGTCACCGCCGACATGGTCAGGCATCAGAAGAGCTACCAGATCGTCACCACCGCCCATCCCTTCACCGGTATACAGATCACCGAGAAGGGCCTTGATTACCTCGAAAACTACGTCCGGGAAGTACGTGACGTCATCGGCTATGAAGTGCCCCTCGCCATTGACCACTTCGGCCATGTCCAGCTTGAAAGCTGCATCCGCTTCTGCCGCCGCATGGAGAAATACAACCTTGCCTGGGTGGAGGACCTGGCTCCCTGGATATACACCGATCATTATGTCCGCCTGCGCAATTCGACCTGCATTCCCATCTGCACCGGCGAGGACATCTACCTCAAGGAAGGCTATGAAAAGCTCATCAGAGCCGGCGGCGTCTCCGTCGTCCATCCAGACATTCTGACCTGCGGCGGCGCTCTGGAGCTCAAGAAGATCGCCGATATAGCCGACGAAAACGGCGTTGCCGTCGCTGTACACATGGCCGAAAGTCCGATCGCCTGCATGGCCGCCGTGCACACGGCAGCCGCCATGCACAACGTCCTCGCCCTTGAATACCACTCCGTAGACATCCCCTGGTGGAGCGACATGGTCAACGGCCTGCCCCACCCTCTCATCAAGAACGGCTTCATAAAGGTCCCCGAGGCTCCCGGTCTCGGCATTGAGTCCCTCAACGAGGAGCTGCTCGCTTCCCACATCAACCCCGACATTCCGGGGATGTGGGAGCCTACCGACAGCTGGAACACCGAGTTCTCCAACGACCGTATCTGGAGCTGATTACGGATAATTAATCCGGGGCTGCAGCGCGAAACTTCCGCTGCAGCCTCTGTTTCATAAAAGCAGAGAATAACACTTATATTCGCACCCGCTTTTTGTCATTGTGCAACGCCCATTGCATATAGTGAAATCATTTGACATATACGCGGCGGTGGTTGAAAATACATTTATAATATGAAATTCGGTGTAAGTCTATATATTCAGGAGGGATAAAATGTTTGATCTGCACGGTAAGACCGCACTGGTCACCGGTTCGAGCCGCGGCATAGGCCGCTCGGCTTTGCTGACGCTGGCCTCTCACGGTGCCAGGGTAATAATGCACTGCAGCAAAGCAAGTCCAGCCGCCGACAAAGCCGTGGAGCTGCTGAAAGAGGCCGGCGCTGACTTCCATACCGTATATGCCGACCTTTCAGAGCTGGACGGAGCCGGGAAGCTTTACTCACAGGTTGAGTCCCTCGGCCTCAAAGTCGACATTCTCATGCTCAACGCGTCCATAGAGCTCCGACGTGAGTGGACAAAGATCACGGACGAAGAATACGATCTGCAGATGAACACCAATCTGCGCTCACCCATAAAGCTGCTGCAGCTTTTTGTGCCCGGGATGAAGGAGCGCGGCTGGGGCCGTATCATCACCATGGGCAGCGTCCAGCAGGTCAAGCCCGTCGACGCCATGCTCATATACTCCGCAAGCAAGAGCGCGCTCAGAAACGTCTCCCTGTCGCTCGCCATGCAGCTCGCCCCGTACGGGATAACCGTCAACAACATTGCCCCCGGCGCCATACGCACCGACAGGAATGCCGAGGCTCTGTCCGACCCCTCTTATGAGGAGCACGTCCGCAGTCTCATCCCCGTCAGATACATCGGCCGGCCTGACGATATAAGCGCTCTGGTCCTCTATCTGGCGTCCGAGGAGAGCAAATACATGACCGGACAGGATATTTACATTGACGGCGGCAAAGGTCTGTGATATAAAACACGGGGCCCGCTCCCCGCTTATAATACGCGATCATAAATCATTATGGAGGCACATCATATGCGTTTTAATAACAGCGAAGACATAATTGCTCTGACCCCCGAATGGAAGGGTGAGCGTTTCCCCGACGGCCGCCCCAAGGTCCCCGACAAGTATCTGGATGCTCTGCGCGGTATGACCCTCGAGGAGCTGTGGAAGCCCATATTCGTCCAGGGCTATGAGAATCAGTTCCTTGAAATGCAGAGCCTGCATCCGGAATTCAAGGAAAACGGCGACCTCAACTGCAAGCTCATCGGCCGCGCTGTTACCGCCGCCTACGGCCCCACCCGCCCCGACTACTACGCCGCATCTATGGCGCAGGCCGAGGCCGAAGGCCGCACCGGCACCCCCAACCAGTGGGTCATTGACAGTCTGACCGACCGCGACGTCATTGTCGTCGACATGTTCGATAAGGTCTATAAGGGCACCTTCCTCGGCGGCAACCTTACCACCGCCATGAAGAACAAGACTCACACGGGCGGCGCCGTCATCTGGGGCGGTATCAGAGATATCGAACAGATGAAGAAGGTCGACGGCATTCAGGTCTACTACAGGGGAATCGACCCGACCCCGATAAGGAACTTCGCCATGATAAGCTTCAACGCCCCCGTGCGTCTCGGCAGCGGCGAACATGCCGCGATGTGCCTGCCGGGCGATATCGTCTACGGCTGCAGCGGCGGCGTATTGTTTATTCCTCCCCATCTGGTCGTGGAGGTCGTCGAAAACGGCGCCAAGACTCAGGTCAAGGACATGTTCGGCTTTGAAATGATTACCGCCAACAGGTTCACCACCGCCCAGATCGACAGGAACACCTGGTCTGTTGAGATGCTGGACATGCTCATGGACTTCATAAGGACCGATCCCAGAGCCGCCCAGTACCGCGATATCGACTGGAGCCATGAATATGACATGGCCATCAACGGAGATCCCAACGATACCCAGTCGGCGCTTTGATTCCCTCTTGTCGCCAACAAAAAAGCTGACCGGGCACAAGACGTTGTCCGTAAAACAGTATTGAGTACGTCCGAAGAATCCTGAACTTATTCGAGCGTTTTCCTGTGCGGCTGGTAGATTTTTCATATTTCATTAATATACTTTATTCAACGCGAGAGTCGGATAAATTATAATTCCGATTACAATTTGTGGTGCTAATAATATGAAAAAGAATTCGATCAGTATCTTATTGGTTATTGCTGCAATTGGATTGGGCGTGATTTCATGGCTCCTTCTTCCCGACGTTGTTGCAGTACAGGTCGGGTTTGATGGCCAAATCACAAATACACTGCCGAAAATACCGGCTGTTGCCATTCCGTTAGGCGTGTCGCTTGTCGGCTCGGTAATGAATTTGACAGGCCAAAAGGAAAAAAAAGGATATATTCTTTCGGTCGCAGGTATTGCCGTTATGGTACTGAGCCTGTTTTTTAACCTATAAGCTCCAGTTTGTCGGGCTGTTGAAAAAACTTCAGGAACGAAAGGGCGCGCTTCTGTACTCTCCTGTCCGGAGCGGCGTGTGTCCTGCCCCTCTCAGCCTCCCCCGCGGCTCACTTGTCACACTGCTCAGCGCCGGTCCCCCGACAGTTTGCAAGCGCTCCCGAAAAGCTTTAAAGCTTTTCGGGAGCGCTTGCTGCTGCATGCCGTCTCAACGGCGTTTATTTTTTGAGTACTCTCCTGTAGTTGCGGCCTATGTTGTCCCACAGCTCTATAGGATCCTTCGCCGCGACGCTCGTGCCGAGGCCGCCGCGGTAGGTCCATGTGCCGAGACGGTCAACGCCGAGCTCCTCATACATGTCGACGACTCTGTCGATCTGGCTGAAGTCATCGGGCCTCTCGCTGTAGCCCATAAGCCAGCGCTCGGACTCCTTGCCGTACTTTCTGGCGATAGCAACGGTGCGTTCGGTAATGCTGCGGAAGAAGCTCTCAGGCAGGCTCCACTTGATAATGGTGGTGGAAAACACGTCAAAGTACGGGCAGGCGGCTACCATCTCCCAGTTGTCGTAGCCCCGCAGCTCGGTGACGTAGTAGCTGTTGAGCGTCGCGTGTACGCAGCAGGTGATCTCCAGCGACGGTTTGTATTCCTTGAGCGCCTTGGACACGCCTGCAAGCGTCTCCAGCGCCTCCCGCCAGCGAAACTGTTTGACGTCGTCGTTCATGAACCTCGGCATCTCATAGCCGTAGTAGGCTTCAAACTTCCTCATGCACTCGCTGCAGCGGCATGACCAGTCGTCTCCGGCGCCGCCTGTGATGGAGGCATAGGACTTGGGATAGGCGTAGTGCGGCTCATCCCAGAAGAAACCGTCGACCTCGGTCTCGCGGGCGAGCTTCATGCAGATGCCCCTGAAATAGTCACGGAAGGAATTGGTATTGAAGCAGGCGGCGTTGAGGACTTCCCCGGTGTACGCGGAGACCTGACGGTGGTGGATATTGTTCTGCAGGAAAAGGGATATCTGCTCGCCGCCGAAATACTTGCCTATGCCCCAGGTGTCGGCCAGCACACGCAGGCCCATCTCGTGGGCCTTGTCTACGATCAGCTTAATATTGGGGAACCAGAAGTCCATGTCAAATTCCGTGATCGCGAGTATGACAGTGTCGCAGCCGTGCTCGAGCATCTCCTGAAAATCGCGTTCGGCGTTCTCAACATAATTGAGTCCGTAGTAGCTTATTGCGGTATGTTTGATTGCCATGCTTTTCTCCTTATCTGTTCAGGTATACGGGCTTGCCGGTGTAGATGGATTCGTAGCAGCGTACCATGGCCTCGACCGTCTGGCGGTGCCACCGGAGGTTGATTTTGGGCTGCTTGTTGTTGAGGATACAGTCACAGAACTCGTCCATCATGCCTATCCACTCGTCGAAGTAGGTGTACTGGACTGCGTAGCGGTTGTTAGGTCCGCCGCAGTAGCTGTCGTTCGGGCCGAAGCAGTCGGCCTGTATTATCCCCTCGGTGCCGACAATGGAGAAATTGACCTCCATGCGTTTCGGGTGCAGATCCCAGTTTATGGGTACCTTTGTCTTTGCCTCGTGGCGGGACCAGGACGGGTCAAGCAGGAACTTGCAGCCGTTCTTCATGCGCCCGGTTACATAGACGACGTCCTCTTCGCGTATATCGCGGATATTGTCGGCGACATCCGCGTAAACGTAATCATAATCGCTGCCGGTGACCCACCGGAGCATATCGAAGATGTGCGGGTGGTCGCTGAGCGCGCCTCCGCGGCAGCGCTTGTCGCCCTCCCTGAGAGGGATGGCCTTGCCGTAGCTGATCTCCGGGTCGCCCTGCCACGGGAACGCCCAGACCGGAGAAAGTGTTATGTTCGTCGCGTTGAAGGAGATGATGTCGCCTATCTCGCCGCTGCGGGCAAGCTCCAGCGCACGCGTGCAGGTCGGATTGTAGTGCATCTCCAGCTCGACCTGACAGATGACGCCGGCCTCGTCGACCATTTTTATCATGCGGTCGTACTCCTCGAGATCGAAGGTCGGTATCTTCATGGACAGCATGTGCTTGTGGTATTTGCAGCACAGCTCCATGTCCCCGTAGTGGCGGAAGTTCTCGCTCGCTATAATTACGCCGTCTATCTCCGGGTGTTCTGCGAGCATCTGCTCGGTGCTGCGGTAAATGGGCACATCGTAGCCGTAGTCGCGGAAGTTCTTTTCGACCTCATCTGTAGCGCAGGAAACCGCCACCCAGTTGATCTTATTGTTGTCGTGAAGCGTCTGGTAATATTTGCGCACGTGTGCGTGTGTAAGGGACGCTATAGCAAGATTTACCTGTCTCATGTTCTTCACTCCTCCACCGCGGCGTTGCTCAGCGTACTGCTGGCCTTCACCGCGGCCGCATAGACTTTCTCCATGTGCGCATAGTCGTCTCTGAGCTGCCCTATACGCGTCTCGTCCGTCAGAGCCCAGAGGATGAAGCGTATGCAGTCTGCCTGCGTGTTGTTCATCCCGTAGAGCTCGAAGTCGATCTCGTTGTATTTCTCTGTCTTTTCACCCTTGAACACATATATCGGGTACTGGACGGTCTGAATATCGACCGGCAGATCGGAGGCTATACCGGTGCGTGCGACCACCTCGTGCAGCAGCACAGGCTCGCTGCCGTCAGGCAGGAAGCCCAGCTCCATGCTGGCCTTTACGTTGTTGCTCGCGGACATTATGCAGTTGGTGTATACCTCGCCGCTGAAGTCGGCGAAAACGTGGTCGATGCGCGCTCTTGTCACGAATTCAAAGAGGTTCGCTTCAAAAACCATTATGTCCTTGAGCGTGCGGGTGAACTCATCATGCTGCACCATGTGGTGTATACGCATCGCGAGCGCCGGCTCGACCATGCGGCGGTCGATAAGGCCGCGCAGCTGTATGTACTTTTGCTGGGCCTGCCAGTGGAACAGAGGCGTGTTGATCCACTCGTCCTGCGGCAGCTCTTTGTTGAAGTCGTAGAAGAAGCGAAACGCCCCCTTGCTGCACTTTACCTTTACCGCGCCCTCCTCAGGAATTACGCAGAGCTCTTCGGCGGCTCTGTACTTCTCTGCCAGTTCAAGCAGTTTCGGGATAAACTCTTTCTCCATCTGTTCTGCTCCTTACAGCATTTTGATTCTGGGACTGTATTTTTCCAGATTCTTCTTGTTGAACTCGTCGCCGCCGGGCACGTTGGCGCTGCGCCAGAACGGGGGCTCCACCCCTCTTGCAAGGCAGCTCTTCGCGCACTCTATCTCGAGGCGGTGTACGATGTAAAAGTCGGTCATATTGGATATCGGTCCTATCGGCGTGTCAAAGCCGTCGAGTTTGACGACCGTGTCGCCCAGCGGGTTATAGTCGTCGATGCATACGTCGGCAAAGTCGAACAGGTTCTTATGCGAGGGGTGGCGCAGCTCGTAGTCCTTCGGGATGTTCTCCTGCCAGTCGGAGGAGGACACCGCGATTATCTTCACGCCGCGTTCCTTTGCCTCCATTGCCGCGTCTATGGTAGCGGCGTTGGTGCCGATGTTGTGGTAGATAATCAGCACGTCGTCCTTACGCAGATCGTAGTAATCCATTATAGCGCGGCCGTAGTTGACGCAGCGCTCCAGCGCGAGGTACTTCTGCGCCTGATTGAATACGGACAGCCCCGTCTCCATGCATGGGTTGATATTGCACAGTCCGCCCGCGCGGAAGAACATCTCTCCGACAGGCAGCGTCGTGTGTCCGCCTCCGCCGTAGACGTTTATGAGCCGGTCGTTCGCTATGGCGTCGGCCATCAGCTCCGCTGCGGCTTTGATGTTGGCATACTGCTCAGTCTCTATCTTGTTGAGCAGCTCGATCACTTTCGGAAGGTAGCCGTTGGAATTGTCAGTCATTTTCTTCTCCTTTTCTTTACCATCCGTTGACGGGTATACTCTGTCAGGCGTGTGAGCTCCTGTCAACCGATGCTGCCATCATTGAGTAACGGCCGGATATCAATCCGGGCATATGCTTTATCCAGTTCCGCCCTGTACGGCAGAGCCGGCATGACATATCTTTTTCTCACGCTGAGGGACGCCGCGTTTACCGCGTATTCGACCGCCGCGGCAAGGTCCACTCCCGCGGCCAGCTTCACCGCAAGCGCGCCGTTAAAGCAGTCTCCCGCGCCCGTCGTGTCGACCGCGCTGCCCTTCGCCGCCGGCAGCAGATACATTCTGTCCCCGTCGAGCACAGCCGCGCCGTCCCCGCCCAGGGTTACCGCCGCGCGCCTGATACCGAGCCTCCTGAAGCCCTCCAGAAGCTCCGCCGGCCCGCTGTCCTCCGGTATTCCGAGCAGCTGCGCGGCCTCGATACGGTTCGGCGTGATCACCGCGAAGCGTCTAAGAAGCTCCGCGTCCATGGGCTCTGCCGGGGCCGGATTAAGCAGCGCCGGTACGCCGTGCTTTTCTGCCAGCCCGAGCGCCGTGATTACGGCCTCTGCCGGACACTCGTTGTTCAGCATCAGCATATCCGCGCCGCCTATAAGCGTCTCCCGGCTCCTGACGAACGCGGGCGACAAACAGTCCGCGGCGCCGCGGTAGACCGTGACCCGGTTCTCTCCGCCGCTGTCAGTCAGGATACAGGCATACGGGCTGTTCTCACGGTCCGTGTACTCCGTGACAGGCGTTATACCCTCATCCGAGAGAAACTGCACGCACTGCCGCGCCGCGTCATCGCGCCCCATACAGGAGATGAAGCTCACCTGTGCGCCGAGCCTTGCCGCCGCGACCGCCTGGTTGCAGCCCTTGCCGCCGGGTTCGGTGTAGAGTCCGCCGGCCTTCAGCGTCTCGCCCGGTCCGTGGAAATGATCCACGCTCATGAATACCGAGCTGCCCGCGAGGCCGAGCACAACGATCTTCGGTCCGTCCTTTTTCATATACATACCTCAGAGACTCGCTATGCGTCCCTTGTAGCGCTCGATGAGCTCCCTGTTTTTCTCCGCGCCGCCGGGCACATTGCCGCTGGCATATACCGGGGGCTTTATTCCCTTATCCAGCAGCAGCTGTGCCGCTTCGGCCATGACGCTGTTTATGATATAGGTACTCGCCACCGTTGACACCGGGGTCATCTTCATGCCGAGTCCCGCGGGTTCAAGGCAGGCGTCGCCGTGGGGCGCGCCGTTGTCTATGCAGACGTCGCAGACCTCCTGCAGATGCTTCCCCAGCCTGTTCCCCGCTGCCTGCGTCAGATAGGCGTCAGACGAGATACCGACAACCGGAATGCCTCTTTTCCGGACCGCGTCCGCGAATTCGACCGGCACGGCGTTCACCCCGGAGGTGGACGCGCATATGAGCATATCCTTTTCTCCGATGCCGCATCCCTCCAGCACCTTTTCCGCAAGTCCCTCGGCTTTCTCCAGACGGCTGCTCTCCGACGCGCTCTCATGCAGCATCAGCGGCTCATAGAATACCGGGCATACGCATCCCAGACCGCCCGCGCGGTAAAAGGTCTCCTCGGCGAGCATGTGTGAATGACCGCAGCCGAAAACATAAGCCATACCGCCTCGCCCGATCGCCTCAGACAGCAGCAAAGCAGCAGAAAGAATCCTGTCTTTCTGCGTACTTCTTATATATTCAATGGTGTCGGTCAGCACTGCCGCGTATTCGTCCATAAGCATTGCAGTTTTACCCCGCTGTTTTTTATTATCAGAGCTGAGAACGGGAAATCAGTTCTCAGCTCCTTTCTGTTTTTACCGGCGCCGTTCACGGCGTCATTGGATTAATAAGCTTCCGGCTCGTCAGACCTCATTGGGAAGCTGACAAAATCCGCTCCTTATGCTTCTGCAGGCGCGCTGAAATCTGCGTGAGTAACCGTATGCGCGCTGCGCAAACGGTCGGCGGCGTTGCGGCACATCTCCGGTAAAAAGCAGACGCTTTTTACCGGAGATAAATGTCAGAGCGTACCGTACATCAGGTTCGGTATGAATGTCGAGAACCAGGGCACGTAGGTCACAAGAAGCAGAACGATAACTGCGATTCCGATGAACGGCCACAGATCCCTTATCATATCCCCGGTCTTCATCTTCAGAATACCTGAAACAAGGAAGATATAGGTGCCGAAAGGCGGCGTGATTGCTGCGAGGCCGCAGTTGAAGCACATCACAAGGCCGAAGTGGATGATGTCTATGCCAAGCGCTCTGACGACCGGGGCGAGCAGAGGAGCAATAACTATCATAGCGGCCATCGCATCCATGAAGCAGCCGATCACCAGAAACAGGATGTTGCAGAGAATCAGGAACACGTATTTGTTGCTCGTGAGATTCAGCAGGGCGTTAGTCAGCGTGGACGGGACATTCTCCCATGACATGTAGTAGCTGAAAAGATTTGCCGCGCAGAGGATCATCATGACGGGAGCCGTGCTGTTGACGGCCTCGACCAGGATCTGCGGCATACGCTTGAAGTCCAGCTTTTTATATACAAACTTACCGACGAAGATGGAGTAGAACGCCATCATGACGCCGCCTTCAGTCGCGGTGCAGACGCCGAAGCGAAGCAGCATAATCAGGCCGAAGGGCAGGAAGAGCGCCCACAGGGAAGACAGGAAAAGCTTGAACAGCTTTCTGCCCTCCATCATCCTCTTTCTGCCGCCGACGTAGCCGCGCTTCTTGGAGATAATGTGGTTAGTGACCATGAAGGCGACACAGAGCAGCAGGCCGGGCAGATATCCGGAAGCCAGCAGGCGTCCGACCGAGCACTCGCAAAGGCAGGCAAACAGGATAAGGTTTATTCCGGGAGGAATGATAGGTGTGATGACTGCCGTAGCCGCAGTAATAGCCGCGGAGTAGGGCTTGGAGTAGCCGTACTTCAGCATCTCAGGAACGAGTATCTTGCATTCCATCGCGCAGTCGGCAGCGCCGGAGCCGGATACGCCGCCCATCAAAGTGGAAATAAGGACGTTGACATGGCCGAGACCGCCGGTCAGATGGCCGACAAGGCCGTCTGCAAACTCCATCAGCTTCTCGGAAATGCCGGAGTAGTTCATGATAGCTCCGGCAGTGATGAAAAAGGGTATTGCCATCAGGGACTGGGACTCACAGCTGGCAAGCAGCTTCTGAGCGACGACGGTCGCCTGTATGTACTGGTCGGAGAGGAAGTAAGGGATGCATACGATCATCATGGCGAACGAGCAGGGAACGCCAAGGAAGAACAGTGCGAGGACCACAAGCATGGGCCATGCTGTCATTTACAGTCACCCCTTTCTTCACCGGAGAATATATCTCTGCTGGCTTCGACCAGCTCCTGATCGACATTGTCCTCTTCATAATTGTTCTCATAACGGAGTCTGTATGCTTCCTTGTCGGTGAAGGACTGAATGAAGAAGTATACCGCATATACGGTCATGCTCAGGAAGCCGAGCGGAAGTGCGGCGTCCATTATCTTGTAGGACCAGCCGGAGTAGTTGAATACCTTTACCGCGTTTATCGTAAGCCTGTACCCGAGAATGGTAAGATACCCGAAAAGGATAATGAACGCGAAGTTCATGAGCTGTCTGATAAGCATACGTCCCTTCGGAGGCAGCCTGTCAACAATGATGTCAATGCCGAAGTGGAGGTTTTTCTTATAGGCAGCCGCGCCGCCCACAAAGGTCACATACGCAAGGCAGATCATCGCCAGCTCGTCCGACCACGCTGTCGGGTTCCTGAAACAGTAGCGCATGATGACGTTGAAAAACACAGCGCACAGCATGACAGCTATCCCTGTAACGGCGATTATCTCCTCAATATGCAGGACGAACCATTTGAGACCATTCAATACTTTTTTCACTGTCTCACCCCTGTAGTAATTGAGTCCTGGTTAGTTTTTATGCTTATATTTTATCAGGACCGGAGTCCTGTTCTCTCCCAAATTCACATGTTAATAAGGCTTTGAGCTTTGTTTTGGGGCGTCAGATTGTGATCTGACGAAATCGGATTGCGCGGTGCTGCCTTAGTAAGATGTGGAAGGGAAAGTCCCTTCCACATCTAAAAGTTTTGTGTTTGGATTGAGCTTATTTGCAGGCTGCTGCGATCTCGTCCATGACGCCGTCGCGGAGCTTCAGGGTGACAGCCGCCTCAGCTGCTGCCTTCTGGAAAGCGGCGATATCGTCTGCGCTGGGCTCAACGATGGTGACGCCGGCTTCTTCGAATTTCTGCATGAACTCTTCGTTCTTGTCTGCGCAGAGCTTGGTGAACTCAACGCCGCCGTTGGTCAGCTCTTCGGTGATGACAGCCTGATCCTCAGGAGAGATCAGATTCCAGATTGCGGTGGAGGTGCCGAAGCATGCCGCGGCATAGGTGTGGTTGGAGAGGAAGGCATTCTTTGCCACTTCGAAGATGGAGTAGTCGGACAGGGTTGCGGCAGGAGCCTCGGCAGCCTCGACGACGCCGGACTCGATGTTGGTGTAAACCTCAGCGAAGGGGATACCGGAAACAGGGGATGCTCCCAGTGCAGAGAACCATGCTGCATAGGTGTCGGTCGGGACACGGATGAGCAGGCCCTTGAGGTCCTCGACGGAGTTGATGGGCTTGTTGGAGAGGATTATACGGGGAGCAGCGGCCCAGTTCATGCATATCATGTGGATGCCGCCGTTGTCCTCGAGCTCCTTGACCATGCTCTTCCACATGTCGGACTCGTTGAACTTGGCGATCTCATCGGTGGAGGAGAAAGCGAACATGCTGTCCATGGCGGTCATGTCGGCGCAGCCGTAGGGAGCCCAGGAGGAAGCGGAGGTGGAGGAGACTATGTTGCCGCCGAGGGAGATCTGCTCGATGCAGTCTGCGATGGAGCCCAGCTCATTGGACCAGTGCGGTTCAATAATGACGCGGCCCTCGGTGCGGGACTCGACGTTCTCTTTTACGGTCTTCATGATCTGAGCGGTCTGGCTTTCGGGAGCCTCGGAGAAGGCAAAGCGCAGAACGACAGGCTCGGCTGCGGTCTCGGTACCGGCAGCAGGTGCTTCGGTCTCGGTGCCGGCAGCAGGCGCTTCGGTCTTGGTCTCGGTGCCGGCAGCAGGAGCGGAGCTTTCACCGCAGGCGCAGAGAGCAAATACCATGCAAAGTGCCATAATCAGTGCGAGGAACTTTTTCATTTTCATGTTCTCCTTTTTAGTTTATTGGTCGAAACAGGCTTTACAGTTTCGGCATTCCGGATTGTTAAGGGCGGTGCCCGTTTACTTAATCATAGGTCAATGCATATTAATAATCAACAAATTTCTTATTGTGAAATTAACCGTATGCCCTGATTTTACTGCGTTTTCAGGCTTTATTTTTTCGCTGACTTTTTATTTTGGCAAAATGCACAAAGTTCTCCTTTTGCTTTTTGTTGAACATTCATGGTGGTTTAATAGGCGGACAAGCATTGACTTTTTTCACCCGACATAATATATTTCATAATGACAAACGGAGATGTACAGTCAGGAGACCGCCGAATGATTAAATCAGTAAAAAAAGCCATGGATATCCTAACCATTCTCTCCGCCAACGCCGAAGAGCCCATCACGCTCAGCGAGCTTGCGGAAAAAACAGGGATGAACAAATCTACCTGCGTGCACATTGTGGACACCATGTGCGAGTCTTTCTATGTTGAGCGCGTCTCGCGCAAGGAGGGCTACCGTCTCGGTCCCTGGGCATATATGCTCTCGCGCTACGGCAGCTATCACAACTCGCTGACCAAGATATCCGTCTCGGTCCTCAAATGGCTGCATAAGCAGACCTGCGCCACCGTGTTCATATCGGTTCTCTGCAACGGGCGCAAATACATTGTCTACCATATAGACGACGACAATATCCTGCCCATGAGCGACGGCTCGATGATACAGGGCTATATTGAGACCACCGCCACCGGCCGTCTCCTGCTCGCCTCGCTCGACGCCGAGGCCTTTCATTATACGATCAGCCGCCGCACCGCTGACGAGACCTATTCACGTTTTGAGTTTACCCAGGAGCTGAAGGACGAGCTCAAAAGCATCCGTACCAACGGCTACGCCCACGTCTCCGTCGACGTGCAGCAGACCCAGTCCTTTGCCTTCCCTGTCCATGACAGCTCGCGCGTGGTTGCGGCTCTCGGCATACTGTATTCCAACGATCTGGACACTCCGGAGTACCGCGCCAAGATCATGAAGGCCGGCCGCACCGCCGCCAACGAGATCAGCCGCCGCCTTTCCTTCAAACAGGCAGTCATATAAGCCGCCGCACCGGATTCGCCGCGCAAAATCGAAAAGGGGTCGCCGCAAATGCAGGCAATTTGCATTTGCGGCGGCTCCCGTTTTACATTATCCCGGCAGTATCGACCATGGCCGCTTCACGGCAAAGCGGCTCACCGGTTCCGCTCCTACACAGTCCCCGGCCCGGAACACGTATATCATATTCCCCGTCTCATCGGCGCAGAGGAGCCAGTCTCCCACTATGTTTATCTCGCGCAGTGACGCTCCCTGTGCGCAGCGTACCCACCCGGCCGGAGACAGCTCCGCCCCGTCAACGTTGTACACGCAGACACTGCCGTGCCCGCGGTTTGAAACATACAGCGTTTTTCCGTCCGCCGACATCCGTATCGCCGCCGCCGAGTTTTCGCCGCCAAAGCCGTCCGGGAGCGTTGAATACCTGTGCCGCAGCTCAAGCCTGCCCCCGGAATACTCCAGCGCGGCTGTCTCGGAGCATAGCTCCAGCGAGCACCACGCGAAGCGCCCGTCCTTTGAAAACAGCATGTGCCTGGGCCCGCTTCCCGCTTTGAATTCCAGCTCCGATACCCGCTCCAGCTCCGGGGTACATACATATATTCTGTCCGCGCCGAGGTCGCAGATGCACACATGCTTTCCGTCGGGCGCCGGTACCGTGCAGTGCGGATGCGAGCACTCCTGTCTCGGATCCGGGCCCCTGCCCCCGAAGGCTATCAGTCTGTCCGGCATCAGCGTGACCGTTCCGCTCAGGTAGTTCGCGCTGTACAGCCTGCCTTTCCATGGCAGTAAGTGTGCCGCAACGGTCCCGTGTACTGGCATAATCTCCCCCTTGCGGCGCAGTTTTCCGTCCGCTCCCGTCTCAAATTCCGCTATCCCGCTCTGCATCATGAACGGTTCGCGCATAAGAGCATAAAGCCTGTTCCCGGCTGAAGCCAGCCATGCCACGCGGTCCAGAGGATAGAAGTCTCTCTGCCGGACACAGCCCTGTGCGTCTATGGCGCAGCGCAGTATTCCTCCGTCCCTGTCCTGTGAAGCCACGTAAAACTCTCTGTCCACAGGCTCAGTCCTCCAGCGAGCCGGCCATCTCCATCAGACCTCTTAGATAGCCTATAGCGAACAGCCTTCCGACGCTCCCGTAGCCCGGGTGCTCCGCGTCTTCCCCGGCCATCGCCGGTACATGATCCACGCGCACGTAGCCGTGATAGCCGATATCGCGGTATGCCCTGACCGCCGCGGCCATATCCGTCGGTCCGTTGTCGTGGAAAGTCTCATGGAAGCGGTATTTGTCTCCTCTTGTGTCCCTGAAGTGCACAAAATTGATCCTATCCCCGAAGCGGCGTATACACTCGACGACGTCCTCGCCCATGGCCTGAAAGCTGCCCTGGCACATCGTGATGCCCATGTTTGGGCTCGGCACCAGATTCACCGCCCGCTCCATCGCGTCGGCGCTGGTCAGTATGCGGCTGACCCCTCGTATCTCCGGCACCGGCGGGTCGTCCGGATGCAGCGCCAGCCTGACCCCGGCCTCCTCCGCGACGGGTACTATCGCCCTCTGCATGTATTCGAGGTTTTCCCAGAGCTGCCCTGCGCTTATCACCCCGGCCTCCGTGAGCTCCGGAGCGTCAAACTTTGAGTGGTCGTATTCGCTCACAAGCGCGCCGCCGCGCTCCGGATAGTCGAAGCTCGTGCGCGTCCAGCCAAAGTGCGCCATGAAGTTGTAGCAGAGCACCTCTATACCGAGTCTGCCCATATTGCGTATGAGTGTGCACATGGTCTCTATCTCCTCGTCACGCCCCGGCAGGCCCTGCTTTATTTTCTGGTTGGGCGGGGCCGGCTCGATTATTTTCAGCCGGAAGCCTCGCTCTTCAAAATGCTCCTTCATCGCCTTGAGCTTCCCGTAGCTGCCCGCGATCTCATTCATATGTCCGTCTATCATGCGTCCGTCGGCATAACGTATACCCAGCTGAGAGGCATAGTCCCACTGCCTGTCCGGAGTATAGTAAAAGAAATCCGCTATTTTCAATGCATCCGCCGTCCTTCCCGCTCCTTACCCGATTTTGCCGTGTCCAACTAACCGGCTTCGGCTTTATCATGTCTAAATAATAGATTCCACCCATGTAAGTGTCAACGGATTTCATGATATGAAACTCTCTTTGGTATCTCCCGAAACATGTTGACAAACGGGCGCAATGATGTAAAAATCAGTTTAATAAAACAGATGTCCTAACGGAGGTTCATCATGGTAAAATTCGATACAAGGGATTTCGGGCCCTGCAAAAACGGCAAAACCGCTGTCCTGATAAGCATGGCGGACGGCAGCGGCAATATAGCCCGGCTCAGCAGCTTCGGCGCTGCTCTGCAGTCCTTACTCGTCCGTGACCGCGGCGGACAGCTTACCGACGTCTCTCTCGGCTACGACTCCGCTGCCGGATATGAGTCCGCCGACGGCTGTCTAGGCTCCACCATGGGCCGCTGTACCGGCCGCATCAGCCGCAGCCGCTTCACGCTCTCCGGTGTTGAGTACCGCCTGAGCGACAACAAAAACGGCTATCATATGCACGGCGGCTTCGAGGGCTTCCACAAAAAGCTCTGGGAATGGGAGCTTCTCTCCGACGGTGTGCGCTTCACCTACGTCTCCGCAGACGGGGAGGAGGGCTACCCCGGCGAGCTGACTGCGAAGGTCAGCTACCGCTGGCTGCGTGACGGCGTGCTCTCGCTGGAGTATGACTGTGTCAGCAGCAAAGAGACCGTCATCAATCTCACCAACCACAGCTATTTCAATCTCGGCGGTCATGCCTGCGGCAGTGCCCTCGGCCAGCGCCTGCAGATCTTCTCACACGCCGTCGCCGCTCTCGGCGAAAACACCATACCCACCGGCGAACTCACAGACATTGCCGGTACCCCCCTCGATTTCCGGAAAAGCACCGTCATAGGCGACAGGATATACTCCGATTACGCACTCATCCGCAAAGTCGGCGGCTATGACCACTGCTACGTCATCGACGGCTCCGGCATGCGTCCCGCCGCCGTTCTCTCTTCCGATGCCACCGGTATAGAGATGTGTGTCAGCACCGACCTGCCTGTCCTCGGATTGTACACCGCGAATTTCCTCAGCCGCCGCCGGGGCAAGGGCGGCGCGGTGTATGACAGCTTCGGCGGAGTCTGTCTTGAGACCGAGTTTATGCCCAATGCCGTTAACCTGCCGGAATACGCGCCCAGGCCGGTTTTCAAAGCCGGTGAGCATTACCGATTCACCACGCTCTTTGCCTTCCGCAGCATCTGAGTTATGGAAGTAAACAACGCTTCAAGCAGAAAGGGGAACTCAATGCCGTCATATACCGCCAGAATGGAGCACAATAAAGAGACTATAACGCGGCTGTCCGTCACGCAGTACAGCATTTTCGAGTTCGGCAAAAAGCTCATCCGTATTGTCACCGCCCTCGGCCTGATTATTTACGGGCTCTATGCCGACCAAAGCATGGTCACTCCTATGATCTGCCTCATAGTCGGCTGCATGCTCATCGCCAATTTCAATCTCCGCGCCAAGGTCCGCGCCGGCAAGATCATTGAGCAAATAAACGGCAATTTCCCCAAATCCAAGTACAGCTTCTTTGACGACAGCTTTACCGACTGCGGGGACGGCAAGCCCATCCCCTATTCCCGGCTCATAAAGTTGGTTGAGGACAGGCAGTACATGTATCTCTTCATAAGCCGCATGTCCGCCTACATGGTCGATAAATCCACCGTCGGCGGCGGCAGCGTTGATGATCTGAAATCCTACCTTACCCGTAAAACCGGAATGGAGTGGGTGCGTCCCGTGAGCTTTTTCAACTTCAGCATCCGCAGTCTCATCAACCGTTCCGACCGGTACGAGGGACCGCGCCTGAAATAAGCCGTCCCCGGCGCCGCGCTCGGACCAATACGGCCGCTGTAATACGCCCGAAGCATATTCCGGAGGCGCACTGAGCGCCGCAGCATTGAAATAACCGGGACATCACATGATGTCCCGGTTATATTTATTCAGACCTTCGGCCAGGGGAAAACATACACCCCGCCGGGAGTGCCGGCATCTATCTCCATACTGTCGGAGGGCAGCATGTGTATCTGCTCCGGCTTGAACATCTCCAGAAAGCGGTCGACGCCGGAAATGTTCTGGATGCCCCTGTGTCCCTCCCGGTAATGCATTGGGACAATGATCTTCGGCCCGACCGCGTCGGCGGTGCGCTTTGCCTGCGCCGCGTCTATGGTATAATAGCCTCCAACAGGTATCAGCAGCACCGTTACCTTCCCGAGCTCCTCCAGCTGCTTCTCAGACAGCTCGTGGCCGAGGTCACCAAGATGCACAAGCGTCATTCCCTCGGTCGTGACAGCGGAGACGATATTGCTGCCGCGCAGCTCTCCCCGCTTCCCGTCATGCCATGTGGCCATCTGCCGCAGCTTCATCGCCGGCTTCACGCCCGAAAGCGTCACGCTCTCCGGTGAATAGTGGTCGCTGTGCCCGTGGCTGTATATGGCTGCGTCGGCACGCAGCTCCGGCAGCCTCAGTCCCGGGACGCTGCCCGGCTCATACGGGTCGAACACGACAGTTCCGTCCGGACTCTCCAGCCTGAAGCAGGCATGTCCGTACCAGGTGAGTTTCATCTTTCATGCTCCTTTCACTGCTGATTTATATTTTTATTATACAGGCCGTCCCTGCACTTCGTCAATCTGTAAGTTAGCGGCACACTCCTCTGCGGCATGGCTGCTTCTCCCCAGCCGCGGAATTGATTCATATAAAGCATGCGCGCCGCAGTTCGGCCAAAAAAGCTTCTTCCGCGGCGCAGCATCCCGGGCGTGGGGCTGTTTTGTTTTTATGAGACTCCCTTTTCCTCCTCCGTCAGCACGCTTTCCTTGAAATGCGGCGCCGTGAAGTAATATATCTGTTCAAAAGCCGTGCGGCATGACTGCTCGTCGTTCTGCATCTCGCCGTAGTTGACGCGCGCGGCATAGCCAAGCAGCGTTTCAAACATCTGGTGCAGCAGCAGGGAAATGCTTATATCCGGCTTAAAGGCGATGCTCGCGATCATTTTCAGCCTCCTGTAGCATTCCAGATGCTCATCCCGGGCGTACTTCAGGAAATTGGCCGAATAGTAATAGCGGATGTAAAAGCGGCAGTCGTCCGGTACCTCCAGAATGAACTCCCAGACATATTTGAAAAGCAGATAGCATCTTTCCTTCCATGATATCCCGGTAAGCCGCATAACGGAGAGATGCTTCGTAATATATTCCACGAAGCGTGTATCCTCCATGTGCAGAGCTGCGCGGAGCAGATCCTCCTTGCTGCTGAAGCCCCGGTAAATATACGCCTCATTGAGTCCGGCCTCCGCGGCGATCAGCTTGGTGGTGGTCCTGTCCAGCCCCTCTCTGGCGACAACGCGCACTGCACTGTCAATCAGGTTTTGACGCATTTCCATAGTAATTGACATCCAGTATTCCCCTCCCACAGCCAATATGGAGCATTGACTCAGGCAGCAAGGTCCTTTCTATACTGTAAATACGCGTGTCTGAGTTTTGGTAAATATTCTAACACCGTAATACAAAAAAGGCAAGCATCCGGCAAAAATCAACTCATACACCGACAAAAATCAACTCATATTATATGTGCAGTAAGCAGGCCGGGGACAAAGAAGCAACGGATTATAATGCATCATCCGCCCCAAAAGATTGAACTGCCCTCACGCCGCCTGTCCCGGGACGAAGCAGGCAGTCACAGACGTCGGGCAAAACAAGCTTGCCCGCGCCCGGGCAGCTCTGCCTGGGCCGAACGGAGAAGCGGTACGGCTCGTCGGCAGCGGCTTGTGTTGAAGCGCCGCATACTTCCCGGACATCTGCCTTTACCGGGGACTTCTGCAATAATCATACATAAACAGGCGCAAAAGGGCCGCGGCAAAAAATGCCGCGGCCTGTTCATGAGATAAAAGTATGTCAAAGACCTGCGTCCAGAGCATCGGCTCTGTCAAGCAGCATCTGAACGAACTCGTCGTTCCAGATACCGGTAAAGTGAAGCAGGTCAATAACGGAAAAGCGGTTGCGCATAAGATGGCAGTTTGTAATGGCCCACCTGACCGTCTCAGCGTCGACCGGGAAGTTCAGCCGGCTGTAGCGGCAGGGAGCGTTTGCCCTGTGCATGCATGACGCAATGTATTCGGGCTTTTTGACCCACGGGGCGACACGCGCTTTGAAGGTATCAAAGTCTCTGAGAAACGCTTCAAATTTGTCGCGGTTTTCCGTCCAGGAGGCAAGCTTTTTCTGATAATCAGCCCAGCATTCGTCCGAGGCCGAGCCGGTGTCATCGAGCCATGCGAAAGCGGCCTTCACCTTGGGCTCCATATCTTCAGCCGTCGGATAGCAGCGGTCAATATCGACCGACTTCGGGTCGAACTCGTTGAGCAGATAATCCCATATAATGCATGATATTATGCCGGAAACCGCGACCTGTGTGCCGTGGTAGCATATACCGGTATGCCGCACCTTGGATGCCATATCTATAAGATGGCTCATGACGTGCTCCGACCCGGAGGCCGGGGAGCTCTCGTCGGCCAAACCCATTGACAAGCCGCTGAGAGTAAGCACATTTGCCAGATCTCCCAGCACCCTGCTGTCGCCGGCAGCGAGTTTACCGGAATTTTCAAGCAGTTCCTCGCACTGAGTCCGGATCATGTCGGACGGCGCGGTATGGAAATTCTTCCCGATGCCGAGAACATTTGCCAGATACCAGTCGACGGGTGCCGTCCATGTTGCTATCAGGTCGCCGTAGCCGCTTACGTTCATCTCCGCCGGAGCCGCGCCGATAATATCCATATCGATTATAAGTATCAGCGGGTAGCGTGAATGTACCGTGCGCTTGACGCCGTTGAAAAGCATGACGGAAGAATTGTCGGAAAACGCGTTGACGGAGAGCGCCGTCTGAACTATGACAAGCGGCAGTGGATTTTCCTTGTCATAGTAATATGTGGAATACTTGCACAGATCGCATATGGTACCGCCCCCTATGCCTACCACGCAGTCTGCGCCTTCAAAATGTTCCTGGATTTTTGCAGCATTCTCCGGGGTGGCATGAACTATGCTGTCAGGCTCGGAGATCACGAGCCATTCCACATCGAACTGTTCCCTGAGAAAGGCGTATATCCTTTCCTTGATATTTCTGCCGGCAGTATCTGCAATCTCCGTCGGGCCTGTAACCATAAGAACCCTGCGTCCGTCCGTCAGCGCTTTTACCGCCTCGCATACTCTGGCCGATTCGCCGTGGCCAATGCATATTTTTTTCATTCCGATGCTGCAAAGCCTTTCGGACTCTTCCTGCTCCATAAGGATTTCGTGCAGTTCGTCAAGCCTGGTTGCGTCGGCTCTTGCCAGACGAGTATCAATCATTATCATTCCCCATTCTGCCGCTCAAGTATTCAGCGCAGCCGGAAGATGCGGCCACGTAAGCGGCCAACCGTGGCTTTCCTGACTGCGCTGCGGTATGAATGTGAGCCAGCGCGAGCTCAGCTGAAGTCGAGAACGCGAAGCATACGAATAAGAGTAAGCCTGTTGCGAATGGCGGCGGAGATTTCAAGCATCTCCTCTGCAAGCGCCGGGTCAATGCCGATATCCTCCGGGGTGTACTTGCAATGGCAGTCGGAATAGAGCTTCTCCATCTCCTCCACAGATGGGATCTTCGCTATCAGCCCGCGTATCTCATCCCAGTGGTCTACGATATTCTGCGGCGGGAAAGTGCCGAGAACGTCGTTCTCGTTTTCTTTCATTATGCCGGGGAGCAGCCGCTCTCCAAACTTCTCGCGTACCCACTCCTCTGTCAGCGGCTCAAAGGGCTTTGCTTTAGGCGTTTTCTTTGCGAGCTCATGGTAAACCTTGATGCATTCAAAGGTACCTACGCCCACGCATTCGCCGTGTATGCCCTCGGCGTTTTCAAATCTCGGCGGGTGCAGCTCCACCAGATGCGCCATGAGATGCTCCGCTCCGGAGGCTGCGCGGGAGTGGTTAAGCAGCTGCATTGTCAGGCCGCTCTCCATCTGAGCCATGGTCATCGCCTCATGGTCGGCAATTCCGGTCGCGGCATATTTATCCGCCGCCTCGCGCATAAGCCCCAGCGCATGCTCGGAAAGCTCCGCGACCATCGGGCAGTAATACTCCCCGTCTACCAGGTGTGAGATCCGCCAGTCGGTCAGCGATATGTATTTTGCCAGAATGTCGTTTATTCCGCTTGATATCAGCCTCGGCGGCGCGCCCTTGATTATGTCCAGATCCGCCACGACAAGTACCGGTGCGCACATCGGAGTGGACTTCTTTTGCCCGTTGAGTATCGCCGAGCAAATATTTGCCGTGAACCCGTCGGAAGACGCCAGCGTCGGTATGGCTACGAAAGGAATACCCAGCTTATATGCGGGATAGCGTCCGAAATCCATGATGGTGCCGGCGCCGAACGCGACAATCACCTCCGGAGCCTCCAGCTGCTCCATCATCTTTTCAATGAGAGTATCCTCCGCGCGCAGGCCTTTCGCCTCAAGCACGATCTCCTGATCGGCCCGGACGTGCTTGCCCTCGGTAAGCTGATATACCATCGTGTCGTACACCACGACCCGGCGCTTGCCCGCGAGTCCGACTTCCTCCATATACTCCTCGAAGTGCTCCAGCGCGCCGTATTCCACAACGACCTTTTTAGTTTCCAGTACGTGCTCTCGACCGCAGACACATTTGCCCGCGTATTTTTCACAGTCCATTTTCATGTACGTCTTCCTCCGCTTTCTTCAGTTGTCAGATTGTGTCCAGCCGGGCGTATCCATCCCATGCAAAGAGCTGCGGCACATCAGGGCAGCCCTCGCAGGCTATTATTTCTGCAATGTAAAAAACGTGGTCGCTGACCTCTTTCATATCAGAGAGTCTGCACTCAAAAACCACTCTGCTGCCGGATACGACCTGAGGGGCGATCGCAGTCGCTGCCTCAAGACGTATTCCGAACTCTTCCGCCTTGTTTATATCCCGGCCTGAGCAGCTGCCGCAGCGCAGAGCAGCCTCTTTGAGCTCCGCCCCGACGATATTCAGGGCAAACTCGCCGTGGCTCTGTATCAGCTTTCCGCTGAAGCCTTTCTTTCCAAGACACACGCCCAGCATAGGTGGGCGGTTGGACAGAAAGGTCCACCAGGAAACGGCCATCAGGTTCGTCTCTGCGTCGTCATTCAGGCTTGACAGCAGCGCAAACGGGGATGGGGCAGTAAGCCGCTGGGCCTGCGCGGTAGTTAATTTATCCATACCTTTCGATCTTACTTTTTAGCCATATAGTCTGCAACGGCCTGAAGATTCTCTCTGAAGCTGCCGTCGGCGACAAACTTTTTCTCAAAGAGAGCAGAACCCATCGTGAACGTCCAGGGGCCTATATCAAACATTGTGTCTATACGCTCGAAGCTGTTGATGGAGCCGGCAATGCATATCTTCGCGTCCACAGCCTTGCAGAACTCATATGCCAGTTTCTCGCCGTCCACGACATGACGGTAGGCCAGAATGTCAAAGCCCTTTATCCCCTTTGCCATAAGGTCTTTGGCGTTCTGGATTATCTCCTCATTTGTACCCTCAAGGATACTCGGGCTGCCGGAAACCTTTCCGACAAAGGGAAGGTAATCCATACCGTTATCTCTGAGAAGCTTTGCGACGGAGTCATAGTAAATGGTGCCCATGAGGTAATCAAAGCCGCAGTCAATGGCTGTCTGCGCACCGTCCAGACATGATGCTTCGTCATAGGTAACGACCTCAAGGAACGTGGTTTTTCCGGCCGATTTCATGGCGGCCGTCAGCTCT
>JAQXKZ010000036.1 GCA_029010715.1 Clostridiales bacterium
ATTGTGATATACTGTCCATGTAAATGATTTTATGAAGAAAGGACGGTGCAGCATATGAGCTGGCAGGAAGAGTTGAACAGGGCGGTACGTACCGCCGATCAACTGGCGGAAGAGATGGGGTGGAACGACGAAAAACTTGAATTGTGCCGGGAGATATCGGAGCGTTATCCGATGCTCATAACGCCGTATTATCTCTCCCTTGTAGATAAGAACGATCCGGCAGATCCCATAGGGCGCATGTGTATCCCCTCCGGTGACGAGTTTGACCCGGGCGGTTCATTCGATACCAGCGGCGAGGCCTCGAACACGAAGCTTGAAGGACTCCAGCACAAATATAAACGGACCGCGCTTCTCCTGTCCACGAATCAGTGTGCCATGTACTGCCGGCACTGCTTCCGCAAGCGACTTGTCGGGCTGAGCAACGAAGAGCTCAACAAGCGCGTCGATGAGGTCGTCGAGTATGTGTCTGCGCATCCGGAGATAAACAATGTCCTCGTATCGGGCGGCGACTCCCTGCTCAATCCCAACAGCATATTGGAACGCTATCTGCATGAGCTGTCTGCGATAGAGCATCTGGATTTCATACGCTTCGGCTCCCGCCTGCCGGTCACGCTCCCGGAGCGCATATACGGGGACCGGGAGTTTCTGGACCTGTTCGAAAAATACGCGGATGTGAAAACGCTCTATGTCGTCACTCAGTTCAACCACCCGAGAGAGCTGACCGAGGAGGCAAGGAAGGCCGTATACGCGCTGCTCGACAGGGGTGTTCAGGTGCGCAACCAGACCGTACTCCTGCGCGGCGTCAACGACGATTCGCAGGTGCTGGGCGAGCTTCTTGCCAGACTGACGCGCATCGGCGTCTCCCCATACTACATATTCCAGTGCCGCCCCGTGACCGGCGTCAAGGGACGTTTTCAGGTGCCATTTGAGGAGGGAGTGCGCATAGTTGACGGCGCCAAGGCGCTGCAGAACGGCTTTGGAAAATCGCTGCGCTACGCCATGAGCCATCCGCGCGGTAAGATTGAGATCATCGGGCGTCTGCCGGACGGGCAGATGATCTTCAAGTTCCATCAGAACAAGTACCCCGAGGACTCCGCCCGTATCTTCACGCGCACGCTGAGCGCCGACAGCTGCTGGCTCGACGACGACCTCGATCCGATCTGATCCGTCAGTCCGGCGTGCCGCATAAGCGAACCGCCCTTCGGCATCTGAACCGCACCCCGCATGTCAGACGGCCTACTGCCTGACATGCGGGGTGCTTCGCTGTTGCGAAACATACCTCCGGAATGAAACCGGAGCACAACGGCGGAGAGCAGCGGGAAATTTTCCGCCGGCGGCGTACACCTGCTCTTGCACAGCGGTGCCATGAGTGATATCATGCAGATATTAAACTGAGAGGAGCAAAGTGTAATGGGTATTCTGTCCCAGCTTAACAGTGTCCCCATGTATGCCGTATGCGGCGCTGTCATTGCTTTCGTCGCGTCTGTGTGCATAATATTTATGATACGGGCCTACCGGGCTGGTATCTCCATGGGTATGGATCCGGTGAAGCTCAAACGCGCCATCAGCTCGAGCGCTACTTTTTCAGTCCTTCCGAGCGTCGGCATACTGCTCGGCGTCATTGCGCTCTCCGGCAGTCTTGGTACACCCTGGCCATGGCTGCGGCTTTCCGTCATCGGTGCGCTGCACTATGAAACGCAGGTGGCACAGGCGGCGTCCGAGGCCGTCGGCATGGGCGGTCTTTCCGCAGCCGAAATGACGCCTCAGGCCTTTTCGACCATTGCGCTGCTGATGAGCATATGCATCATGTGGGGCATGATCCTGTCGGTTTTCTTCAATAAAACTTATCTCGGGAAGCTAAGCGGCGGCAGGAAGAACGGTTCCGCAGGGGGCGGCTTCGGCGATCTCGCCATGACCGCGATGTTCATCGGCCTCGTATCCGCCTATATAGGCAGCTACATAGGCGGCCTGGTCTCCGGCAACGGGCTGTTCAGTTTTACAGGCAACGTCATGCCGCTGATCGTCGCCGTGGTATCCGGTGCCGTTATGGCCTGCTTTATCTATCTCGCCGAAAAGAAAAAGCAGGCATGGGTCGACAGTTTTTCCGTTGCCGGCAGCATGCTTATCGGCATGGCGGCTGCCGTACTTATTAAGCTTTGAGGAGGTGTGGGCATGAGCAACAGCTATTTTGAGCGCTACAATTCGCGCACACACAGCATCGGCCGTATAAGCACGGTCATTACTCTCATCATGCTCATCGGCGCACCCTTTCTGATCGGATCCTACCTCGGCGCAATGCCCGATCTCGGGGCGACGGCAAAAGCGTTCATTTCCGTTGGGCTTGTGTGGACGGTCAGCAGTGTGGTCGAATTTCTGGTCTACACGCCGATGCTCGGCGCCGGAGGCGGGTACCTCGCCTTCATCACCGGCAACCTGATCAATATGAAGATCCCCTGCGCTGTCAACGCGCGCGATATCGCCGGCGCAAAGACAGGCACGCCTGAAAACGAGATCATTTCGACGCTCTCCATCGCGACCTCCTCCCTCGTCACCATACTGGTGCTGGCTTTGGGCGTACTGCTGCTCGTTCCGCTGCAGCCGGTACTGCAGAGTCCGGCGCTCCAGCCCGCGTTTGAGAATGTCGTTCCCGCACTCTTCGGCGCGATGGCCTACAAGTATTTCCGCGGGAATATGAAGATTGCCGCAGCGCCGCTGTTCATCATGAGTATGCTTTTCGTATTCATACCTTCGCTCACCTCTTCGACCAGCTTCATGATTATCCCCGCGGGCGCGATAGCCATTGGCATAGCCTACGCGTTATACAGGAAGGATGCAAAAACATGAAATACATGCTCCTGATACCGGCGAGCATCCTTACACTTTTGCTGATCGCCGTCGTGCGCGCTCTGCTGACGCCCGGCAAGCGTTCGGAGTACGCTCCCCCGGAGGCTGACGGCAGGGCGCTGATGCTCGCCGGCAAGCTCTCAAAAATGATAAGCTGTGACACCACTTCACATGCGAACATGCACGAGCCGGAGAAGTTCCTCGCCTTCCACAGGGTGCTCAGGGAGCTGTTTCCGCTGGTGCATCAGAAGCTGGAGCTCACCGTTATTGAGGGCAACCTTCTGTATTACTGGAAGGGAAAGAGCCGCGAGAAGCCCATACTGCTCATGAGCCATCAGGACGTAGTGCCTGCAGACGGCGAATGGATACACGCGCCTTTCTCGGGAGACATTGCCGACGGAAAGGTCTGGGGCCGCGGCGCATCCGATACCAAGTGCTCGGTCATGGCCTTTTTTGAGGCAGTCGAGGAGCTGCTCGCAGAGGGCTATGTCCCCGACTGCGACGTATATCTCGCTTCCTCCTGCACCGAGGAGTGGGCGGGCGACGGTGCGCCCAAAATCGTCGGGGAACTCAAACGCCGTGGCGTGGAGCTGTTTATCGTGTGCGACGAGGGCGGGGGCATTATATCCGAGCCCATCGGCGGCATAAAAGGCAACTTTGCCATGGTCGGGGTGTTCGAAAAAGGTAAGGCCGACGTGAAATTTACCGCGCGCTCCACCGGCGGACATGCGAGCGCCCCGGGAAAGAATACGCCGGTCGCGCGTCTTGCGGCCTTTGTCAACGAGGTGGAGACTCACACGCCGTTCAAGCGCAGATTCCTGCCCGAGGTCAGCGCGATGTTCACGCGGCTGGCGCCCTATGCGCCCTTCGGTCTGAAGCTGGTCATGGGCAACCTCTGGCTGTTCGGGCCGGTAATGAAGAATGTACTCGGAAAAATCAGCGCCCAGGCGGGGGCAATGCTGCAAACAACGATCGCCTTTACTATGCAGTCCGGTTCGGACGCGTATAATGTCATCCCGCAGGAGGCAACGCTCGGCGCAAATATGCGTTTTATACCGCATCAGGGTGAGAAGGAGAGTCTGGAACTCATCAAAGCCCTGGCCGCAAAGCACGGTCTTGAGACTGAGGTCATACATTCCAACGACTATACCGAGCCGGTGGATATCAACGGAGAAGCCTTCAAACTCGTCGAAAGGGTCATCTCTGAGACCTTCCCGGGACTTCCGGTCAGTCCTTATGTCATGACCGGAGCGACCGACGCGCAGTTCTATCAGCCTATCTGCACGGGCTGCATACGTTTCGCACCCGTGATTTACGGACCGGAGCAGATGAAGGGTATGCACGGGCTGAACGAGAATATCGAGTACAACTGTCTGCCCGGCGCGGTTGACTTCTATCAGAACCTTATCAGAGCTCAGAAGAGAAGCTGACGTGGCGCGGTTACAGTCCCGGCGGGAAGCTTTCCCGCCGGGATCTGTTTATGCTGTATCCGTGTTCTGAGCCTGCACGGAGGTCCCCGTCTGCTCCCCTGCACGGAGGTCCCCGTCTGCTCCCCGCACTTGAAATGCGCGGCGTTTTCTGGTAATTTATATATTCAGTATGTATGGAGGCCTGAACGTGAAGCTCTCAAGGAAAACGCTCAAGATCTGCGCACTGGTCCTGCTCGGGCTGGCGCTCGTATTTTTCGGATATAAAAAGTGTGTGGAGGTACATAACCGCCGTCAGGCTGAGACGCTCTTCGCCGCCGGCGACTACGCCGGCGCAAAGGAGTGGTACGAAAAAAACGGCAGCGCGGACGACATGCTCCGCTGTGATGCCGAGATGGCGCGAGTGGCCTATGAAGAGGCCGCGGCCCGGCTGGAACAGGGCGAGTATGAGGCGGCCCGCAGGGCCTTCGAAGCGCTGGATGATTACGGCGACGCCGCGGTACGCGCGCAGGAATGTGATTACCGCGAGGCGCAGGTGCTGGCAGATGAAGGCAGCTTCAGAGACGCTGCGGAGCTGCTGAAGGGCATCCCGGACTATCCCGGCGCCCCGGAGCTTCTGGAAGCTGTGACCGGTGAGCTGTACCGGCAGGCTCTGGAGACGACCTATGAATACAGACTGGACGAGGCCATCACGCTCTGGAACGAGCTTGGCGGCTACAGGGACAGCGAGACCCTGCTCCGGCGCTGCATAAGCACGATCGCGGCAATGGCCGCCGGCATAGACGAGCCTGTAAAAGCCTCTCAGTCCGGCACGGAGATCGGCGGCGGCGTGCTGTACTGGCACCCGGTCGGACTCATATACATCCCAAAGGAGTGCAACGCCGAGACGAGCTGTATGATCTTTTACCCCGGCGGCTATGACACGGCGCTGGCCAACGCCTATTACCAGGATCTTTTGCAGAACTCCTCGCCAAACGCCATAATCGTTTTCATGTACACCAACGGCTATTTCGACATGACCGGGCGCATGGAGGAGGCCTATGCGGCGCTTTCACAGGCGGCGCTGGAGAGCCGGGTCTTTCCGCACGACCTTGTGCTCTGCGGGGCCAGTATGGGCGCGTACACCGCGGTAAACAGCGCCGCGTACTTCTACGAAAATTACGGCCTTAAGGCCAAATACGTGCTGACCTTCGACGCCGGTATGCACTGGACCGTCGCCGACCATGTGCTCACGCCGGAGGAGTGCGACGTCACGGCCGGGGCGGGTACCTCGTTCCTGCTGTTCGAGGGAGCCGGCATAGGCATGAATAAAAGCGCAATACACTCCATGGTCAGACACGGGAACGACGTGACGATAGTGCTGTGCAAAAATGACGGGCACTACGGCATAATCTACGACGCCATTTATAAAGGCATGATAGACTGGGCGCTCGGCGGCGAAGAGGTGGACGACCCGAACTATACATTTATCCATCTGGATATGGATTCGACATACCCGGACTGATATCGCGGCAGCTGCGCACACGCCCTGCAGCTTTCCGGAGCGGAATCCCGGTTTGGGGCGAACCACGCCCCCCTGCTCACTTGTCACACCGCCCGGCGCCCGTTCTTTGACGGTAATAAAAGACACAGTCAGAGGCCAAAACCTCTGACTGTGTCTTTTGCTGCAGCCGCCGGTCTATTCCCCGACTTTGATATCGAGTCCCAGCTCACGCGGCATGAATCTCGGGCAGACATTCTCCGACAGCGTAATCACCGAGGCCGCGAGCCGCGTTCCTATCTCGACCGACTCGCGCATTGTCTTGCCGTAGGTAAGGCCGATCACCACGCCCGCGCAGAACGCGTCACCCGCACCGGTAGTGTCACGCACGCTGACCTTTTGGGCCGGATATATGCCTTTGTCGCCGTACATATCCGCGTATACCGCGCCGCGGCTGCCCATGGTGACGACCATGGAGGGTATCTGTGCGTTTATTACACGCCTTGACAGGTCTTCGCACAGTTCCTCCGGGCTCATTTCTGAGAAATCGCTGACAAAAAGTATGGCCGCCTCCTGCTGGTTGCAGACAAAGCAGTCGATAGACTGGAGAAAATCGCGGCGCTGCGAGGCAATGCTCATATTGGCCACCACGGCATACACGCGTTTGCCGTACTTTTCGGCATACCGGAACACGCGCTTGACGATCTCCTTGTCGAGGTCTATTTCAATGATTATACTGTCGGCGTTCCTGAATATCTCGTCTCCTTTTTCGTCGAGCAGCGTGACCAGCGCGTCCATCACCGGGCGTCTGGATATGGAGCCGGCAATGTCGCCGATGTTGTCAAAGACCGCCAGCCACATTCCCATGCCGTTGCGGGCCCGCACTATATAGTCGGTGTTGACCTTGTGGTTGCGGAGCTTGTTTATGACTTCCTCGCCCTCGGCTGTGTCATCCACAAGGCTGACGAACGTCGGGCGCAGCTCGACGTTGGCGATATCCTCTGCGACGTTGCGGCCGACGCCGCCGTGCACTATCTCTATCTTGCCGGCATTGCGGCCGGCCGGTATATATTTTTCGTCCGGGAAGCCCTTGACGTCGACGAATACGGCTCCCACAACCACTATAGCCATTATTGTACCTCCGTGTCATGCGCCCTGCGTCTCAGGATGCAGATGTAATATGCCGTCAGCAGCGGATACTGCCGCGCGCGGACGATCGGAAGCGGCGCGGTGCAGAGATCTCAGTCATTACCGGTTCTCCCTGATGCGTTTGTAATTGTCGTTTATGCGTATAAGCTCCATCTCGAAGTCCTGACTGTTCTTCTGCTTTATGGTCTCTAGGATGAGGCCGGAGAAAAAGCTCTGTATCGCGCCGATCATAATAAAGCCGCTGACGATAAGCGTCGGAAAGCGCGGAACAAGACCGGTCCTGAAATATTCGGCCAGTACGGGGATAAACATTATCAGCCCTATCAGCATGAGTATCAGCGCAATTATTCCAAAGAAGCCGAAGGGCTTGTTGTTCTTGTAAAGTCGCGCGATGGTCATGAGCACCTTGTAGCCGTCGGAAAAAGTGTTGAGCTTGGACACGCTTCCGTCGGGCCGGTCGCGGTAAGTGACGATGACATTTTCGACGAGCATGTTCTTTTCTATGGCGTGTATGCTCATCTCGGTCTCGATCTCAAATCCCTTGGAGAGCACCGGAAAGCTTTTTACGAACTGATAGCTGAAAGCGCGGTATCCGGTCATGATGTCGCGTATATTGCTCTTGAACAGCGAGTTGATCGTATTGCGCACCAGCTTGTTGCCGAAGTTATGGAAGGGACGCTTGTTCTCGGTGAAGTAGGTCGCCGAGAGGCGGTCTCCCACTACCATGTCGACGCCGCGGTTAAGCACCTTGTCGATCATCTCGGACGCAGCTTCCGCGGGATATGTATCGTCTCCGTCGACCATGATGTAGCACTCGGCGTCGATTTCCCGGAACATGCGCCGGATGACGTTCCCCTTACCCTGCCGGTATTCACGTCTTACAACGGCCCCGGCGGAGCGGGCGATATCCGCGGTACCGTCGGTGGAATTGTTGTCGTACACGTACACGACTCCGCCATCGGGCAGGACCGCCAGATAGTCCTTCACAACCTTTTCAATTGTTTTGGCTTCATTGTAGCATGGCACAAGCACAGCCACTTTGTCCATCAGAATTAACCTCCGATTGGTAATGTTCGACTATTCTATCATAAGCGCCGGACTTATTCAATGCCCGCACCGAAAAGCCTGTCACAAACTCCGCCGCCGAGAACGGCAGCTCCGCCGGCGCATCAGTCCTCCGTCTCCGGTTTAAGCGGAGCAGCGCCGCCATTCAGCCCTGCAAGCTCAAATCCAAACATCAGCGCGGCGAAAACGCTGACTGACAGCGTTCTGTATGTAAAGAAGTAATGTATATATGAGTGGTTTGCGGCAAAGGCATACCACAGGAGCGGCGCAGCCATAAACGCGCACAGCAGCAGCAGGCGGCGTATGTCGGGCCTGGTTTTCCTGACGCAGGCACGGACAAGACATCCGAGGACGACAAGCAGTGTGATACCGAGGACAAGCCTTCCCGCAGAGAGGTTTTTATATATCGCGTTAAACGAAAGCGCCAAACGCGAAAAGCCCTCTCCGACATCGCCTCCGCTCCTCATGGCGACCGTGTCGCGCGCGTTCTCTATAATATTCACGCCGCTGATGCAGGTCCCGATTATCCATTTTGAGCCCCACATCCCGACGTAGCCGAATATCCATGCCGCACCGGATTTGACCGTCTGTATAAGATCCTCCGCCGGCTTGTCCGGATATAAAGCGAGCAGCAACAGCATGGCCAGACCGAAGCCCGCCAGCGGATACGTCAGGTAATCGAAAAAGCTCGTCATGCATCCGACCACCGCAAAATGCACGACCCAGTTCCCGCGCTCTCTGTATATCCCGTCGTGCCTGACGATAAAGATAAGCTCCGCAAAAATCAGGAAAAACATTATCGCATAATTTATCGTCATCGACACCGCGGCGGGATTCAGCAGCGCATAAACGAAGGCCGTCGGGACTGCATATATTCCCTTCTTACGCCGTATAAGCTCATACTCCAGTATAGCGAACAGCATAAGCTGTACAAAAGCCATGAGCTCGCGAAGCCCGCCGTAATTCATCACCATGAGAAGGGGCTTTATAAACAGCAGGTAACCGTGCCAGTAACGGCCGTATTCCGCTTTTTGGATGTTCAGCCCCTCTTCTCCGCTGTAAATCCTCACGAAGCTCTCTGCCTGATTTTCACCGGTGACCTCCTCGTGAAAGTTCAGCATCGCCTTGACTGCGGCATTCTCCTCACCGTCGTATGCGGCCTCGGCCAGAATAGTGGCGTCCGTCCAGTTGTCAAGCGTAGTATTGAAGCGGCGCTGGATAAGCTTGGGATAGTTGCCCTCGGCCGCGAAAATGTCGGCAGAATCCGCGGCATTCTCCTTTATCGCCCCAACCGGCAGCAGATATACCGCAATCATAAGCACGGTTCCGGCTGTAATGGCTGCCGCAAGGACAAGCAGGACTTTTAAACATGTTTTGAATCTCATTTTCATACCCGTCACTCTCGCCCTTATTCGCCAAGCCTGACGACGATACAGCTGCCTATCTTTTTGACGGAGCCGTTGTAGGGATATATTGCCATGGACTTAAACTCCTCCGTCTGCTCTATCCCGGCGATGGTTTCCTCCGATGCAAAGGGTATGTCACTGCCGACAAAGCTGTTGATAATGCCTTGGGCGTGTATCTTGTTTTTAATGTCTATGTCAGGGTCCTGAAATCCGGAGAAGTCAAAGTTCTCCTCCATCCTGTACCTGAGCGCAGGCTCCTCCCCTGCGATGGCGAGCTCCACTCCCTCCTCAAAGCCTTCTGTCTGCATCACCATGGTAATCATAGTGGTATAATATGACTTCAGCTCTTCAAACTGGAGATGCAGGAAGAGATACATGGCGTTTGAAAAATAGATGTTGCAGACGATGACCAGCATCATTGCCGCCGACGCCACAGGGCGGCAGACTGCAAATTTCCCGGGAACGAAACTGTCAAAAATAACTGCAAACAAAACATAAACCGACATAAACGGGTAGAGCGCCAGAGAATGAATGTAGCCGTTATCCGCCATCATATAGACGCAGTAGCAGCTCAGTGGGAACAGGAACAGGCAGAGCAGAAGCAGTACGCTGCGCTTCCAGTCACGCCGGGCGCACTGATTCATTATGATTATTCCAGCCGCCGCTGCGATCAGGACCAGATGCATAACGCGGGACAAGCCGCAGTTTACATAGGCGAAGTAGCCTTTGAGGAAAGTCTTTATATAAGCGCTGTATGCCACTGCAACACGCATCAGCAGCCCCTGCTCTTTATTAACAATGTTCAAAATCGGTATGTGGGCAACAGCGGACACAGTATATGCGCAGACCCCGTAAAGGCCGACTCCCAACACCAGCATTGCAAAGAGCTGCAGACCGTGGCGCAGGATCTCCAACGAGGACTTTTCCTTATCCAGCAGCTCTTTTATAAGGATTATCACGCAGAAACTGGCAGCAAAGGCAAAATAGCCCTGGTAAATACTGCATGATGCGATTATCAGCAGCGGAGAAATGACCCAGCGCAGCCTGCCTTTTAAGCGCGTAAACGCGTATACCGAACTCACGGACAGCAGCATGGACAGCGCGTACGGCGCGCAGGTGTATATGTAACAGAAAGTAGCAGTCTGAGCGGGTGAGCATACGATCAGCCCGCAGAGCAGTATCTTCAGGACCCTGCTCTTTATCTCAAAAACAGCTATTATCACGCACACTGCCGCCGCAATCAGCAGCAGGCTCATCAGTCCGTTGAGCCATGGCATGGATATGTCCGGCATGATATAGCTTGTAAGCGCGAGTCCGAAACGGCCGGATACCACCGTGTCTCCCTTTCTGAACAGACCGCCCGCATCTCCTGCAAAGCATATCTTGTTTGTGAGCATAAAGGCGTGTGCCGCAAGACCCAGAAGAATAACGGCGCAGTACGGCAGAATATAAGGCTTCAGCCTGAGACAGATTTTTTCAGATAACTTTTCCACTTCAAACCTCCGCTACCAAAAAAAGGTTTTATAGTTGCGAAAACGATTATAGCATAGTTACAGTCATGTATTCAATAAAAACACTCCTCTCCCGCCAAGAGGGCCTGCCTGAGCTGCAATTCTGTGCGGCGGCAGACTGCCGCGGAAAACAGCCGAGCGCTCCGCACACATTTCCGCGCTGCGCCTGCCGGGACTGCGGCGTCTTTTGCCGAAGGCGAGGAGACCCCGGAAGGTATGGCCTTTGCTGCGTCCGGGTCGCAGACACAAAAACGAAAGGCAGTTTGTCACACTTCACGGACAATCCTGGAGCAATAAACCGTCCGCGGAACAGTACAGACCTCCGGAAATAATTTCCTGTACCCGGGAACATCCGCCGGGCCCGGACGTCTGACATATATAAGACAAAACAATGTGACAAATCCGCAGGGAGGCTATATTATGAACAATCTGACCTATAATCCGTCGGCACTGCTTATTGTCGGTATACTTATCGCGGCCGTCTGCGCGCTGCTTGGAATGTAAGCGGATACGGAAAATACCGCCGCTCCGCCGCTCCGACGCCGCCATCCGCTCCCTTCCCCGCTCTCATATCTCCCCATGCTTTCACATATACATCAAATACGAAAGCATGGGGAGTGGTGCATATGTACACTAATATAGAGCAGCGCGCCTGTGACCTGGCGGTGTTCATCATAGACAACCGGGCCACCGTCCGCTCCGCCGCCAAGCACTTCGGCATCAGCAAATCTACCGTACATAAGGATCTTACCGAGCGTCTGCCGAGGGTGAACCCGGGCCTGTACAGACAGGTGCGCACGCTTCTGGATATAAACAAGGCAGAACGCCACATACGCGGCGGTCTGGCGACAAGGCGAAAATACAAAGGAGACTGAATCCAGTAAAAAATCGGAGCCGCGCCCGACTCCGATTTTTTATATCACATTAACACAGGCCAGACTGCAGCACACACCGCTGTCTGCTTATACCGGAAGCTCATAAAAGCTTCATGAGCTTCCGCACGGGGCGTTATGACGCGCGCTCCGCGCCGCGTCACCGGTTTCCGTATCACATAAAGCGCTCGGTGAACTGATAGAGCTCATCCCTGAGTTTTTCCTTCAGGCGCTCCTGTTCGCCTGTCAGTCCGCTTTTCAGCCTTTCATAATTCCCGCGAAGCTCACAGATTCTCCGGCGCTGCTTCCGGCGGTGACGGTCATACGCGTCCATAGTCTCCGCGATGCCGTGGAGAAACTCGTCCGACAGGGTCTCATGCGCACCGCAGACCCCGCTGCGGTAGTTGTCTATGACAGTTCCGTAGCGCTCGCAGGCATTGTATACTGCGGTCTCCCACGAGATATAAATGTCTCGCTGCGCCGCCTCGCCGATGCGCTTCATGTATTCCGGAGCCCTGCACAGCCGTTCGAGCATCGCCGCCATACTGTCGGCGTTCTCCTCGATCAGCAGGCCGTTGACCCCGTCCGTCACATCCTCCGCCGCGCAGCTTCCGGCGACGAGCACGCTGCCGAGACCACAGGCCGCGGCTTCCCTGACGACCAGCCCGTTCGTGTCAAAGGTCGAAGGAAACAGGAACATATCCGCGCGGCAGTACCAGGCACGGATGAGATTCCGGTCATGTATCGGCGCGGAGAAGAATACCCTGTCAGTCAGCCCGAGCTCTTCGGCATAACCGGCTATCTCCTCCTTGTCCGTTCCGCCGCCGACAAAAACCATGCGGAACTCATGTCCGGCCTCACGCAGCTTTTTCAGCCCGTCGAGGATAATCCTGATGCCCTTGTACCACATCATGCGTCCAATGAACAGAAATACCGGCAGGCCCTCCGGCAGATCGAAATTCTTCGTGACCTCCGCGATAAGCGCGTCTCCGACCCTCCCCTTCGGGAAATCGACTCCGTTGGGCATGACGATATAATCTCCCTCGTAGCCCAGCAGACGCAGGTTCTCCCCCGCTCCGCGGCTTACAGTCCACACCTCGTCGCAGGCGGAGATGTTGGCGGCAAGCAGGGCCTTGGCCTCCTCCTGAAGCAGCTTGCCGCGAACGGCGTTCGCTATGTCTATGTCGAACTTCGTATGATAAGTCATGACGAGAGGCACGTTTATGCGGTCTCTGAGCATGCGTGCAAATATCGTCGAGCTTATGGGACAGTGGCTGTGTATTATATCAAACCCGCCGCGCTCCAGCTCTCCCTGTATCTCCGCCGAAAACGGGAGTCCCGCTCTGTAGCCCACCTGTTTTGTCATATCCACACTGGGATATCTTACGACCCGAAATGGGTAAACGGAGTCGTCAGCCTCCGGGTTGTCCGGGGTCACGACGGTCGCGCTCCACTTCCTGTCGGTGAGCACCTTCGCGTAATTTGTGACCGCATTTGCAACGCCGTCTATCTCTGGCGGGAAGGAGTCGTTTACGAGGCACACATTGAGTTTCTGCATGGCCCGCTTATCCCTTGCCCTGTTTTATTGCGCCGCGGCGGTAAGCCGCCAGCAGCTTCTCCAGATCCTCTATCTGCAGGGCGATGTCCCGTCCGTCATCGGTGTCAGCAATCTTCACACGGCTGGGAAACGTCTTTACCGGTATGATTCTGGAATGCATGTCGAGGTTTTTGCATATCGACTCGCTCATGGAGGTGAAGGGTTCATGCTCCGACAGATACATCTGATGCGAGTTGGAGACAAGGGTGTATCCGGCTATGCCTGTGACTGACTGGTAGGCCTTGGAAAGTCCGCCGTCAATTATCAACAGGCGCCCGTCTACCTTGATCGGACTCTCGCCCTTCTTTATTTTTACGGGTATGTGACCGTTTATTATCACGGCGTCCTTGTCGCTTATGCCGAACTCATCGAGTATCCTGTCGGCCATCTCATCGGTATAGGCCAGCTTGAAGTACGGGTCAGAGGTCTCTTTGTGCGTTTTCTTGTCCTCGATGAAATAGCGCTCAAAGGTAGCCATCTTGTCCTTTCCGAACAGCGGGGACCTGGCGCCGCACCAGAGGTACCACATGAAGCTGCGGCCGCGCGCACGCTCCTCGGAATTTTCATGGCCGTAGCGTCCCTGACGCGTCAGCTTCTCGCAGCGGTCAAACAGCGATTTTCCGTGGCACAGCTCTCCGTATATGTTAAGCTGGGCAAAGCTGCCGTCGCTCTTCATCGGTATGCAGCCGTGGAACATGAGATTGTTGTTGTAATACTTGTACATCGAGCCCTTTTTATACAGGAACTCTATGTGGCGCTGGAGCTTCTCGCAGTTTACAAATGAGCTCTCCAGTCCCTCCATGACCTTCTGTTCCTCGGCCGTCAGCTTATATGGGGCCTTCGGGTCCAGGGTCGGGAAATTCGTATCCTTCAGCGGATACTCGGTACCTCCGACTGTCACGACGCCGCGCTGCAGGTCCATCTTGTCCAGAAGCAGCCTGTCCTCCATATCATATTCGGGATGGGCAAGTATATCCTGACCCTCGAGCTTGAACTGAATGACGCTTATCGCCTTGTGCATCTTGGTTATGATGGCGTCGTTGTGGTCATCGTAGGCGTCCGTATTGGACTTTTTGGGCACAAAGCAGTCACATGGGTCGTCGCTGTAGGTCTGCATCGCGAACATGGCGAGCGGACGTATGTTTATGCCGTAGCCGTCCTCCAGAAAATCATAGTTGTTGTAGCGCAGGCATATACGCACGGCATTGGCTATGCAGCTTCTGTTTCCCGCCGCGGCGCCCATCCAGAGTATATCGTGATTGCCCCACTGTATATCGACGTAGCGCTGCTTTTCAAGCTCGTCTATTACGAGATGCGGACTGTCTCCGCGGTCATAGATGTCTCCGACTATGTGCAGCTTGTCTATAACGGTGTTCTGTACGAGGTGGCACATTGCGATAATGAACTTGTCGGCGCTGCCGATATCTATTATCGAATCTATGATCTGGTTGTAGTATTCTTCCTTGTTGAAATCCTTGCTGCCGGTGGTCATAAGCTCTGTTATGACATATTCAAAGTCCTTGGGCAAAGCCTTGCGCACCTTTGACTGGGTATACTTTGACGTTGTGATCTTGCACACGGACACGAGCCGCTTGAGGGTGATGGTGTACCACTCCCGGCTGGGCGTGCCGTTTTTCTCTTTCTTTATCTCCTGCAGCTTGAGCTCGGGATAGTATATGAGCGTTGCAAGATTATCCCGCTCCTCCGAGGAGACATAGTCATCCAGAGCCTGGTCTATCTTTCTGCGCACCGAGCCGGATGCATTATGGAGGATGTGGCGAAAGCCTTCATATTCCCCGTGGATATCGCTTATGAAGTGCTCTGTACCCTTCGGCAGGTTCAGTATTGCTCTGAGGTTTATGATCTCAGTACTGACAGATTGTATCGTCGGGTAGGTTCTTGCAAGCAGCCGCAGGTACTTCAAACTGTTTTCACTGTATTCGACGTCCATCATATTCCGCTCCTTTTACACAGTATTGTACATATCCGGATATTAAGGCCGCGCCGCCCGATCCGCCTTCGGAATCCGCTAGGGCGGACTCAGGCGGTATTGCCTTGAATAATCCTGTTATCAGTATACAGGCTGCTTCAAAAAAACTCAACGATTGTTTTGCAAATAGCGAGCGCGGCGCTTTTCCTTTGCCTGCAGGGCTTTGCGCCGGATACGCCCTTTGTTTTCAGCCTTTGTTGTGTAAAATACCAGTTCAGAAAACCGTCGTTTTTTCGTGTTTTCGTCCCGAAACCGGTTTCTAAACGCATGTATCCTGACGAATTTGATTTTGTGTACAGTTTTTGATTCTCCGTTGCGACGATTTGTGCAGCTTTTTTTGTGTATTTTGCACGCATTATTTTTTCAGCAGGTTTATAATTCGTCGTTTTATATAAACTTGGTCAATTTGCATTAAAAACGTTATTTTGCAGCTTGTCAAAACCGGGTTTATAGGCTAAAATATACAAACACAAGGGAGTTCCCCTATGAACGATTGGAGTGAATTTATCTATGCAGGCATTTATTTGGTTGGCGCCGGTCCTCGCACTGGCAGCGCTTCTTTTTGCAGCGTATAAGGCTAACTATGTTTCAAAATCTGCTCCCGGCAACAGCCGCATGCAGGAAATAGCAGGTTCCATCGCAGAGGGCGCCGATGCATTTTTAAGGTCAGAATATAAAATTCTGGCTATTTTCATTGTTGTGCTCTTTGTGCTTATCTCTGTCTTTATCAATATCGCCACCGCCGTGTGCTTTGTCATCGGCGCCGGCTTTTCTATCCTTGCCGGCTTCTGCGGCATGAAGGTCGCCACCAGGGCCAACGTCCGCACCGCCAATGCCGCTATGGAGCATGGTATGAACCGGGCTCTCTCCGTTGCGTTCTCCGGAGGCTCCGTTATGGGTATGTGCGTCGTCGGACTCGGCCTGCTGGGCTGCAGCCTGATCTACATAATCACCGGCAATTACAACATACTCTTCGGTTTCTCCCTCGGCGCATCCTCCATCGCGCTTTTCGCCCGTGTCGGCGGCGGTATTTACACCAAGGCCGCTGATGTCGGCGCCGACCTCGTCGGTAAGGTTGAGACCGGTATCCCCGAGGATGACCCCCGCAACCCCGCCGTCATCGCCGATAACGTCGGTGACAACGTCGGCGACGTCGCCGGCATGGGTGCCGACCTCTTTGAGAGCTATGTCGGCGCTCTGGTTTCCGCCCTCACCCTCGGCGTCTCCGCTGCCGGCCTCTTCACCGGCGCCGGTACCATCTATCCTCTGGCAATTGCCGCCATCGGCATTTTTGCTTCCATTATCGCCACTTTCTTTGTCCGCGGCAAGGATGATTCCAACCCCCACAAGGCTCTGAAGATGGGCTCTTACGTCTCCGCCGCCATCGTTGCTGTCGGCGCCGTTATACTCAGCTACGTGTTCTTTGGCGGCATCTACTGCGCGGCCGCCATAATCGCCGGTCTGGTTGTCGGTCTCATCATCGGCTTCGTCACCGAGGTCTACACCTCCGAGGATTACAGCTCCGTCAAGCGCATCGCCGAGCAGTCCGAGACCGGCTCTGCCACTACCATTATCAGCGGCGTCGCCGTCGGCATGAAGAGCACATGGGTCCCCATCGTCCTCATCTGTGTCGGCATCTATATCTCCTTCTCCGTCACCGGCGACCTTTACGGTATAGCCCTCGCCGCTGTCGGTATGCTCTCCACCACCGGTATCACCGTCGCGGTTGACGCCTACGGTCCCATCGCCGACAACTCCGGCGGTATCGCTCAGATGAGCGGCCTTGATCCCCATGTGCGTGAGATCACCGACAAACTCGACGCTGTCGGCAACACCACCGCCGCCATGGGCAAGGGCTTTGCCATCGGCTCCGCCGCCCTCACCGCGCTGGCACTGTTTGTTTCTTATGCCTCCGAAGTCAATCTCGAAAAAATCGACCTGCTCATGCCCGATGTCGTTATCGGCCTTCTGATCGGCGGTATGCTCCCCTTCGCTTTCTCCGCTCTGACCATGGATTCCGTTTCCAAGGCTGCGTATAAGATGATCGAGGAAGTCCGCCGTCAGTTCCGTGAGATTCCCGGCATTCTGGAAGGCACCGGAAAGCCCGACTACGGCACCTGTGTCTCCATCTCCACCAAAGCCGCTCTCCACGAGATGATCGTTCCCGGCCTGCTCGCCGTTGTCTGCCCGCTGCTGGTCGGCATCCTGCTCGGGCCCGCCGCTCTCGGCGGTCTGCTCGCCGGCTCTCTTGTCACCGGCGTCCTGCTGGCAATATACATGTCCAACGCCGGCGGCGCATGGGACAACGCCAAGAAGCATATTGAAAGCGGCAACAACGGCGGCAAAGGCTCCGTGGCTCACAAAGCCGCTGTCGTCGGCGACACTGTCGGCGATCCCTTCAAGGATACTGCCGGCCCCTCCATTAACATCCTTATCAAGCTCATGACCGTTGTCTCTGTTGTCTTTGCTCCTGTCTTTGTCAGCATCGGCGGTCTGCTCTGATATTGATCTGACTCTCTCACCCCCATTTTTCTCTGGATACTCCCGGTCTTACGGCCGGGAGTATTTCCATGCGCACGGATGCATATACTGTTACCGATAATTTCACATCCGGAGCGTAAGAATAATGAAGAAAGCGATCTCGGTTATCTGCCTGCTGCTGTGTCTGGCCGCGCTTATTTATATAAGCTGTCTCAGAATCTCTCAGTTTCGTTTTGACCCTCTTCCGACCGCCGCGCCGCATAGCTGCCAGACATTTCGTACTGTCCCTGTCCAAAGCAAAATCAATCTGCCGTGAACAAGCTTCCCCGTCCGGAACCGGACGGGGAAGCTTGTTCAGCGTTTATTCCGTACATTGTCTCTGTTGTAAGCCGACATGATCCGCTTCCAACATGGCCGTATGCGATGTCATTCGCACTGCGGCGCGAGCTGGCGCGTCCTTTCGGTAAACGGCGGCTGTTTTTTTATTGAGAAGCGGCATCACCCGCCCATCTGTTTTGCCATCTGGTTTGCACCCGTCGCCGCGAGTCCGGATACTATACCTATCGCGACCGCGTTCAGCATGTCCTCCGCCGGAAAATCCGGCACGGTGTACATCGCTGCCGCGCCGAGTATCGCGCCCGACACGCCGCATATAAGCGGAATGTACCTGTTTTCCAGCGGGCTTATCTTCACTGCCTCCCCAATAAGGTACGCGATAACGCTTATCGCGGCCACTCCTGCCACTCCCATGAACTCCATACATTTCTCCTTTCAGTCCTTTAGCTTTTCGAGAGTCACTATTCTTCTGTCCATGACTCTTATCTGCTCCTCCACCACGGGCATACGCCGTGCAAAGTTATTGTGCTCACGCACCTCGCGCGTCAGTTCCTCCAGCCTTGTCTCCGTTACCGCCTGCGAACGGCTGTTGCTTGCGAGCACGCCTAAAAGCGTAAGCACGCCTGTTATCAATGCTCCTGCTACCGTTTCCAGCATCTTTCTACCCCTTCAGAAGCCTGCCCCACGTTTTCTCTCCGCAGACCCCGTCCGTTTCCTCCTCTTTCACTCTCTGAAATGCCATGAGCGCGTCCGCCGTCGCCCTGCCGAACTCGCCGTCAGGGCCGCACCAGCCTACACTGAAGCCCCTGCCCTTCAGCAGGATCTGCATTGCGCGTACCGCTTCGCCCACATCACCCATATGCAGCTGCGGCAGCCTGATTTCAACACTTACCGCAGCCTCAGTTCCCGGTGCTGCTGTCTGCGTGTGGGACGTGCTGTTCCCCGCGTACCTCAGCACGCAGTCCCACGGGTAGTTGTAATAGCCGCGCTCGTAGATCTCGCGCCCTGTCTGGTCGCCTGTCGCGCCGCCGGTGACGCCGCCCCGCTCGTTGATGCTTGCCTGCACTATCTGCCCCCCGCCTATATATAGGGCGGTATGATGGACGTGATTCAGCAGCACGTCCCCGCGCTCAAGCCCCGCGCCGGTGCCGAGGTCTACACTGGCCGTCACATCTGTAAAGCCATGCGCTGTCATGTCGGCGTACATGTTGCCCGTGTATGTGCAGCTCAGCGGCACGCCCGCCCGCTTGAAGCAGTCTATCACCAGGCTGCTGCAGTCATAGTCCGGACCCCAGCGCTGAGTCTGGTCGTAGCCGTGGCTGTCGTCAGCCGCTGTCTCCCGCGCCCGGG
>JAQXKZ010000037.1 GCA_029010715.1 Clostridiales bacterium
TGTCCGGCATACATTTAAAAACAGCATAACAGGATCAGGGTGCCTTATACGGCACCCTGATCCTGTTATGCGAAACGTGCTTATTTTATTCTGTTGAAACTGAGCGTGACCTTGAAGAGGTCTCCGTCGACGGATATTTTCATGTCGCCCTTCTGAAGCTGGGTCAGACTCTGCGCGATACTCAGGCCGAGGCCGCTGCCCTCGGTGTTGCGTGAGGCGTCGCCGCGGACAAAGCGCTCCAGCAGTTCGTCGCCGCTGATGTTCAGACGTGCGGAGGAAATGTTACGTAAGGTGACCGTCGCTCTGAGTTCGTCGGCTGTCAGGTCGAGGTAGACGCGCGTTCCGTGCTGGGCATACTTGCAGATGTTATTCATAAGGTTATCAAAGATACGCCACATATGCCGTCCGTCGGCCATGATCTTCACGGGTTCGCCGGGCTTGTTCAGAATAAGCTCCAGTCCGGATGCGGCGAGCTTGTCGCCGTACTCGCCGACCGTCTGGTCGAGCAGGACGCCGAGTTCACATTCGGAGAGATTCACGCCAAGGCTGCCGGTCGACGCCTTGGAGGCCTCCAGCAGATCGTCGATAAGCTTTTTCAGCTTTGCCGACTGGCGCGCAAGGACCTCAAGATATTCGCGCATTTTCTCGTTCTCGGGCTGCTCCTTTTCGAGCAGATCGACGTAGTTGATGATAGACGTCAGAGGAGTCTTGATATCATGCGAGACATTGGTGATAAGCTCGGTACGGAAGCGCTCGGACTTTATGCGCTCCGCGACCGCCCGGTTCATACCGTCGGTGATGGAATTCAGGTCCTCGGCATGATCCCTGAAGGGGCCGCGCAGCTTTCCGGTGTCGACCTTGCAGTCCAGCTCGCCCGAGGCTATCCTGTGTCCGGCATCCAGCAGCTTCTTCATAGACAGCAGGATATAGAGCGTTGCGAGCACAAGCAGCGCGCGTTCGATGAACCAGCCGAACAGCAGCATCCCGGTGCTCGATCCGGCTATGGCTATCCAGAAGAATTCGATAAAGAGTACGGCCGCGATGATGAGTACGGCGCGCGGAAACATCGGTACAGCATGCATCCCGTCGCCTATGACGGAGATGATCTTTTTAATCAGGCGGCAACACCATGCGATAATTTTGTAAATCAAGCAGCTCTTTATCGCCGTGCCGAGCTTTATGCGCACGGCAAGGCTCATGCACCATAGCAGGCTTATCAGCACTGCGGCAATGCTGCAAACCGCAATGATGGTTATTTGCAGAAGCAGCGTGTTGCCGTAGGTGCTCTCCACAATGGCTGCGAGGAGACAGGCCACGGCAGCCATGGTCAGGCAGGTATAAACGTCAAAGGGTATTTTATCGATGAAGCTCATGGAAATCTCGCCGTTCTCGCCGCGGTGTCCGGCGGCGGAGAGCAGAAACACAAAGGTGAGTATTGCAAAAATGAGCGAGAACACCGCAGCGGCGATGGCTGTATAGCGCATCTCATACGCGGCCGTCAGAAGCTCCTGATACTTAACGGAGCTGCCGGCAGGCTCGCTGTCCAAGGTATAGTAGCCCGTGATTGTATAGGGGAGCATCGTATAGGGGAGCATCCGGTATCCGGAAGCAATTTCCTCGTCATCTGTCTGATAGCTCACTCTAAGGTCCGTGTCGGAGGCGTATTCCGTCATGGCATCGGAGGACACGCTCCCATCGGCGGACACGCTTCCGCTTTGCCCGGAGGCCGGCGAAGGCTCGGGACTTGCGGTGGCGGCGGGTTCTGTGGGCTCCGGACTTGCCGCTGCCGCCGGCGAGACGGTCGGCGCAGGCGTTTCAGGAGCAGCGGGGTACGTGCTGCCGCCGGGGCTGGGCACCCCGCCCTCATGGGCGGCGAGGCTGTATTTTGACGATACTTCAAAATAAGAGGTATAGGTGGTCCATATATATTCGCGGTCACCGAGACCGTCAAAGATGACCTTGCCGTTACTGTCATCCCGTATGACAAAGTAAAAACCGTTTCTGCCGTTGAGCTCCTCCGGAGCTTCTCCGAGCTGCAGATATTGTATAACGTCTATCAGGTCGTCAGCATTGCCATATCTGAATTCCCTGAGGACGGTCTGGTAGTCGTTGTTATAGCCGTCGACGCTGTCGATAAAGGCGATATCCAGCACTGAAGCGGCAAGAGTTATCAGCATAACAACAAAGAGCATGACGGCCATCACCTTTGCCGGCAGGCTGCTTTTAAGTTTTTTCATAATTGACCTCCGCGCGTCTGTTCCGCGCTAGCTTAGCTTCTCCATTTTATAGCCCTGGCCCCAGACTGCTTTGATGTATCTGGGTTCGGCAGGGTTGATTTCGATTTTTTCCCTGATGTGGCGGATGTGTACGGCTACGGTGCTCTCCGAGCCGTAGGGCTCATCCTTCCAGACCCGCTTGTAGATGTCCCTCGGATGGAAAACCTGGCCGGGATTTTCCATCAGCAGCTTAAGTATATCGTACTCGGTGGGCGTAAGGCTGACGGCATCTCCGTCAACGGTGACGGTCTTGCTTGCGTCGTCGACGTTTATGCCGCCTACAGTGAGACAGCTGGGCTTCGTTTCCGCCGCGCCGAGCATCGTATATCGGCGCAGCTGCGAGCGGACCCGCGCAAGGACTTCCAGCGGGTTGAAGGGTTTGGTAATGTAGTCGTCCGCCCCGACGTTCAGGCCGAGTATCTTGTCAGTGTCCTCGCCCTTGGCGGTCAGCAGTATAACAGGTACATTTGAATGCTCGCGTATCTTCACCATGGCGCTGATGCCGTCCATGACCGGCATCATTATGTCCATAAGCACAAGCTGTATTTCGGTATTCTCCAGCGCGGTCAGGGCCTGTGAGCCGTCATATGCGCACTCGACGGCGTAGCCCTCGCTTTCAAGATATATCTTCAGCGCAGAGACGATATCCTTTTCATCGTCGCAGACAAGTATTCTGTTCATTTGCCTCACCTCAATCAGTATGCCTATATAATAAGCCATAAATTATTAAAAGCCAACCGAGTAAGTATTTAAATTTTGTTTAAGAGCTTATTTCGTTACGGACAGAGCGGCGGCCCGGGACGAACGATCTGTCCCGGGCCGTTGTATATTCTGTTTTTCACTCACTCGTCAAGCTTAAGCACGGCGAGGAAGGCCTCTGTCGGTATCTGCACCGTACCGAGCTGGCGCATCTTCTTTTTGCCTTCTTTCTGCTTTTCGAGCAGCTTCTTCTTGCGTGTGATATCGCCGCCGTAACACTTGGCAAGCACATCCTTGCGCAGAGCCTTAACGGTCTCGCGGGCAATTATCTTGCCGCCGATGGCCGCCTGTATTGGCACCTCGAAGAGCTGGCGCGGGATATTGTCCTTCAGCTTTTCGCAGAGCTTGCGGGCGCGGCCGTAGGCCTTCTCGCGGTGTGCGATGAAGCTGAGCGCATCGACCTGATCGCCGTTCAGGAGCATGTCCACCTTGACAAGGTCGCTCGGCTTATATTCACTGAGCTCATAGTCCAGCGAGGCATAGCCCCTGGTGCGGGCCTTCAGCGTGTCGAAGAAGTCGTAGATAATTTCATTGAGCGGCATCTCATAATGCATCTCAACAAGGCGCGTATCGAGGTACTGCATGTTCTTGTACTCGCCGCGGCGGTCCTGACACAGCGGCATGATGTTGCCGACAAACTCGTTCGGGGTGATTATAGAGACCTTGACATACGGCTCATAGGCCTCGGCGATCGAGGGCACATCCGGATAATTATGGGGATTGTCGACCAGAACCGTGCTACCGTCGGTCTTGACGACCTTGTATATGACGGAGGGCAGAGTCGTCACGAGGTCGAGGTCAAACTCGCGCTCCAGACGCTCCTGAATGATCTCCATATGCAGCATTCCGAGAAAGCCGCAGCGGAAGCCGAAGCCAAGCGCGACCGAGCTTTCAGGCTCGTAGGAAAGGGAGGCGTCGTTTAGCTTGAGCTTCTCCAGCGCGTCGCGCAGGTCGGGATATTTTGACCCGTCCTCGGTATATATGCCGCAGAACACCATCGGTCTGGCCGGACGATAGCCGGGCAGGGCCTGCTGAGCAGGCGTACCGGCGTCGGTGACGGTATCGCCGACATGGGTATCGGATACGTTCTTGATGCTCGCGGTAAAATATCCGACGTCGCCTGCGGAGAGCTCCGCGCAGGGGTCGAGGCCTATCGGGCGCATGTGTCCGACCTCCAGCACCTTGTACTTTGCGCCGGTGGACATGAGCAGGATCTCGGAATCCCTGCGTATCGTGCCGTCAAAGACGCGGATGAACACAATGACTCCGCGGTAGTTGTCATACTGGCTGTCAAATATGAGCGCCTTGAACGGAGCCGCGGGGTCGCCCTTCGGAGCGGGCACGTTTTTGACGACGTCCTCCAGGACCGAGTCGATATTTATATTGGCCTTCGCGCTGATCTCGGGGGCGTCCATGGCCGGTATGCCGATGATCTCCTCGATCTCCTCCTTGACTCTTTCCGGGTCGGCGGCGGGCAGGTCTATCTTATTGACAACCGGGAGTATCTCCAGATTGTTGTCAAGGGCGAGATAGGTATTTGAAAGAGTCTGTGCCTCGACTCCCTGAGAGGCGTCGACAACCAGCACCGCGCCTTCACAGGCTGCGAGTGAGCGGCTGACTTCATAGTTGAAATCGACATGGCCCGGAGTGTCTATGAGGTTGAGCGTGTAATTCTCTCCGTCGGACGCTTTGTAATTGAGTCCGACCGCTCTGGCCTTGATGGTTATACCGCGCTCACGTTCAAGCTCCATGTTGTCAAGGATCTGATCCTCCATCTCGCGTTTTTCGACCGCCCCGCACTTTTCTATCAGCCTGTCGGACAGTGTAGACTTGCCGTGGTCTATATGGGCAATTATGGAAAAGTTTCTTATGTTCTCCTGCTTTATCATTCAGGCCTTTCCTCCTCTGAAAATTCCGCCAGTGTCTGGTTCGCCTTATCTATCACGCACTGCATCTGGTCCAGAAAGGCTCTGGCCGCCTGTGCGGTGCTGAAGCCCAGATTCGGCCGGTCCGTCCGGCACAGCAGGTAATCGGCGCTGACTCCGTAATAGTCGCAGACGCGGCATACAAAGCCCAGCCCCGGCTCACGCGCGCCGTTTTCGTAATGGCTCAGAAGAGCCTGACTTATATGCAGATCCGCCGCGGCCTTGCGCTGGCTTATGTTTCTGTCCCGGCGCAGCGCCGAGAGGGTCTCGGGAAAGCTTCTCTCCATGCTTCACACACACCTTACTTTTGATTACATCCGGTATATTATACAGGGACTGAGTTTTTTTGTAAATAGGGCAAAAGCTCATAATTCGGCAGGAAAAGCTGCCGGAAAGCGGTAATATAAATTGAATCAGAATCTTGAAAATACAGTAAAGTCGTGGTAAAGTATTTTTTGTATGTAAAATACTCAATTTCGGAGGTTTTAACCATGTTTGAAAATCTGGTAGAGATACTTAAGGCCAATCCCCGCAAGATCGTCTACACCGAGGGCCACGACGCCCGTATCCTCGAATCCGCCGCAAGACTCAAAAAGGACGGATTCCTTACCCCGATACTCGTCGGCAATGTTGACGCAGTGAAGGCGGCCGCTGCAAAGGGTGGCTTCGACATAGACGGTCTGGAGATCATTGACCCCGAGACCTATCCCCGCATGGATGAGATGGTCGCTCAGATGGTCGAGCTGCGCAAGGGCAAGATCACTCCCGAGGACGCACGCGCTTCCCTGCTCAAAGGCAACTACTTCGGCACCATGCTCGTCAAGATGGGCGTTGCAGACTCCCTGCTCGGCGGCGCTACTTATTCCACCGCGGACACCGTGCGTCCCGCGCTGCAGCTGGTCAAGACCAAGAAGGGCGCCAACCTTGTGAGCTCCTGCTTTATTCTGACCCGCGGCGACGAGATGATCTGCATGGGCGACTGCGCCATCAACATCTCCTATGAGGACAAGCTTGACAAGGAGGGCAACGTCACCCTTTCCGCCGCAGCTCAGCTGGCAGAGGTGGCCGTTGAGACCGCGAGGACCGCGAAGGTGTTCGGCATTGACCCGAAGGTCGCCATGCTCTCCTACTCCACCAAGGGCTCCGGCCACGGTCCCGCAGTCGACCTCGTCCGTGAGGCCACCTCGATCGTCAAGGAGATGGCTCCCGAGCTGGACGTCGATGGCGAGATGCAGTTCGATGCCGCCGTTTCTCCCACTGTCGGTCAGCTGAAATTTCCGGGCAGCAAGGTCGCCGGCTATGCAAATACCTTTATCTTCCCCGAAATCCAGTCCGGCAACATCGGCTACAAGATCGCCCAGCGTCTCGGCGGTTTCGCCGCATTCGGCCCCATTCTTCAGGGTCTGAACGCTCCGATCAACGACCTCAGCCGCGGCTGCAACGCCGAGGAGGTTTACCTGATGTCCATCATCACCGCCGCTCTGGCCTGAGCCAGGAGCGCAAAACGCAGGCATGGCTCCCGAACCGGCGTCCATGCCTGCGTTTATTTTTGCTCCCCCCGCAGAGGCAAGCCGCGCTCTGTATCAATCCGCAGGAGGTAAGGCACGATGAGAGAAGGATACATGTCCCTTGCGCTCGCGCTTGCGCGCGAAGCGGCGGCAAACGGGGAGGTGCCCGTCGGCTGTGTCATCGCCGGCTCAGACGGCCGCGTCATAGGCCGCGGCCGCAACCGGCGCGAGGAGAGCGGCGACGCAACGGCTCACGCCGAGGTGGAAGCCATACGCGAGGCCTGCGCCGCCGTCGGCGACTGGCGGCTCTCAGGCTGTACGATGTACGTGACGCTGGAGCCCTGCCCGATGTGCGCCGGGGCGATAATCAACGCGCGCATACCGACGCTGGTATACGGAGCAAAGGACGCGGCAACAGGCTCCTGCGGGAGCGTGATAGATCTGTTCTTCGAGGCGTACGGACACCGCCCGGCAGTTTATTCCGGCGTTCTGGCCGATGAATGCGCGCAGCTTTTGAAGGACTTTTTTAAGGAAAAACGCTGAATTGCCGCAAAAAATGCGTCCCGGAAACCGGGACGCATTTTTGTTTTCTCTGTTTACTTCGCGTAATCGACCGCCTTGGTCTCTCTGAGGACATGGACCTTGATCTGACCGGGGTAGGTGAGCTCCTCCTCGATCTTCTTGGCGATGTCCCTCGCCAGCAGAACCATATGGTCCTCGCTGACCTCCTCGGGCTTGACCATGATGCGGATCTCGCGGCCGGCCTGTATCGCATAGGAGCTTGCGATGCCGGGGAAGCTCTTGGAGACTTCCTCGAGCTTTTCGAGACGCTTGACATAGTTTTCGATGTTCTCGCGGCGTGCGCCGGGGCGTGAGGCGGAGATAGCGTCCGCCGCCTGTACCAGGCAGGCCTCGACGGTATGGGGCTCGACGTCGCCGTGGTGAGCCTCGATGGCATGAATGACGGCTTCGGACTCCTTATACTTTTTGGCAATGTCGACGCCGATGGTGACATGGCTGCCCTCGACCTCATGGTCGATGGACTTACCGAGGTCATGCAGCAGGCCGGCGCGCTTGGCAACGTTCACGTCCACACCGAGCTCGGCGGCCATGAGGCCGGCCAGATGGGAAACCTCAATGGAGTGGTTCAGAACGTTCTGACCGTAGCTGGTACGGTACTTCATGCGGCCGAGGAGCTTGATGATCTCCGGATGCAGGCCGTGGATACCGGTCTCGAACGCAGCGCGCTCGCCCTCGGCCTTGATGGTCGCGTTGACCTCCTTCTGGGCCTTGGCCACCATCTCCTCGATGCGGGCGGGGTGGATACGGCCATCCTGAATAAGCTTCTCCAGCGCCAGTCTCGCCACCTCGCGGCGGACGGGGTCAAAGCTGGATACGGTGATCGCTTCAGGGGTATCGTCAATAATCAGGTCGCAGCCGGTCAGCGTCTCAATGCTGCGGATATTGCGGCCCTCACGGCCGATTATACGGCCCTTCATCTCGTCGTTGGGGAGGGGGACGACGGAAACGGTTATCTCGCTGGCGTGATCCGCGGCGCAGCGCTGTATAGCGGTGGCGATGATCTCTCTTGCTCGCTCGTCAGCCTCTTCCTTGAACTGGGCCTCCACTTCCTTGACCTTGACGGCCATCTCGTGTGTGACTTCGTCGCGGATACTGGCGATCAGGTAATTTTTGGCTTCTTCAATCGTGAAGCCGGAGATCTTTTCGAGCATCTCCAGCTGGCTCTTTTTTACAAGGGCGACTTCCTGCTGCTGGGCCTCCACAGCGGCGATCTTGCTGTTGAGAGTATCATTCTTCTTCTCAATGGCGTCCAGCTTTCTGTCGAGATTTTCTTCCTTTTGCTGATAGCGGCGCTCCTGCTTCTGCAGTTCATTGCGGCGCTCTTTCACTTCCCGCTCGTATTCCGCGCGGTTTTTGTGTATTTCTTCCTTTGCCTCCACGAGAGCTTCTCTTTTTTTGCTCTCTGCACTTTTGATAGCTTCATTAATTATGCGCTTGGCCTCTTCCTCAGCACCGGCGATTTCACGCTCGGCGACCTTTTTGCGGTACATGAAACCGCCAAAAAAGCCGAGACCGGCCAAAACGACTGCCAAAACAATCCATAGCACTTGCGGCATAGTAAGTAAACACACCTCCATTCTTTAAGAATTTTGCGGTGGGTTTAGCTGCATCGATATTTCAATGATCTAGAGCATCGGGCTCCTGCACGGCGTGGCCGCGGGCTTTTCCCGAGCTAATCAAGACGGGCCATAAAACGAACCCATCGAAATTGAAAAGCAATATTTATCAGGAGCCTCCCCATGGCTCCGAAAATATTATTCATGTTATTTTATCGCCTGTTTGGTGTTATGTCAAGCGAAATGCTTAAGAAATGCTTAAATAAATTTATGGATGTTAAATAATGAAGCCGCGGGAGAGACCGTTCTGCTCCCCCGCGGCGCGGTTTTTCTATTATTCAGCAGCCGCCCCGGTTCAAATGGACCGGGGCGGAAGCACGGGCGTGGGCGCGTCAGGCAAGCTTCATGTCACCGTCGCGGACCCAGCCGATTTTTTTGAGGACGATATTAAACAGAAGGGAAAGGACAGCGGGCAGGACGATCGCGACAAGGACAAGGCCGAGCCAGTCAAAGGAGGTCGGCGCGATGGCCGCGGCTCCGTTGGCTATCGCCGCCTCAGACGGCTCGAACCAGCCGGTTATCACGCCGATCGGACCACACATGCCGCAGGTCCCCATACCGGAATTGATAGGTACTCCGTTCATCTGGAGCTTGAACAGGCAGGTCGCGACGGGGCCGGTTATCGCCGAGGCAAGGGTCGGCGCGATCCATATCTTGGGGTTTTTCAGAATATTGCTCATCTGAAGCATGGAGGTCCCGATGCCCTGGGACACGACGCCGCCCCAGCCGTTATCCTTAAACGAGATCGCCGCGAAGCCCACCATCTGGGCGCAGCAGCCGGCTACCGCGGCTCCGCCGGCAAGACCGGTAAGCCCAAGCACCGAGCATATCGCGGCGGAGGAGATCGGAAGCGTGAGCGCGATGCCGACGACAACCGACACGACGATGCCCATAAAGAAGGGCTGAAGATTTGTCGCTTCCATAATGAGCAGACCAAAGGCGTTCGCCGCCGTCCCGATAGGCGGGGCGATAAGCTTTGCAAGGGCAACGCCGACAAGAATGGTAACGCCCGGGGTAACGAGCAGGTCGACCTTGGTCTCCTTTGAGACGGCCTTGCCGCACTCAGCCGCGGCTATGGCTATTATCAAAACCGCAAGCGGGCCGCCGGCGCCGCCCTCGGCATTCGCCGCCCAGCCGACTGCGGCGAGCGAAAACAGGACCATGGGAGGAGACTTCAGCGCATAGCCTATGGCGACAGCCATGGCGGGACCGGAGACGGCCATGGCGTAAGCGCCGATATCGGTAAGATACTGCACTCCAAGCTGAGTTCCCATGGTTTTCACAATAGTTCCGATAAGCAGGGAACAGAAGAGGCCCTGTGCCATAGCGCCCAAGGCGTCAAGCCCGTATCTTTGCCAAGAAACCTCGATATTTTTTCTTTTCAGGAATGATTTGAATTTGCTCATATTCATTCTCCTATCACATACGGTATACAGGCTCCGCCCTATCTACAGATGATTATATAGCATGGCCCGGTTTTGTTCAACAATTTTTACAAAACTTTCACAGCGCGCCCATTGTAAGAAGCTTGTTAAATTTAGTATAATCAATATTAAGAAAAAACACTGCCGCAGCGGGGAGAGCATCCCGCCAGGCGCGGCATCACGCGGAGGTAAAAATGCATCTGCCCGAACTCATATCCGACCTGGCCATCATACTGCTGACCGGCGGTGTGGTGACCGTAATATTCAAAAGACTGAACCAGCCTCTCGTGCTGAGCTATATATTGGCAGGCTTTCTCATCGGCCCGTATATGCCCTTCTTTTTCAACGTGACCGACAGCGCGTCGATAAGCACATGGAGCGAGATAGGCATCATTATACTGATGTTTGGCCTCGGTCTCGAATTCAACCTGCACAAGCTGGCAAGCGTGGGCGGCACGGCAATTATAACCGCGCTGACCGAGGTCGGTGGCATGCTGCTGTTCGGCTATCTCGTAGGACAGGCGATGGGCTGGGGCACTATGGACAGCGTA
>JAQXKZ010000038.1 GCA_029010715.1 Clostridiales bacterium
CCGTCGGCGTGAGATTTTGCGACAGCACATCAATGACCGCAGCCCATATATCCTGAAGAGAATTCATATATATCTTATACCTCTCTTTGAAAGCAATATTAACCCGAATTATTATACCAAAATTATAGCCTTCTTGCAAGACATATATATTATAATGTATAGGCTTTTTTGACGGGACCCTTTCCGCTCATGCTGCGTTAAAGCCCTAGGAAATACTCCTCGGTATTCCCGTCGGACTTCGCCTTGCCTGAACGAAAAGTTGCTCCGTCAAAGCTGCTAAGCTTCTTTTTAAATTCTTGAAAAAAACAACAGCGTATCGTATAATGGTATTGCAATGAAACTATTAAACAGGCAGATATTTTTGAACAAGGAAGCCGCCGCCCTCCCCGATTTGCTCGAGAGCGGTGGACTTCCTGCGCTCGTTTCGGGGCTTTCGTCGGTGCACCGGGCAAACCTCGCAGCGGCGCTTTATGAGCGGCTTGAGATGCCGCTTTTTGTCGTGTGTCCGGATGAGGCGTCGGCCGACAGCTTCGCCCGTGATTTTGAGGCGATGACGGGCGAAAAGCCCACTGTGCTGTATTCCCGTGACTTTACCTTTTATCCCACGCTGGCGGCTTCCCGTCAGGTCGAGCAGCAGCGCATAGCGGCGCTTGATGCTTTGTGCCGTGGCGAAAGTAAGATAACCGTTGCGACCGTCTCTGCGCTTTTGCAGCGCACCCTGCCGGTCAAGACGCTGCGCTGCGCTGCATTTGAGATAACAGACGGCGGCGAGTATCCGCCTGATGAGATAGAGCGTGCGCTCGTTCGCTGCGGCTACGAAAGATGCGAGCAGGTCGAGGGAGCGGGACAGTACGCACGCCGCGGCGGCATTCTGGATTTCTTCTCGCCCATGTACCAGCAGCCCGTGCGCATCGAATTCTGGGGCGACGACATTGACTCCATGGGCTTTTTCGATGTCCACACCCAGCGCCGCACCGAGGCAGTCGAACATTGCCGTGTGCTGCCGGCTGCCGAGGCGCTTATCTCGCTTGCCGACGGCGGAAGCGAGGGCGTGAGCAAGAAGCTTGCCGCCATGGCCGACCGCTGCGCAAGGCACAAGACCTCACCGCAGCTGAAGGAGCTTGAAGCGACGCTCAGGGGCGATGCCGAGCGCATTGCAAACGATATAAAGCTTGAGGATCTCGACCGCTATCTGCCGGTTCTGTATGCCCCCGCCTACGGCATGGACTATATCCCCGACGACTGCTTTGTTCTGTTCGACCAGCCGCCGAGATGCGCCGACCGTGCGAGGGGGTTCAATAAACAGATCGGCGAGGATATTTCGGCGCTCACCAAGAAGGGGATGCTCGCCGTCACGGCGGAGAGCTTCAGGGCGACCTTCGACGAGTTTTGTCGAAAAATGTCGGACTATCCGGTGTACATGGCCGATGCCTTCACCGTCGGCAGATATCCCTTGGAGCCTAAGACGCTGTGCTCTGTTCCGGCAAAGCAGCTGCCGAGCTACGCAGGCTCGGTGAAAACCGCAGCCGACGATGTTTCGCTGTATCTCAAGCAGGGCTACCGTGTCGTTGTCCTTGCCGGCGATGAGCGCCGTGCGCAGGTATTGCAGGACTTCTTCAAGGATAACGGCATTAAGGCGCTCGTGTACTCAGAGCTTACAAAAATGCCCGAGTGCGGCGAGTGCTATATCAGTGTCGGCGCAATGAGCGCAGGCATAGAGTACCCCGGAATAAAGCTTGCCGTCATAACCGATGCGCAGCTTATCCGTGTGCGTGAGCACCGCTCGGGGCGCAAAAAGAAAGCGCCCACGAACCGTGAACGCATAAATTCCTACGCCGACCTCGCCCCGGGCGACTATGTCGTGCATGAGGTGCACGGTATAGGCCGCTTTGCCGGCATCCACAAGATGAAGGTCGATGGCTTTGAAAAGGACTATATAAAAATTTGCTACGCAGGGACGGACACCCTGTATGTACCGGCTACGCAGCTTGACATGGTGACGAAGTATCTCGGCGCCGGCGAGGAGCACAAGGTGAAGCTGTCGAAAATGGGCGGTGCGGAGTGGACAAAGACCCGCAGCCGTGCCAAGGCGGCGACAAAGAAGTTAGCCAAGGAGCTTATAGCCCTCTATGCCGAGCGAGCAAGAGTTCCCGGTCATGCCTTTGCCGAGGACACGGCGTGGCAGCGTGAATTTGAGGATAACTTCGGCTACACGGAAACGGACGATCAGCTTCGCTGCATAAGCGAGATCAAGGCCGACATGGAGTCGAGCGTGCCGATGGACAGGCTTTTGTGCGGCGATGTCGGCTACGGCAAGACCGAGGTCGCATTGCGCGCTGTCATGAAGTGCATTCTTGATAACCGGCAGGCGGCAATTCTGGTGCCCACGACGGTGCTTGCCCAGCAGCATTATCAGACCGCCGTGCAGCGTTTTTTCGGCTTCCCGGTGACGGTCGAGGTACTGAGCCGATTCAGAACGCCTGCGCAAATCAATAAAACTCTTGACGATCTCAGAACCGGCAAGTGCGACCTCGTTATCGGCACGCACAGGCTGCTGCAAAAGGATGTCAAATTTAAGAGTCTGGGGCTTTTAATTGTCGACGAGGAGCAGCGCTTCGGCGTGAGCCACAAGGAGCACATTAAAGAAATGTCGAGAGGTGTCGATGTGCTGACGCTCTCGGCAACGCCGATACCCAGAACGCTCAACATGGCGCTTTCCGGCATCCGTGACATGTCGTCCATCGATGAGCCGCCGCAGGACAGACTGCCGGTGCAGACCTTTGTCATGGAGCACGATTGGTCGGTGCTGTGCGATGCCATTAACCGTGAGCTTCAGCGTGGCGGACAGGTGTATTACCTGCACAACCGTATAGACGATATAGAGCGGACGACGAAAAAGCTGCGCGGGCTGCTTGAGGACGTGAACATAGCCGTCGCGCACGGCCGGATGGATAAGACCATGCTCGGCAGCGTGATGGAAAAGGTCGCCTCCGGCGAGGTACAGGTACTGGTGTGTACGACAATCATCGAGACCGGCATAGATATCCCGAACGTGAATACGCTCATAATTGAGGACGCCGACAAACTCGGCCTTGCCCAGCTGCACCAGATACGCGGACGCGTCGGGCGTTCGACGCGCAGCGCGTCGGCTTACCTGACCTTCCGCCGCGACAAGGTGCTCACCGAGATCGCCGAGAAGCGTCTCAACGCCATACGCGATTTTGCTCAGTTCGGCTCCGGCTTCAAGATCGCCATGCGCGACCTTGAAATACGCGGCGCGGGCAATCTGCTCGGCGCCGAGCAGTCGGGACATATGACAGACGTCGGCTACGACATGTATATGAAGCTTCTGAGCGAGGCTGTGCTGGAGGCGCGCGGAATTGAGGTCCCGGCCCGTGCCGAGTGCTCGGCCGATCTTGCGGTTGCGGCCAATATACCGGAAAGGTACATCAGCTCCGCAGAGCAGCGCATGGATATCTACCGCCGTATCGCGCTCATACGCAGCGAGGAGGAAGCCGACGACCTTATCGACGAGCTGATCGACCGCTTCGGAGACATGCCGCCGGGGGTGAACGCGCTGATACAGGTAGCGCTGCTGCGTGGCGAGGCCGGACGCGCCGGAATAACGGATATATCGCAGAAGCAGGGCAGCCTGCGCTTTACGGTCAGCGACTTTGACATGGAGAAGGTCTCGGCGCTGTATGCGCGCGAGGAATACAAAAGCCGTCTGCGCGTCGAGGCGGGCTCAAAGCCCTGCATCAGCCTGAAGATAAGGAGCAAAAGCCGCGTCGTGGACGAGGCACGCCACTTCGTATCCGACTGGGCGGGCGTGAAACAAAGTTCTTGACTTTCGCCCTGACTGAGATATTATTATCCTGAGAAAAGCACCGTACTATATTATAATAATTGGAGATATGCAAATGAAAAAACTCACAGCACTCATAGCCGTGATATGTCTGGCGTTCAGCTTTGCCGTGGCATGTCAGGCCCGGAACGCCCAGCCTGCCGCGCCCGATACAGACTCCGACACCGGTACGCTGGATTATGAAGCCATACGCGCACTGCATAATGACGGCGATATCGTCGCAACGATCAACGGCCGCGACGTGAGCTGGGCGGAGTATTACGCCTGGTTCTACATGAGCGCAAGGCAGGTCGAGAATTATTTCGGCAGTATGTCCATGTATTACGGCATAAGTGAGACCTGGACCGATACCATGTCCGGGGATTCGAATGAGACCTACGCGGATTTTGTCGTCGAGAACACGGAGAACACGCTCAGGCAGTTCGCCGCGATCGACAGCTTCACCGAAACCAACGGGCTTAAGCTCGACGAGACCGTTCTGAAGGAGAGCTTTGACCAGCAGAAGGCGAAGGACATTGCCAATCTGTGCGGCGAAGGCGGGACCGATGCGCAGTTGGGCGAGAAGCTCGGCGAGATGAATATGACTATGGACAGTTACGAGCGTATGACCATGGCTAACGTGAAGTATAAGGAAAACTTCAAGGCCATGTACGGCAATGATGCGGAGCTTGTGAGCGACGATGATGCGCTAAGCTATCTCGCCGATAACGGCTATGTATCTGCCGGACATATACTTTTCATGACCATGGACCCCGCCACCGGCGAGGAGCTTGACGAGGCCGCGCAGGCAGAAAAGAAGGCCCAGGCCTATAAAATCTATGAGGAGCTGTCCGCCATCACCGATCAGGACGAACTGCTCAGACGCTTTGCCGAGCTCAAAAAGGAGTACTGTGAGGACAGCGGCAAGACGAGCTATCCCGACGGCTACACCTATACTCCCGGCACAATGGTCGCAGAGTTTGAGGATGCTGTCAATTCTCTCGAGCCTTACGGACTGTCCGAGCCGGTCAAATCAAGTTTCGGCTACCATGTCATTCTTCGTCTGCCGCCCGATCCCGACAGAGTGATTTCATACAGCCAGCAGAATACGCCGCTCACGGCCAGAAACAACTTTGCCAACGCGGATTATGCCGCGCGCATGGAGCAGTGTCTGGAGAACGCCGGATTTGAATACGCTCCCGGCTTCGAACCGGTCAGCATCGCAGACTTTGTAAAGTAAACGGACAGTAAAATACTCGCAGGTTTTTGCTTACCTGCGGGTATTTTTTTAATAGTTTTTCTTTGCTTTTCCGACGGCGTAAACAAGAGGGAGAAAAACAAAGGATATCCCGATATTTGAAATGGGAATAATATAGACAGACCAGAAGTTAAGACTGCGTGAGTCGGACCCGAGAAAGAGAGCACAAAGAATGGCAGCCGTTCCGGACAGCCATATGACCCAGCGTCCTTTTGAAAAATCCGTTATCCGCTCCCCCCTGTATACGGGGTCATACCCGAGAATCAGACGAATGCTGTGCTGCGCGGCCCACAGGTAGAGAGAGACCAGAAGAAAGTCCGGAAAGATCCAGAGCATGACGACCAGGGCTTCAACGCGCTCGACGGTATTGAAGAACACAAGATTGCGAACCAGCGTAAAAAACGGAAGTGAAAGGCGCGCTGTCAGCTCGACGCCGAAGATACCTGTTATGACGACGCTGAGTAAGGTGAGCAGGAGGCAGCCGCCGAGCGCCCAGACAGACAGAGAAGAAAATTTGTGAGACGATCTGTCCGCCTCTCCCACGATGAGGCACATCGCGAAAGCCATGGCGGCGATGATATCGGTCGCGACGAGAGATCCCGTGAATACCGGCAGCACGTCGTCGACAGTGACCGGCAGCAGGTTTCCGAAGTCGATAGAGAACAGGGAGAAAATGAAGATAAGCAGCAGCACGATCATAAGCACGGGTCTCACCATGCGCGCAAAACGCACAAGCGAGCGGGGATCCCTGAGCGCGGCGATCAGTGCGAGCAGGCCCATAGTGACCGAGAAGGGCGGCGGGGCGCTGTTTGGGTAGATCGTGACGATGAGCCGATCGGAGCCTGAGCGCAGCACAAAACCGGCATAGAGAAGCAGCCACGCGCTCATGAGCGCGAGCGCGATTTTCCCCAGAGTCGGCCCCAGTCCGCGTAGTATCAGCTCCTGAAGGTTTTCGCCGTCACGCCGGCAGCCGATAAAACGGCTTATAAAATAGAGGTAAAACAGAAGCAGAGGCATTGCCGCAAACCCGCTCAGCCAGTTTGCACGTCCGGCCAGACGTATGGCCTGCCCGGGGAAAAGACGCAGCGCCGGCGCGAGCATCATTATCGTACCGAGCGTAAGCAGCTGACGCTTGTTGAATTGCGTTTTAGATTTCAATGTCAGACATCCCTTACATCGTTTGTGTGTGTGAGCCTGCCGCTGACGCTGATCTGCAGCTCCAGCTCCGGAAACAGGTCGGCAAAACTCCGGCTCATGAGCCGGAACTGTTCAGGATCGGACGTCTCCACCTGATCCCCCAGACACAGAAAATCTGCTTTCAGATCCTTACAGCTCTGCATGACCGCAGCTGCATAGTCCAATATCAGCGACTCGAGCTGCGCGGTCAGGTGATCTGTGTATTCCGCGTTCTGCAGCTCGCTGCGCCCGTTTATCTCTATGACCGCGGCCTGCACGTTTATCGAAATCTCCAACCCCTTCAGAACCCCGGGCGATTCCCAGACCGGCTTTACATTGCTGCCGCCGCTGTTTATTTCCAGCACGACCAAAGATCCGTGCCTGTCCCTGACCTGCACGCTGCTTATGCCGACATTGTTGCACAGAAAGCCGGCGGCGATGGATTGCTCTCTGTCCAGGTACTTGCAGAGCTTGCCGTCACGTATTACCGCGTAGCCGGAAAGGGCGGCTGTAAGCTGCCCTGAGGGCTCTTTGCTGCCGTCGTCAGTAACTTCTCCGCCTTTTCCCTCTGTGAGACCGTCCGCGGTCGTTTCCAGCGGCTGCGCATATTCAAGAGCGCATACGAGGGCGCTGCCGTGCCGTTCCAGATTGCGCATAATGTGTGCTGCTGTATAAAGACCGCTGTCACCGCGCCGGCGCGCGCCGACTTCAACAGTGTCCATTACCTCGGAGATACCCTTGCTGCCGTCGCTGACGTCCATGACGGCTTTCTGGGCCGTGCCGTTTTTGACGATGTAGAGCGGGGTGTCGAGGCGCATGACAGGCGAGCGGCAGATGTATTCAAGGTAGCTGTTTATTCCCTGCTCGGCGGCTTCTTCTCCGATGAGCACATGATTGATATGGGAGCAGAAAAGCTGCTCCTCGAAGGAATATTTGTAGATGTGGTCCAGCGCCGTGGTGATCGAGTCGCCGGTGCCGGTAAGACAGCGCGCGGTATTCCCGGTGTTTCTGTCCGAAGCGGAGGCCAGACTCAGCAGCACGCCGCCGCGCTGGGTATCCAGTCCCATCGTCTGTATGACCAGCAGCTGCTCTATCTCTTTATAGTTGGAATATATGCTGCCGCAGCCGCAGAGACTCAGCGCGGATGCCGCTGCCAAAAGTATCGAAAGTATCCTTTTCATTTCTGCCGCCTCTTATCTGCCGTGTTCAGCGCCGGGTCGCGGAATTTATTCATCGGCTTGGGCCGCTGGACGAGCAGTTTGCACAGAGCGAAGGGCTCGCCGCCGCTGAGCGGCTCGGTATAGTTAACCCCGAAACTGTTTATCTCCGCAAGATGCAGGGTTATGAGACACAGCGCAACGCCGACTCCGAACAGGCCGGCCAGGATCGCCGCAAGCACAAGTGCAAAACGCACCAGACGCACCGCCGAACCGAGGTCCTGACTCGGAAGGGTGTAGCCGGCTATACCCGATACCGCCACGACGATTATCGCGATCGGTGACACGACCTGGGCCTCGACCGCAGACTGCCCGACGATAAGGGCGCCGATGATCGACACGGTATCTCCGATGGGATTCGGCAGACGAAGGCCGGCTTCCTGCAGCAGTTCAAATGCCGCAAGCATACCGAGGATTTCCAGCGCGGTGGAGAAGGGGACATTCTGCTTGGCGTCTATTATTGACAGCAGCAGCCGCGTAGGGATCATCTCCTGATGGTACATCGCGACTGCCACATACAGAGCCGGCAGCAGCGCGCTCAGCAGCAGCGCCGTATAACGAACGACAGTCAGCACCGTAGCGACCATATAGTTATTGGCACTGTCTCCGGTGACCTTCATGAACTCCGCCAGCGTTGCCGGCAGCACGAGTCCGACCGGCAGCCCGTCGATAAGCAGCCCGATACGGCCGTCAAGCAGGTACATGGAAAAACGGTCCGGCCGCTCCGTGTGCAGCAGCTGCGGAAACACGGAGCGCGGCTTGTCAACGATGTACTCCTCCAGCGTCCCCGTGGCGAGCAGCGCGTCGACGTCAAGCGAGTCGAGCCGTTCGGCGAGCTCGCGGACGGTCTCAGGGGAGGCGATGCCGTCCACAAACATCATCGCGAGCTTGGTGTGTGATTTGCGGCCGACGCTCGTTTCCAGTACCTTCAGCTTCGGGCTGCATATGCGCCGGCGCACGAGCGCGGTGTTTGTGCGCAAAATTTCAACGAAGGAGTCTTTGGCGCCCTTTATGGATTTCTCGAGGGTAGGTTCGGAAACGGCGCGCGTCTTGTCGCTTTTCACCTCGAAGCTGACGGCCTGACTGACGCCGTCAAATATAACCGCGCAGTGTCCGTGAGTCAGGGCTCCAATGAGCCCGTCGACGCTTTCGTGCCGTTTTGCCGAGTAGCTGTAAACAGAGCCGGACATGATGAGCGACAGGCATTGCTGCTCGGTATCGGCGCCGCGGCTGCGCAGCATGTCGGTGAGCGGACGTATTACATCCTCGGCGACCTCGCTGCCGGAGACAATGCCGTCAAGCCAGCAGATATTCAGCCGCTTTCCTTCATGCAGTCCGAAAAGGATTTCCCTGATTTCAAAATCACCGCAGCACGAAAATATGGCCTTTATGTTCTCGGATGAGAGCAGGCATTTGTATTCCGGCATCCTCTGAGGATGAGGACCGTATTGTTTATAATTATACATGTTGGGTAGTATACCCGGAATACACCACAATATTTTGGACTGTAAAAATCAGAAAAAATAAATGTCAAAAAACATTAAAAAAGTGTTGACATTAGGCAAAAACAATGCTATATTAACCAAGCGCTCCGGAAACCGGACGAAAACTTCGGCGGGAATGAAAAACTTTAAAAAGAATTTAAAAAAGTTCTTGACAAAGTAAAAAAGCTGAGTTATAATAAACAAGCTGTCGTCGAAGAGGCGAGCGCGAGATGTACCTTGAAAATTGGATAAAGTAAGAAGAAGCTTATGCTAAATAAGCACCAGAAAAGGGTTCAAGGAACTGAAAAGTTCGAGTCAGAAATGACTATAAAGATTC
>JAQXKZ010000039.1 GCA_029010715.1 Clostridiales bacterium
TATCATGTTCGCCGATTCCGACGATATTCTCGCGCCCGATGCGCTGGAGTACGCCGTCACCAACGGCGCCGGAGCCGACCTTGTGCTTATGGGCTTTCGCATATGTAATACCGACGGCAGCGAGGCGCTCTATTTTGAGCCGGAACAGCAGCTTGACTGCGGCAGTCTCGGGGCGGGCCTCGGCAGGCTTTATAAGGCAAATCTGCTCAATCAGGTCTGGGCGAAGCTCTTTCGCGCCGAACTGATACAGGGCCGGAGCATCCGCTTTCCCGACTACCGCTGGGGCGAGGACAGGCTGTTCGTCTTTGACTGCCTCGACTGCGCCTCCACCGTGACCGTCCTCCCCGGGTGCAAATACAGCTATATAATGCACCCGCACCAGAGCCTTATCAGCAGCTACTATGACAAAAAGTTCGATGTCTGCCTTGAGGCCGACCGCCGCGCCGAGCAGCTCTGCCGGACCTTCGGCGCCGGCGATGACGCGGACTTCAGGTATATGTTTGTCAAGAGCGTCATCTCCTGTATGACGACGCTCTTCAGCCCGTCCTGCACGCTTACGCGCGGTGAAAAGATGGCGGAGATAGCGCGTATGACCGGCGATGAACGCGTGAAGCGGCGCAGCCGCGGCGTGTTCGGCGGCGCGGCGGTAAAGCTGCTCTGCGCCGTTATGCGCAGCGGCCCTGTCTGGCTCAACTATGCGGTGTTCCGGCTGGTCGCCCGCGCCGGTGCGCTCGCCCCGCGGCTGTTCACAAGGATAAAGCACAGAAAGTAGGGACAAGGTATGGAAAAGATCCGGTCTGAATCAAATCTGAGCTTCCTCGAAGCGACCAGTATCATAGTCGGCCACGGCGTCGGTGCCGGCATACTCTCCGTGCCCTATCTCGCCGCGCACAACAGTCTGCGTGAAATTCTGCTCGTGACAGGCTTCTGCTATCTTTTCAATGTCCTGCTGCATCTGCTGATTGCGGAGCTGTCGCTCAATAACGGCGGCGCGCAGTTTGTCGGCTGCTTTGAGTCGGAGCTTTTTGCCGGCCGGCTCAGGACCGTGCTCACATGGGGCACGTTTATACTGCTGGGCGCGTCCGTGCTCGTGAACGTCAGCGCCTTCCTCACCGGAGCCGCCGCCGTGTTCCGCTCATGGTTCGGCCTTCCCGACTGGATGGGAATGCTGATCTTCTATGTTCTCGGCGCAGGCGTCGTGTTTGCCGGCATGAAGCTCGTCGGTATCTGCGAAAAGTTCTCCGTCGGCGCTATGGTCGCGGTCGTCGGCATCCTCTTTGCCGCGACAGTGCTGCGCGACACCTCTCCCATGCCTTCCGGCTGGAAGGGCTTTAACAATATGCTCGCCATGTTCGGCATGGTGTCCTTCTCGCTCTCGGCGGTCATGTCCACCCCGCAGGTGGTCAAGGGCCTTGGCGGCGACGCGAAAAAGATCCGCGCCTCCATTATGACCGGTCTCGCCGTCAACGCGGGGCTGATCCTGTTCATAACCGTAACCACTCTGCTCGGCGTCGGCGGCAATATCAGCGAGGACGGCGCGCTCGTCGATCTCGCGGCCAGCCTCGGCGGCTTTGTCAGCGTCATCGGCTATGTGTTCACACTGCTCGCGCTCGCGACCTCCTTCTGGGCCAACACCCTGAATCTGCGCGATATCGTCAGCGAGCAGACCGGCTGGAGCCGGCGCCTGAGCTGGCTCGCCGCGTCGCTGCCCTGCCTGATCCTGGCCTTTCTGGGCCTGTCGAGCTTCGTCGGCTTTACCCGCTTTGCCAGCATAATCCAGGTCGTCACCGGCCTTGGCATCATCGTGGCCTACAGCCTCTCGCGCAAGCGTGTCGGCGGCTCCGCGCTGCTGGGGCGTTTTGGCTCGCTGCCGTTTCAGATAATCATCGCCTGCTGCTCGCTGCTCGCGACCGTGGGCGCCGTCCTGCCTGTCACATGAAGAAAAGAGTCATTATACCGGCTGCCGCCGGCGCCTTCACCGCCTTCGCCCTCGGTGAGATGTACAGATATATATTCTGCCGGAATCCCGGGCTTATCGGCCTTTTCCGGGGCAAAAAGGGGCATAAGTCCGACTACTATGCCCACCGTGACGGAGAGGCAGATAAGCTGAGGAAGCGCGCCTGCCTGCGCATGGAGCTCAGAAACGATCGTGGGAACCGGCTGCAGGGCTACTATTACTGCTGCTCCGCCGCCCCCTGCGGGCGAGTCGCATTCATCGTCCACGGCTACCGCTCGGAGCATGCGGAGACTGCCGGCATGTACTATGACTGTTACGTCAGCCGGGGCTTTGATATCTTCACCTGCGACCTGACCGCCGCCGGAGAGAGCGAGGGGCGCGTCATAGGCTACGACGTCTACGAGAGCCGGGATGTGCTGCTCTGGCTGGACGAACTCGTCCGCCGCTTCGGAAGCGATATCCGGATAATACTCCACGGCTTTTCCATGGGCGGGGCGACCGTGCTGAAGCTCAGCGACCGCTGCCCGAAGCAGGTGAGATTCATCGTTTCCGACAGCGGCTTCACGAGCGCGGCGGACATACTGCGTGAGCGGCTGGGCCCCGCGTACCGGGTCTTCAGTGCGATAAGCCGTGCCGTGGCCGGATATGGCCTGAACGATACCGATGTGCGCAGGAACCTGGCCAAAGCTGACCGGCCGGTTCTGTTTGTACACGGAGCCGAGGACAGGACCGTCCCCCTCAAAATGGGACAGGAGCTCTTTGAACTCTGCCCGGCGGAAAAGGACTGCCTCTTTGTCCCGGGAGCGCGCCACGTGGAGAGTATGCATGTCGATCCGGAAGGGTACTCGGAGAAGCTCGATAGCTTCATCGCAAAGTATATAGACTGAAATCTCCACAGGCCGAAATTGCCGCAGTATTGGCAGGCGTTCGAAAACACTTTTAGCCAAACGACACGAAATGAGCATCTGTCATACGGGACTGAAAAACGAAAAAACGCGCCATATTCAGCCCAAACGGCTGCTTATGGCGCATTTTTCTGTTTATTTGTGTTTTGTTTTTCCTTTGCCCCCGGCGGCTGAAGCGCAGGAAAAAGCCGGCATGGTCTGTTTTGACAGGCTGAAAAAAACTGAGCAGCGCGGTCATTTCGCGCTGCTCAGTTTGTCTTTTATTCCGTCCGCTGCGGAGACGATGCCGCGCGCCTCGGAAAGCAGCAGCTCCCCGGCATCGGTAAGCCCCGCTGTCCGGTTCGTCCGCTCAAAGAGGCGCACGCCCAGCTCTTCCTCCAGAGAGGATACGGCGCGGCTGACCGTGGAGTGGCTGATATACAGGCGGCGCGCAGCCTGGGAGAAGCCTCCCGAGTCCGCCACGGCAAGAAAAAGCCTCAGCTGCTCCAGCTCCATATCAGTAGTTGAAGGTGTATGGCAGCAGGTCGGAGAGCTTATAGCTCACATACCTGTCGCCGGCCTTGGCGCAGAGCACCTCCATCTCGGGGGAGAACTCAGCCAGAAACTGCCTGCAGGCGCCGCAGGGGGTGCACCAGTTCTCGCTGTCGGCGTAGATCGCGATGCGCCTGAATTCACGGTGCCCCTCGCTGACCGCCTTGCAGCAGGCGGTACGCTCGGCGCAGATGGTACTGCCGAGGGCGGCGTTTTCAACGTTGCAGCCGGTAAAGACCGTACCGTCGCTGCACTCAATCGCGGCGCCGACAGCGAAGCGCGAGTACGGGACGTAAGCATTGAGCGAAGCCTTTTTCGCTCTGGACATGAGTTCTCTGTCAGTCATGATTCTCCGTCTCCTTCATTTATGTAGAATTAATAATGCCGTTAGCGCTGCCGTCCGGGATCCGGCCGGGACCGTCAGTCGAGCATGATCTCCCAGTTCTGGAAGTCGTAGAGGGGATTGCCGAAATTTGGGTTCAGACCCTTTATCACGCCGCGGTGACTTACTGTCTGATGGGTCTCAAAGCCGATGGATATGAGCGAACCGGTGCCGGCGATATAGTCGCACAGCAGCTCATACGCTGCCGCGCGCTGCAGATCGCCGCTGGCAAGATAGGTGTTTATATAGTTGATGAAAGCGGTATCCGTGCTGCGGGAGTAGTTCAGGTCGCTGTCGGGATCGAGCAGCTCGGTGACGTCAAAGTTATTGCGCAGGCGGACCTCGCCGTAGAACATGTCAAAATCGCCTTCCTCCAGGGCCTTCAGATAGTTGTCCCATGTCAGCTCCCTTACGTTCACCTTCAGACCTATGGACTCCATATCCTCGGCGAATTTGCGGACGACGCCGGTCTTGGCGCTGCTGTCGGAGCAGACAATGAAGGTGACCTCTATCTTCTGGGCAGAGCCGGACATGTATTCAAGCTGGCCGTCGTTGTCGTAGTCCTTTATGCCGGAGTTTTCAAGGATGAGCCTGCAGGTGTCGATGTTGTAGCCTAGCTTTTTGGCGTATGCCTCGGGGTAGTCCTTACAGGTCGGGAACATGGGCACCGGGGAGGCCACGGCGTTGCCGTGCATGAGGTCCTCGGCAAAGTAGACGCGGTCAAAGGCGTAGTTCATCGCCGTCCTGAAGCCGCTGTATCTGCCTATGGTGGACTCCTCGTTGAACATCACAAAATGGTAGTTCGTGGTCGCGTAGTTATGTATCTCGCTCGTGCTGGCATAGCCGAGGTTGGTGTAGCTGGACGGATCGTTCGTGACGATGTCGATGGTGCCGTCGTCGAAGGCTGTAAGGCGGCTCGCGGCGTCGGTGTATTCAACGAGATAGACCGTATCGACCGGAAGGCTTTCATAGCCGGGGTAACTGTCGGCGGCGAGAAGGCAGGTTCCGTCGTCACTGTATTTATACGGGCCGCTGCCTAAGGGTCTGGGATCGCTGAAGGTACCGTACTTTATGACCGGCACGTTCATCAGCTTCATGAACTGTGTATCGCCGATACCGAGGGAAACGTAAAAATTCGTATCGTCATAGCCGGAACCCTGGAAGCTTGAGAAACGACCGCTGTATCTGTCGGAGGTTATCGCGCGCTCCAGCGAGTAGCGGATATCCTTGCCGGTCACCGGGGTGCCATCATGGAAATAATGCCCTTCAACGAGGTCGAAGGTCCAGTAGGTCGCGTCCTCGTTGCATTTCCAGTTCGTCAGCAGATTCGGTATGGCCTCAAAGTTGTTGTCGAGCTCTACGATGTTTTCGTAAACAAGGCTGCCGACGAGCTGATTGGAGTGGTTGGTGGCGATGAGAGGGTTGAAGCTGTAATCAGTATTGCAGTTGAGAGAAAACACGTTGTCCGCGGCAGCGGCACGGGTGACGTTCTTGCCCTCCGTTGACTCGGGTATACCGCCGTCGGCTCCGTCGTCAGCCCCGCCGCAGGCCGCGCAGCCCAGAGCCATGGCAAGGCACAGCAGCAGCGCGCATGTTTTTTTTAATTTCTTCATTGTCCTCACCTCAGTCGAGCACGATCACCGCAGCCTGACTGCCGCGCTGACCCCGGGTATAGCGGTGCGACCAGTACTTGTCGTGGCTGCAGAAGGTGCATTCATGGGAAATATCTATATTCTCTGCCGGGACGCCGAGCTGCATGAGCCGCCGTGCGTTTGCGGCGCGCAGGTCGACCATGGTCTTGCCGTCGGCGCGCCTGTCGAAAAGTCCGGAAATATCACCGGAGAGATACTTCTCCACCGCCTGCGGAACATCGTCGTCCGTCTCAAAGCAGCAGCGGCCTATGGACGGGCCTATGGCCGCGCGTATGCTGGCGGGCGCCGCGCCGAGACTCTCCATGGCTTCCAGCGCGTTTTTCAGTATATCGGCGACGGAGCTGCGCCAGCCGCAGTGTATCGCCCCGGCGACGGAGTTCTCCCCGTCCCAGAGCAGTACTGGCACACAGTCGGCCACCATGCACATCACCGGCAGACCCTTCTCGGCGGTGACGATACCGTCGGCCTCGTACGGAACATCCGACATGCATACATGCCGGTCGGCAGCCGTGACGATGCGCACGTCCGCCTTATGTACCTGCCGGGTGACGGCCATGCCGTCGATGCCGGCGCCCATTAGCCCGCACACACGGCGGTAGTTCTCGCGCACGGCCTCCGGATCGTCGCCGCGGTTGGAGCCGAGATTCAGAGAAGAATATATCCCGGTACTCACTCCGCCGAAGCGCGTCGTGAAGGCGTGCCGTGCGCCGATTATGTCGGAGCTCATGTATATGAGCCCGTTGTGCTTTTTTTCTGAAAACATGGTTTATAAATTATCCTCTCCGGTTCAAAGCGCGGAGCTTCGAAGCGGTATTACCGATCATTCATTACGCCCACAACATTCCTTGTATTTGAGGCGGCGGGAGCCGTCGGCCTTCATTTTTCCGCAGGGGCAGGGGTCGTTGCGCCCGGGCTTCGGAGCCTTTTTCACAGGCTGCTTTTTGACCGGCTCACCGCCCACGTTTGCGGCGGCATTTTTGGAGACGGCCCTGCGCTCAATGGTCTGTTCCTTTCGGACACGCACGGTGAAGAGACGGCGCACGGTCTCCTCGCGGATTCCGTGGACCATGGCCTCGAACATGTCGTAGCCCTCCTGCTTGTAGGCGTCGATCGGCTTTACCGCACCGTAGCCGCGCAGGCCTATTCCGCGCTTGAGCTCGCTCATCGCGTCGATATGGTCCATCCAGTATTCGTCGACCACACGCAGCATGATGACTCTCTCAAGCTCACGCATCAGCGGCAGTCCGTTCGGACCGGGCCCGAAGGCGGCCTCTCTCGCGGCGTAGGTCTTTTCAGCCAGCTCCTCGACCGCCGCGGTCAGCCTGGCGCACTTGACAAAACCGCCGAAGTCGTCGATCCTGAAAGTGCCCGGGCGCATGAACAGCTTCTCAAAGGGCTGCAGAGCGTCGTCAAGCTGCTGCTGGTTCTCGGCGGCACCGCCGGCGAGACCGTCGGCAACGGTGGAGGAGACAAAATCCTTTACCATGCCCAGTATCTGGGTGTGTATATCCTCGCCGTCGAGGACCTTGCGGCGCTCACCGTATATGATGTTGCGCTGCTGGTTCATGACGTCGTCGTATTCCAGAACGCTCTTACGGGTCTGGAAGTTGCGGCTCTCGACGGTTTTCTGGGCCTGCTCAATGGCATTGGAGAGCATCTTGTGGTCAAGCGGCGTATCGTCGTCGACCTTAAGCGTCTCCATCAGGCCGGTCAGCCTGTCCGAGCCGAACAGGCGCATGACGTCGTCGGTCAGCGCAAGATAGAAGCGGCTCTCGCCGGGGTCGCCCTGACGGCCGGCACGGCCGCGCAGCTGATTGTCTATACGTCTGGACTCATGGCGCTCTGTGCCGAGAATGAACAGACCGCCGACAGCCTTGACTTTCCCGGCCTCGGCGTCGGTCTCGGCCTTATGCACCTTCATGCGCTCGGCATAGAGCGCGCGGGCAGAGAGAATGTCTTCGTCGCCGGTCTCGGCATAGCCGGTGGCCTCGGCTATGACCGCCTCGCTGTAGCCGGCCTTGCGCAGGTCGGCCTTGGACATGAATTCCGCGTTGCCGCCCAAGGTGATGTCGGTGCCGCGTCCGGCCATGTTTGTCGCGATCGTTACGGCGCCGAACTTACCCGCCTGCGCGACGATCTCGGCTTCCTTCTCGTGGTATTTCGCGTTCAGCACCGTGTGCGGTATGCCGCGCTTTTTGAGCAGGGAGGAGATATATTCGCTCTTTTCGATGGAGATCGTACCGACCAGCACAGGCTGGCCCTTTTCGTGACATTCGGCGATCTGCTCGATGATGGCGTGGTTTTTGCCGAGGTCGTTTTTATAGACGACGTCAGGATGGTCGATCCTGATGACGGGCTTGTTCGTCGGGATCTCGACGATATCGAGCCGGTATATCGCGCCGAACTCCTCGGCCTCGGTCGCGGCTGTACCGGTCATGCCGGAGAGCTTGCCGTAGAGACGGAAGTAGTTCTGGAAGGTTATGGTAGCGAGGGTCTTGTTCTCCTTCTGGACATCGACATGCTCCTTGGCCTCGATGGCCTGATGCAGGCCCTCGGAGTAGCGGCGGCCGAGCATAAGACGGCCCGTGAACTCATCGACGATGATGATTTCGCCGTCCTTGACGATATAGTCGATGTCGCGCTTCATGATACCGTGCGCCTTCAGCGCCTGGTTAATATGGTGGCTGAGCGTGGCGTTTTCGATATCGGCGAGATTTTCCAGATTGAAGGCACGTTCGGCCTTGGCGATGCCGCGGGCGGTAAGAGTCGCGGTTTTGGCCTTCTCATCGACGACATAGTCGGCGTCGAGGTTTTCGTTCTCCTCCTCCTTCTCGTCGATGCTGGCGTAGACGACCTTCTTCAGACGGCTTACAAAGTCGTCGGCCTGACGGTAGAGGTCGGTGCTCTCGTCGCCCTGTCCGGAGATTATAAGAGGGGTTCTGGCTTCATCAATGAGAATGGAGTCGACCTCGTCGACGATGGCAAAGGCGTGTCCGCGCTGGACCATGTTCTCCTTATAAAGGGCCATGTTGTCACGCAGATAATCGAAGCCCATCTCGTTGTTGGTGCCGTAGGTGATGTCGCAGTTATAGGCCTCGCGGCGCTGATTGCTGTCAAGATCGTGCACGATAAGGCCGACGCTGAGACCGAGAAAACGGTGCACCTTGCCCATCCACTCGCTGTCGCGCTTGGCAAGATAGTCGTTGACGGTGACTATGTGCACGCCTTTACCTGTCAGAGCGTTGAGGTAGGCGGGCAGTACGGCGACAAGGGTCTTGCCTTCGCCGGTCTTCATCTCGGCGATGCGGCCCTGATGCAAAACTATGCCGCCGATGAGCTGAACTCTGAACGGGCGCATACCAAGCACGCGCCACGCGGCCTCGCGCACGGTGGCGTAGGCCTCGGGCAGTATGTCGTCGAGCGTCTCTCCGTCTTTGAGACGCTGCCTGAACTCGTCGGTCTTGGCGCGCAGCTCCGCATCCGATTTGGCCGAATATTCATCGGCCAGAGCTTCTATTTTATCCGCTATCGGGTAAATACGTTTTAGCTCGCGGTCGGTGTAGCTCCCGAACAGCTTGTTGAAAATACCCATTTATATATGCCTTTCCTGAAAGAGTAATAATAGGGATAACAATTCAAATTATATTCTAACACAAATTTGTGAATAAAAAAAGTACTTCTTGGCCCGCGTCATACCGTGACCTCATAAAAACTTCTTCCCGGTCTCGGTATCGGAAGAGTCCCGCGCCGTTTTGCTTCCGCCCGCAGCAGGAGCCACGCCGTGCGCACGCGCTTTGCAGGGGGAGCACGGAGAAGCGTCCGGTAAGGCTTTTGTCAGAATCCATCTTGTCCGCGGTGTTTTCCTGTGTTAAAATATCGCCTTGTAGGAGTTCAAAAAATATACAGAGAACAGAGGGACCGGCATATGTACAGGATAGGCTTTGACAACGAGAAATACGTAAAATTACAGTCACAGAATATAAGAGACCGCATTTCCAAATTCGGCGGCAAGCTGTATCTGGAATTCGGCGGCAAGCTCTTTGACGATTTCCACGCCTCCCGTGTGCTCCCCGGCTTCGCCCCGGACAGCAAGGTCAAGATGCTGCTCGAGATGAAGGACGAGGCCGAGATAGTCATCGCGATCTCTGCCGACGATATAGAGCGCAGCAAGCGCCGCGGAGACCTCGGCATCACCTATGAGGACGACACGCTCCGCCTTATAGACGCGTTTCGCGGAATAGGGCTTTACATCGGCAGCGTAGTAATTACGCACTACCGCGGACAGGTAATAGCCGACCAGTTCAAAAAACGGCTCGAAGCGCTCGGCGTATCGGTCTATCTGCACTATATAATACCCGACTATCCCTCGAACGTCCCGCTTATAATTTCCGACGACGGCTTCGGGAGGAATGACTATATCGAGACGACGCGCAGCCTTGTCGTGGTCACGGCGCCCGGCCCCGGCAGCGGCAAGATGGCCACCTGTCTCAGCCAGCTTTACCATGAGCACAAGCGCGGCATTAACGCCGGATATGCTAAATTTGAGACCTTCCCGGTCTGGAACCTTCCGCTCAAGCACCCGGTAAACCTCGCCTACGAGGCGGCCACCGCCGATCTCGACGATGTGAACATGATAGACCCCTTCCACCTCGAGACCTACGGTATCACGACCGTCAACTATAACCGCGACGTGGAGATATTCCCGGTGCTTGAAGCCATTTTCAAACGCATCTACGGCGAGAGCCCATACAAGAGCCCCACGGACATGGGAGTCAACATGGCCGGCTTCTGCATCACCGACGACGGGGCCTGCTGTGAAGCGTCAAAGCAGGAGATCATCCGCCGCTACTATGCCGCGTCCTGCGCGGTACGCCAGGGACTCAGCGACGCCTGCGAGCTCAGAAAGATAGAGCTTTTAATGAATTCCGCCGGCATAAGCACGTCCGACAGGCCGGTCGTCAGGGCCGCGCTCGACAAGGCGCAGCTGACCGGAGGCCCCGCCGTCGCGCTGGAGCTCAATGACGGAACCATCGTAACCGGCAAGACCTCCTCGCTGCTCGGCGCATCCTCGGCCTGCCTGCTCAACGCACTGAAGGCTCAGGCCGGTATCGACAAAAAGCTGCAGCTGATCGCCCCGGGAGTCATCGAGCCGATACAGCACCTGAAGGTCGAACACCTGGGCAACCACAATCCTCGCCTGCATACCGACGAGCTTCTTATCGCGCTGACCATATGCTCGGTCATGAACCCGATGGCAGGCTATGCGATCGACCAGCTCGACAAGCTGCGCGGCTGCGAGGCGCACTCGACGGTGATACTCTCACATGTAGACGAGGAGCTGTTCAAAAAACTCGGCGTCAATATTTCTTTCGAGCCCAAATACCAGGCGAAGAAGCTGTATCATAAGAAATAAAACGCCGCGAGGCTACACGAAGTCGATGACGCCCTTCAGACGCTCCGGCGCCTTTCCGGAGCTTTTCAGCTCAATATCGCCGTAGGGAGTTTGCAGAGTGCGGGAGGCCGTTTTATAAATGAAGAACGCCACACGGCAGGGCCTCACGGGCTCTGCCGGAGCGCTGTATGTCCCGCAGAGCTTCTCGGTCCCGCCGGCAGTGAGATACTGCTCCATATATACGCATTGCCGGCCGGATATTTTCACCCCCTCTGCATCATACACGCCGAAGCCGTCCCAGTCGATATCCGCGGTCGAAACATCGAGCAGCATCTCCACCAGATACCACTCGCTGCCGTAGTCATAGCAGGCATAAGATTCAATGGGAGCCGTATTCTCATACGCATCTGCGCTTGTATCCGCGTTTTCGCCGATTCCATTCGGCGGCCCGCGGCGGGCGAGGAAGGGCGCGTATATCACGGCCCACACTGCGGCGAGGAGAGGGAGATAGCCAAGCAGATAGCCGGGGCGGCCCAAAAACGAGAACCATTCAAGGGGGGAGCCCGGGGAGGGCCAGTTGAGAAACATGTAGTTGGTGTCCGTCAGACGGTCAAAAATATACACCGGGAGCGCTGTGAGCAGCATTATCCCGAGGCAGGCCGGCGCACGGCGGATATCCGGGCGGATGTCGCCCCCGGCGACCTGCATCAGCGTGTAGCCGACGAGGAGGATGTGGAGGATAAAGGAACTGACGCTCATGAAGTGAAAGGCGGGGTAATAGCTCCAGTCCGGAAAAAGCAGGGCGCAGAAAGCGCCGGGCATGCAGAAGGCATAGAGAAACTGCCCCGTCAGCTTTCCGCCGAGGAGTGAATGGTAAAAGCTTATATACACCGCAAGCGCGCACAGGTGAAGCGGCAGACGCCCGAGGCCGTACTGCCCGGCGGAAAAGAGCAGCGCCGCGCGCAGAAGCTCCAGAGCCAGCGCCGTGCCGGCGGTCAGCCGGAGCAGAAGCCGGCGGGCAGGGGCGCCGGCGCGCCGGTATCCGCGGCACAGCCCCAGCCAGATCAGCAGCGCCGCGGCAAGCCAAAGTATGTGCCCGGGAGAGTAGAGCCCCAGGGAATCCGCGCAGGAGGAGTCTGTGGAAAAGTCAAAAAAGCCGTACATGATATGAACACCGTCAACAAAGTATGAACATATCTTATCATCTTATGCGGTCATTTCCAATAAAATTATGCGTTTTATGCTTTAACGTGTTGACAAGTTCTGAACACGGGATATAATAGGGACAACTGAACAAAGTATGATAGAGGCGCGGATGTTAAGAGTAACTCCCACGAAAGCGACGGAAATCGCGGAGCGAAAGGAGCAGCCGCCGAAGAGTATCGGTTTTTCCGGGCCGGTATATCTGGGCCGCCGGATAAGATCCGCCGGACTGTCGCGAAAGCGGAGCGCTGTCAGACCTTCCTGCAATAATCGTTACGGTCATGAACAGTATCTGCTCTGTTCATGATTTTTTATTTCAGGAGGAAAGCACTATGTACGGTACTTTCTGGGCACTTCTGCCCCCGATAGTGGCCATCGTTCTGGCCCTGATAACCAAGGAGACCTATTCGTCCCTGTTCCTCGGCATCGTCGTCGGCGCGCTGTTTGTCGGCGGCTTCAACCCTGTTGATTCACTCAACTCCATGCTCAACGACGGCTTTATCGGAGCAATCGCCGACGGCTGGAACGCAGGTATCTTCATGTTCCTCGTCCTGCTCGGCATTATGGTCGCGCTCATTAACTCCGCGGGCGGTTCCGCGGCGTTCGGCCGCTGGGCGGTCAAGCATGTACACAGCCGTGCAGGAGCGATAATAGCGACCGTCATACTCGGCGTGCTGATTTTTGTCGACGACTACTTCAACTGCCTGACCGTGGGCTCCGTTATGCGCCCCGTCACAGACAGCCACAAGGTATCGCGCGCAAAGCTGGCCTACATAATCGACGCCACCGCGGCGCCGATCTGCATGATCGCGCCGGTCTCTTCGTGGGCGGCTGCGGTATCTGCGACCGCGCAGGATCTTGACACCGGCGTCTCTGGCATACAGCTCTTCATCCAGGCCATACCTTACAATTTCTATTCTCTGCTGACTATCGTGTTTGTCATTGCCATCACGGTAATGGGCTTTGATTACGGCCCGATGGCCAAGGCGGAGTTCAAGGCTCTCCAGGGCGAGCTCGGCTCTCTCGGCAATGACGATGAGACCAGCGTTGAAGGGGCAAGCATATGGGATATGCTCCTGCCGGTCATCGTGCTCATAGTCTTCTGCGTCATCGGCATGATGTATGTCGGCGGCTTCTGGGACGGCGCAAGCCTGATCGATTCCTTTGCCGATACCGACGCCTCCGTCGGCCTGCCCTGGGGCTGCATTATCGCTCTGCTTGTAACCTTCGTGTATCTGCTCTGCCGCCGTGTTATAACCTTCAAGGACGCCACCGCCTGCATCACCAAGGGCTTTGTCGCCATGGTTCCCGCGCTGCTGATACTCACCTTCGCACTTACACTTAAAAACATGACCGGCCTGCTCGGCGCCGACGTCTACGTTGCAGGTCTCGTCAAAGGTGCGGCGGACAGCCTCTTCTCCATGCTGCCGGCGATCATCTTCCTTGTCGCCGTCGGTCTGGCCTTTGCCACCGGTACCAGCTGGGGCACCTTCGGTATACTTATCCCGATCGTACTGCCCGTATTCGCGGACGCTCCCGACCTGCTGATGATAGGCATATCCGCCTGCCTCGCGGGAGCCGTCTGCGGCGACCACTGCTCGCCGATCTCCGACACCACGATCATGGCCTCCGCAGGAGCAAACTGCAACCATATAGAGCATGTCAGCACTCAGCTGCCCTATGCGTTGACGGTTGCCGCGGTATGCTTCGTGAACTTCATCCTCGCCGGCTTTATCCGCAACGCGGTTATCTGCCTTGCGATAGGCATAGTGCTCATCCTTGCCACGCTGTTCGTGATCCGCGGCGCCGTGAACAGGAAGAACGGCCGGAACGCATAAACGCTTATTAAAAAAACGGAACAGTCAACAGACCGGCAAGCCCCGGCGGGATATCCCGCCGGGGCTTCAGACTGTCATGGAACCGGGTCAGAAAAAAGGGCGGCGGGGGAGTCTGAGACAGCGAAGGGCCCGCTACATACGGGATAAGCAGCCGGTGCTCATCGCCGTGTGGCCGGATCTGCACCGTGGCCGGCGAGTCTGCCGGGGCTTGTGCCGAAGGTCTCGCGGAAGGCCCGGTGGAAGGCGGAATAATCGGCAAAGCCGCTGTCCGCCGCAGCCTTGCCCGCGGGAGTGCCCTCCCGGATCAGACGCGCGGCATTCAGCAGCCGCTTCTGCCGTATATAGGCGTGCACGGTGCTGCCGGTCTGGGCCTTAAACAGACGCATGAAGTGGTATTTGCTCAGAAACACCTGCTCCGCCAGCGCGTCTACGGTGAGCTCGCGGCGGAAATTCTCGTTTATGTACGACAGCGCATACTGTATCTTCGCATCGTATTTGCTTTCTGCATCCTCGGTCCGCTCACTCTCGGCAAGGCGGCTTATCTGCACCAGAAGCTGTATCATCATGGCCTCGCCCATGGCCTGTGCGCCGAAGCGCCGGTCGGCCGCGGCGCGCTCGTAGGCGCTGACGGTGTTTTTCAGCTCCTCTACTTCCTCCGGCCGCGGGCTCAGAAGATGGCGCGAGTGCTTGTCGGCGGTGTCAAAGCAGTCCATCAGCCCCGCGCCGGGCATGGTGCGCTCGAAATACTTCCGATCGAGGTATATAATGATGCGCTCGTAGGGCGCGCTTTTGTCTATCTCGGCCTTGTGTATGGTGTGGTGCTTGACGAGCAGGACGTCCCAGGGACGCAGCCGGTAGCTGCTGCTCTCGACGCGGTAGTCAACGCGGCCGGAGATAAGGATGACGAGTTTGTCAAACTCATGGAAATGGAAGTCCAGCTCCTGACCGGCCGTGTCCTTCAGATGAAAATAGTGATAGCTCTCCTTCAGATAGCCGGCCTTGTTTATCTGCCGCTGCATGACATTCATCTCCTCCCGGCGGTTCTGCGGATACTATACCGCATTTTTTGCAATGTTTCAAGCATTGAGCACAATTTACATAGCAAATATTTGGAATATAATATAGCACAGATTAACAGTAAAGGAGAACTTATCATGCCAAAGACCGAATCCTTCTTCAAACGTTACTGGTTCATAATCTCCATGCTTATCGGCATCGTGGCCGGCTGCATCGTCGGAGCTGTCTGGCCGGGAGCCACTGCTCTGGAGCCGCTTGGCACGGTATTCATAAATATGATGTTCTGCGTTGTTGTCCCGATGGTTTTCTGCTCGATCTCCTCGGCCATCGCAAACATGGGCAGCGTGAAGCGCGCGGGCAAGGTGCTCGGCACTACGGTTATTGTGTTCATGGTGACGGCAGGCATCGCCGCCTTACTGATGTACATAGTTGTGCGCATATTCCCGCTGGTACAGGGCGAGTACGTTGTGGCAGAGGGAGAAATCGGCGTAACGCTCGGTGTAGCCGACATGATAATCAACTTCTTCACCAAGCCTGACTTTGCCGAGCTCTGGAGCCGCCGCGCCATACTGCCCCTGATCGTCGCGGCGATAATCTTCGGCTTCGGTGTGCAGATGGCCGGCGGCAGGGAGACCAGGACCGCCCAGCTGCTTGACGATATCACCAACTGCATCATGAAGACCGTCAAGATCATTACCTACTACGCACCCATCGGCTTTTTCGGTTTCTTCGCATACCTCGTTGCGACCTACGGTCCCGAGCTGATCGGCGACTACAGCCGCACGCTTATCATCTACTATGTGATGTGCTTTGTGTATATGCTGGTCTCCTCCCCGATATACGCCCGCTTCGGCGGCGGCAAGGGCGCGGCAAAGGTCATGTTCGGGCACCTGTTTGCTCCCGCCATGACGGCCTTCGGCACCTGCTCCTCCGTTGCGACCATTCCCACCAACATGGAGGCGGCCGAGGACACCGGCATCTCCAAGGATGTCCGTGATATCGTGCTCCCCCTTGGCGCTACCATGCACATGGACGGCTCCGCCATGAGCGCTATCGTCAAGGTTGCGTTCCTGTTCGGAATCTTCGGTCAGGACTTCGGAACCTGGCAGGCGGTCCTCGCGATAATCGTCGCGGTGTTCTCCTCCGTTGCCATGTCCGGTATCCCCGGCGGCGGCGGTACGGGCGAGCTTGTTGTCTGCTCCATCTTTTTCCCCGACCAGCTGGCTATTGCATATCCGATAGCCATCGCGCTCGGAAACCTCGTCGATCCTCCGGCCACCATGGTCAACGCTGCGGGCGACTACGTCGTTTCCTTCATCGTATCCCGCTACGTAGACGGCAAGGATTGGCTGCAGAAAAAGCTGCACAGGGAACAGAACGCGGCGGTGTAATAAACCGCGGCGGAACAAAATGTAAAAAACGGAGCCGTCTCCGGCGGCTCCGTTTTCCGCGGATACGCGCAAACCTACAGCGGATACGCGCAAACCTACACGCGGATACGCGCAAAATACAGCGCGCCGCTTGACAAGCTGAAAAAACCTGTTATACTATATCGGTAAAATTGAACACCTTATCAAGAGTGGTGGAGGGAACGGCCCTGTGAAGCCCGGCAACCTGCAATATGTAAGGTGCCAAATCCGGCGGTGATACGAAAGATGAGGCTTTGATGCAGAATTTCGCGCTCCGTCGGCCGGCGGGGCGATTTTTATTTGCCTTATGCGCCTTTTGAACCGGCTCTGCCGCTCTTGTAAATAAAAACAAGGAGGATCATAAATATGAGCCATTATCTTTTCACTTCCGAGTCCGTGACCGAGGGGCATCCCGACAAGATCTGCGACCAGATCTCCGACGCCGTGCTCGACGCCATACTTGAAAAGGACCCGCAGGGACGCGTTGCCTGCGAGACGACCGTCTCCACCGGACTTGTGCATATTATGGGCGAAATCAGCACGGAGTGCTATGTCGACATTCCCCGCATCGCCCGTGAGGTCATACGCGAGATCGGCTACGACCGCGCGAAGTACGGCTTTGACTGCGACACCTGCGGCATCATCACGAACATAGACGAGCAGTCCGGAGATATCGCGATGGGCGTGGACAAGGCGCTGGAAAACAAGACCGGAGAATATGACGAGCTGCAGAACGGCGCGGGCGACCAGGGCATGATGTTCGGCTACGCCTGCGATGAGACCCCGGAGCTTATGCCGCTGGCGATATCCCTGTCGCACAAGCTCGCCAAGAGACTCGCCGAGGTCAGAAAGAGCGGAGAGCTCGACTACCTGCGCCCGGACGGAAAGACTCAGGTGACCGTGGAGTACGACGGGGACCGCCGCCCCGTCAGGGTCGACACCGTCGTCATCTCCACCCAGCACGCACCCGAGGCGGAGCTCGGCCGGATCAGAGCGGACATGATCGCAAAGGTCATCAGGCCCACGATCCCCGCGGAGCTTCTGGACAACGACACAAAGTATCTCGTAAATCCCACAGGACGCTTTGTTATCGGCGGGCCGCAGGGCGACTCCGGCCTCACAGGGCGCAAGATCATCGTCGACACCTACGGCGGCAGCGCACCGCACGGCGGCGGGGCGTTCTCCGGCAAGGACCCGACAAAGGTGGACCGCAGCGCGGCATATGCCGCACGCTACGTTGCAAAGAACATCGTTGCGGCAGGCCTTGCACGACGCTGCCAGATACAGCTTGCCTACGCGATAGGCGTGGCTTCTCCGGTTTCCGTTCTGGTGGAGACCTTCGGCACGGGCAGCGTATCGGACGCCGTACTGAGCGACGCCGTGCAGAAGGTGTTCGACCTCAGACCCAGCGCCATCATACGCGACCTCGATCTGCGCCGGCCGATATACCGCAGGCTCGCCGCTTATGGACATATGGGCCGCGAGGATCTCGGCGTGAGCTGGGAAAAGACCGACCGCGTGCAGGCGCTGCTGGACGCGCTGAAGTAAATACTGGAGCCGTTGCGCCCGGACAGTCCGCTTTGACTGTCCGGGCATAAAACTTCATGCGCAGGATTGCGCACCACGATCATGGGCAAAAGCCGGAGCGCCATGAAGTTTTTGCGCATCATTTTCGCTTGCCCCAAAGGGGCGGGAAATTGGCGCAACTTCATGGCGCAATGTAAGGCGGAAGAACGGAGCGTGTTTTTCATACGGAAAAACGATTAAAAGCATTGACCAGTTTCGCTTGTGGCGCGGCATCACGTCTCATCCGGGATCTGAAGCGCCTGTGACGCTGTTAAAAGCGGACTGTGTCTGATTCCAACAGGAGCATAGTATAAAATTATATTATGCGGTAATTGATTTTATGTTCAGACAATGATACAATAAATACAATGGGCCAGAGGCCCGGAACAAAAACAGATCAGGAGGTAAATATCATGGCAAAAAAGGTTCTGCTGCTCTGCGGCGATTTTACGGAAGACTATGAAACTATGGTCCCGTTTCAGGCTCTGTCCATGCTCGGCTATCAGGTGGACGCTGTCTGCCCGGACAAGAAGGCCGGCGAGACCGTAGCCACCGCAGTCCACGATTTTCTGGGCGAACAGACGTACACAGAGCTCAGAGGACACAACTTCGCTCTGACCGCTGATTTCGACGCGGTAAAGACCGAGGATTACCTGGGCCTGTTTATTACCGGCGGCCGCGCACCCGAATACATTCGCCTCAACGCGCGCGTGCTCGAGATCGTCAGGGAGTTCTTTGCTGAGGGCAAGCCCGTTGCGGCCATCTGCCACGGCCCGCAGGTGCTGGCCGCGGCCGGCGTGCTCAAGGGCTATAAGGCTACTGCCTATCCTGCAGTCGGCCCCGATGTGACGATGGCCGGCGGCGAGTTCGTACCTGCCGATGTTACCGAGGCTGTCGTGGACCGCAATCTGGTCACCGCCCCTGCGTGGCCCGGAGATACCGCGATATGCCGCGAGTTTGCAAAGCTCCTGGGAGCAAAGATAGAGATCTGATAAAACCTGAAACCTGCAAAAGGACCGCACCGGAAGGCGCGGTCCTTTTCTGTCTGACCGTTACGCCTGGAGCTCCCTTTCCACAGCTTTACGGCACAGCCTGTCGGCATAGCTCAGACACACTATGGTGAGCAGGCACATTGTAAAGCAGGTAGCCCAGGCCAGACGGTAAGTCCCCGTCAGGTCGTAGATGAGCGCAATCACCGGGCTTCCCAAAACCATGCCCAGCATGCAGAAGCTATAGACATAGCCGAAGATTGTCCCGTAGTCTTTCGTGCCGAAGAGAGCCGCCGTGACCACGGAGGGCGCCACGGTTCCGTTGGTTATGCCTACCGAAAAGCAGCCGGCCATTATCCACATCATGCTCTCGTTCCCGTTGGTCTGCAGCAGGAGAAAGGAGACTGCATGAAAGCTCATCACGACGATATTGGCGATTTTTGCCCCCATGCGGTCATACATCCAGCCGAGGCAGATCTTTGCCGGAGTCAGCAGGAGAAGGAAAAATGAAATCAGTGCGTTCGAGAAGGCGGGGTTATACACGTCCGTAAGGTGTATCGACAGATGCGCGAGGCTGCCGTAGCCCACAAAGGATACGGATAACATGCCGATCAGGTAAATATAAAAGAAGGGCTGACGCTTCAGTTCGCCGAGGGGTATGTTCGCCTCCGGATCCTGAGCACCGGGAGCGTGTGCGTCGGGGCTTCCGTTCAGGCCGCAGGGAAGGTCGTCTGTCCGTTCCGGGCACGGCTGCATCAGCAGCAGCGCAACCGGGACCTCTATGACTATCATGGCGAGCCCAAACACGAGGAACCCGGCTCTCCAGCCATGCTGGCTGATGAGCTTTGTCAGAACAGGAGTGATTATGGAGCCGCCTATGCCCGAGCCGGCAAGCGCGATGCTCAACGCGAGGCCCCTGTGTTCCCTGAAGCGGTTTACGAGGATAATCGACACCGGCATAGAGGCGGCACCGCAGGAGAATACACCGACGAACACGGCGCTTATATACATGTGATATATGTTTTGCGCGAAGGAATAGCTGGCATAGGAGAGCCCCATGCAAACTATGCACAGGATAAATATCCTGCGTGTATACGCTGACTTTCCCAGCAGAGTGCCCAATGTCGGGGCGAGTACCGCCGTGGCTATGGCTACAAGACTTGTACACAGACTGTATGTAGTCCTCGAGATGCCCATATCCTCCGTAACGGGGATCATGAACAGACTGAAGCAGGTCTGTATCATGGAATGGAGAAGCGCCATTATGAGAAAACCGCCCAACACAGTGAGCCATGCCCGGCCTTGCCTGATGTCCAGATTCATTCGTGCCTTCCCGTCTCCGCTCTGAGCCTTGCCGATTCGCCCTCGGCCCAGCTGTATTCCTGCATGAATTCCCCTGAGAAGAGGCTCCGCCTGCCTCTCAGACAGCGGTAGTAGTCGCAGTTCTCTTCGGGTATATCCACGCGTATTTTGCCGTATTCCGTTTTAAGTATGTCCTCTATGCCGAGCTCCGAGAGAGTTTGCCTGAGCCTTGTGAGTATCACGCGGTAATGCGATTTGCTTGACTTCTCATCTATGTCACCGAACAGATCGTATACGAGCGTGCCTATGTCGACCCAGCTCCCGCGATGCAGCACCAGATATGCCAGAAGCTCCTTGGCGCGCTTGGAATGAAAAACAACCGGCTTTCCCGAGACGAGCAGATCGAAACGCGGGAAACAGCGGACCTCGAAGCCGCCGCGCTTTGCAATGCTCAGCATATGCTCCGCCCGATCCAGTACGCGGACAAGCTGCGCGCGGTCGAAGGGCTTGAGTATGTACGCGACGGCATCGGTGCCCCAGGCGTCCATAGCGTACTGGCTGTAAGCGGTCACAAAAACTATGAGCGGAGGATTAGGCAGAGCCTCGACGGCGTTTGCAAAGTCGATCCCGTTCATGTCAGGCATTTCAACGTCGACAAAGGCCAAATCGACCTGTACATGCCTGAGATACTCAAGCGCGTCTACAGCGTTCGAAAACGAGGCGACGAGCTCCGTGCCCTCCGTGCCCTCAAGCATTATGCGCATCAGATTGAGAGGGCTTGCTTCATCGTCGATCGCGATGATTCTCATGTACGAGCTCCTTTCCCGCTCTTTGGCAGGGGAATCGAAATCAATACCTCCGTGCCCCTGCCAATCGTGCTGTTTATCTCTACACTGCCGCTTAACAGGCTCTCTATCCTGAAGCGGCAGTTTTCTATTCCGCTGCCCATACTCATCGGGGTCACGGATTTGGTGTCGAAGCCTACTCCGTTGTCACTGACCGTTATGCGGATACAGCGCTCGGCCTTCCGGACGCTCAGCTTTACTGTACCGCCGCCCGAAGGTGATTTGCGCAGACCGTGGTGTACGGCGTTTTCCACGAGGGTTTGTATAGAAAGCGGCGGTATAAGAAAATCCTCCGTCTCTATATCTGTCTCAAGATTGATCTTGTCCTCGAAGCGCAGCTTCTGCAGGGCCATATACTCGTCGATGCTGCGCAGCTCGTCCGAGAAGGGGACAAGCTTTTCATACTTGTTGAAGTCCACGCGCCGGCGCAGGAAGGAGGAGAACATGACGACAGCGTCTGCAGCTTTCTGTGGGTCGGTATAGCACAGCTCCTGTATCATAGTAAGCGTATTGTACTGAAAATGCGGCTGTATCTGGCTCGTGAGATAGGCAATCTCCGCGTTCATGAGTTTTTCCTTTGCTTCGCTTTCACGGGCCGCCGCCTCTTCGATCTTTGCAAAGCTCAGGGCCCAGAAGTTCGCATACGACATTATCGCGCAGAGCAGGGACAGCGGGAGCACGATGTAGGCCCCGTGCAGTACATGCTGCGAGGAATTGACGGCAGTCACGGCTATGCCTACGCCTATCAGAACCGTTGCGCCGGATACCCAGACAAGACCCGTGCCGCTTTTGGCGTTGATAGCGGTGCAGATGATCTGGTATACGACAAAGACCGCGGAGAGGGTTATTATGAGTATATCCATGTCAAAATACGCACCGATGAAAAGGCGCAGCGCGATCGCCAAAAACAGCGCGCAGGTGATCGGCCAGGCTATGCGCCGGTCATATATTTCCGGAAAAATGGATATCTGCAGCTTCACCGCCGTGAGGCCAAGCGCTACAGCCACGACAGAAACGGCGATGTGCAGCTGCTCAAAGGGAATATATTCGTAAAGCGCGCTTGTGGCGCTTGACATTTCGTAATTCGCGCTCAGATAGAAGAGTCCGATAAGGATAAAGGAGCGGGAAAAAAGATAGAAGAGCCAGCGCTCGCGCAGTTTTCTCAAAAGCATCATGCCGAAAAGAAAGGCCGTGCTGAAGCCTCCCAGAGAAAGCATCCATATACTGCTGGAAAGCTCCTTGTACTGACTGTAGCATTCCTCTGTATAGAGCCAGGGACAGGCGTAAACACCAGTGAGCCAGTCGGAGCTGACCTCCAGGACGATTTCACAGCTGCTGCCGCTGCAGATTACAGCGGCTTCCCGCATAGAGCAGTCCCGTCTCCCGCCCGCCAGGATCCCGTCCACATAGATACGCAGGCTCGGGGATACTCCGCTGAAATACAGAGTCAGAGGCTCGTCCGGGACGTCCTCGAGAACGATACGGTAGCTTGCCTTGCCATTTCCGCCCCAGGCGTCTTTGTCGAACATGCTCCAGTCCATTGGGAGATACTGGAGGTGATCGGGCGGCCCGGAGGAGCTGTCAGATATTATATGTACGCCCGCATAGTATTCCCAGAGTGTTTTTATGGGAAGCTTGCCCTGGGAGAGGAGCTGGTCGGAATTAACATGAAATATCTCGGTGACGTCTGAGAGCATCTTTTCGCGCCGGCTGTCATAGAAGGCGGAAAGCAGCGCCCCGACAAATATGGCGATAAGGCAGAATACGCATATAAGGCATACTATTACGTCTGTGTCCTTAAAGCTTTTGACCATGGCGACCTCTGCAAAAGTGTAATGATTTATAATTCTACGTTTAGTATAACACGTGTATCGTTACAAGAGCGCTACATTGAACAAAAACGGCAGTGTACACAAAAAAATATATAATAAAGCAGCAAAACGACGGATTTGGGCGCATATGTGCGCCGGAAAATTGGAAGCTGAGAAGCGAAAACCTCTTGTCAAAATGCCCAAACAGCTAAAAAAACCACGTTTTTTCGCAAAAACAGAGTTGTGTTTCTGTAACGATGATGTTATGTGACAGGTGCTACGATTAACACAGTTTACAGGCATTTCGCAATAAGCCTTATGTACGGAAAAAAATCAGGGAGGAAAACTATGGCGAAAGTAATCAAATGCGGCAAGCTGTTTGACGCCGTTGACGGAAAAGTGAAGCTGAACAAGCTGATTTTCATCGAGGGCAACACAATCACACGCGTGGAAGATCAGGGAAACTGGAAACCGGCAGCGGGGGATGAGGTCATAGATCTCAGCGAACGCTTCGTTATGCCCGGACTTATCGACACGCACGTTCATCTGGGCTTCAGCGGGAAGCCGGCTATCGTTGAGCTGGCTGAGCCGAACGAGCTTGTGACCGTGAAGGGAATAAAGAACGCCCAGGACGATCTTATGGGCGGCTTTACGACCGTCAGGGATGAGGGATTCCCCTCGCTCATGGGCAGCCAGGCTATAAGAGACGGTATCAATCAGGGGCTTGTCTGGGGACCGAGAGTGTTCTCAAGCGCGACCTTTGTCACCCAGACCGGCGGCCACCTCGCGGTAAACTATCCGCAGGACCGCTTCGGCCAGCAGACCTTTAAGCCCGTGGGCACTGCCGACGGCCCCACGGAGGTGCGCACAGCCTGCCGCGCGATGCTCAAGGCCGGAGCCGACCAGATAAAGATCATGGCCACCGGAGGCGTGCTCAGCAACAGCGGCGGCGTCGGAGAGCAGAATATGAGCTATGACGAGATCGTCGCGGCGGTCGAGGTAGGACGGATGCATAACCGCCTTGTCTCCTGCCATGCCCACGGTACCGCCGGCATTACGGCGGCTGCGAAGGCAGGCGTTTCATCCATTGAGCACTGCACCATGGTAGACGATGAGGGCATTGAATACATGCTCGAAAACAAGGTCACCGCCGTGCCGACTTTCAACGTTCTTCGCGTGCTTGCCAACGGCGAGCCGTACGGCGTTGCACGTTCCTCCGCCCAGAAAGCTGCATTTCTGGTCCCGAAGCATGCCGAAAACATCAGGAAAGCCTATGAGAGAGGCGTGCGTATAGTGTTCGGTACCGACACAGGTACTCCGCTCGGCCTGCATGGCCGGCAGCATCCTGAGTTCGAACTCATGGTAAACGCCGGCATATCCGCCGAGGATACATTGCTCTCGGCAACCAGATATGCAGCGGAGATGCTTATGTGGGATGACAGGCTCGGCACCCTCCAGGAGGGTAAGCTTGCCGATATCGTTGCAATAAACGGCGACCCGATGCAGGACATGTCCGTTATCTGCAGCGAGAATATAAGCTTCATCATGAAAGATGGCGTCATCTACAAGGGATAAGTTATCTGAGACAAGGAGAAATTTATGGAAACAAAAAAGAAATCGAAATTCCATTACGGCTTTGTGGTCGTAGTCGGCGGATTCGTTATTATGGCGCTGCTTCATTCAATGCTGCAGACCTGCTTCAGCCTTTTCCTCGTTCCCGTCACTGAAAAGATGGGAATACTCAGAACCCAGTTCAGCCTCTGCTCCAGCGTCGTGGCCGTGGTCACAATGCTCATGTCACCCAAGATGGGCAAGCTGCTCGGCGCGAAAAACACAAGGCTTGTGTTTACCCTGTGCGTGGCCGGCATGGGCCTGTCCTATGCCAGCTATTCCCTCGCGACAAAGATATGGCACATGTATATAAGCGCGGCCTTTGTCGGCGCTTTCTCCTGCGGCGCTGTCGCAATGCCGGTTTCTATAATAATCGCCAACTGGTTCAAGCGCGGCCGCGGCACTGCGATGAGCATAGCTCTGGCCGGCTCCGGTATCGGCGGCACGGTAATTACCCCGATACTTAACAAGATCATTACCAACAGCGGCTACAGCCACGCCTTTCTGGTTTTCGGCATCGCGATGATTGTCATTGAGGTTCCCATTGCGTACTTTGTCATGCGTCCAAAGCCGGAGGACATGGGCATGAAGCCCTATGGCGCCGATGACGAAAACGAGCCGGCAGGCGAGAAAAAGAAAGCCTCAAAGCCGACCGTACAGCTGGACGTCACCCTTGGAGAGCTCAAAAAGCAGCCGTTCTTCTATGTGTACCTGCTCGGCATATTCGCGATGTGCATCTGCGGCTACGGCAGCCTCGGACAGCTCTCCGCTTCACTTACCGACTCCTACGGCTCGACGTTTTCCGCGGCGATCGTTTCTTTCTTCCTGCTTGTTCTGACACCTGCAAAGATATCCCTCGGATGGATGTATGATAAGCTGGGGTCCAAGTTCGGTACCGTGTACGTCATGACTGTGTACGCCGTGGCCTTTGCACTGCTGGCCTTCTTCACGAACAGCCCCGCTGTCATGTATGTGATGGCCGTCCTCTTCTCCATAGGTATCAGCAGCGGCACCGTCTCCCCCTCCGTAGTTACCGCGGCAACCTTCGGTTCAAAGGATTACGGCGCAATCTTCGGCTTTGTAAACTTCTTCTGCATGGCGGCCATGGTCGTAGGCAGCCCGTCCATTGCTGCGGTATATGATTTTACCGGTTCTTACCGTATCGCCTGGCTTGCATGTCTCGCGCTTTGCATTGTCTCCATCATTTGCCTCTCCTATGCGGACGCACGCTGCAGGAAGGTCTTTGCCGACCGCATAGTAAAGGCGGAGTAATATTCGATACTTCTCTCAAAATCCTCATATTCCCAAAGGCGAAAGGACCGCACCTTCCGGTGCGGTCCTTTTGCAGGTTGATCAGAAATCGAAGAGGGTTATCTGGCTCGTATCCGGCATATCGCCGAGAGCGCCGATGGTTTTGAGCTGGTCAAGATGGGTCTGGCTGACCTTGGGACAGGCGTGGCTGAGCTCCTCTATCGAGATAAAGTGCGTGCTCATGTCCTTGCAGCGGGCAAGATCGAGCGCCGCGGTCTCGCCGAGACCGGCGATCGACACGAAGGGGGGACGGAGCTTACCATCCTCGGTTATGAGAAACTTCGTGGCGTCGGATTTGTACAGGTCGATGGGGGCGAACTCGAAGCCGCGCATGTTGAACTCGTACACCGCCTCCATCGTGACAAGCAGATCCTCCTCGTTGGCGGTGAGGGTCGGACGGCGGCGCATCTCGTTGATCTTGCGGCGCACCGCGTCGGCACCGCCGGTCATCATGCCGGCGTCGAAGCCGCCCTTCTGGCTGCGCCGGTAAAAGTAGGCGCTGTAGAAGGCCAGCGGCAGGTGTACCTTGAACCAGGCTATACGGAAGGCCATCATGACGTAGGCCACGGCGTGGGCCTTCGGGAAGAGATAGGCGATCTTGCGGCAGGACTCGATATACCAGTCGGGTACGCCCCTGTCGCGCATCTGCTGCTCGGCGTCGTCGGGGAATTTGCCGCTCTTCTTGACCTTGCCCTTTCGCACTGCCTCCATAGTCTTAAAGGCAAGGGACGGCTCTATGCCGACGGAAATCAGCTGGATCATGATATCGTCGCGGCAGCCGACAGTCTCGTTAACGGTGGCGACCTTGTTGACGATAAGGTCGCGGATGTTGCCGGCCCAGACGTCGGTGCCGTGGGAGAAGCCGGAAAGCCGTATCAGGGTATCGAACTGCCGGGGCTGGGTGTCGACAAGCATCTGGCGCGTGAACGGGGTGCCGAATTCGGGGATACCGATGGTGCCGGTCCTGCCGATGATGGGGTCGTCGTCCGGCAGGCCAAGCACGGCGGGAGATGTGAATATCGACATTGTATCCGGGTCAGACAGGGATATCAGCTGCGCGTTTACGCGTTTCCCGAGCTGCTCGGACATGTCCTCCATCATACGGATCATCGTCGGGTCATCGTGGCCGAGCTCATCGAGCTTGAGGAGGTTTGCCTCCATGCAGTGATATTCAAAATGCGTGGTTATGATGTCGCTGTTCGGGTCGTCCGCCGGGTGCTGGACAGGGCAGAAGTCTGTCACATCCATATCCTGCGGAATGACGACAAGGCCGCCGGGGTGCTGGCCGGTCGTGCGCTTGATGCCGACAAGGCCCTGGGCGAGACGGTTTTCCTCGGCTTTGGTGGCTGTGGCGTTGTGCTCCTCGAGGTATTTTTTGACATAGCCGTAGGCAGTCTTTTCGGCCAGCGTGCCAATGGTCCCGGCGCGGAAAACGTGGTCGGAGCCGAAAAGAACCTCTGTGTATTTATGCGCCTTGGCCTGATATTCACCGGAGAAGTTCAGGTCGATATCGGGAGTTTTTTCATTACCGGGAAAGCCCAGGAAAGTCTCAAAGGGGATATCAAAACCGTCCCGGCGCATACGTGTGCCGCACTCCGGACAATCTTTCTCGGGCATGTCCGCGCCGCAGCCGTAGCTGCCGTCGGTTATGAACTCGCTGTGACAGCACCTGGGGCAGACATAGTGCGGCGGGAGGGAGTTGACCTCGGTGATGCCGGACATGTAAGCCACTATTGACGAGCCGACGCTGCCGCGGCTGCCGACCAGATAGCCGTGTTCAAGAGAATTCTGAACAAGCTTCTGGGCGGACATGTATATGACGTCGTAGCTGTGGTCGAGTATGGTGTTGAGCTCGATATCCACGCGCTCCTGCACGATCTTCGGCGGATTTTCGCCGTAGATGCGGTGCATCTTCGTGTAGACCAGGTTCTTGAGATCTTCCGCCGAGTTTTCGATCTTCGGCGGAAACAGCTCCCTGGGCAGCAGCTGTATCGGCTCGATCTGGTCGGCGATGGCGCGCGTGTTGGTGACGACGACCTCTTTGGCCGTTTCCTCGCCGAGATAGGCAAACTCCGCGAGCATCTCGTCCGTCGTGCGGAAGTATATCGGGCAGTCACGGTCGGCGTCGGAGAATTTCTTGGCGGACTGAAGTATCTTGCGGTACTGCTCGTCCTCCGGATCGAGAAAGTGCACGTCGGAAGCGGCAATGACGGGTTTGCCAAGCTCGCGGCCCAGCTCGAGGATGGTGCGGTTGTAGTCCTGCAGCACCCTGACGTCGCTGACGGCGCCGTTATCGACGAGGAAGCCGTTGTTGCAGATGGGCTGAATCTCCAGATAATCGTAAAAGGAGGCTATCCTTTTGAGCTCCTTATGGCTTGCGCCCTTCATGACCGCGCCGTAGAGTTCGCCCATACCGCAGGCAGATCCTACAAGTATGCCCTCGCGGTGCTGGATAAGCAGGCTCTTGGGGATGGTGGGCGTGCGGTGGAAGTATTTGAGGTATGACTGGGAGATCATCTCATAGAGATTCTTCAGGCCCCTGCGGTTCTTCACCAGAAGTATCATGTGGTAGCTCTTGGCCACGTCGGTCCGGCGCAGGGAGTGGTAGATGGTTTCAATATCGTCGACGGTCGCGGCGCCCTGCCGGGTGAGCATGGGCAGAAACTTGCCCATCATGCGCGCAACGACCATGGCGTCGTCGGACGCGCGGTGATGGTTGAACTGCGGCAGGCCGAGGTGGTTGGAGACTATATCGAGCTTGAAGCGCTTCAGCTCGGGCAGCAGCGCCTGAGACAGGGCCAGCGTATCAATGAAAACCGGCGAAAACTTCAGCCCCTGGCGGTTGGCCGCCGCGGTCATGAAGCCGACGTCAAAGTGTGCATTATGCGCAATGATGGGCCGGTCGCCGATGAAGTCCATGAACATCTGCATGGCTTCCCTTTCCTTCGGCGCGCCGGCGACGTCGCTGTCGCGGATACCTGTGAGCTGGGTTATGTCGGGCGGGATATGACGCTCCGGGTCGACAAAGGTGTTGAATACCTTTTTAATCTCGGTACCGGAGAAGATGATCGCGCCAATCTCGGTCATGCGGTCGTTCATCGCGTTGAGCCCGGTGGTCTCGATGTCGAAGGCGACAAACTCGGTGTCGAGCGGAAGCCTGCTCTTGCCGATAACGGCGCTGTTGCCGTCCATGTCGTTAACAAAGTAGCACTCCTCGCCGTAGATGATCTTGACTTTATATTTGTCGCCGGCCTTCCACATGTCCGGAAAAGCCTGAGCGACACCGTGGTCGGTGACCGCGATGGCGGGCATGCCCCAGTAGGCCGCGCGTTCGACAATGGCTTCGGGATCCGTCAGCGCGTCAAGCGCCGAAAAACGGGTGTGCATATGCAGCTCGACACGCTTCTCGGGGGCGTTGTCGGGACGGATATAGCGCTTGCCCTTCATTATGCTGCGCGGGTCGATGACCATATCGTCATCGTATTTCGAATATATTACCTCGCCCTGAACTATGACGTGATCGCCTTTTTTGATCTTGTCTATCACGCTCCGGTCGTCCTCGGAACGCAGAAAGCGCGAGACGCGGATGGAGTTTGTGCGGTCGGTTATATCAAAGCAGAGCACGGCGCTGCCGCGCTTGGCGAGCGTGCGGCTCGTGACGTCGACCACATCGCCCTCGACGGTGACTCTGCCTGACTCGAGCGTGAGCGTGTTCATCGGGACGGGGTGCTGCTTTATGGCCCTGCCCATGAGCACGTCGCCCTGCGGCCTGCCGCCGGACGGCGCGGAGACCCGGACGGCGGGAGAAGAGGCGCGCTGCAGCCGCGGATAGTCGGGGACAATGCCGACAGAGCTCAGGCCGTAATCGGACCTGAGCCTGGCGCTTATGGAGCTTATATCCACCGGAGAGGGCATCGAGGCGAACCACGCGCAGATGCTCATAGACATTTCAGCCGTGTCCACCCGGACATCGGTCACGTAGGCCCTGTCCAGCCCGCCGGCCGAGCCGGCCATATCGGCGCAGCCCGGAAATATGGTCAGAAATGGGGTATGCTCGCTCATGCCTTACCTTCCTCGTCGCTGTTAATGAGATCAAGCAGACGGCCGCAGAGCTCCTCATAGGGGTATGTACCGAGTACCTGTCCTTTCCTGAACAGCAGCCCTTTGCCCTTGCCGCCGGCGATGCCGTAGTCGGCCTCGCGGGCCTCGCCGGGGCCGTTGACCACGCAGCCCATGACGGCGACGGTAATATCGCGGTCGAGCTTGCCGACGCGGTTTTCGACTTCGGTCGCGAGAGAGATGAGATCGATCTCGGTCCTGCCGCAGGTGGGGCAGGAGACAAAACGCACGCCGCCGGGTCTGAGGCCCGCGGCCCTGACGATCGCAATGCCGGCGCTGACCTCTTTGACGGGGTCGGCGGTCAGGGAGACGCGGATGGTGTTGCCGATGCCCTCGCACAGAAGAGTACCGATGCCGACGGCGGACTGTATCGTGCCGTTCCATTCGGTGCCGGTCTCGGTGACGCCGAGGTGCAGCGGATAATTGAAGGTTTCGGCCGCGAGGCGGTAGGCGGCCACGGTCAGAGGAACCGAGGAGGACTTCATTGAGATACAGATATCGTCGAAGTCACAGCGCTCCAGCAGCACCGCGTGGCGCTTCGCGCTCTCGACGAGCGCCTCGGGGCAGGGATGGGAGTATTTTTCGAGCAGATCCTTTTCAAGACTGCCGGCGTTGACGCCGATGCGGATGGGTATATTGTGTCTGCGGCAGGCGTCGGCCACGGCCCTGACGTTTTCGTCCGAACCGATGTTGCCGGGATTGATGCGGATCTTGTCGATGCCGCGCTCGGCGGCCTCAAGGGCGAGGCGGTAGTCAAAATGGATATCGGCGACGAGAGGTACGGAGACCTGCTCTTTGATGGCGGAGACGGCCCTTGCCGACTCCATATCCGGCAGCGCTATTCGCACGATGTCCGCGCCGGCGGTCTGCATGGCCTTGATCTGCGCAACGGTCGCCTCGACATCCCGGGTCCTGGTATTGCACATGGTCTGGACGGAGACCGGGGCGCCGCCGCCGATCCGGACTCCGCCGACCTTTATTTTCTTTACTGTGTCTCTCTTATTCATTATTTGGTCACTATCCTGATTATATCGTTGAACATTATGATCGCCATTAGTCCGAGCAGCAGCACCATGCCGGCGGCGTGGATATAGCCCTCGTATTTGGGATCGAGCTTCTTCCTGCTTGTTGATTCGATGACCCACGTCACGATCAGAAGGAATACCCTGCCGCCGTCGAGCGCCGGTATGGGCAGCATGTTCATGATCGCAAGGTTAACGGCGATGAAGGCGGTAAAGTAGAATATGCTGTAGAGCGCGTCGGAGGCGGACTCCGCCTGCTCGCCGGTCTCGGCCATCATGTCGACAATGCCGACGGGGCCGGCCATATCCTCCATGCCGACGTTGCCGCGCACGAGCTCTTCAAGACCGAGCCAGACCCAGCGGCCGAACTGCATCGTGGTGTCCCAGGCGTTTTGGAGCTTGACGCCGGGCGTTGCCAGGTCGTAGCCGAGATAGAAGCCGTACATCTTCTGCTGCTGGCCGGGATACTCAAGCGGGACCATTTTAAAGTCCTTCAGCTCGACCTTCCTGCCGTCGCGGATCACGACGATGTCGTAGGTGCCGTCACCCTGAGCGAGAAAGTCGCTTATATTGTAGAACTGGTATATGCGTTTGCCGTTTATCTTATAGACGCGGTCGCCGACCTGCAGGCCCTCGCTGCTCTCGTAGGGACAGCCGTCCATAAAGCCGACGAGCTCCGAGGAGCGGAAGGCATAAGCGCCCGAGTACAGTATCACGACGATCAGCAGGCCGAGCAGAAAGTTCATCGCCGCGCCGGCGACGAGTATAATGATGCGTTTCCACGCCGCCTGATTGGTAAAGGCGCGCGGATCCCCGGACGCCTCATCCTCGCCGGCCATGGCGCAGAAGCCGCCGAAGGGGATGCAGCGCAGAGAGTAGACGGTCTCGCCCTTCTGTTTTCTGAAGACGGCGGGGCCCATACCGATGGCGAACTCCTCCACTTTGACGCCGCAGGCTTTTGCCGCGGCGAAGTGGCCGAGTTCATGGACGGCGATGAGTACGCCGAAAAGGAGTATTGCCAGTGCAATGTAAAGAACAGTCATTTGCCGAAATTCTCCATGACATAGGCTCTGGCGGCGCTGTCGGCAGCCAGAATGGTTTCAAGATCCGGATCCCTGACGCTGCCGAGCTTTGCGACGGCTCCGGCGGCGGCGTCATATATGCGGTTGTAGCCGAGGGCATGGCGCAGGAACATACCTACGGCGACTTCGTTTGCAGCGCTCATCACGCAGGGGGCGGTGCCGCCGGTCCGGGCGCAGTCCATCGCGAGGCCGAGGCAGGGAGTCTTTTCGAGGTCGGGAGCTTCGAAGCTCAGGTCCTTCAGCTTCGTGAAGTCGAGACGCCCGAACATGGAGGGCACGCGCTCCGGGTAGGTCAGGGCAAGCTGTATCGGCAGCCCCATATCGGGAACGCCCAGCTGGGCGATGACGGTGCCGTCGACGAGCTCTACCATAGAGTGTATGACGCTCTGAGGGTGGATTACCACCTGAATATCGTCGGGTGTGACGCCGAAAAGGTGCATGGCCTCAATGAACTCAAGCCCCTTGTTCATCATGGTCGCGCTGTCGACGGATATCTTAGCGCCCATGCTCCAGTTGGGGTGCTTGACGGCCTGCTCGGGCGTGACGTCCTCCAGCTCGGCTCTGGGCCTGCCTCTGAAAGGACCGCCGGAGCCGGTGAGCAGAATCTTTTTGAGCTCGCCCCTGCCGCGGCCCATGAGGCACTGAAAAATGGCGGAGTGCTCGGAATCGACGGGTACGATCTCCGCGCCCTTCTCCGCGGCGCGGGCCATGACGATGTCGCCGGCGCATACGAGCGTCTCCTTGTTGGCGAGAGCTATGCGCTTTCCCGCGTCTATTGCGGCAAGCGTCGGCTTCAGGCCGACGGAGCCGGACACGGCGGTGACGACGCAGTCGGCGCCGTCCATACAGGCGGCTTCAATGAGCCCCTCCATACCGGAGCCGACGCGGATACCGGTATCGGCGACGGCTATCTTAAATTGCTTTGCCGCCTCCTCGTCGTAGACCGCGACAAATTCCGGGCGCAGGCGGCGGGCCTGCTCCTCAAGCATGCCGATCTTTTTGTTGGCCGTGAGCGCCGCGACCGGCATACCGATATGCTCGGCGGCGGCGATGGTCTGACGGCCTATCGAACCGGTGCAGCCGAGAATGGAAATGGATTTTACCATTGTATTATTCTCCTTATTTCCTGCGTTTAACAGCGCGGGCTCATAGCTTCAGCGTCCTGAGATACGCCTTGTGCCCGCCGCTCACGCGGTAGCTTTCTGTGGCCTTCTGAATTGCTTTGTTGTGCGTCCATTCGTCAAGACGCCGCTTCTCGATATACGGCAGCGCAGCGTCGTACTGTTTTGCAAGCGCCGTGGCGAAATACCAGGCCTGCATCATGCGTATGTAGTACTCGTCACTGCGGATAGCGGCGACGGCGTCGAGGTATTCCGGCCTGAAGTCCTCATCCAGATAGTGCGCCATCAGCATCCCGATGCCGAAGCGCCGGGTATAGCAGTGCCCGCTCGCCATCCAGCGGCGAACGTCGCTTATCAGTTCGGCGCGGTGCTTTTTAAACACCGCGGGGCGTATCTGGTCGCAGGTGGCCCAGTTGTCGACGTATGGGAGAAAGGCGTCGAGCGCGCGGACACATTCGGCGGGGTCCTTTATCTGCTCAATCAGAAAGCCGTGCAGATTGTTCTCCTCATAGTACTCATGCGGGAGAACGCGTATAAACTCCGCAGCGCGCTCCGTGCCCCAGATGCTCCTTGCGAAGGCGCGCAGGGCGGGAGTGCGTATGCCGATGATCCTCCCGCGCGGGACGTTCGGTATGAGTTTCGCCTGAAAGTCGCCGTAGGGCTTATCCTGCAGGGCGAAAAGCTCCTTCTGTATCTCCGTCACGGGTTTTTCACCCCGCCGAAGCGCCGGTCACGGCTGTTGTATACGGCGATGGCCTTGTCCAGCTCCTTCGTGTCAAAGTCCGGCCAGAGCACGTCGGTGAAATAGAACTCGGCATAGGCGCACTGCCAGAGCAGGAAGTTCGAGATGCGCTGCTCTCCGCCCGGGCGGATCAGCAGATCGGGGTCGGGGATGCCGGCAGAGTAGAGGTATGAGCCGAACCGCTCCTCTGTCAGCTCTCCGTCGGTCCTGCCTTCTGCATAATCGCGCGCGTAGCGCTTCGCAGCCTGGACGATCTCGTCACGTCCGCCGTAGTTGAGGCAGATGTTCGCCTGAAAACCGTCGTAATGGCCAGAGATCTCGTCGGTTCTGGCCACCAGAGCCTGCAGCTCAGGGGGCAGGCCGGACACGTCTCCGAATACCTTCATCTTTATATGGTCGCGCGCCATGGTGTCAACGGCCTCATGCAGGTACTTGCCGAGCAGCTTCATAATGGTCCTGACTTCTTCCGGCGGACGCTTCCAGTTCTCGGTGGAGAAAGCGTATACCGTGAGATATTCTACACCTATATTTTTGCAATATGTTGCGATTTTGCGAAAATTTTCGGAACCGACGCTGTGTCCCGCGGTGCGGGGCAGACCGCGCTTTTTGGCCCAGCGGCCGTTGCCATCCAATATAATGGCAATATGGCGGGGTGGGCAGGACCTTGCCTGCTCCCCCGCCTTATTGTTAAGCGTACCAGCCATAATGTCTCTCCGTCAAATCTCGGTGAGCTCTTTTTCTTTTCTGTCGCAGATGCCGTCTATCTCCTTGATGAAATCGTCGGTCAGCTTCTGGATGTCCTTCTCGGCGATCTTGTAGTCGTCCTCGGTGATCTCGGAGGCCTTCTGCAGCTTCTTGTACTTTTCGATTGCCTCGCGGCGCACGTTGCGTATGGCGACCTTGCACTCCTCGCCGTACTTCCTGGTCTGCTTTACGAGTTCCTTGCGGCGCTCCTCGGTGAGGGGAGGGAATACCAGACGCAGCATACGCCCGTCATTCTGGGGGTTGATGCCGAGGTCGGAGGCCAGAATGGCCTTCTCGAGGGGCTTGAGCAGGGATGCGTCCCAGGGCTGTATCAGCAGGGAACGGGGGTCGGGAGTGGCAATGGAAGCGACCTGCTGCACGGGAGTCGCAACGCCGTAGTAGTCTACCTCGATCTGGTCGAGGACGGAAGCGTTGGCGCGGCCGGCGCGGATGGTGGCGAGCTGGGTGCTGAGAGCATCGCAGGTCTTTTTCATCTTGCTTTCAAATTCTTTGTAGTCAGACATTGTGTTACCTCCGTTGTGTTATTTATCCTAGATGTTGATTTGTATGTTCAGCTGACCGTGGTGCCGGGCGCCTCACCGGAGAGGGTGCGGCGGATATTGTCGGGCTCGGCCAGAGCGAATACGATGACCGGAATGGAGTTGTCCATTGCGAGACTGGTCGCGGTGGTATCCATGACTGCCAGATGACGCGCGAGGACCTCGTCATAGCTGATGCGGTCGAACTTCACGGCCCCGGGGTTGGTGCGCGGGTCGTCGTCGTATACGCCGTCAATGTTCTTGGCCAGCAGGATGGCGTCGGCATGGACCTCCGCCGCGCGCAGGACCGCCGCGGTGTCGGTGGAGAAGAAGGGAGCGCCGCTGCCGCCGGCAAAGAGAACGATATTGCCGCCGTCCATATATTCAATGGCTTTGCGGGTGTCATAGCGTTCGCCGACGCCCTGAATGTCCATGGCGGTCATGATTCTGGCCTTCGCGCCCATCTGGCGGAACACATCGCAGACCGCGAGGCAATTCATGCAGGTGGCGAGCATACCCATGCGGTCGGCGCTGACGCGCTCGACCTTGCCGGCCCCGTCCTTGACGCCGCGCCAGAAGTTGCCGCCGCCGATAACGATGCCGATCTGTGCGCCGCCTTCGGCGCAGTCCTTGATGGTGGCGCAGACTCTGGAGATGAACTCAAAGTCAAAGCCGGTTTTTTTGTCGCCGGCGAGCGCCTCGCCGCTGATCTTGAGGATCACGCGTTTATAAGCAAAGCCCATATGTGTACTCCTTGAAGATTTTATTTATTATATGTCGAGAATGCCAAGGATAACAATGCCCACGATTACAAGCGCTATGGATATGTAGTGTTTGAGCGAAAGCTTCTCTTTCAGAAAAATGCGGCTCCAGATAACGGAGGCCACGCAGTAGGAGGAAATGATCGGCGCGGCAAAGGCCACATGCTGCGTGTCGGCCAGAGCATAGATATAGAAGAATTGGCCGACGGTCTCGAAGACCGCGCCGGTGTACTTGGGCGCCTCCTGACGGAGGATGAGCTTCTGCTTCTTGATGCCGAGAGTATACACGGCGCTGACGATGCCCGCGAAAAGGAAGGTCAGCTCGTAGGCGACGTTCGCGGAGTCCTCGTCGAGGATCTCCAGCACGCGGCTGTCGGCGAATGTGCCGAGAGCGTCAAGCAGGCAGTAGATAACGGGGATGATGATAGCAATCCAGCTCTTGGCATAGTGACGGTTGGAGGCATCCTGACGGGCTTTGCGCAGCTCGGGGTCCTCGTTGGCCTCGGTAAGACCGAGAAAGAACACGCCGAGGCAGACGAGCGCGACCGCGACGAGCGCGACCGGCGGCAGATCATCGCTGATACCGACAGTGGCAAAGGTGAGGACGGCAACGACGGCACCGGAGCTGTTGCAGATCGGGGATGAGATCGAGAGCTCTATATAACGCAGGCCGAGGTAACCTATGGCCATGGAGAGAATATACAGCAGGGACACCGGCAGGTAGGTCAGAATGACGCCCCAGCTGATTCCGACGCCGCCCACAAAGATCTCATAGCATGCGTGCAGGCCCATCACAACGCCGACGGCGGTGACCATTTTCAGGTGGCTGTATTTGTCGGTCTCAGACTCACAGCCGATTTTTGAAAACAGATCGGAACCGCTCCAGCAAAGCAGAGCGATGATTGCAAAGGTAAACCACATTTTTGAATCACGTACCTATCTTATAGTATCATATTGCATCGTAGATTCTACCACAGCATATTACTTTTGACAATTCCCAATTGACAAATTATGCACCGGCGCCGTGATATACTCCGCTTATGGAATACATCTACATAGACAGTCTGTTCTTCCTCAGTCTCCTCACCGACTATCTTCTCTGCCTTGTGACTGCAAGGGTATGCAGGCTGTATCTGAGAAGGTGGAGATATTTTGCGGCGGCGCTCCTCGGCGCCGCCTACTCTGTATCCGTTTTTCTGCCGGGACTGGGCTTCATGGCCTCGCCGTGGATGCAGATGGCCTGCGCCGGCCTGATGGGATTGATCGCCTACGGCGGTGAGCGGAGGATGTTCCGCTGTATCGCGGTGCTTCTCGCCGTGTCGGCGACCTTCGGCGGGGCGGTGTGGGCGCTGTGCCTGCGCACGGGAGGAACGCTGCGGATAGACCTGCGGCTGCTGCTGGGCTGCTTTGTCGGCTGCTATGCGGTACTGAGCCTCATCGCGCGCTCACGAACGCGCGCGGCGGACCGCAGGACAGTGCCGGCGGAGCTGGAGTTCAACGGCAGGCACTGCAGCTTTGCCGCGCTGCTCGATACCGGCAACTGCCTGTCGGACCCGCTAAGCGGGGCAGAGGTCATGGTCGTATCCCCCGGGGCGCTCAAGCCGCTGCTGCCGGACTGTGCCGCGCTGCTGGAGACGGAGGACCCGGTCGAGCTCGTGACTGCGGCCGCGGCGGTCCCGGAGCTGAAGGGAAGACTGCGCCTGATTCCGTTCGCGACCGTCGGCGGTACCGGACTGCTGCCCGTGTTCCGTCCGGAGCGGGTGCTTGTGGACGGGCGGGAGCGGGACGGGATGCTCGCGGCGATCTCCGCCGACGCCTCCGGAGACGGCTTTGAGGCGATAGTATAAGGCACGGCCCATGAAAGGAGTGACGCACATGCTGTGCAGGCCGCAGATCATATTCATACAGGAACGCATACTGTCCATACTCGGGATAAAGCCGCCGCCGCTTTTTTATATCGGCGGCAGCGACACTCTGCCGCCGCCTCTGCCCAGAGACGAGGAAGAAAACGCAATCGCCGCGCTTGACGTCGGCGACGATGCGGCGCGCCGTCTGCTCATTGAGCACAATCTGCGCCTCGTGGTCTATATTTCAAAGCGCTTTGAAAACACCGGCATAAACATCGAGGATCTGATCTCCATCGGGACGATAGGTCTGATAAAGGCTGTCAATACCTTCAACTCACGCAAGAACATCAAGCTCGCGACCTATGCCAGCCGCTGCATCGAAAACGAGATACTTATGTATCTGCGCAAGATCGGCAACCAGCGCACGGAGGTCAGCTTCGACGAGCCGCTCAACACCGATTGGGACGGCAACGAGCTGCTGCTGTCCGACATCCTCGGAACGGACGAGGACGAGGTATGCCGGCCGCTCGAGGACGACGCGGAAAAGCAGATGCTCATGGAGGCCATAGAGACGCTGGACCCGCGCGAGCGGGAGATAATCCTGCTGCGCTTCGGACTGCTGGGAAGCCGGGAATACACGCAGAAGGAGGTGGCCGACATGCTCGGCATCTCGCAGAGCTACATAAGCCGGCTTGAGAAGCGGATCATCGACCGGCTGCGCCGGGAGATGCTGCGCCTGCTGCAGTGCTGACGCTTGAAAAAGGGGGAAGGCTCTAGTATAATGTTGGCACACAGAGATAAAGGGGGCAGGGCAGTGGACATTTTCGATCTTATAGGACCGATAATGGTCGGGCCTTCCAGCTCACACACGGCGGGCGCGGTGCGCATCGGATATGTGGCGAGAAAGCTGCTGGGTGAGGAGCCGAAAAAGGCGGAGATCATACTCCACGGGTCTTTCGCCGCAACCGGCAGAGGGCACGGCACGGATAAGGCGATAATCGCGGGGCTGCTGGGCATGAGTCCGGATGACGGACGTATACCGGACAGCTTCGGGCTCGCCTGGGAGCGCGGTCTGGATTTTTCGTTCGAACTCATGGAGCTGCGCGCGGCCCATCCGAACACCGCAAAGCTCACGCTGACCGGCGTTTCGGGGCGTACGCTGAGCGTGACGGCGGCATCGGTCGGCGGCGGGCGCATAGAAGTGCGCGAGCTCGACGGTATAGAGCTGCGCTTTTCGGCGGATAAGCCCACCCTTATTATAAGAAATGAGGACCAGCCCGGGAGCATATCCATAGTTTCTGCGGTACTGGCGCACTCGGGCATAAATATCGCGACCTTCCACGTCAGCCGCAGCTCACGCGGCGGGCAGGCTATCATGGTCATCGAATGCGACACGCCGGTCCCGGCGGGCACGGTCGGCTCCATAGCCGCCATGCCCGGGATACTGAGCGCGGCCGCGGTCAGCGCGGACTGAGGAGGAAACGGATATGGCTGTATTTCTGTCAGTACGCGAAATGCTCGACGGCGCGGCGGCGGAAAAGCTCCCGCTCTGGGAGCATGTGCGCCGCATCAGCGCGGACGAGGCCGGAATAAGCGGGGAGCAGTCCTGGAGGATGATGGATCAGCGGCTTGAAGCGATGATAAAGGCCGACGCCTCCTATGATCCGGACGCCCGCTCGCACAGCCGCCTGACCGGCGGCGACGGCGGGAAGATGGAGCGCTACGCCGGAGAGGGCAGAGGCATCTGCGGAGAGTTTGTGGATAAGATACTCGCCGCCGCTCTGCGCATGGGCGAGTGCAACGCCTGTATGCACTGCATCGTCGCGGCGCCGACGGCCGGAGCCTGCGGCGTGCTGCCGGCGGTGCTGCTGCCCTATGCCGAGCGCTACTCGCTGCCCCGCGACGAGATGATAAAGGCTCTGTATATCGCGGCGGGCTTCGGCGCGGTAATAGCCCAGCGCGCCTCGATATCAGGCGCGGAGGCCGGCTGTCAGGCGGAGATCGGCACGGCCGCGGCGATGTCCGCCGCGGCGCTGGTATATCTGCACGGAGGCACGGATGAGCAGATGGCGCACGCCATGGCCATGGCACTCAAAAACATGATGGGTCTCGTGTGCGACCCGGTGGCGGGCCTCGTCGAGGTGCCGTGCGTCAAGCGAAACGCCGCCGGCGCCATGAACGCCCTGTGCGCGGCCGAGATGGCGCTGGCCGGAATAGAATCACGCATACCGCCGGACGAGGTGATAGACACGATGGCCGCGGTCGGCGCGGCTTTGCCGGCGTCGCTGCGGGAAACCGGCATAGGCGGCATCGCGGCAAGCCCGACGGCCGTGAAATTCCGTGAGGAATTTTTCGGCAAGGGCTGAACGCCCGTAACGCCTGTTCGGTAAAGATGCGGCAAAAAAACCTGCGGGCTTTCGACGAAGTTTAGTCAAAATATCCTTTGACGTCGGACAGACCAATTTGATAAAATGAAAACACAACGAGTGGCTGACAGCGTAATTCCGGTTGTCAGCCACTCGTTATATTTTTCTTTACCGTCGATCGTCACCGTGCACGGGCGGCGTTTTCATGCCGGAGATCGGCACGGCCGCGGCCCGCATTCTGCAGTAACAGGAGGATAAAATGATGAGATCCGAAAAGCTCTGGAGCCGTAATTTCGTGCTCGTAATAATCATCAATTTTCTTGTGTTCATGAACCACATCATGCTGCTGTCCACCTTCCCGTTCTATATCGAAAGTCTCGGCGGCAGCGAAGCGCTCGCAGGTCTCGCCGCGACCCTGTTTTCCTTCATCGCGGTGCTCTGCCGCCCCTTCGTCGGCTGGATGCTCGACAGCGGCAGGCGGCGCGCAATACTGCTGGCCGGCCTCTGCGGAATGATACTGATGCCCTTCGGATATATATTCGCCTCGGTCATTTTTCTGGCCTTTGTGTTCAGAATGGTGCAGGGGGCGTCCCTTGCGCTTTCCAACACCGCAACCGCTACGATAGCCTCTGACGTCATTCCGCCGGCGCGTTTCTCCGAGGGCATGGGCATGTTCGGCATGGCGACTGCGCTGGCCACCTCCTGCGCCCCGGCGCTCGGCCTGTATCTGATGAACAGCTTTGATTACACCGTGCTTTTTGCCTGCGCCTCCGGCTCGGCCGTCATCGCGATGATACTGTTCCTGCTGCTGAAGCTCAGGCCGGTAGAGGCGGCGCCGCACCCGCTGAACGTAAGGGCGCTGTTTGCCGGGAGCGCCGTACCCGCCTCGGCGATAGCGCTGGTTTTTATGCTGACCTTCGGAGCGCTTGAAAACTTCCTCGCAAAATATGCCGCCGGGAAGGGGCTGCCCTCCGGCGGGCTGTTCTTTGCGATCATGGCGGTCATGCTGCTGCTCGTCCGCCTCACGCTCGGCAAGTACGCCGACAGGAAGGGCGAGGGCATGTTCGTATACTCCTGCAACGCGGCGATGTTTGCGGCCTTTATGCTGCTGGCGCTCATACCGAACAGCGTGACTTTCGTGCTCGCCGCGATACTGGCCGGCTACGGCTTCGGCGGGCTCGAACCGGCGCTGCAGTCCATGGCCGTACACGGCTCGTCTCCGGCCGAGCGCGGCTCGGCAAACTCGACCTTTCTCTGCGCCTACGACATCGGCATAGGTCTCGGCGGCGGTATCGCCGGCTCGCTGATAACCGCGGCGGGCTATGAGAGCATGTTCCTGATACTCTCGGCGGCAAATGTCATCTCCGTGCTGATGTACGTGTTCTGGGGGAGACACGACCCGTCCTCAATGTCGTACGCGCTGCATCACGGCGTATAAGGGGGTGAAGCAAAATGCCGGAAAACAAGGCTGAGAGAGTATTCTTCGGCGTACTCATGTCCGTGCTGATGGCGGCCGGCATGGAGGTATACAATGTGGCGATAAAAATGGGCTTTGCCGCCATGCCGGGCGGTCTGAGCGGCATGACAAATTCCGTTTTCCCGGCCGCGATGCTTGAAGCGGCCTATATGTGGATATTCGTGTTTATCTTTTCAAATCTGTGGGGCAACCGGATCGGGCACGGTCTTGCAATGCGCATCGTCCGCCCCGGAGTTGACAATCCGTTTTTTATAACGCTGATGATCTCCGGCTGCACCGTGCTCATCATGTGCCCGACGATGAGCCTTGTCGCATCGCTGCTGTTCAATATCGGCCTCGGCGGAGCGCCGCTGCTGCAGCTGCCGGCTATATGGGCGGGCACGGTCATCAAGAATTTTCCGATGGCGCTGCTCTGGAATATCTTTGCGGCCGGGCCCCTGACACGCCTGATATTCCGCGCTGTCTGCCGCCGCGGCAGAGCAAAAAACGGTTGAAATACAAATCGGATCGTATATAATAGTACCATCAGTTCACAAGGACACACAGTGCCCATGACTGATGGTACTGTTTATATCGTCAGGAGGTATACCATGGTTAAAGTTGACCTGTCCGGCGCCGCCGGATTCTTTACCGCCGCAGGCCCGGATTATGAGCTTGCCGCCATAGCGCACAAAACGCTGGCCGATAAGTCCGGCCTCGGCAATGATTTTACCGGCTGGGTCGAGCTGCCGCAGCGTGTGAAGGACACGGAGCTGGAGCGCATCGTCGCGGCGGCTGAGAAGATACGCGCCCGCTCAAGGGCGCTGGTGGTAATAGGCATCGGCGGCTCCTATCTCGGCGCGCGCGGAGCTATCGAACTGCTCAGGCCCATGCCCGGCAGGGACGATCCGAGAGTGTTTTTCGTGGGCAATACCCTCTCTTCCGACGCTGTATGCGACACTATAGACGCGCTCGGCGACATGGATTTTGACGTCAACGTCATATCCAAATCCGGCACTACGCTTGAACCTGCCGTCGCCTTCCGTATCTTCCGCGAGCTGCTGCAGAAAAAGTACGGCAAGGACGCGGACGGGCATATCTTTGCAACTACCGACGCGCACAAGGGCGTGCTTAACGGCCTTGCCCGGCAGCACGGCTGGGAGAGCTTTGTCGTCCCGGATGACGTCGGAGGCCGCTTCAGCGTCCTGTCCGCAGTCGGCCTGCTTCCGATGGCTGTCGCCGGGATCGACGTGCGCCGCGTCACAGACGCCGCCATCTCCGAGATGAAGGCGCTCGACCTGCGCAGCCCCGAAAATCCCGCGTGGCAGTACGCCGCCGCGCGCCAGCTGCTCTACGGCAAGGGCTACAGCATAGAGCTGCTGGCCTGCTATGAGCCGAGCTTCCGGTTCATGGCCGAGTGGTGGAAGCAGCTTTACGGCGAGAGCGAGGGCAAGGACGGCAAGGGCATCTTCCCGGCCTCCGTCGAATTCAACGCCGACCTGCACTCCATGGGCCAGTACATCCAGTCCGGCCCGCGCACGCTTATGGAATCCGTTGTGCGCTTTACCGCGAGCCGCCGCGAGCTTGTATTCCCGTCCGAGGACGGCAACGCCGACGGGCTCAACTACCTCGCCGGACGCAAGCTCAGCGACATCAGCCTTGTCGCCGCCGACGCCGTCAGGGAGGCCCACGTCACCGGCGGCGTGCCGAACATGGTGATTGAGGTCCCGCGCCGTGATGAGGAGGGCTTCGCCGCTCTGGTCTGCTTCTTTGAGATGGCCTGCGCGATCTCGGGCTACATGTCCCGTGTCAACCCCTTCAACCAGCCGGGCGTCGAGGAGTACAAGAAGAACATGTTCCGGATGCTTGGAAAGCCGGAATAATTCCCCGGGCTCGCCAGGGACCGTTCAAGAGCCGGTTGATGAGAACGTTCCGCCTTGTCAGGCCCAAGCCCGTTTCACCGGACCCGGGCATGACGGACATAAGGTACGAATCCGCTCCGGTTTTCGGCCGCCGGGTGCTTTGAAGATGTTCAGAATCCCGCTTTGCCGGAAAGGCTTGATAAGCCAAAATTTTCTGCGGCGCTTTATTCAGCCTGAGACGGACCGCCGGCCGCCTCAGGCTCCCTCGCCACCCGGCCTATAAGCTGAGCGGCGCCGGCTCTCTGACAGCCGGAGGGACTGTTGAAAAAATGAGAATAACGGACAGAATTTAAAATATTACATTAAAGAAGTTATGGAGAAGTACCATAAACGGTACTTCTCCATAGCTTTTTCTGAGCGGAATATTTGGGGAATTCTGTTTTGCAATGCGCCGTTATTTGTCCGTATTTTTATTTCCCGCGGACTTCGCGGCGGCTCTGGCTTCTTTCCTGGCCTTTGCCCTGAGACGGAGCTTCCTGTAAAGCGGGCGGAGCGCGAAGAACAGCACGGTCAGGATGACCAGCGTCGGCAGCGCGGAGACGAGGAACACCAGCAGATCCTTAAAGAAGCGTCCCGCAGCCTTCAGCGAACCGGTGAAAGCGTTCCAGAGACGCTGACCGTAGCTGACCGTGACGACCTTTTGCTCAGTGTATTCGCCGACCTCGCAGATGTTCAGATTTATGGTGCTGTAGTTTACCTGGCGGTCCCAGTTGTTGAGACTGGACTGAAGGGAGTCGATCCTGTACTGCAGTTCTGTCAGCTTCTCCTCGATGGTGATCGTGTCCTCGACAGTCTGCGCTTTCTCCATCATGTCGAGCAGGCGGGCCTCCTGAGTCCTGTAAGCGGTGAGCCTGGACTGCACATCGTAGTACTGAGCGCTGACATTCTGGGTATATGTATAGCTGTAGGGCACGTTGCCGAGAGTGGAGATGGTGTTCATAAGTATCTGGAACTTGTCGCTGGGCACACGTATGGTGTAGTCGGCGCTGCGGTTGTAGCTGGCGCCGCGGGAGATGCTGTAGTAGTTGGCGCCGTTGATGCTGCTTGACTGCACCCAGCCGCCGTATTCCCTGATGAGAGCGCCGAGCGCGTCGATGGTATCGTCGAACTCCGTGGTCTCGACGGTCGCGTCCGCGGAGTAAATGATCTTCTCCGGGTTCTCATCGGGCACGTCGCTCTGCGCTTCGCCGGAATTATTTCCGCCGTAGTCGCTTTCGCCGGCAGACGCCGCCATATCCATAGAGGCTAAGCCTGCGGCGGTGCCGTTGCTGCCGCGCGGCATGCTGTATTTCTCGGCCGGAGCAGACACAGCTTCGGTCTGGCTTGAATCCATGCTTGCACTGCCGCAGGCGCAGAGGGATAAGGTCATAATAAGCGCGAGTAAAAGAGCGGTCCACTTTTTCATCCTGTCTGTTTCCTTTCATTATAGTTTCGTCTGCAAATATCTGTAAATAACTGTCCTCGCCCGTATAGACGGCGGCTGAAGCGGAATGTTCCGGAAATACGGAGGTATATCAAAACTGCGGCGGGCAACCCGCCTTCGGCGTCTGCTCCTGCCGGATTATGCGCTGCAGCCTTAAGTTTACATGGAGGGGCTTTTCTGGTATACTTGAGACGGAATTTAACGGGAAAGCTATGCATGATACCGGCTGCCGCAGGTGCGCCGGAGTATGCATGAGAAAGCCTTTGCGCTTTCAACATGAAAAGGGAGGAGATGCTTTGCAAATAACACCGCTCAAAGTCTGGATCGCGTCCGTCGGGCTGACGCTGCTCTGCGCGGCTCTGTGCCGGGTATATCTGGAGTGCTGCCGGGTAAAGGATCATAAAAAGGCCTTCTGGTACAAGGGCGCGGCCGGACTTTGTTTTGTCCTGCTCGGGCTGATGGGTATGTCCGGAAGCGTAAAGTGCGCGCTGTCGCCGGGAGTGTATTGCTCCCGTGTTTCTGCGGACTTCGCCCGGATGATCGCGGCAGGGCTCGGCCTCGGCCTGATGGGCGACCAGCTGCTCGCGCTGCGTTTTATATACGGAAAATATGAGACGCAGTTCTTTGCCGCCGGAACGCTCAGCTTTGCGTTCGGCCACATCCTGTACATATGCGCCCTGTCAATGCGCGCTCCGGGAATACTTGTGACCGGCCTTGCCATCGGTCTTGCCGTGCTCGCGGTCTCGGTCGTATTCAACTGCCGCAAGGACACAAACGCCGGAAAAATGCAGGCGCCGGGTATGCTGTATATGGCGATAGTGGCGTTTATGGGCGCGCTCGCGGTTTCGGTCGCGATACACGCGCCGTCGGTGCCGGCCACACTCTTCGCGCTCGGCGGGGTCTGCTTTATAGTCAGCGACAATCTTCTCTGTGTTTACTGTTTCGGAAGCGACAGGCGCTTCGGAGTCAACATCGGCGTGCATGCGACCTATTATGCCGCCCAGCTTCTTATCGCGTGGAGCGTGTTCTTTATGTGAACGTCTGCGGAGGGAGATAGCAGACATGAGTGACAAACTGACATTCAGAAACGCAGAGCGCAGGGACACGGCCTTGATCCTGCGGTTCATAAAGGAGCTTGCCGATTATGAAAAAATGCTGGATGAGGTGGTTGCCGATGAAGCCACGCTTGAAGAATGGCTCTTCGACAAGCAAAAGGCGGAGGTCATCTTCGCAGTCGTCGACGGCAGAGAGATAGGCTTTGCGCTGTTCTTCCACAACTTTTCCACATTCCTCGGGCACGCCGGTATTTACCTTGAGGATCTGTACGTAATGCCGGAATACCGCGGCAAGGGTTACGGAAAAGCGATACTGAAAAAGCTCGCCTCGATTGCCGTCGAGCGCGGCTGCGGGCGGCTCGAATGGTGGTGCCTTGACTGGAACAAGCCCAGCATCGATTTTTATCTGTCCTTGGGCGCGGAGCCTATGTCGGACTGGACGGTTTACCGCATCGCCGGGGACACGCTCAGGCAGCTTGCCGACTGAGCGGACAGTTACAGCATTTCGGGGAGAGAACATGGACATAGAATTATATTATCAGGGAAAATAAGAGAATAAAGAATGAAAAACTCCCTGCGCTTTACGGAAAAGCGCAGGGAGTTTTTCACAGAGGGGTACAAGCGTAAAATACGCAGAAACTTGTTGACATTATATATATTATATATATATAATTGTACTCTGCCAGGAGAGAAAAAGAATGGGGGAAATGTAATATGAGATATGTAATTTATGTAGTCATAGCGTACGTTCTCCTTACGAGCAGCATGGGCGCGCCCTTTATCAGCAGGTTAGCCTTAGCGGCAATTATTTATTTTGTTGCCAAATGGTGCGGAATCATGAGCCCGAAGGAATCTGCTGCCTCAAACCCGAAGGAATCTACTGCCTCAAAGTTTCGGTCAATGTCCGACGAAACCCGGGCTGACCCGAAATTTAAAGCGGAGAAAAAGGCACAGCGTCAAGCACAGAAAGATGCAGACAGAGAAGCCGTGGAGAGAATCGTTAACGGGTTTCTGCGTGATGCAGAGCAGTGCGCAAAGCGCGGCGGCCGCTCCATGAGATATGATCTGAGGTATCTGCTTCCTGATGATAAAAAATATGTTGAGAGAGCAGCCATGGAATTGGGAAAAAGAGGATTCATTTTTGTTCAGGTCTATTTTCCCACCGGTAGTGATTTCGATGGAACTGGGTACATAAAAGCCCGCTGGTGATCTTCACGAAAAAAGGACGACTTTCACTGACACATGCGTATCGGAGAAAGCCGTCCTTTTTTAGTTTAGAACCTTTCTGCCTTTTATGCCTTGGGCGTCTCGCCCTTTTTCGGCAGCTTGTGCTTCTTGCCGTCGGGCGTGACGATATAGGTGTTCTCCAGCAGCTCTATCGTGCCGCGGCGCCAGTCCTCGATATACTCCTTGCGCAGCGCGGCGCGCTCCTCCTGCTCATCTGCGGTCAGCTCCCGCTCCTTTGCAAGATGCGCAAGCTCGTTTATGCGGTCAAGCTTTTCCTGTGTCATGCTTTGCCCTCCTCGTCTATAGTCCCCAGCTCGTCGAGCGTCAGCTCAAAGGCCGGGATGAATTTATCCAAGAAATATTTCACCTCCGGCAGCGGGCTCGCGTCGAGTATGGCGCGGGTCTGCTTCTCGGCGGAAATAAACTCGTTATTGCCGGCCTTGCGCTCCTCAATGCACTTGATGTATGCCGAGAGCTTGTCGGCGGCTTTGACGATATCGTGCAGCTGTACGGAGTCCTCGCCGCAGAGCAGGGACTCGTATGTGCCGCGCATTGCTTCCGGCAGCGTGGCAATGAGCTTGCTGCAGGCGAGCTGCTCGACCTGCCTGTAGGCGTTCTGTATGTCCTCGCTGTGGTATTTTATCGGCGTCGGCAAGTCGCCGGTCAGTATTTCGGAGCTGTCGTGAAACAGCGCGACGGACGCGCACTTATCCGGGTCGCAGGGCACGCCGTAAATGTCGCGGCGGATGACAGCCAATGCATGCGCTATGACTGCGACCATGTGGCTGTGTTCCTGAATGTTCTCCGGCAGCGAGTTTCTCATCAGGCTCCAGCGGCCGATGTAGCGCATACGCGAAATATAGGCAAAAAAGTTGTGGCTCATATCGTTTACCGATTCTCCGTATATTGATTCTCTGTCTGATTTGTGGTTCAATTGATTCTATCACGGCGGAGGGCATATTTCAACATCCATGTCAGAGCCTCGTTGAAGGCGGTTAATACCAGGTTACAACAGAAGGCAGACAAGGATCTGCGCCGCGGAATCGCGTAAGGCGCAGAGCATAACGGAGATATATGCTCATGGGCGCCAACGGGGCACGCCGCGATTATGACCGGGAAGAATGTCCCGTTCAGCATAAAATCCGGCTCTCGCCGTGGGAGCACCGGCGTCTGAATGAGACGGCGGAAAAAGGTTTAAAAGGAGTTGGAGCATGTATAAGGGACATAAGGTGCTCGACGGGCACGTACACTATACGCTTGACATAGACCCGGACTATTTTGTCTCGCTGCTGGACAAAACCGGCACGGACACGGCAAATCTTGCAGTCATAACGCACGGGGACCGCGTCTCCTGCACGCCGGAGGCGCTGGCGCTCAAGGACATGTATCCGGGACGCTTTTATGTTTTCGGCAGCCTTGACCCCTGCCTTTACTACCGCGGCGGGGAGGGCATGGGCGCGCTGATGGCGGAGTATGCGCAGAGCCTGCTCGCCGCCGGCTGCGACGGTATAAAGCTGCTCGAGGGCAAGCCGCAGCTGAGGCGCGCGCTGCCGGTGCCGGACTTCGACCTGCAGTGCTGGCGTGCTTTCTGGGACTGGGTCGAGCGGGAGAGGGTGCCGGTGCTCTGGCACGTCAATGACCCGGAAAATTTCTGGGACAGAAGCTCGGTACCGGTCTGGGCCGCTCGGCAGGGCTGGCTCTACGACGAGAGCTACATCAACAACGAGGAGCAGTACCGCCAGGTGCTTTCCGTCGTGCAGCAGCACCCGCAGATTAAAATAGTTTTCGCACATTTCTTCTTCATGTCGGCGCAGCTGCCGAGACTGGAAAAGATCCTGAGCGCGTACCCTGAGGTCATGACCGACCTCACGCCGGGCATAGAGATGTACGAAAACTTCTCGCGCACGCCTGATGAAACGCGCCGTTTCTTCGACAGGTTCCACGACCGCATAATATACGGCACCGACATCGGCAGCCGTTTCGTCTACAACACCGAGGGCAGGCCCTTCAACGAGAAGGAGAACCTTCGCCGGCCCGAGATCGTGCGTGCGTTTGTTTCGGACACGGGGAGTGAGACCGTGGCTTCGGACGGAAACTTCGTCCATGACAGGCCGGATTTTGAAATGATGGGCCTCGGACTGGACGGAGAGAGGCTCGACGAGGTGCTGAGCGGCAATTTTCAAAGATTCGTGGGCGGAGAGCCGCTCCCGGTCATACCGGAAAAGGCTCTGGAGCTCTGCCGGGATACCCGCCGCAAGCTGGAAAGAGCGGCGGCGCTGCCGGGCTTTAAGCCCGACTTCGCAGGAATCGAAAAGGCCGAAGCGTATTTTTCGGGCAAATGCGGCAGATAAGTCTTGCAAAAGCTTGACAGCGGTGTTAGAATTTCACTTTGTGTTGAAAATAGTACATGGAAGCTTGGGACGCAGTGATGCGGGCCCTTCAAGGGAGTTCTGAAAGATATGGATAAGCTTAGAAACGTTGCCATAATCGCGCATGTCGACCACGGCAAGACCACTCTTGTCGACGAGATGCTTAAGCAGTCCGGCGTTTACCGCGAGAATCAGGAGATCGTCGACAGGGTCATGGACTCGAATGACCTGGAACGTGAACGCGGCATAACCATCATGGCAAAAAATACCGCCGTGTGGTATGGCGATACGAAAATAAACATAGTTGATACCCCGGGCCACGCCGACTTCGGCGGAGAGGTCGAGCGTATACTCAAGATGGTCAACGGCGTCATCCTGCTGGTCGACGCCGCCGAGGGACCAATGCCCCAGACGCGCTTCGTGCTCAGCCGCGCGCTTGAGCTGGGGCACCGCGTCATTGTGGTGCTCAACAAGATAGACCGCCCTGACCAGCGCATACACGAGGTCATTGATGAGATACTTGAACTGCTCATGGACCTTAACGCCACTGACGAGCAGCTGGATTCCCCCATGCTGTTCTGCTCCGGCAGACAGGGCACGGCCAGCTATTCCCCGGACGTCCCGGGCACCGATCTCAAACCCCTCTTTGATACCATTCTGGATTACATTCCCGAGCCGTGCATGGATCTCGCCGGGCCATTCCAGATGCTCGTCAGCAGCATCGACTACAATGAGTACGTCGGCCGCATAGCCATCGGACGTATTGAGCGCGGCGTCATCAGGCAGAATCAGGAGATCGAGGTCTGCAACTACCACAATCCCGACACGCCTCCGGTCAGGGCAAAGGCCGTGTCTCTCTATCAGTTTGAGGGGCTCAACCGCGTGCCGGTAACCGAGGCCGGCGCCGGCAACATCATAGCCATGAGCGGTATCGGCGACGTAACGATCGGCGACACCGTCTGCGCAAAGGGCTTTGCCGAGCCTCTTGCCTTCGTCAGGATCGGCGCGCCCACTCTGGAGATGACCTTCTCCGTCAACGACAGCCCATTCGCCGGCCGCGAGGGCAAGTTTGTCACCTCCCGCCAGATCAAGGACCGGCTCATGCGTGAGACCCTGAAGGACGTGTCCCTCAGGGTGTCCGAGATCGGAAACAGCACCGACAGCTTCAATGTCGCCGGACGCGGCGAGATGAGCCTGTCCATACTCATAGAGACCATGCGCCGTGAGGGCTATGAGTTCCAGGTATCGCCCCCGCGCGTGCTCTATCAGGAGATCGACGGCCGGAAGTGCGAGCCTGTCGAGCGCGTCGTAGTCGACGTGCCGCAGGAATACATGGGCTCCGTCATGGAGAAGCTCGGCGCACGCAAGGGCGAGTTCCTCGAAATGACTCCCGCCGGCAGCCGCATGAAGCTCCAGTTCCTCGTTCCGTCCCGCGGCCTGTTCGGCTACCGCAACGAGTTCCTTACCGATACCAAGGGCGAAGGTATACTTGCGTCCGTGTTCGAAAAATACGCGCCCTATAAGGGCGACATCGCCCGCCGCAGCACCGGCTCTCTGATCGCTTGGGAGACCGGCGAAGCCGTGGCCTACGGCATCTGGAACGCGCAGGAGCGCGGCGCGATGTTCATCACCCCGGGCACCAAGGTCTATGCCGGTATGGTAATCGGCGTGACGCAGAAGAGCGACGATGTGCCCGTCAATGTCTGCCGCACCAAGCACCTGACCAATACCCGCGCCTCCGGCTCCGACGAGGCCCTGCGTCTCATCCCCCCAAAACAGTTGAGTCTGGAGCAGTGCCTTGAATTCCTCGCGGACGACGAGCTGCTCGAAGTCACGCCCAAGAGCCTGCGCCTGCGCAAGAGCATACTTGACCATTCGCTCAGAATGAAGAATGTCATGCGCAACAGGTGAGCGCCGGCCATATATTCATATGGAAAAGAGGACCGGTTTGACCGGTCCTCTTTTTGCGCATATTACATATTGAAAATATCAGCCGAGTATGCCGTTCACAAAGTCCACGAGGCCGGCTTCGACCTCGTCGCGCAGCTCCAGCTCGTTATGTATCTCGTGGCGGTAGCCGCTGTAGGCCTTGACCTTCACCTTGTTGCCGCTTTCGGCAAGCAGATTTGCCACATGGTACAGACCCTCGCCGTAGTTGCCGCAGGGGTCCTGATCGCCGGAGATCAGATACACCGGCAGGGAAGAGGGAACCATTGCCGCCCACTCGGGACGCTCGATAAAGCCGTAGAGCTCGACCAGATCCCAGACCAGCTCCAGAGTGACGTCGAAGGTGTTGAACATATCGCCGGCGTGATCGCTGACTATATCGGGGTTGCAGGCTATCCAGTCGGCATCGCAGATCGGGTGCTCCACTCTCGAGGTCATGTCGCGGAAAACCTTGGCAAACCAGACGCCGGAGCTCTGATACGGGTCGGCCTCGACGGCGGCCTTTATCCCGGGGTCGTGGAGCTCTGCCTCGCAGCCCTTGAACTGCGATACGAGACCGCAGAGCATCAGGCCCCTGAGATCCTCGCCGTAGAGCGCGGCGTAGGCGCGGCCCAGCATGGAGCCCCAGCTGTGGCCAAAGACAAAGTAGGGGAGCTCCGGGTAGTCCCTGACGGCAATGTCGTGCAGAGCCTTCTCGTCTTTCAGGTAGGTCATGTAGCCTCCGGAGTGCGGATCGCCGAGAGTACCGCTGTCGTAACCGGTTTTGCCGTGACCTATATGGTCATCTGCGTAGACAACAAAGCCCGCGGCCTGGAACTTGCTTATCATGTGCAGGTAGCGGCGGGAGTGCTCACCGAAACCGTGAATGAGCTGAATAACGGCGCGGGGCTTGCCGAGAGGACTGTAGGCCCAGGCTCTGATCGTGTCGCGGCCGTTGGCGGATGCGTAGTTTATCTCGCGTATGGACATTTTCTTTCCTCCTTATATGTTTGTATTCCGTATCGGACATTTTCATCATAGCACAGACGGCTGGGAAAGAAAACAAAAAAGACGCCGTGAGGACATCGAATATCATACCGGCGGCATTTACGGCCCCGGCACGGTAAATAACAGTTGACTTCTACAGTTGTAAATGTTATTATACTCGAGTATGCGCCCGTGTTCTCAGCGCTGGGGTCATGCCGCTATGCGGTAGCCTTTCCGCCCATTGCCGGGACACAGGGTATAGTAACTATTTGAAAGGGGTATAACACCTATGATCACCAAAGAAGTCAAGACCCAGGTCATCGCGGACAACGCCACCCACGAGGGCGATACCGGTTCGCCCGAAGTCCAGATCGCTATCCTCTCTCAGCGCATCCGTGAGCTGACAGAGCACCTGAAGAATCATCCCAATGACGACCACAGCCGTCTGGGCATGTACAAGATGGTCGGTAAGCGCCGCCGTCTGCTGGACTATCTCGCAAAGAAAGATATCGAGCGCTACCGCGCTATCATTGCAAAGCTGGGCATCCGCAAGTAATTTCCGGCTCTGCATCGCCGAGGTTTATGAAGGTTTTTTGCAGGGAGACAATTTAATATTGTCTCCCTCGTTTTTAATCCGAAAAAAACCGCAGGGCGTTTACCCTGCGCAGAAACGTAAAATATGCACTTTCCGGTAGCTTAGTATTTGAAGAAGCTCCGCTTCAGGCAGCGTTTCTTCAAGTGCTAAGTATCGGAGGGCGCAGAAAATATAAGGAGAAAGCAAATGATAATCACCCACAAGGAATTTCCGAACTACAAAAAGTACGAGATCATGTACGAAGGCCGTCCCCTCTCCATGGAGGTCGGCAAGCTGGCAGAGCTCTGCAACTCCGCCGTTCTCGTCAAGTACGGCGACACCACCGTGCTCGTAACCTGCACTGCGTCCGCTCGCCCCAAGGACGGCATTGACTACTTCCCGCTCTCCGTCGACTTCAACGAAAAGCTCTACGCCGTCGGCCGCATCCCCGGCAGCTTCATGCGCCGCGAGGGTAAGCCCAGCCTGCCCGCAGTCCTGGCCTCCCGTCTGATCGACCGCCCCATGCGTCCTCTGTTCCCCACCGATCTGCGCAATGACGTCGTCATCGCCTGCGAAGTGCTGAGCGTCGACCGCGACTGCTCCCCGGAGATCACCGCCATGATCGGCGCATCCGCCGCAGTCTCCATCTCCGACGTCCCCTTCAACGGACCCATCGCGGGCATCGTGCTCGGCTGGGACGGCGAGAAGTACCTCTTCAACCCCACTCAGGAGCAGCGCCATAACGGCAACCGCATGATAACCACCATAGCCGCCACCCACAGGAAAATCGTCATGATCGAGTCCGAGGCCGACCAGGTCCCCGATGACGTCATGTACGAGGGCATTGTTCAGGCTCACGAGCATCTGCAGCCCGTCCTGGACCTCATCGACAGGATGGTCGAGGAGATAGGTAAGCCCAAGTTCACGTATGAGCACGCCGCGTTTGACGATGAGCTCTTCGAGAAGCTCGTCAGCAACGAGTTCGAGTCCATGGAATACTGCATGGATACCCCGGACAAGAACGTCCGCGAGGCGCGCGTCAACGACTGGATAACCATGGTGGAGGAAAAGTACGGCGAGGAGCATCCCGACATGATGCAGTACATGGACGAGATCCTCTACAAGCTGCAGAAGAAGGTTGTCAAGAAGTGGCTGCTGGCCGGCAAGCGCGTCGACGGCCGCAAGATGAACGAGATACGTCCTCTGGCCGCCGAAGTCGGCGTCCTGCCCGTGGTCCACGGCTCCGGTCTGTTCACCCGCGGTCAGACGCAGGTGCTCTCCATCGCCACTCTCGCAACCCTCAACGACGCCCAGAAGCTCGACACCATCTGGGAAGAGGACAGCAAGCGCTTCATGCATCACTACAACATGCCCTCCTACTCCACCGGCGAGGCCCGTGCGAGCCGCTCCACCAACAGACGTGAGTACGGCCACGGCGCACTGGTCGAGAAGGCTCTCGAGGCAGTTATTCCCGAGGTCGAGGACTTCCCCTACGCCATCCGCGTAGTCTCCGAGGTTCTCTCCTCCAACGGCTCCACCTCTCAGGGCTCCATCTGCGGCACCACCCTCGCTCTGATGGACGCCGGCGTGCCGCTAAAGGCCCCCGTTGCCGGTATTTCCTGCGGTCTTATTCAGGACGGCGACGACTTCACCACCTTCATCGACATTCAGGGCGTTGAGGACTTCCACGGCGAGATGGACTTCAAGGTCGCCGGTACCAAGGCCGGTATCACCGCCATTCAGATGGACCTCAAGAACGACGGCCTGAAGCACGAGATCGTCAGGAACGCATTTGAGATCACCAGAGAGGCGCGTTACCAGATCCTCGACGAGGTCATGCTGAAGGCTATTGCCGAGCCGCGCCATGAGCTGGCGAAGTCCGCCCCCAAGATGATCCAGATGAAGATCAACCCCGACAAGATCCGTGAAGTCATCGGCTCCGGCGGCAAGGTCATCCAGAAAATCACCGCTGACACCGGCTGCAAGATCGACATCAGCGACGACGGCAATATCTACATTGCCAGCACCGATATCGACGCCTGCCGTGCCGCACGCAAGACTATCGAGGACATCGTGTTCGAGCCCGTCGTCGGCGCTCTGTATTACGGCGAGGTCAAGCGCATCATTTCCAACCTCGGCGCATTCATCGAGCTCGTACCCGGAAAGGATGCCATGTGCCACATCAAGGATCTCGAGTTCAAGCGTACCGAAAAGGTCGAGGACGTTCTCAACATCGGCGACAAGACCTGGGTCAAGTTCACCGGTATAGACGAGAAGGGCCGCTGGAACATCTCCCGCAAGGACGCTCTCAAGGAGCTCGGCGAGGATAAGAAAAAGTAATCCGGTTATGAACTGAGAAAGCTAATAAATACGAAGAAGTCTCCCGCCTGCCGGCGGGAGACTTCTTATACTGTCAGTTAAGCGCTTCTGTGCAGTGAGACAGGTGAGCGGCGGCGGAGCTTGAGCTTTCCGGTACCGGTCCGTACCGGAAAGCGATAAAATCACTTTTATACTAAAGCGCAACAGAAAGCTGACAAGATATACGGAGCGGAACCGGGTCAGACGGGGCGGCAGGCGCAGAGCATAATGGAGATATATGGTCAGGGATGCCAACGATGCATGCCGCGACTATGACCGGAAATATTGTGCGGTTTTTATTGCGCTTTAATATTAATCGTCTTTCGGTATTACCAGACTGCTGCAGCGCCGTCACAGCGGGGCTCGGTGCCGCCGGCGAGCACGCCGTTATCGAGACGGCGGATAATCTGACCGCGGCCCATGTTAAGACTGTCCGTTATCACTTCTGTCTCATGGCCGCGACCGCGCAGAGCCTCCGCCATGCCGGATGGGGCTTCGGCCTCGACCTGTATCCGCTTTCCGCCGACCCACTGAAAGCGCGGCGCGTCAAGCGCCTGCTGAGGGCTCATGCCGTAGTCGATGGTATTGACAAGAATCTGGAGATGTCCCTGCGGCTGCATAAAGCCGCCCATGACGCCGAAGGGGCCTATAGCCTGACCGTCCCTGGCCAGAAAGCCGGGTATGATGGTGTGATAGGCCTTTTTGCCGCCGGCAAGACAGTTGTCGCTGCTCTCGTCGAGACTGAAGTTGGCGCCCCTGTCCTGCAGGGATATGCCGGTACCGGGAATGACAACGCCGGAGCCGAAGGATTTGTAGTTGCTCTGTATATAGGAAACCATGTTTCCTTCGCCGTCGGCGGTGCAGAAATAGACTGTGTCGCCGCAGGCCGGGTCTCCGGCCACGGGCATAAGAGCGCGGCTGCCGATAAGCGCGCGGCGTGAGGCCGCGTATCCGGGGCTGAGCAGGTCGGCGACCCGGGTGCGCATAAAGCGCGGGTCGGCCACGTAGGTCTGTGCGTCTATGAACGCCAGCTTCAGGGCCTCGATCAGCTTATGCCAGGTCTCCGGATCGTCGCGTTCACCGAGCTGCATCCCTTCCAGAATGTTCAGGGCCATCAGAACCGTAATGCCGTGTCCGTTCGGCGGCAGCTCGTACACGTCGCAGCCGCGGTAACGCGTGCTGATGGGCTCCACCCACCGGGGACGGTAGCCGGTGAAGTCGTCCTCGCTCAGATATCCGCCGGTCTGCCGGCTGAAGTCCACTATCTTCCTCATCAGGGCGCCGCGGTAGTAGCTTTCGCAGCCGGTGGCGGCGAGCTCCCTGAGCGTGGCGGCCATATCCGGGCAGCGGAAGATGTCGCCCTCGCGGTACGGCTCGCCGTTTTTGGTGAAGCTGTCCCGCCATGGGGCGAACAGAGCGGGGTTGTTTTTATATTCCCGGGCAAAGCGCACGGCCTCCTCTTCCCAGATGCGAGCCACGTTGCAGCTCACGGCAAAGCCGTTTTCGGCGTAGTCAACAGCCGGGGCAAAGAGCTCTGCCAAAGAGAGCCGGCCGAAGCGGCGGTTGATCTCCGCCCATGCGGCGGGAGCGCCCGGGACCATGACCGGCAGCCAGCCGCTGTCCGGCATGGCACTGTAGCCGAGATCCCTGACGAGGCCGGCGGACAGGCTCATAGGCGCGTGCCCGCTGGCGTTCAGAGCGTACAGCCGTCCGTTCGTCCAGATCTGGGCGAAGGCGTCGCTGCCCAGACCGTTGCTGGCAGGCTCCAGCAGGGGGAGGGCGGCGGCCACGGCCACGGCGGCGTCCATCGCGTTGCCGCCTTTCTTCAGAATCTCCAGACCGATGGAGCTGGCCTGCGGCACGGAGGTGCATACCATGCCGCGGCTTGCGAACACGGTGTTTCTGCGGGAAGGGTATTTATGGCATCGGGAATCAAAGGGAAGCATGTCGTCTCCTTGTGTCAGCGCCGTGCTGACGGTGTATATTTGCGGCGGCCGGACCTTAATAGCTGCCGAAGGTGCAGTTGGGGAAGTGGCAGGACCTGCACATCTGACAAAGACCGCCGTCGCCGAGATTTATAAGGTCGGCTTTGGTCAGCTTCTCGCCGGTGAACACCTGCGGGAGCAGCACGTCGAACATGGTCGTCGGCAGACTGACTGCCGCCCCGGGGACGCCTATGACGGCCACGTCGCCGAGGTAGGCGATGAGAGTCATGTTGCCGGGCTGCGACGGTACGCCGTAGCTCACGATATCAGCGCCGAGCCGGCGGATCGCGGTTGGGGTCAGATCGTCCGGGTCGACGGACATTCCGCCGGTGAAAATCAGAAAGTCCGCGCCCTTTTCCAGATGCGCTTTCGCAGCGCCGACGATCATGCCGAGGTCGTCGTCACATATTGTGATGCCGACGATCTCGCAGGGGTAACGGCTGAGCTTGGCTCTGACGACGGGCTCAAACTTGTCCTTTATCCTGCCGGTATAGATCTCGGAGCCGGTTATTACGACGCCGACCTTCTTATACTTGTACGGCAGCAGCTGCAGAAGACTGCGGCCGCGGCAGAGCTCCTCGGCCTTTTCTATCTGCCGCTCCTGCGTGACGAGCGGAACTATGCGCATTGAGGCCAGACGTGCGCCGGGTTCGACCGGGAAGTGGTCGCGAAGTGTGCAGATCGTTATGTCTCCGATAGAGTTTATCTCATGCAGCAGCTCCCTGTCAACACGAAACATTCCGCGCTCATCGGCAAAGAGAAGCATTTTACCCTCTGACGGGCCGGTGTAGTGCGCGAGGCTGACCGGAGCCATGGCCGCCATGCGCAGCGCGGCGTCCTCCTCGTGGAGCTCGCCGGCGTTTTCCTCCCAGATGAAAACGGTACGTTTGCCGAGGTCGAGCAGCTCGGGGATGTCCTTTTCTTCTATTACGTGACCGCGTTTGAACGCGGCGCCTTTGAAACCGTCGCGCATTGCCGTTATGTCATGGCACAGAGTCATGCCCACTGCATCCTCAACTTTGACTTTCTTCATTTGTCTGTATCCTCTTTCAGAAGTAATATCGCCTCGGGCGGGAAATTGACCGTTACGGTATCTGAACGTATTTCTTTCCATTCCTCTTTGCCGAGCTCCCAGCCGAAGGTCTGCGCATCCGGAGCGTCTGCATAGCGGAGCATTACCGTGACGGAGAACGGGTTTTCTATTTCTTCAACAAAGCTGCATCTGAAGCTGTTTTCGCCGTTGCCGCCGCGTATATCGTGCATCCTTATGCCGACGAAGCTGCAGCCGTCAGCCGCACCGTTGACGCGCAGCCGCATTCCCCAGTCACGGGCGTATACGGTCCCGCCGGATTCGGCGGCGGCCGCGGATATGTTTTTGCAGCCGGTGAGTATCGCCGCAGTCCTCGTAACGGGCGCTTTGAACACCGCGTGCTTTGCTCCGGCAGTCTCTATACGGCCGTAGTTCATGACCGCAACGGAATCGGACAGGCGATAGACCTCGTCCCTGTCGTGAGAAACGAGGATGACGGTTTTACCGAAGCGGCGCATGACGCGCAGGACCTCCTGCTCAAGTTTGAAACGGAGGTGGCTGTCGAGCGCGGAGAAGGGCTCGTCGAGCAGAAGTATGCGCGGCGCGGATACGAGTATACGCGCCAGTGCGACGCGCTGCTGCTGTCCGCCGGAAAGCTGTGACGGCAGCCGGCCGGCAAGCTCGGTAAGGCCGAACATGTCCATCACGTTCTTCACGCTCTGCTCCCGGACGGCTTTATCCTTCTCTCGCATGGCGCCGGCGCGGATGTTGCCGAGCACGGTCATATTCGGAAACAGTGCATAGTTCTGGAACATCAGGCCCGTGCGGCGCTCCTGCGGGCTGAGATTTATATGCCTTTCCGAATCGAAAAGCGTCACACCGTCGACCTCTATGCGCCCCCGGTCAGGCTTTTCGATACCGGCAATGCATCTGAGAGTAAGACTCTTGCCGCAGCCGGAGGCGCCCAGCAGGGCCAGAACTTCGTCGCCGGCGGAGAACTTGACTTTCAGCCGGAAAGAGCCAAGGTTCTTCTCGATATCTACGAATACCGACAAGTCAGAGCCCTCCCTTCAGACCGGCGGGCTTCCTTCGGCCGGCATTTTTCTCCAGCATATTCACCGTCAGCAGCACCACAAATGAGATAGCCATGTTTACAAGCACCCATTTGAAGGCAAGCACGTCGTCGTTGGTGCGCCACAGCTGATAGACGGTAGTGGAAATAGTGGCCGTACGCCCCGGGGTATAGCCTGCGATCATACTGGTTGCGCCGTATTCGCCTAGCGCTCTCGCAAAGGAGAGAACCGTGCCCGCGAGTATGCCCTGCCGGCAGTAGGGCATACGGATGCGCCAGAAGATATAGGTGTTGGATAAGCCGACAGACTGAGCGGAGTAGGCAAGCGTCTGGTCGAAGGATTCGAACGCGCCGCGTGCAGTGCGGTACATCAGCGGGAAGATCACGACCGTGGTAGCGAATATCGCCGACCACCATGTCATGGTCAGCTTAAGGCCGAAGGTGCTGAGAAACCATGCGCCGATAACGCGCTTCGGACCGAGCACACGCAGCAGAAGATAGCCTACGACCGTGGGCGGCAGGACCAGCGGCAAGGTCAGTATGACATCAAGCACGCCTTTGATCAGCTTGGGAGCCTTGGCTATGCAGTACGCGACAAAAATGCCGACAAAGAATATAATGACCGTACTTATAAGGGCAATTCGAAGGGAGTTCCACAGTGGGTACAGATCCATAAACGCACTTCCTTTAATGGTTAAAAAGCTGTGGCGGGCCAAAGAATTGACCCGCCGCGGCCAGAGGGATAAATATGCTTATTTAATGGGGGCAAAGCCTACGGCTTCAAAAACAGCGCTGGCTTCGCCGCCGGTGAGGTATTCGAGGAAGGCCCTGGCGGCATCCTCATGCTTTGTGGTGTTCATGACGGCTGCGGGGTAGATGACCTGACCGCACATGTCCTTGGTTGCGGTGTCGACAACAGCCAGACCGGCGGAGAAAGCGTCGGTACCGTAGATAATGCCGCAGTCAACAGTGCCTTCGGATACCTGGGTGGTGACTTCCTTGACATTGGAACCGTAGGTGATGACGCCGGCATTGGCCAGTTCTTCTTCGTTCAGCTCATAGTAGGCGAGAATCTTCTGCGTGTACTGTCCAACGGGGACGTCAGAGTTGCCCATGGCAAGCATGACGCTGCCGTCCTTCAGCCCGGCAGCGAGGTCGTCGTAGGACTGGATGTTCTTGGGGTTGCCTTCGGGAACGGCCAGTGCGACCTTGTTCTCCAGCAGATTGATGCGTGTGCCCTGAAGGACAAAGTCGAGCCTGTCCGGATTCTTCTCCTCGTCGCAGCTGGAGTCGAGCTGATTCATCTGTTTGGGAGCGGCGGAAATGAATATGTCGCAGTCTGCTCCTTCCTGAATCTGGGTCTTAAGAGTGCCGGAGGAATCAAAGTTGTAAATTATGGTGACATTCGGAGCAACTGCCTTGTAGAGCTCCGCAATCTGGTTCATGGTCTCAGTCATGGATGCCGCGGCGAAAACGATCAGCTCAATGGGTTCTTCATCTGCCTTGGCAGTTTCGGATTCAGCGGATGCCTCTGCTGACGGTGCGGCGGTGGGGGCGGGAGCGGTAGTCTCTCCGCAGGCAGCCATCGCAAAGATCATACACAGCACAAGAATAAATGCAAATTTCTTCTTCATGTTTTGCTCTCCTTTTTGAATGATTTTTTATTACAAGTTGTTTTTGGATACAAATAGTAATTGTCTGCAAGTCGATTATAACAACATGCGGCCCAAAATGCAACATAAAGTGACGCGGTATGATGAACATGTTTGAAATCTGTTTAATCCATGTATTTATGAAAAGCGGAAAATGATACCAATATGCTACTAGCTGCTACTGAGACGGCAGGCACACGGAGGAGTGAGCACAGAATAAAAATTGTAATTGTGTATTGACTTGTGCCGTGCCTTGTGCTATTATATACAGGCTAAAGAAATATCGCGGGGTAGAGCAGCTGGTAGCTCGTCGGGCTCATAACCCGGAGGTCGTTGGTTCGAATCCTTCCCCCGCAACCATTTAATCCCACAACCTCTTTTAATGTCGATTCGATGTTGAAAGAGGTTGTGTCTTTTATTACTTGAATGCGCTCGATCAGCAGCTTCACGGCGGCCTCCGTGGGTGCAGCCTTAATAGAGCTGAGCCATGCGCGGATCTGATCGCTGGTGTAATCCTTTGGCGGCTCCTGTGCCTCCAGCGTGGCAATAGTCGCCTTGATCCGCTGCATCTGCTGACCAATGTCCGCCACGATCTCTGCAGGCAGAGCGCCGCTGCTTAGGTTCTTCATCAGAGCATCATACTCTGCCTGTTTTCCCTGTATACGCTTCCGCTTGGCGGCCTGAAAGCCCTCAAGACGGTCTTTCTCGCTCCCGTCATACTCTCGAAGGGCCTGGGCAATGCGGTTCTGATTCTCGTCGCTGAGCAACTCTTGAAGGTATTTCAAGGCAGCTTTGTCTACTATCTCCATCTTCACCATCGGAGCACCGCACACCTTTGAGCACTTGAAGTAGTGGTATGTGTGTCCTTTTCCCCGGCTGATAGATACATGCATCTTGGCACCACAGGAGCAGTATACAAGGCCGCTGCACAGGTAGTCAGCTTTCGGGCCGCAGCGCTGGCGGGATTTCATAATCTTCTGCACTTTTACAAAATCCTCCTTTGTGATGATGGAAGGGTGGTTGTTCTCTATCCGAATAGCGTCAGGCTTTGATCTTCGGTCGGTGCGGCTCTCTGCTTCTTCGGAAGAAAACAGATAGACGCCGGTGTATTTCTCATTGCGAAGGATCTCATAGATTTGCGGGTATCGGATAGGTCGGCCACGTTTTCCAGTGATCCCGGCTGCCTGTAGCTCGTCGATGATCTCTGCAAACCCGCTCCCATCCAGGCAAGCTGCGTAGATCCTGCGAACATAGGCAGCTTCCAGCTCATTGATTACGAGCCTCTGATCTACCACATCATAGCCAAAGGGAGGAACGCCCCCATTGTGCTTGCCCTGCAGGGCCGTTTCTCTCTGCCCTTTGCGGACTTCTCCGGCCAGATTGTCGATGTAGTATTCTGACATGGACCACATGAGAGCCTTCATGATCTTGGCCTCTGCTCCCCCGCCGAAGTCCTGGGCAACAGCGATAAGCTCCACCTTCCATTTGTTTAGCCTGGCTTGCAGATTGACATGCTCTGTGAGAGAGCGGGCTACACGGTCAAACTTGTGGATCAGGATCGTGTCAAATGCGCCCCGGCTGGCGTCCTTCATCATTCGCTGATACTCCCGCCGGAGACTGGTTTTGCTCTCCTTGCCGCTGACCGCTTCATCGGCATAGATCTGGATAATCTCGATGCCATGCTTTTCAGCATACTCCCGGCAGGCCCGCACCTGGGCCGCAATGCTGTCCTCTGTTTGCCTGTCCGATGAAAACCGGGCGTAAATGACTGCTTTCATAAAAACTCCCTTCTTGCATCCTACGCCCGTGTGTGTTATCATAAAAGGGCGCAATGGTGCCTTGATTTGAACGTCCTGGTATTTTGCGTATTGCCGCTCTGGGTGTTGGTAGCGCCCAGGGCGGTTTTTATTGATTTTTGCAGAATCCTGTGCTATGATGCCGACAAGCCACTATGTGGCCCGCGCTGTCGGCGAAGGTCAGCCCTCTTTGACGGGGGCAGTTTCTTGTCCCCCGATCACTCGAAGGGGGGGCTGCCCATGAGTACATCCGAAGTTCTTGAGCTTTGTTTGGTCATCATTGGTATTTGCGGCCTGTTTATCCAGGCGAAAAAGAAGTGACCGCCGGTAACCCTGACAAGTTCGGCGATCACTTCAAAGCACTTTAAGGGCTGACCGGAACCGGCAGCGCTTTTTGTATTTTCAGTATAATCGCAAAACATGAAATTGTCAAGTCGCCTTGGAAATCCAGGGCGGCTTTTTTGTTTTGGTTAGCTCGGGAAAATATCAAGTCTGTTTTTTCCCAGATTGCTGTCCCGCAACCTTGCTTCCTTTCGCATGTGCAGCAATCCTCAATCCACTATCACTATGAGTCGTAATGTCCCCATCAATACGGCTTTTCTGAAATTGAGGCATTTTGGTTAATTCAGTAATTTGATCAACTGCCTTTTCTTGCCCCACGCTATTAAGCGTGGTAAGAGCGTTTAGGCACTGAATTGCTCGTTGTTGCCCGTCATAATCCAAATTACTGACAGGATCTAAGATATCTTTGAATTCTGAAGTTATTTCAGCCCGAATAATTTCCGCTGTTTCAATAAACCTATCGCGGTCATCATCAGGTAAAAGCACCAGAGCACCAACGCCCAAAGCATCCGCAATTTTATCAAGCGTGTCAAGCTTCGGATTCAACTTCCCAAGCTCATAACGTCGGATCGTCGGTTCAGCGATACCCGCCATCACACCAAGTTGTTTTTGCGTTAACCCTTGCTCTGTGCGAATTAGACGTATTTTTTCTCCTGTTGTCACAACATCACCCCATATATAAGATAACACATGCTCACGTAAACAGCAACATTTTTTTCTGAATGCTTATTGACAGTAACATTTGTTTCTGCTATACTGAAACAGTAATAAAAGTTGCTGTTCCGGGAGGTGGTAGAAATGATGAATATGCAGCTTAACATCTCGGCGGTCAGAAAACTGATTGCAGAGAAGCAACTGACGCAAAAAACACTCGCAAAGCTTATTGGCGTACACCCGCAAAATCTTAGCACAATTCTTCGGCGCGGAACCTGTTCGCTCAAAACGGGCGGCCTTCTGGCTGATGCCCTCGGCGTGGCGATCGAGGACATCTGGAAGGAGGGATAAGAACGGTGCTCAGAACGTCACGCAGTACACCCGCACTCGTATCCCTCCCCCCTGATACCCGGCGAGCAAAAAAGCCAGCCTACGGCGCAAATTTGGCGGTTAGAACCAAAACCACGGAGGAAAGCCAATGAACACAGCACAAGAGACGATTCGCATCCCGGTGAAAGCCAGGATGGAGCAGAAGCCTGACGGAAATTATCGGATGGTGGCGGCAGAGTATCAAGAGGTTTCACTTGATTCTGTGGCGCGGCTGTTCTGGAAAGCGTACTGCTCCGAAAGAGCCAACAAGAAAGGAGAAGCAACATTATGAAAACTTTTGAAGATATCAGCGTCCGTGTATTCCCGGTGAAGATTACTGACATGCGCACAGGGGATCACTCCAATGATAGCATCGCCATTACAAAGACAAAGCTCCAGGCCGCCCAGCAGGTTGGTATGAGCAGCTGGGAACTCATCGATAAAGAATACGCCCGTCAAGGTTTTCGTGTGGATTGCGTCGGTAAGGCGCAGAAGATCACGATTATCGTTGATCTGATGGACGCCTGCACAGCACGGGGGCGATGATGGATAATAAAATTGAGGCTCCGGGCTATATGACCTATAGAGAAGCGGCACTAATGTTTTCTCTGATGCCGGAGCCGGATGCAGCAAAAGCGATCAAGGCGACCGTAAACTATTATCTCTATGGTACAGAGGCAGAACTTGACGGAGTTGCGGGCCAGGTTTTCAAAATCATGAAAGCAGATATTGACCGGAACAACGAGAAGTATCAAAAGATCGTAGAGAGGAACCGTGAAAATATTCGTAATAGATGGGAAAAGCAATAGTACCATTTGTATACGACTGGTATTCCAACGGTATACAAACTAAAACCCTAAACCTTAAGCTTAAAGCATATAACGGGAAGCTTAAGCTATGAGGAAAGAGGGGCTGCCGCCAGCAGGAGGGAACCGCCCGCTTTCACGAAAACCAACCGGTTTTCGTTTGTATACAGCTGCTTGCAATTGCTCACAAATGTTTTCAGATCGGAGAAAGCCATGAACGCAGAGTTCTTTGAGAACATGATACGAGAGGAATATCGGAAACTCCCGGACAAGCATCCATACTCCGAAGATCAGTGCGTCGATATTTTGTTCTATTTCTTCGGCGCATATCGGGCCACAAGACATGAGGAACATCCGTATATAAAGCGGGTGCAGATTTCTCGGCTTCTTGGCAAAATGCCCTTCTTCAATGAATCAGGAACACCTCTCTCCGGGGAGTTCATAGTACCGGAAGCCTACCCCGCACTGATCGTTGCTTATTTTTCTACGCATTACCCAAATTGCAACTACCACATTAACCATTTTTTCAGCGGGCGAATTCGCGAACTGAAATACCTGGAATGCTGCTATTAAGGAGGTCAGCATCATGCCCTATTATCACACTTGCCCAAGCTGCGGCGCGGCTCTTGATCCTGGGGAAAGCTGCGACTGCCAGGAAGAAACTTCGAAGGAGGAGAACAACCATGAAGAAAAGTGAGCTAGAAGCTCTGGGCCTGGATGTGCCAACAATTAAAGCTGTCCAGGAGATCCATGGACAGGATCTGCAGCGGATCAAAGAGAAATGCATAGAGGGCGCGGGTGCACCGGCAAACGCGTTTAGAACCGCCATCGCATCTATGCTGCCGATGATCACGCAGCGAAATCACTTGAAGGAGCTCCTTTCCCACGCCAATAGACTATACTTCATTGAAAACCGAGATCAGCAGAAAGGCAAAAAGACCGCCGCCGATGCTGCGAACATCGACGACGGCAAAGAAGCGGTGAAAGTAGCCACTGACACCGCCTCCACCATATCACATGAGGAGGAAAAAATCAAATGAATATGTACGAAATCCAGCGGGATATTTCGCGGGCAAGAGGTATAGTCGGCCTCATCTATGACCGCATGTTGGATAATTCGCTTTGCGGCCCTGGTATGGAATATCTGTCTGATGTAATAGAAACCATTCCTATGTTGCAGGATATGCTTAAGGCTGTGGAGGACGCAATATACTCGATCAGCAAAAACGATCCCATCTTTGATAGGGACGATGTTGCTGATGAATATACATGGCCTGCCGAACAGCAGGAGCAAAAAAAGATCAGCAGCAAGACGCTGCTTGCCATGACGCACAGAGTTGAGCACATGAGCTACGAGGAAGTCAGCAGGATTATGGACGCCGTCGATGTCATTTCTGTGGCTCTTTACGGCAAAGAGATGTCCAAGGCCGGGGATCGGGTTGATATTGCTCGGTATGCCTGGACGGCGGGCTATTTCGCCGGAAGGGCCAAAGCGAAGGGAGCTGGTGAAGCATGAAAATAAAGCTTTCCAATCTCAAAGAGGAGCAGCTTCAAGCTGATGGCTTAATAGACATAATCAAAAGAGCACTGCCCAGTGCGCGTGTGAAAATAGGCAAAACGATAGACCGCTACAGGCATGTCTATATCACTACAAAGGAGCCTAAAAAGCCTTAAAAAACCGCAGTTTTCCTTTACTATGGAGCCTGTTTGTGGTATAATCATCATAGAATTTGAGTACCGCCCCGATGTGGGGTTAGCTGAAAAAGGCATGGGAAAGTTCGATACTTTCCTGTGCCTTTTTCTTTTTGCCGGAGTTTCCGGATCAGATAGGAGCTACAAAAATGAGCAATGAAAAATACGGCCGGCTGGAACCGGAGGCAAAGCGAATTGCCATCCGTGACCAGAGCGGAAAAGAGATCGGAGCCTTTTACTATTCCTCAGGATCTCGCCCGACACCTTTGCAACTGGCGCAGGCACAAATACGGCTTAAATGGGCGCTTGCCCCTTTAATGCATATAGATATCACCGCCGATGGGCAGGCAACGTCCAAACGCGGAAAGAAAATCCTCCGAAACGCTGAAAATGGTGTCTGCGCACTGATAGACAGTCTGCTCGGGTATCAGGGCGCAGCCAAAGCGTTCTTTGAGACTACTCGCCCTTTTGCCAGAATCGGCGGGCGGTTCTTCTGCGAACAGTGCATCAGCATCATTGAACAGACTGTCGGAGAGTAGATAAGGAGCTGATGAAGAAATGAAATCTTTGACAAGGGAGGTGAGGATATGGCAGACGGAAGTATAGTTGTTGATACTGAGCTTGACCCAGAAGGATTTCAGGCGGGAACAGCACGGATGAAATCTGCGGCAAAAGGGCTCGAATCGCAGCTAAAGACCCTCGGCCCTGCTCTGAAACGGGCAGCAAAGGGCGGGAGTTTCAAAGACTATCAGGCAGAGGCAGACAGGGCCAAAGCCTCCATTGCGGAGATGGAAAAAGAGCTGGAAGCT
>JAQXKZ010000040.1 GCA_029010715.1 Clostridiales bacterium
CGGCCCCCGCGCCGGACCACCTCAAAAAATCCGCCTCCTCGGGGCCGGGGGCCCGGGGTCAATCTCAACCCCCCCGCGGCGCCCCCCGGGCCTCTTTTCATATTCACGCATGACGGACAGTGTGCTTTACGTGTTGCCCAGACGCCGTATGATATAAGCCTCGACGTCGCTTATATCTATCCCGAGAGCGATGGAGAGCTCACCGTGCAGCATGTCCTTTGCGCGTTTCATGGTAGTCTCGGCGCGGCTGCTCTTGGTCTTGCGTTCGGACATGCGGCTGTGCAGCCCCTTGACGATGGCCACGAGAGCCTCGCAGCTGTGCTGCTTGAACAGCTCCTTGTAAAAGGCGTCGACATGATTGAAGCGGTTGTCGTTGCATATTGCCGGCGCGATACCGGGTATTGCGTCGATAAGCGCCTCGGCCTCCTCGCGGCTGATAACCGGGCGCATGAAGGCGCAGGAGTCGATCGGGGCATAGTACGTACCGCTGCCGACCAGCGGATCAAGATGATAATAAAGCTTGTCCTTTGACGAGCCGCTCATCTCCAGAGGTGCTATTTTAGACACAGTGCATACGCCGTTCTCCCCGTAAATTATTTTGTCCCCCACCGAATACATTGCATAATATCCCCTATATTATAATACTTGCTTATATAATACTACAAGTCTGAAATAAATTCCAATGAAATTTTTGTTTTTTCCAATTTTTATTATAAACATTCTTCATGAATGTTAAAATACCGCGGCCGAAGCAGACGGCCTGTTTTGGTGATTGTCATTACGGAAAAAGCCTGATATAATAAACGCTGATTCTGCCGGTTCAGGTTATATACTCTTAATATACAGGGGGCCGCAGACAGGAGAAAGATATGGAGATCAACTATACCTTCAGCCAGATGCTCTGGATAGTGCTGATATATTCGTTTTTGGGCTGGTGCTCGGAGGTGGCCTTTGCCGCCGTGCGCCGCGGTGTGTTTGTCAACCGGGGGTTTCTTAACGGGCCCGTGTGTCCGATCTACGGCTTCGGCGTTTTGGTGGTGCTTCTGGTGCTAGGGCCTGTGAAGGATAATCTGGCGCTGCTGTTTTTCGGCAGCATGGTGCTCACGTCCGCGCTCGAGTTTTTCATCGGTTTTGTTATGGAGCGCTTTCTTCATGACAAGTGGTGGGACTATAGTGAGAACCCGTTTAATATAAAGGGTTATATCTGCCTTGAATTTTCCATACTCTGGGGTCTTGCCTGCGTGCTGGTCGTGGATGTGCTGCATCCGATCATATTCAAGCTGATATGCGCCATACCTGAAAAGCCCGGTTTCTGGATGCTGGTGTTCTTTACCGCTGTACTGGTGACCGACGCGGTGCTGACGCTCGTGAATATTCTGAAGCTGCCCGGGCACCTGAGGGCCATCGACGATCTGGAGCAGGCGCTGACCGCTGTGTCCGACGCCATCGGCGAGCGGGTCTATCAGGGCGTCGAGCGGGGCAGAGAGCGCAACGAGGCCTTTGACGAACGTCATCCGGAATTTGCCGAACGCAGGAAGGAGGCTCTGGAGGAGGTGCTCGAAAAGCGCAGCGAGATAAACAGGTATGTCAAAGAGCGCGAGGACGAAGGCCTTGAAGCTCTGCAGGCAAAGAAGGCCGAGATCGAGACCAGACTCGAAAAGCTCAGAAAGCCCGACCTCGTCAGCGAACGTATCGCGCTGGCGTACCCGCGCCTGTCTGAGGGCAAGCATTACGGCCGCCAGATCGCGCGTATAAAAGAGCGCCGGGCCGAGCGCAGGAAGGACAGGGCCGCAAAGTGAAGCTGTATCTTTACGGACATGAATACAGATACGCCGTGGAGCAGATGCTGCTGACGATGTTTCCCGGGGAAAGACCGGAGTATCCGCAGGGGAAGCCGGAGGGCGACCGTATGGAGATCAGCCTGAGCCGTGCCGGCAAGCGCAGCACTGCCTGCTGCCGCCTTTATACCGGCGGCGGCGTATACAGGGGCATGGCCCACGCGGACAATGCGGCAATGACCGACCGGCTCCGTACCGACCGTATATGTCAGCGGCTCATAAAAAACGCGGTATACCGCGCGGCTCTGCGCTCCGGCTGCCCGCGCCCGGCCTGGGGCGCGCTGACAGGCGTGCGTCCGGGCAAGGTGCTCAGGTCGATTCTGGATGAGGGCGCCGGCAGAGACGAGGCGCTGCGCCGCTTTATGAAGGAGTATGACGTCAGCCCGGAGAGGGCGGGGCTTTGCATGGCGACCGAGAGCGAAACGCTCAAAGCCGGGGCGGAGCTCAGGACGGGGGATATATGCCTTTATGTGGGCATACCCTTCTGCCCGACGCGCTGCGCCTACTGCAGCTTTGTCAGCCAGTCTGTCGAGAAGAGCATGAAGCTTATTGCGCCGTTTCTGGATGCGCTGGAGAAGGAGATAGCCGCTACGGCGGCACAGGTCAGAGAGCTGGGTCTCAGGCCGGTGTCGGTCTACATGGGCGGCGGAACCCCAACGACACTGTCGGCGGAGCAGCTCGACCGTCTGTGCGGCGTGCTGGAGCGGGAGTTCGATCTCAGCGCGGTGAGGGAATACACCGTCGAGGCCGGCCGGCCCGATACGATAAGCCCGGATAAGCTGCGGGTGCTGAGATCCCACGGCGTTGACCGCGTGAGCGTCAATCCGCAGACCATGAGCGACAGGGTGCTGGCGCTGATAGGTCGCAGGCATACGGCCGGTGATATACGCCGCGCGCTGGCGATGGTCAGAGAGACCGGCGGCTTTGATGTGAATATGGATATTATCGCCGGGCTGCCGGGAGATACGGTGGAGGGCTTTGATGACACGGTGGAGCAAGTGCTCGCGCTCGGCGCGGAGAATATAACCGTGCATACGCTTTCACTCAAAAAAGGTTCGCGCATAACGCTGGAATCCGTGCCCATACCGGGGGCGGCGGAGGTCTCCGCCATGCTCGACTATGCCGGGAAGAGGCTCAGCGGAGCGCTCTATGAGCCCTATTATCTGTACCGGCAGAAGTTCATGTCCGGCGGCTTTGAGAACGTCGGCTGGGCCAGGGACGGCAGGGTGAACCTGTATAACATCTGCATCATGGAGGAGCTGTGCAGCATCATCGCCATGGGCGGCGGAGGTTCCACAAAGCTCATCCGGCCGGATTCGGGGCGCAACATACGTGTAATGGCGCCGAAGTACCCTCTGGAATATATAAATAACATTGAGAAGACCTGCGCCGATAAAATAAAGATAAAAGACTTCTATACGGATTTTATAAACAGGGAGGAATAAGAGATGGCTTTTCAGCTTGCAGACATCAATTTCAGAACCGTATCAGACCCGAAGGGCTTCATTGAGGAGAGCGACCAGCTGTACAGGGACAGGGTGGCTCAGGCGGCAGACGGGATAATCCGCAACCGTGACAAAAGCCCCATAGTTCTGCTGTCCGGTCCCTCCGGCTCGGGCAAAACGACGACCTCTATGAAGATCGCCGAGGAACTAAACCGCCGGGGCATAGGCACCCATTATGTAGGTATGGACGATTATTTCAAAACGATCGACGAGAACACGCCGAGAACCGCCGACGGTGAGCTGGACCTCGAGTCTCCGCTGTGCCTGGATATGGACCTGCTCAACAAGCACTTTGATATGCTCGCCAGAGGCGAACGCATATTCGTGCCCAAGTACGAGTTCTCCAGACGCATGAGGATACAGGAGCCCTCCAAGTCCATAAAGCTCGGCAAGGACGAGATCGTCATCTTTGAGGGCATACACGCGTTCAGCGACATGATAACCGCAAACCACCCCGATGCCTTCAAGCTCTACGTGTCTGCGCGCAGCGACGTCATGTTTGAGGATAAGCTCGTGTTCAAGCGCACGTGGTACCGCCTTGTGCGCCGTATGGTCAGGGACTACAACTTCCGCGGCGCGCCGGCGGCCGAGACGATGAGCATGTGGGCGAATGTGCGCCGCGGCGAAAAGCTTTACATCTCGCCGTACAAGGACAAAGCCGATTACCGTTTCGACACTGCCATGCCATATGAGATGGCCGTGTTCAATGAGACGGCGACAAAGCTCTTCCAGTCCGTGCCGGAGGGTATAGAGCGCTTTGATGAGCTGCGTCAGGTCCTGCCTGCGCTGCAGCTGTTCGGCGAGATCGACGAGAAGTATGTTGCAAAGGACGCCATGATCCGCGAGTTCATCGGCGGTGGCATATACGAGTACTGATCGTCCCGCGGCATACGGGGCCTGCCGTGTACAAAAGCGCGCCCGTTAATTTCGAAAGGACTTTTCGGCAGCCCGCTGAACGGTGAATTGTAAACTTATCGGGCGAAAATGATAAATATGCCTGCTGAAATTTCATCCCGACGATTGGTATAATTAAATGTCCGCTGAGAGAGAGGGAGCATAATGAATTTGGGCAGCAATCTGTTTCACGCAAGGAAAAAACGCGGCTTGTCACAGGAAGAAGTCGCTGAAAAACTCGGGGTAAGCAGACAGAAAATCTCCAAATGGGAGGCCAATGAAACGCTTCCTGACGTCTGCCAGTCGAAGAAAATGGCGGTACTGTACAATATCTCGCCGGATGAGTTGACCGGGTTTGACGTGCGGCTGAACGAGATACAGGAAATCATTGAAAAGACAGATGAAAAGGTCGAGGAAAAGGTTGACTGGACATCCGCGTGGGGAAAAAAATATCCGGTTTTGATCCGGTATCAGCGGGAAGTGGATATTACGGATTATGCCCGCAGGATCGACGGAATGCTTGATGAATTGAAGCGGGAATACCGCTACAGTGAACAGGACGCCATGCTGGTACTTAAAGATATTCTGTATCAGACATGGAAAAAGCGAAAAACAGGCGCGAAGTGACAGAGCGTGCCTGTTTACCGTAAAGAATGCCCGAAAGCTGCCAAGAGCTTTCGGGCATTCTTTACGTATTCGTATCACTGCTTTTGCCGCCAAATAGCGTAACGCTGTTCTGGAACGGCCGCCGTTGTACCTGCTGCTGTCGGGCGTGTGCGCCGCTGCCGGACGGTGTTGTCCAAGGCCGTGGGACCTTTGCTCACGGAGGAGTATCACCCGAGATACTTTTCACTGAAACGGTCATCGGGCAGGCAGTCGGCGAGCCCGGTCAGTATCTCGTGCATGCCGCTGTCCGGCTCTGCCGGATGTGAGCACAGCTCTACCGTGCTGCCCGGACTGCGGCTGAGCGATACCCGCACCGTGGTACCTATGCCTTCGCGGCTCTCCAGCATAAGCGTCCCGTTGTGGAGCCGCGCTATGCCGAGTACGGCCGTGAGTCCCAGACCGGCGCCGCGGCCCAGCTCTCCCATGACGAAGGAGTGGCGGTAGCGGTCGAAAACACAGGACATATCCTCGGCTGATATACCGCATCCGTCGTCATCGACAGACAGGATCACACAGTCCCGGCCGTCAATGACCCGCAGGTTTATGCGCGTGCAGCCGGCGGCGTGTACCAGACAGTTGGATATCAGGTTGAGCACAAGGGTTTCTATCAAGGCCGCGTCGGCCGGTATCTGCAGCCCGTCGGGGACGGAGATGGAGACCTGCGGGCTGTCTATGAGCAGGTTTACGGTGTTCACGAGCGAATTGAGCAGCTTGGAAAGATCCAGCTGCTGCATGGTGCAGAACAGTGTGCCGTCGTTGATGCCGCGTATTACTGTCACGTTTGACAGCATGCGGTTGATGCGGTAGCAGTCATGGGTTATTGTGGCCAGACCGCGCAGCAGATCGCGGTCGTCTGCATCCTCGGCGCGGGTGCGGACCATCTCGGTCGTGATGCCAAGACTCATCAGACAGTTGCGCAGCGAGTATACAAGCGCGTCGTTTATCAGCGCCGTGGAGCGCTCATAGCTGCTGAGGAAAACTGCGCGTACGCCGTCGAGCGTGTTGACGCGGACAATGTAGTGCTTGCCGCCTATCGGCAGGTTGCAGATAAAGGCATTGGCCTGAGTTCCGGCGACGCTCTCGCCGAGCACGCTCCGGGTTGTTTTGCCTGTGCAGTCGTCGCCGAGAATTGAGCATGCAGCCGAATTGGCAAAGGCAATCCGACCGTTTTTTAAAATCAGGGCGGCCTCAGTGGAGAGAGCCAATATATCGGCTGAAATCTGTAGCATGGTCATTACCTCCCGCGCTTGATACAATAATTTTAACAAAGCTGGACAAAATAAACAATAGTGACCGTAAAAAAACATCTTATAAAGTCGAATTTTCGGCACATTTTTGTTGAAATTCCATAGCTTATGATATTGATTTTCGTGAATATTATATGTTATTATTTTAGAGCCATATAAGCATATATTTCCTGACGGCTTTTAAACGCTGTGAGCCGGCAGGCCGATATGGAATGATATGGAAATTTTAATGTATTTTCTAAAAATGGAGGATATAACAATGATTAAAGTTGGTATCAATGGTTTCGGCCGCATTGGCTCCCTGGCTTTCAGAGCTGCCATCAAGTCTGATGACATTGAGGTAGTTGCCATCAATGCTCCCGGTCATCCCGCAAGCCAGCTGGCCTATTCGGTAAAGTACGACACCGTTCACGGCAGATTCGACGGCACTGTCGAGTCCTGCGATGAAGAGAGCGTCCTCGTTGTTGACGGCAAGAAGGTTAAGGTCCTTGCCGACAACAAGTATCGTGATCCTTCACTCATCCCCTGGGGCGAGCTTGGTGTAGAGTATGTTCTCGAGTGCACCGGCAAGTTCCTGTCCAAGGAGGATGCACAGCCTCATATTGATGCCGGCGCAAAGGTCGTCGTCATGTCCGGCCCCGCGAAGGACGACACCCCGATGTTCGTCTGCGGCGTCAACCTTGAGAAGTACACCAAGGACATGCAGTTCGTATCCAACGCTTCCTGCACCACCAACTGTCTGGCTCCCATGGCGAAGGTCCTGAACGACAACTTCGGCATCGTCGAAGGCCTGATGACCACCGTCCATGCTTCCACCGCCACCCAGTCCGTCGTCGACGGCTTCTCCAAGAAGAACTGGCGTCTGGGCCGCAGCGTTTACAACAACATCATCCCCACCTCCACCGGCGCCGCAAAGGCTGTCGGCAAGGTCATCCCCGAGCTGAAGGGCAAGCTGACCGGTACCTCCATGCGTATCCCCGCCGGCGACGTCTCCATCGTTGACCTGACCTGCCGTCTCGCAAAGGGCGCCTCCTATGACGAGATCTGCGCAGCCATGAAGGCCGCTTCCGAAGGCCCCATGAAGGGCGTTCTCGAGTACGTTGACGACGAGGTCGTTTCCTCCGACTTCCGTACCGATGCTCACACCTCCATCTTCGACGCCAGAGCCGGCCTCTCCCTGAACGACAACTTTGTCAAGCTCATGGCCTGGTACGACAACGAGTGGGGCTTCTCCAACAAGATGCTCGACCTCACCCGTCACATTGACTCCGTCCGCAAGGCCTAAGCTGCCGATCGGATTCTCAAACCGCTTCCCGAAAGGGAAGCGGTTTTTGTTTGCCCGAAACGCGCCAATATTAAATAATGCTCAGTCGCGTAGCTATATGCGGGAGGCCGGAGGTGAAATGCGCCGCCGTACGCAGGAGGATTGTATCTGCCTGCAGAAAATACGGCGGAGAAACGGAAAAAGCGGCACGGTATGAGCGCGTTTTCGCGCTTATACATAGAAAAATATGGGAGAAATCCGGCATAGTTCATAAATCCTTATTGAATTACATGATATGTTCTGATATAATTTGCTTGCGTTATGTAACCCTTTACAGCATGGAAAGAGGGTGTGGTCATGAGTACCGTGGGCCTGATATTCGTTATACTCGTTATACTCGCCGTTATAGCCGCGTTCGTTATCTCGTGGTTTGTTGCCGGGGAGTTTTACAAGATCGCAGAGGATAAGGGCTACCATGAGAGAAAATATTTCTGGATATCTTTTCTGCTGGGCTTTGTCGGCTACCTGCTTGTAGCGGCGATGCCGGACAGAACTGTCGGTCAGACTGTCGTCAGTAACGACGAGCTGCCTGAGCTCTGAGGAGGCGGAATATGGCGGACAGATATACGAGGCTGTATACTCTGCCGGAGAATCTGTATGTGGCGGGCGCTCCGCTGGTGATCGCCGCGGGCGCGCTCCTGAAGGATAACCAGACCGGCAAGATACTTGCGCAGCTCAAATACCGCAGCATATCCGACAAAACGATATGCGCCATAAAGGTCGTCATCACCGGATATGACATGGCGAAGGATGTTGTGTGCCGCGACGAGCACCAGTACCTCGACTTGGCTGTCGGGAGAGACGGGCAGTGGGGCTCAAAGGAGGCCATCGCGCTCTCCGACCGCTCTGCCAGATCGTATACCGCGGCCGTGCTTGCCGTGTATTTTGACGACGGCAGCAGCTATATGGCTGACGGAGAGCGCTGGGAGCCGCTGCCGGAGCAGGACCCGCTGGATAAGAAGCTCTGGGACGGCGAGCTCGCAAAGCAGTACAAGCTGGATACCACCGAAAAAAGCGCCTATGTTCCGATGGAGCAGAAGGACCTGTGGTTCTGTGCCTGCGGCGAGATCAACCACCCGGGTGAGCGCTGCCGCGTCTGCGGTCAGGAACTGGGCTCGCTGCTGTACTTGCTTGATGTGGACAGGCTGCGTGAGGAGAAGAACGAGAGACTCCGCTGCGAGGAGGAGCGCGCCGCAGCGATAGACGCCGTTCGCGCCGCCCAGCAGAAGAAGCTCAGAAAGACCGCGATGATCGCAGGGCCGCTGACGGTGGTCGCGGCGGTAGCCATAGTGCTGGCGCTGCGCTCCGGCTCGGACAGCCGTGCCTACGCTTCGGCGACGGCGCTGCTGGAGTCTGAAAGGTACGCCGAGGCGGCGACAGCTTTTGCCAGACTTGGCGATTACAGGGACAGCAGCGAGAAGGCCGCCGAGGCGACAGACAGGGAGCGGGAGAACGCCGCTTACAGCAAAGCCGTGAAGCTGCTGAACGAAAATAAGTATGAGCAGGCGTACGAGGCGCTGACGGCGCTCGGCGATTATAAAGACGCGCCGGAGCTCGCGTACGAGGCGATGTACCTGCGCGCGAAAGAGCTGCTGGAGGAAAAGGATTTCAACGGCGCGAAAACGCTGTTTGATGAGCTGGGAACGTATAAGGATTCTGCGGAGTTCGCAGAGGGCTTCGTCCAGCGCCTGACCGTGAAAAGGTTCAGCCGCGATGATGAAAACGGGAAACCGCTGACGGTAGAATACGCCTACGACAGCCGCGGCGTGCTCGCGGCGGAGACGCGCAGTTATCCGGAGAATCCGGAGCTTGCGGAGCAGACCTATGAATATACATATAATGATATGGGCGGCTATACCCTGACCAACAAGCTCGTATCACGGTTTTATGATAAGCACGGGAATTATCTTGGGCAGAGCGGCCTGCAGCTGTACCAGTATGAGTACGGCTATTACGACAGCGGCGCTGTGCAGTACTGCGATGCGTACACCGTGGAAGAGGACCAGTTCCTGTGGGAGACGCAGTACGACGAGTCCGGAAATGAGGAGCGGCACATTGAGGACAGCGGCGAGGCCTTCGACTATGTCAACGTGTATGACGACAACGGACGTCTCCTGCGCCAGGACAAGTACGACTCCAACGGTGTTCAGGTCGGACGTGTCAGGTGTGAGTACGACGAAACGGGCAGGCCGACCATGAAGTCGATCGTGGACCAGCAGGACAGCAGCAAAAACACCGTGATCGAGTATATCTACGGCTATGTCTACGCGCCGGACGCAAAGGCCTATGAGGCGGAGCTCAATGCGGCCGGGGCAAAGAATGACGGGACGCCTGAGGAAGAGACTGAGGACGCGGAGCCCGCGGCAGAGCAGCCTCAGGGTGACGGCACGCCGTCGGATGACAGCTCCGGCGCACAGCAGTGAAAAGCATATAAAGCGAGAAGTATAGGATACTGCCCCGCGCAATATCTGGGTGTGCGTAAGACAGTATTGCGCCGAGATTGGCGAAGCGGCACGAAACCGCATGGAGCTGATCGTGCAAGAGCCGGCAAAGCGCAACGGCGTGACCGAGCAACCGAAAGCCGAAAACCAAATGGAATGGGTGCGGCAGATGAACGCTTGCAAGGCACAGGCAGAAGCTATCGTGAAGTTTGAGCTGATATATGATTGATACCGAGACCGCCCGGACGAAAAATGTCCGGGCGGTCTTATCCCAACGGTAGAGTTCTTCACACTTTTCTGGTGTAATTTATCTAGAGAAAGTACAAGACAAACTTGAATTTGGAGGGATTTGCCATGAAAAAAATTATAACCGCAGCGCTTTGCCTTGCGATGGTTCTTCTCTTTGTTGGATGCGGAAAAGGTGATATATCAAAAGTGAAAATTGATTATGGAACATCTTCCGTTTATTCAAAAGAAGAGATGGACTCTGCTATTGAGGTTATAAAAAAGCAGTTCAGTTCGTTTGAGGGCTGTGAATTGCATAGCCTTTCTTATATGTCTGATGAAGAATGCAACAATGCAGATAATATTGAATGGATGAATGATTTAAGAACAGATGATAATAAAGAAGTCTTTACGCAATGCATTGCATTTGATAGCAGCTTCCGTTCACCGAAAAAAGGCGGCGGTGCATGGAATGCTAACGAAGAATACGCTTGGTCATGGTGGCTTGCACGGAGCGAAGGTGGAGAATGGAAGCTGATGACTTGGGGTTATTGCTAAGAGTAAGAAATTTCTGTTTCTCGAAATGACAAATCCCTTTCGGAATGAAAGGGCGCACTTCTATACTCTCCTATCGGGAGTATCGTGCGTCCTGCGGAGCTTCATTCTCCGTCAGCAGGAGGAAACTGCATGACCTAGAATGTTGCGTCACTTCGTTCCGTCAAGGTGGCTACACCCCCTTGCACCGCTTATGCGGTCATCCCCTGTGGACTTGCCGTCCGCAAACGGTTTTGACAAACCGTTCGCCGCCAGCAAGTTTGAAGATCAGACATAAACAAATCCTCCGTATGATCTAAGCCATACGGAGGATTAACTGTTTTACGGACACCCGCGCAATATTCCGGGGCAGTATCCTATACTGTCATAAAACGCAGCGCAGCAGTGCCTTACAAGGGCGCGGCGGCGAACATAAGGGCAGGTCATTCAAGGGCGGAAAGCGCGCGGTAAGGGGGAGGGCTTTGCTACCTGCCCGGTTAACAGGTGTGGGCGGGAAGAAGGATCCGCGCTGTCACGGCATGGAATGCGGAATATAGTTTACAGTTCATTCACTTGACAGGACACAGGGGCTGTGGTAGTCTGATTGAGGATATATTTTACCGCTGCGCCATTGGATGCTCGGATGATCCCATAGGGAACCGGACGGACGATGGGCAGTTTTATTTTGTGAACTTTAATTTAAAGAAAGAGGTATCACCATGAGAGACTACGATGTGATTATAATCGGTGCTGGCCCCGGAGGCATATTTACGGCATACGAGCTGACCAAGGCCGACAGGGGTCTGAAGGTCGCAGTATTCGAGCTTGGCAGACCTCTGGATAAGCGCAAGTGCCCGATTGACGGCAAAAAGATAAAGTCCTGCGTCAAGTGCAATATCTGCAACATCATGAGCGGCTTCGGCGGCGCCGGCGCCTTCTCCGACGGCAAATACAACATCACCAACCAGTTCGGCGGAACGCTCTATGAGCATGTCGGCAAGCAGGAGGCCATAGATCTCATGATGTACGTCGACGAGATCAACCGCACCCACGGCGGCGAGGGTACCAAGCTCTATTCCACGGCAAACACCGGGATCAAGCGCATGTGCCTTGAAAACGGCCTGCACCTGCTCGACGCGCAGGTCCGCCACCTCGGCACCGACATAAACTACGTAGTACTGGAGAACATATACAACGAGCTGAAAGACCGCGTGGAGTTTCACTTTGAATCTGCCGTCACGGGCGTTGACAAGACTGACGGCGGATATATAGTCCATGCCGGAGATGAGAGCTGCAGCTGCAGGGAATGCGTCATCTCCGTCGGCCGCAGCGGCAGCAAGTGGATGGAAAGCGTCTGCTCCTCGCTCGGCATTCCGACCAAGTCAAACCGCGTCGATATCGGCGTGCGCGTCGAGCTCCCTGCGGAGATATTCGCCCATCTCACCGATGAGCTCTACGAGAGCAAGATCATCTACCGCACCGAGAAATTCGAGGATCTGGTGCGTACCTTCTGCATGAACCCCTACGGTGTGGTCGTCAACGAGAATACCAACGGTATCGTTACCGTTAACGGACACAGCTATGAGGACAAATCCAGGCACACCGAGAACACCAACTTTGCCCTGCTCGTCTCCAAGCATTTCTCCGAGCCCTTCAAGGACTCCAACGGCTACGGCGAAAGCATTGCGCGCCTGTCGAACATGCTCGGCGGCGGCGTTATGGTGCAGCGTTTCGGAGACCTCGTCCGCGGCCGCCGCAGCACTGAGCGCAGGATACAGGAGAATTTCGTCACTCCGACCCTGGCGGCGACTCCCGGCGACCTGAGTCTGGTCATACCCAAGCGCATACTCGACGGCATTATTGAGATGATCTATGCCCTCGACAAGATCGCCCCCGGTACCGCGAATGACGATACTCTCCTCTACGGCGTGGAGGTCAAGTTCTACAACATGGAAGTGGAGATCGACGACAAACTGCAGACCAGGTGCGAGGGCCTTTATGTCATTGGCGACTGCTCCGGCGTGACTCACTCGCTGTCCCACGCCTCCGCCAGCGGCGTACACGTCGCCAGATGCATACTTGACCAGATCTGATTTATTATGGGAAATACGTACTGTCGGCCTTGGGGCCCGCCGGATGATTTACGTCCTGACCTTGGTGCTTTTTCGTGTAATACGCCGGGTATCCCGGCAAAAAAGTCACGTCGTCAGAACACGGATCCCCCGGCGCCTGCACACGCCCGATTATGCGGTATTGCCCTTGATTTTTCGGAATATTAAAGTTATAGTTAGGGAGAGGGGCGCTGGCTTCCCCTCTCCCTTAATTGTAATGTCAGGAGAACGCTATGTCAAAAACTAAAGGTCAGAATTATATGCACGGCGCCGCCATACTGACGGTCGGCGTGATAATAATGAAGATACTGGGCTTTATATACAAGATCCCGCTGGGCAACATCCTCGGCGACGAGGGCTACTCAATGTTCAACAGCGCATACAGTATATACTTTATCTTCTTCACTCTGGCGACTGCCGGACTGCCGGTAGCGCTCTCGCGCCTTGTGGCCGAGGCCGACGCCAACGGCAGGGCAAAGCAGGAGGAAAAGACCTTCCGTGTGGCTCTGGCGACCTTTGCCGTTATCGGTATCGTTTTTGCGCTCATACTCTTTATGTTCCCGGAATGGCTTGCCTCAAAGTACCTGGAAAATCCCGACGCGGCGCTGAGCATAAAGGCGATGGCCCCGTCGATACTGCTCGTGTGTCTCGTCTCGGCCTACCGCGGCTACTGTCAGGGCAACGGCAACATGCTGCCGACCACGGTCGACGAGGTGCTCGAGGTCCTGTTCAAGGTCATCTCCGGCCTGATCCTGGCCTCCTGCTTCCTGAAGGCCGGCCTGGGCAAGCCCACCGGTTCCGCCGGAGCCATACTGGGCGTGTCGATCGGTTCCGTGGTATCGCTGCTGTATATGATCGTATACAAGCGCCGCCATTATTCGGAGCTTGCCGCATCTTATACCGCCGGTATCCACGACCCCGAGGATACCCCGAACGATGATGAGCTCGTCGATCCGGCGTGGAAGATAGTAAAAGACATCCTGTCCATCGGCATACCCATCGCTTTCGGCGCCTGCATCATGGCCCTGCTCAATTCGGTCGACTCAAAGCTCTGTATGAACCGTCTGCAGTCCGCCGCCGGTTTCACTTATTATGAGGCAAAGGTGCTCTACGGCGTTTACGGTAAGGCACAGACCCTGTTCAATCTTCCCGCGGCCTTTATCACTCCGCTCACCATAGCGATAGTTCCGGCCATATCCGGGGCTATAGCCCGCGGCGCTGGGGATGAGGCGATACGGACCTCTGAGGACTCCATGCGCATCTCCGCCGTTATAAGCCTGCCGATGGGCGCCGGACTGACGGTTCTGGCCTATCCTATAATGAATGTGCTCTATCCGGGAAGCAATACGGCAGGGCCCGGCCTTTTGAGAATAATGGGCATAGCTTCGTTCTTCGTATGCATAGTGCTGATGGAGAACGCAGTCCTTCAGGCCTCCGGCAAGGAGAAGCTCACGATGCTGACCATGATAAGCGGCGGCCTGGTGAAGATCATTGTAAACTGGTTCCTTGTCGCGCAGCGCCAGATAAACATATACGGCGCGCCTATAGGGACGCTCGTCAGCTATGCCGTCATGGCGCTGATGAACTGTATCTTTATCTGCACCGCTCTCGGACACAGGCCGAGGTTTATCCGTATCTTTGCCCGCCCGCTGGCCGCCGGCGCGCTTATGAGCGCGACTGCCTGGGCCGTGTACGGCCTGAGCTCCGGCGTGATCGGCGCGGACAGCTGGCCGCATATCGCTCTGTGCATGGTGCTTGCCGTGGGCGCGGCCGCCGTTGTGTATCTTGTGTCGGCCATAGCGCTCCGCTCCGTCACCAGAGAGGACATGAAGCTCATTCCCAAGGGAGAGAAAATTGCCGATATCCTCCATATAAAATGATGCGTCTGCCGCGCCAATACGAATAAAGCCGACAGAAAGTTTGCGCATTTTGCAAATTGCTCTTGATTAACCGAATGAAATATGGTAAATTTTAAGCGGCGCGCCAATGTAGGGACGCGCGGCTGGTATGAGTATTCCGTGCGTTTTTCGGGAACACTCATCATTATGAGGCATCAGCCATACATTCAACTAGGAGGAATTTGTAATGAATAAGGCAGAACTTGTAGCAGCTGTTGCAGAAAAGACTGCTCTTTCCAAGAAGGACAGCGAGAAGGCTGTCAACGCGGCTTTTGAGACTATTACCGCGGCCCTCGTCGGCGGCGATAAGGTGCAGCTCGTCGGTTTCGGCGCATTTGAGGTCAAGGAGCGCAACGCCCGCATTGGCCGCAACCCCAAGACCAAGGAAGAGATCCAGATACCTGCAAGCCGCGTTCCCGTGTTCAAGGCTGGCAAGGCTCTTAAGGACTCCGTCGCCAAGTAATCAAACAGAAGAGATTTCAGCCGCCTTTGTCCAAGAGGGCGGCTGTTCTTAACATACAGGTGAAAATATGAGGCTTGATAAATATCTGAAGGTTTCCAGGCTGATAAAGCGGCGCAGTGTCGCCAACGATGCCTGCGACGGCGAGCGCGTCAGCGTCAACGGCCGACAGGTCAAGGCCGGCTATCAGGTGAAGACAGGCGATGTGATCGAGATCGCCTTTGGCCAGCGAACGCTGAAGGTCGAGGTTACGGCAGTGACCGAAAACGCGACCAGGGCCGACGCGCCGGCAATGTATAAGGAGCTGGAGTAATCACCGCCGCTCCGCCGGGAGCCGGCATGGAAACATGCCGCCGGAACGGCTGTACGCTGACGTTTCAGGCGCCGGTAAAGAGCTCGGGCGGGGATATCGCGTTTGTGCCGATGCGCTTCTTCAGGGACGGATACACCTGTACAGGTGTGGGTTATAAATATTACTGAGCAAATACAGCAAAAATGGGCGCGTTGAGAAACGCGCCCATTTTTGCTGCGGTGCGGATTATGCGAGGTTCAGTCTCTTCCTCAGACAAAGCGTGGTGGGGATGTAATAGAGTGCTGCCTCCAGGAGGCCTGCTCCGCAGATAACGAGCATCGCTATGTGCCCTGCCGCACTTGTGGAGACGTTTGACATGTTGATCGACGAAAGAGCCTCAAAGATGCCGGTGTTTCCGGTGACGGAGATAGCGATGTTCTGAAGAACGCTCATCACGGCGCTGAGTACGAAGTAAAACACGACGGACAGCAAAGCCTTGCGGTTGGCGAAGCTGTAGCCGATGGCCATGGCAGCGTAAAAGTGCAGGCACATGCCGCAGGAGATGATAAACAGCGTCAGTATGCCTTCAAGCACGTATCCGACGATATCCCAGACGCTGAACACCTCCCAGATGCGCGATGCGTTCAGTACGCCGTCCGGCCCGAAAATGCCTCTGAAATCCTCCCAGCCTATCGCGCCGGGTACGGTCGTCAGAGTCATTACCAGTACCGCGATCATGAGTACCACGCCTGTCGCCAGAAACCAGATGAAGGATACGATAAGCTTTGAGAAGATGTGCTCGTCGGCGGTCACGGGCAGCGTGAAGGAGATATAGCCCTCATCGTTGAGGAGATTTTTATGAAAACGCTGTATCATCACAACGAACGCGACGACACAGACGGCGATTATACCCATGACGAACAGGAAAATGAACAGACCGAAGAGCACCTGCAGCAGGCCGTAGTCCCGGTCTGTATCTATCATCCTCGCAGAAATGCCCGCGAGGACCGCGAGGGCGAGAACGGCGCCGAGGAACGGCAGCATAGTGCGTCCGCTTGCACGGAACTCGTGCTTTATAAGTTTGCCTAACATTTGAATACCTCCCTGAACAGAGCGTCGACACTTTTGCCGTACTGCTCTCTTATATCGTCCACGCTTGCCTGCATGTTTACATGGCCCTCCTTGAGGAATATGACCTCGTCGAGGGCGTTCTCCACGTCGCTTATAAGATGCGTGGATATGACGACGCTCGCGTTCTCGTCGTAGTTTCTGATGATGGTGTCAAGGATATAGTCTCTGGTCGCGGGGTCGACGCCGCCGATGGGCTCGTCAAGCAGATAGAGCTTTGCCCGGCGGCTCATGACCATTATCAGCTGGACCTTCTCACGCGTGCCCTTGGACATCTGCCTGATTATCCGCCTGTCCGGGATGCTCAGCCTGGAAAGCATTTCCTCGGCCCTCGAGCGGTCGAAGTCGGCGTAAAAATCCTGATAGAAATCCATGAGCTGTCTTGTGTTCATCCAGTCGGGCAGGCAGGGTCTGTCCGGCAGATAGCTTACAAGAGCCTTGCTCTCCTTGCCGGGCTTGAAGCCGCATACGCTGATCTCACCGGAGCTCGGCGTAAGCAGGCCGTTGGCCAGCTTTATGAGCGTTGTCTTACCGCTGCCGTTCGGACCGAGAAGCCCGATGACGCGCCCCGGCATGATCGAGATGTTCACTTCGTCAAGCGCCTGAACATTGCCGAAGCGCTTGCCTAGCGATTTGCATTCAAAGTATGTTTCCATTTTTGTCCTCCTCACAGCTGCCTTTCAGCAGCTCCATGATTTCCTCCCGGGTGTAGCCCAGATTTTTCATTGAATCAATGAACTGATCGATATACTGCTTTGCCAGTGCTTTTTTCGCTTCGTCTATTATGCATGTGTCCTCGGTGACGAATCTGCCGCTGCTGCGCTGAGTATAGACCAGACCGTCGCGCTCCAGCTGCTGCAGCGCCCGCTGCATCGTGTTGGGATTGACGCCCGCCTCAGCGGCCAGATCGCGCACCGCCGTCATCCGTTCGCCCGGACGGAGCTGCCCGGACACTATAGCGAACTTGATCTGGTACACCAGCTGCGTGTATATCGGCATATCATTGTTGAAATGCCACTCCATGATCTGCCTCCTGTGTTACTGTATTAAGCGATTAAGACAATAACACAATAATACAGTTTTGTCAACTGCTGTTTTAAAAAAATTCAAAAAATTTGCGCAGCGCTGTAATTTGGACATAAACTTATATATGTCTGAAAAAGCGGCGGTAGAGTTGACTCTACCGCCGGAGCCGGGGCAGGAGATAAGAGTATAATTGAGAAGAGAGACACTAGCTTGTCTCTATCGGCGGCAGAGCATTATAATGCCGGCGAGGTGAAAAAGATGAAATTCCGTCAGACACTGGCAAAAACGGTACGCGTCATATCGGCCCCGCCGTTCATGGCCGCCGCGTTTGCGCTTATTCTGTATTTCAGACCCGATGGGGCGATAGTGCGCAGCTCCCAGCTGTGGGCCTGCCTGATATGCCTGAGTATAGGACCGACGCTGGCCTATCCGATCTCGGCGATATTCCGTATGGGACGGGAGAAGCAGCGGGACATGGCTATGTATGTGTCGTTTGTCTCTTATGGGCTGCTGTTGCTGTGGTGCCTGAGCAATCCGGGAAGCCGTCAGTTCAGGTTCGTGTGCATGACCTATCTGCTCTCGGTGATAATGCTGCTCATTTTCAACAAACTGCTGCATATACGTTCAAGCGGGCATTCCTGCAGCATATCCGGGCCGGGTCTGCTGCTGTGCTTATTCTTCGGCGTGAGCTGGATACCCGGCTGTGCCGCCGCCTATGCGCTGATCTTCTGGGCTTCGGTAGAGACTGAACGGCACACTCCGAAGGAGTTTATAATGGGCACTCTGTGCCTGCTCATTGCGGCCGGTATCTCGGCGCTGGTGATGCTGTGAGTCAAAAGCCCCGGCTGAGCTGCAGCTCAGCCGGGGCTTTTGACTTATCTGCTTTGGGGCGGGCCATCTGCTCTTCATGCGCCCTCCGCTGCGTTGTTTGGCCCTTTAGCGTTGTGATGCTTACATGAAAAAATCCCGGTCTCAGGACCGGGATTTTTTCAACATATCTCAGTTTATGCCAGCGCCCTGTGTCAGTCGTGGCAGTGCTCGCAGTCGTGGATCTTGAACTGCTCGGGGTCATAGGCTATGCCGTTTTTGTCGTAGTAGTCCTTGACGGCGGCGCGCACGGCCTCCTCTGCCAGCACGGAGCAGTGGATCTTCTGAGGGGGCAGACCGTCCAGCGCCTCGACGACGGCCTGGTTGGAGAGCTCAAGCGCCTCGCTCAGGGGCTTGCCCTTGATGAGCTCGGTCGCCATGGAGCTTGTGGCGATAGCGCTGCCGCAGCCGAAGGTGTTGAATTTGCAGTCGGTAATGACGCCGTCTTTTACCTTGATATACATGCGCATGATATCGCCGCATTTTGCGTTGCCTACCTCGCCTATACCGTCGGCGTCGTCAAGCTTGCCGACATTGCGGGGGTTCTGAAAATGGTCCATGACCTTATCACTGTAAAGTGCCATATTTTATAATCCTCCTGTCAGTATTCGTATTATAGGTATGATGAAAAGCTTTCGCCGTCAGGCAATGAAGCCGGGCGCCGCATAACGCCTGACCGGCAGGGGAGGGATTAAGCGGCGCGGCGGCAAAAGCTCAGGTCAGATCAGGTGCTTGCGCTGGCCCTTTTCAAGCTCATCCCACACGGGGGACATGTTGCGCAGGTATGCCACGACCCTGGGGACGACCTCGATTATGTGGTCTATCTCTTCCATGGTGTTGTACTCGCCTATGGACAGGCGCAGAGAGCCGTGTGCGACTTCATGCGGAAGGCCCAGACTCAGCAGCACGTGGCTCGGGTCAAGGGAGCCGGAGGTGCAGGCGCTGCCGGAGGAAGCGCAGATGCCGTTGGCGTCGAGCATGAGCAGCAGGGATTCGCCCTCTATGCCCTCGAAGCACATATTTACGGTGCCGGGGACGTGGTGCTCCAGACTGCCGTTTATCTTGCTGTGCGGGATCTTGCCGAGCTCGGCAAAGAGCTTGTCGCGCATCGCGCAGATCTTCGCGGAGTTTGCCTCCATATTGTCGCAGGATTCCTTCAGCGCCGCAGCCATGCCGATTATACCGGCGACGTTCTCGGTGCCGCCGCGCTTGCCGCGTTCCTGAGAGCCGCCCTCTATCAGATTGAAGAGCGGGATGTTCCTGCGCACGTACAGGGCGCCGACGCCCTTGGGGGAGTGAAACTTATGTCCGGAGAGGGAGAGCATGTCAATGTTCATTTCTTCGACGTTTATCGGCATGTGTCCGACTGCCTGCACCGCGTCGCAGTGGAAGGGGATACCCTTGGAGCGGGAGAGCGCGCCGATCTCCTTTATGGGCTGGACCGTGCCTATCTCGTTGTTTGCGAACATGACGCTCACAAGGCAGGTGTCCTCGCGTATCGCGGCCTCAAGGTCCTCAAGACGGACGACGCCGTCGGAGTGCACGTCGAGCAGCGTGACCTCAAAGCCCTGCTTTTCAAGCTTCTTCAGCGTGTGGAGCATGGCGTGGTGCTCAAACTTTGTGGATATCAGGTGCTTTTTGCCCTTGCGCGCGCCTGCGGTGGCCGCGGAGATGAGGGCCTGGTTGTCGGCCTCGCTGCCGCCGGAGGTGAAGTATATTTCGCGGGGGCTCTTTGCGCCGAGACAGTCGGCAACAGTCTGTCTGGCTTTTGCCACATCCTCTGCGACCTTCTGTGCAAAGGCGTAGAGGCTGGAGGGGTTGCCGTAGTACTCGGTAAGGTAGGGCAGCATCGCGTCAAGCGCGGTCTTGCTGACGCTGGTGGTCGCTGCGTTATCTGCGTATACGAACATGGGATCAATCCTTTCAGAGTTTGTATGATTTACTGAGTTTATTTTCTCCACTTATCACCGGTGAGAAGGTCCAGAAGCGTCACAGTGTCGAGATAGCTGTTCGTGATCTCGTCGAGCTCCATCCACATCGGGACGGTCATGCACTCACCGGCATGGTCGCAGTCGATGCTGCCGGCCTTTATGCAGGAGACGGGGGCAAGGTTGTCCTCAATGCAGCGGAGGATCTCACCCACGCTGTATTTTTCGGGGCTGCGGCACAGCCTGTAGCCGCCCTCCTTGCCGCGCGTGCTCTCGAGCAGTTCGGCCCTTTTCAGATTTCCGACGATTGCTTCAAGATACTTCATCGAGTAGCCGCAGCGGTCGGCTATTGTCTTGAGGGACACGTAGCCGTCGTCCGGATGCTGGGCCAGATCGAGCATGACGCGCAGGGCGTAGCGGCCTTTGGATGTCACGTTCAACAGCGGTCACTCCTTCCGGGATTAGTATTGCCAGAAATGTTATTCCCTACAAGACTAATTTACCATAAGATTACTGGGAATTAAATAGGCAAGATTAACAAATCTGTATAAAAATTTATATGAAAAAACGTCGTCCGCGCGGGAGAGCACCCACGCGGACAAAAATCATATGCTTGTTATGAAGCCGCCGCCGAGCAGACGGTCGCCGTCGTAGAGTACGGCGGACTGTCCCGCAGCCGGCGCGCGTACCGGCTCGTCGCAGACAATGTGTACCAGAGAGCCTTCGACAGTCGCGGTGCAGGGCGGATTTTCCCACTTTGTGTGCCGCACGCGTACCGAGGCGCGTACCGGCCCTGTGGGCGGCTCGATGAGCCAGTTGAAATCGCGCGCCCACACCTCGGTCCTGAACAGCTCCTCCCAGAGCGCGAGCACTATCGTGCCGCTCGCCGCGTCGATGCGGGAAATATAGACCTTGCGTCCGTCTATGAGTCCCGGCCGGCGCTGGCCGACGGTATAGCGGTATATGCCCTCGTGCCGGCCGGCGAACTCGCCGTGAAATACAAAGTCGCCGGGGCCGGGCAGCGGGGTCCTGCGTGATATCCAGCCGATATAGTCTTTGTCGGGGATGAAGCATATCTCCATGCTGTCGGGCTTATGCGCGGCAGGCAGGCCGAGCTCCGCGGCCAGCGCGCGCGTCTGCGTCTTCTCCATGTTTCCGAGCGGCAGGGTCATGCGCTTTGCCTGCTCCCGCGTCAGCCGGCAGAGCATGTAGCTCTGGTCGTTTGACGGCATGCCCTTATAGAGCGCGCCGTTTTCCGCGCGGGCATAGTGCCCGGTCGCGACTAGCTCCGCGCCGGTCCTGTCGGCCACGGCGATCAGATTTTTAAACTTGACGCCGGGGTTGCAGATGATGCAGGGATTCGGCGTCTCACCCCGCAGATAGGCCTCCGTAAAGGGGCGGCAGACCTTGGCTTCCAGTTCCTTCCTGACGTCCAGAACCGTGAGCTCGATGCCCATGCGCTCCGCCGCCGAGACGGCCGCCTCGCGGTCGGCGGCCGCGGCGTTGTCCAGATACACGCCGTGCACTTCGTGCCCCGCCCTCCGGAGCAGCACGGCCGACACAGCGGAGTCGACCCCGCCGGAAAATCCCAGAACTACCTTGCTCATTTTCTGTTCTCCATGTATACCATAAGTACCGAAATGTCGGCCGGGGACACGCCGGATATGCGGCTTGCCTGACCGAAGCTCGCCGGCCTTATTTTTTCCAGCTTCTCGCGCGCCTCTATGCGCAGGCCGGTGACGTCGGAGTAGTCGATATCCGCCGGCAGCGCCCGCTCCTCCATGCGCGTGAACTCCTCGACCTGTCTGAGCTGCCGCTTTATATAGCCGTCGTATTTGAGCCGTATCTCCACCTGCGCGGTCACGGCCTCCGGCAGCGGAGCGCGCTCCGGATCGAAGGGCGCGGTGTCGGCGTAGCTTATCTGCGGTCGCCGTATCAGCTCCGCGAGGGAGAAGCCTGTCGTGACCGGCGCGGTACCGCGGTTTTCCAGCATATTGTTGAGAGCCTCCGAAGGCGCGATGTGCGTGCGCTCCAGTCTCTTGAGTTCCGCGTCGACGGCGGCGTATTTTTCCTGCACGCGCCTGTACTGTTCCGCGCTCACGAGTCCCAGGGCCAAGCCCTTTCCCGACAGGCGCAGGTCGGCGTTGTCCTGCCGGTGCAGCAGACGGTATTCGCTGCGTGAGGTCATCATGCGGTAGGGCTCGTTCGTGCCCTTGGTGACGAGGTCGTCTATGAGCGTGCCGATGTAGCCGTCGCTGCGGCGGAGTATGAAGGGTTCGCGGCCGAGCAGCTTCAGCGCCGCGTTTACGCCGGCGACGAAGCCCTGCGCCGCGGCTTCCTCATAGCCGGAGGAACCGTTGAACTGGCCCGCGCCGTACAGGCCCGGTATCTTTTTACTCTCGAGGGTCGCGTAAAGCTCGGTCGGATCGACGCAGTCATATTCTATCGCGTAGGCGCAGCGCGTCATTTCCGCGTGTTCAAGCCCGGGTATAGTGTGCAGCATCGCGGCCTGAACCTCCTCCGGCAGCGAGGAGGAGAAGCCCTGTATATACAGCTCCTCGGTGTCGAGACCCATTGGCTCTACGAAGAGCTGATGCCGCTTCTTGTCGGCAAAGGTCATGACCTTAGTCTCGATGCTCGGGCAGTAGCGCGGCCCGACGCCCTGAATGACGCCGGAGTATATAGGACTGCGGTCAAGATTGCTGCGTATTATTTCATGCGTGTGCTCGTTTGTGTAGGTCAGATAGCAGACCGCGCGGTTGACCGGAGCTGTCTGCGTGGAGAAGGAGAAGGGCTCGGGCTTCGCGTCGCCCGGCTGAAGCTCCATCTTTGAAAAGTCGACCGTGCGCGCGTTTACTCTCGGCGGAGTGCCGGTCTTGAAGCGGCGCATGTTCAGCCCGAGCTCGCGCAGGCGCCCGGCAAGCGGTATCGCCGGAGCGAGCCCGTCTGGGCCGGAGGAGCGCAGCACCTCTCCGACTATCGTGCGCCCGTCGAGGTATGTGCCCGAGGCGACGACGACCGCGCGGCATGCCCAGACCGCGCCCGTGTGCGTCGTGACCGAGCAGACCGCCCCGGAGCCGTCGAGCCCGATGTCCACGACCTCCGCCTGCTTTACGCGCAGGTTTTCCTGCAGCTCCAGCGTATGCTTCATCACCTGTTGATAGCGCCGGCGGTCGGCCTGCGCGCGCAGCGAGTGTACCGCCGGTCCCTTGCCGAGATTGAGCATCCTGTACTGTATGCAGGCCCTGTCGGCCGCTTTCGCCATCTCGCCGCCGAGGGCGTCGAGCTCACGCACGAGATGCCCCTTGCCGGTACCGCCGATGGCGGGGTTGCACGGCATATTGCCGACGCTGTCGAGATTCACCGTAAAGCAGACTGTGTCGAGCCCCATGCGCGCCGCGGCGAGCGCGGCCTCTATCCCCGCGTGACCGGCGCCGATCACGGCTATATCGCATTTTCCCGCATCATATTTGACCAAGCTTGTTGCCCCGTTTCTCTTTTATATCAAAACACTTTATTTTACATCAGACGTCCTGACGAGTCAATGGAATATGCTCCCGTGACGGACGACAATTGCTCCCGTGACGGACGACATGGAGCGCTTCTATAAAGTTATACGCTTTTGTTGACAATTTATGGGTTTTAATATATAATAAAAACAGTTCTTTTTACCATACCAAGAACTGCGCAGGTTACTATGATAAGGTCTTAGTACCGCAGAGCTCTGACGCCCCGTTTCTGCGGGGCGTCATCTCTTTTTATAAAAGGAGGCAGGAATATGTATCCTTACGCTATCGGGCTTGACATAGGTATCTCCTCAGTAGGCTGGGCAGTTGTTGCTCTTGATAACGAGGGATCCCCATATGGGATACTCAATATGGGCTCACGCATATTTGACGCTGCCGAGCATCCGAAAACCGGGGCGTCTCTTGCCGCGCCGCGCAGAGAGGCGCGAAGCGCAAGACGCAGGCTCCGCCGCCACAGGCACCGTAATGAACGTATCCGCAGGCTGATAGTGCAGAGTGGCATCATTTCCGAGGCTGAGCTTGACTCGCTTTTTGACGGCCGGCTTGAGGACATATACGCGCTGCGTGTCCGTGCGCTTGACGAGGCTGTGAGCGCAAGGGAGTTTTCGCGTATCCTTATACATATTTCCCAGCGCCGCGGCTTCCGCTCCAACCGCAAATCCGGCGCGTCCAGGGAGGACGGAGAGCTTCTTTCCGCGGTCAGCGCGAATGCGGAGCGTATGAAGGCCGGGGCATACCGCACTGTGGCCGAGCTGTTTCTGAAATGTGACGATTACAGCGAACATAAACGCAACAAGGGCGGAAGCTATATCGCCACAGTCAGCCGCGACATGGTTGCCGACGAGGTCAGCTTGATTTTCGCCGCTCAGCGCGCGTTCGGAATGTCCTTTGCTTCGGAGGAGATCGAGTGTGAATATACCGAAATACTGCTCAGCCAGCGCTCCTTCGATGAAGGTCCCGGCGGGGACAGCCCTTACGGCGGCAATCAGATTGAAAAAATGCTCGGTAACTGTACGCTTGAGCCCGGCGAGACCCGAGCCGCGAAGGCCGCCTGTTCCTTTGAATACTTCAATCTGCTGACGCGTATCAACAATATCCGCATAATCGAGGGCGGCAGCTCGGTCCCGCTCACGGATGAACAGCGCAAAGCGGTCATTGCGCTTGCCCACAAGACCGAGGCTCTCGACTTTGCGAAGCTCCGCAAGGAGCTGGAGCTGCGCCCGGAACAGCTTTTCAACCTTGTCTCCTACCGTCCGGACGAGGCGGTTGAAGCCGCCGAGAAGAAAACAAAATTCAGCTATCTGAAGGCATATCACGAGATGCGCCGCGCCTTTGACAAGATATCGAAGAATTACATCCTCGGTATGAGCCGCGATAAGCTCAATGCCGTCGGTTATGCTTTATCCGTATACAAAACGGAAAACGCCATCCGCTCCGCGCTCGAAGCGGCAGACCTCACTGACGCGGAGCTTGAGGCCGCGCTGAGCATTGGCAGTTTTTCAGGCTTTGGCCATATCTCCGTCAAGGCCTGTGACAAGCTCATTCCGTGGCTTGAGCAGGGAATGAAATATAACGAGGCCTGTGCGGCGGCGGGCTATGATTTCAAGGCTCACGGCAATATTGAAAGGTCGCGTTATCTCCATCTGACGGAAGAAGACCTTGAACCGGTCACAAGCCCCGTTGTCCGCCGCGCAGTCTCCCAGACCGTAAAGGTGGTCAACGCTATCGTCCGTGAGCGCGGCTGCAGTCCGACCTTTATCAATGTTGAGCTTGCCCGCGAGATGGCCAGGGATTTTAACGAGCGCAACAAGCTTAAAAAGAGCATGGAAGAAAACCGTGCGCGGAACGAGCGTGTGATGGAGCAGATAAAAGAGCTCGGCAAGCCCCAGCCCACGGGTCAGGATCTGCTGAAATACCTGCTCTGGCAGGAGCAGGACGGGCGCTGTGCGTATTCTCTCGCCGCCATTCCTGTTGAGCGTCTGTTTGAGGACGGCTATGCGGAGATAGACCACATCGTTCCGTACAGCATAAGCTTTGACGACAGCAGGAAAAACAAAGTCCTTGTACTGTCAAAGGAGAACCGCGACAAGGGCAACCGCCTGCCTCTGCAATACCTGACGGGCGAACGGCGTAATAACTTCATCGTATGGGTCAACAGCAGCGTGCGCGATTATAAAAAACGGGCCAATCTGCTGAAGGAAGCAATAACCGATGCAGACCTCAACAGGTTTATCGAGCGCAATTTGCAGGATACCAGGACCATGTCCCGCTTCATGCTGAATTATCTGAACGACAATCTGGAGTTTGCCCCCTCGGAAAAGCGGAAAAAGAGGGTCGCGGCGGTCAACGGCGCGGTGACGGCGTATCTTCGCAAGCGCTGGGGACTTGGCAAGGTCCGCGCAAACGGCGACCTGCACCACGCGGTGGACGCGCTCGTCGTCGCCTGCACGACGGACGGTATGATTCAGAAGGTAAGCCGTTATTACAAGTGGCATGAAAACAACACCGTTGAGGTTGACCCGGAAACGGGCGAGGTCATCAACCGCTTCCCCTACCCCTGGCCGCAGTTTCGGAAAGAGCTTGAGGGCCGCTTGAGCAATGACCCGGCGAAAAACCTCTACGGTATCGGTCTGCCCCTCTACGGCGACGCGGAGGTGCCGCTGCGCCCGCTGTTCGTCTCCCGTATGCCGAAGCGCAAGGTCACCGGCGCCGCGCACAAGGAGACGATAAGCAGTCCCGCCGCGCAGGCCGAGGGTCTTGTTGTCACAAAAAGGCCGCTCACCGAGCTGAAGCTGGATAAGACCGGCGGTATTGACGGCTACTACAAGCCCGAAAGCGACAGACTGCTGTACGAGGCGCTGACAGCGCAGCTTGTAAAATACGGCGGAGACGCGAAGAAAGCCTTTGCCGGGCCTTTCCACAAGCCGAAAAGCGACGGCACTCCCGGCCCGATAGTCAGCAAAGTAAAGATATGCGAGAAAAGCACCCTGAATGTCCCCGTCCACGGGGGCAAGGGCCTTGCGGTCAACGACAGCATGGTGCGCATAGACGTGTTTCATGTTGAGGGCGACGGCTATTACTTCGTCCCCATCTATGTCGCCGACACGCTGAAGCCGGAGCTGCCGAACCGGGCGTGTGTAGC
>JAQXKZ010000041.1 GCA_029010715.1 Clostridiales bacterium
GACGGGATTTGATTCCTCGGTCCTGAGCCCGGCATACTTGCCGGCATAGTCGGTATGGCGGCCCTGATCGTCCACGGGGACGACCATGTCCATGCCGTAGCGCATACAGGTCTGGTAGTCGTCCGCGCCGAAGCCGGGAGCCGTGTGGACGCAGCCGGTACCGGAATCCATGGTGACATAGTCGGCCAGAACGAGGCGGGAGGTCTTGGGCAGGAAGGGATGGTCGGCCAGCATATTCTCAAAGAAGCGGCCGGGATGGCTCTCGACGATCTCATAGCTGTCAAAGCCGCCGGTCTTCATGACCTTTTCGGTCAGGGCCTCGGCCATGATGTACATCTCGCCGTTCGGGGCCTTGACAATGGCGTACTGCTCATCCGGGTGCAGGGCGATGGCGAGGTTGCCGGGCAGAGTCCAGATGGTGGTGGTCCAGATGACGAAAAAGAGCCTGCTCTTGTCGATGTTGGGAAGCTTGCCCTGATCGTCGTGCATCTGGAACTTGACGTACACGGTGGTGCAGGGGTCGTCATTGTATTCGATCTCGGCCTCGGCGAGAGCGGTCTCGTCCTTGGCGCACCAGTAGACAGGCTTAAGTCCCTTATAGATGTGGCCGTTCCTATACATTTTGCCGAACACACGGACTTCATCGGCCTCAAAGCCCTTGTTCATGGTCTTATAGGGATGCTCCCAGTCACCCACGACGCCGAGACGCTTGAAGCCTTCCATCTGGATCCCGATATACTTTTCGGCGTAATCATGGCAGGCGGAACGGAAGTCCGCGACGCTCATGGCCTTGCGGTTGAGCTTCTGCTCCTTTATGATCGCGGACTCGATAGGCATGCCGTGGTTATCCCAGCCGGGGATATAGGGAGTATAGTAGCCGCGCATCGCGTAGGAGCGGACTATAAAGTCCTTGATGGACTTGTTGAGGGCGTGGCCCATATGGATATTGCCGTTTGAGAACGGAGGGCCGTCATGCAGAGCGAAGCGGGGGTGGCCTTCGTTCTTTTTGAGCATCTCGTTATATATATCCTGTTCCTGCCAGCGTTTGAGCATCTCGGGCTCACGCTTGGGCAGGCCGGCACGCATCGGAAAATCGGTCTTCGGCAGATTGAGTGTGGAATTGAAGTCCTGTGACATTGTCTGGTCTCCTGTCTATCTGTAAATCTGAATATTTATTAATAAAATAAAAAATCTAAGGGGGCGCACGCAGACGCGCCCGCCCCGCAGGAAGGTTCTAAGACAATACCGCATAGTCCGGCAAGAGCAGATGCTGGGAGAATCTGTGTTCTGATGATGGAGCCTTTTTGCCGGAATACTACGGTATTTCAGGAAAAAGCGACGGAGTCAGGGCGCAATTTGTCCGGCATATGCCGAAGGCGGATTGTGCGGTATTGCCCTGAAAGGGTCAGAGGGAGAAAGGCTGGGTGCTGTCAAACTTGCGCTGACGCTGCTGAGGCGCGGGAGCGGACCTGGCCGGGTTGATATCTATCTGTATGGAGGGATCCGGCTGTATTCTGGAGGCGCTTTTCTCAATGCTGCGCACGGTATCGTCCTCGGTGGGAGCGGCAGTCTTTGTCTCCGGCTGCTGCGGCAGGATGCCGTTGGCGATGGCGTCTATATTTTTCAGCTGGGTGTTGCACATTGCGCGTGCCGCCTCGATGAACCTTGCAGTGGCGGCCTTTGCGGCCTCAAGGCGCTTTTCCTCGGCCATGGTCTGCTCCTGTATTCCGCCGACGGTCGCCTTGACCTGCTTCTCGGCCTCGTCGAGCATGGACGCGGATCTTGCCCTCGCGTCGGCTTCGATCTGGACGGCAAGCTTCTGCGCGGAGAGGACCGCCATGTTCAGGGCCTCTTCGTTTGCGCGGTATTCTTCTATTTTATCGACAAGAACCTTCATCTTGCTTTTAAGGACAGCGTTCTCCTTCTGAGCCGCCGTGATCTCATCGGCGATATCTTCAAGGAAGTTGTCCACAGAGGCCATATCGTAACCGCCGATGCGGGCCTTTTCAAAGCTCTTCTCGCGAATGTCCTGTGCAGTGATCATTTGCTTATCCACCTTTCAATGTCTGTTGTTTATCAGAAATAGTGACTGTCGCTCTCGGGCTGGTCGTTCTGCGTGCCCAGTATATCCACGTTCTGCGGCGTGATGAAGTATGTTTTCGCCGAGACCGGAGTTATTTTCCCACCAAGCGCAAAGGCTATACCGGACAGGAAGTCAAGAAGCCGGCGGGCCATATCTCCCTGAACTCCCTCGAGCGTCATGACGACGGTGAGATTCTGATTCATGTATCCGACAAGCTCCCCCGCCTCGTCAAAGCTCTTGGGACTGAAAAGGAGAACGGAGGTATCCTTCCCGCCGAAGTTGACGGTGCGTTCCCTCGGTGCGGTCCTGGTCCGGCCGGACTTTCTGAAGCCGAGATTTCCGAATATACCGCCGCCGCCCTCCGGCGCAGCCGGTTTTTTTGTCGGGTCCTCGGCCGGGACCGGCGTCTCATCCGCAAACGAGTTTTCGAAAAACATCTGCGCCGTACTCGGAGCTGATTTCGCCGCCTGTTTTGCCGTCTGTTCCGGCTTTGACTTCGGCTGCGGCCTGAAGCTCGGGTCGGCGCCTTCGAAGAAGTCGTTCTCATCATCGTAGGGCTGGGTGAGCTCTTTCAGTTTATCCATGAATCCCATGGCGATCCTCCAATGAACAAATGCTTGGGCGAACGCGGACACGTCAGTTCTTTTTCTCGGGATATATCCGCCGGCCGAAGATGGCAGTACCCACCCGGACCATGTTCGCACCGCAGGCAATTGCGGCCTGGTAATCGCCGCTCATGCCCATAGACATAAAGTCCATAACTACATTATCGTATTTTTTTTTGCTATTGTCAATAAAAAGCTTATGCATGAGTTTAAAATATGGCAGATTTTCTGTCCCGTCACTGCATACCGGGGGTATCGCCATGAGCCCGCGCACCCTTATTCCGGGCAATTCTGACGCTTTTTCCAGCGCCGCGGGCAGCATATCTGCGTCAAAACCCGACTTTGTCGCCTCGTGACCGACGTTTATTTCCAGAAGAATATCCTGTACTATCCCCTTTTTCAGCGCCTCGGCGCTTACGGCGGCCATGAGCTCGGCGCTGTCCACGCCGTGGATGAGCTTTGCGAGGCCGACGACCTGCTTTACTTTATTGCTCTGCAGGTGCCCGATGAAATGCAGCTCGGCGCCGTCATAAGCGCCCTCCCGCTCCTTTTTCAGCATCTCCTGCACCCGGTTCTCGCCGCAGGCGGTGAGTCCGGCCGCTATCGCCTCGCGCACGCGGGCGGCGTCGTTCATCTTCGTCGCGCCGATGAGCAGGATATCCTTACCGTCCCGTCCGGCAGCCGCCGCGGCACTTGCTATATTGGCCCTGACTTCAAGCAGATTTTCCTTTATTCCCACTGCATGAGCACCTTCCCTTCGTATATGTCTTTTCCCGAGAGGATAACGGTCTCTCCCTCCCGGAGGGTATCGCCGGCTGTGCCTGGCTCTGCAAGGCAGAAGCCGTCGCCGGTATATATAAGCTCTGCCGAACGGCGTCCGACGGTGCCGGCGGAGAGAGTATAGACGAAATAAGTACCGTCCGGCTCCTGCCGGAGGGCTGCCTGCGGAAGCTTCAGCCCGCTGTATTCGGAGAGGATCAGCGTCGCGCCGGTCCTGCGAAGGCGCAGATAGTCTGCGCCGCCTTCTGTCAGGCGCAGCAGCAGCGCCTGACGTCCGTCTCCCAAATTCGCGCTTCGGATCAACTGGGCATCGGCGCAGTCGTCGAAGCCGTCAAAGATGATGCGGCAGTCTCCCGGCTCAAGGCCGGGGGCGGAGCTCTCCGCGAAAGCCGCATAGTACCAGTCGAAGCCGGAAACCAGCCGCCCGGCCGTCCGCGCCGCGCGTTTCGGCGCGGCGGAGAGCAGCTTGACCAGCTCCTTTTCCCCGGCGCCGTACAGGGCGTCGGGCGAAAGATATTCAAAGCCGTCGGTATCCGCGAAGAATACCGCGGTCTCGCCCGTTGTCAGCTCAGCCCCCGACCGGTCCTCCGCGAGCGTCTCGTTCGCGCTTATGCGGCGGCCGTCCTCAACGCCGGGCAATATTCTCATGTCCGTGAGCAGCTTCTCGCGGCGCAGGGCAATCCCGTCCAGCCGCAGGCTCTCCGTGACTGTTACGGTGCCCGCAGCAAAGGTCTCGACGCTGTCCGTCCGGCGATAGAGCGCGGCGCCGGCGTAGGCGCACACTGCCAGAAACAGCAGCGACGCCAGCGCCGAGAAGAATCGCGAGGGCTTCACCTCTTATGTATCCCCGCCCAGATCAACGGGCCGCGGCGGTACGACGGTAGAGATCGCATGCTTATAGATAAGCTGCTGCTTGCCGTCGGAATCGAGCACCACAGTAAAGCCGTCGAAGCCTCTTACGATACCGTGCAGCTGGAAGCCGTTCATGAGGAACATCGTTACCGTGAGCTTGTCCTTCCTGAGCTGATTCAGGAAGCTGTCCTGGAGATTCTGCGTTTTCTGCATTTCAGCCAACTCCTTTTTCTCAGAGCGGCTGTGCTGTATGCCGCCCTGTCATAATGTATGTGTATCTCTCTTACCCATTTCCGGGCACATGGGATACCGTGCATTATGATACACCGCGGTCATACAAAAACTCTGTCGAAGCGCGTCGCGCCAGCTCCATATCCGGCCCTGTTTTCCAGATTATACGCAGCGCGTCCTGCCATCTCCCAAACCATGTCAGCTGCCGCTTGGCATAGCGGCGGCTGTTTTGTTTTATCAGGGCTGCTGCCTCATCCAGCGGTATCTTCCCCTCGATATACGCGACCGTCTCCTTATATCCTATGGCCTGCATCGCGGTACACTCCGGTGAAAGTCCGGAGGCGAGCAGGCCCCTCACCTCTCCGACGAGTCCGGCGTCAATCATCGCGTCGACGCGGCGGTCGATCTGCGCGTACAGGTCGGCGCGGTCGGCATAATTCAGGACGATGCGCGCCGCGTCGTAGCGCTTCGGGCGCTGCGCGGTAATCCGGTCATGCTCGGTAATGGTAGTGCCGGTGAGCCTGTATATCTCCGTCGCGCGCACTATGCGGCGCTTGTCGCCGGGATGCAGCTTTGCCGCGCGCTCCGGGTCGAACTGCGCGAGGCGGCGAAGCATCTCCTCACCGCCGAGGCGGTCGTATTCCGCGCCGAGCTCTTCACGCAGGGCATTGTCGGAAGCGATCCCGGCAAAGTCAAGGCCGGATATGAGCGAGTCTATATAAAGGCCCGTGCCGCCGACGACTATCGGGAGCTTTCCGCGCGCGATGATACCGTCGCAGCAGCGCGCCGCTTCCTCAACGTAGCGGGCCACCGACCAGTTTTGACCCGGTTCGGTCACGTCGAGCATATGGTGTACCGCGGCATTCCGCTCCTCCGCCGTAGCTTTGGCGGTCCCGATATCCATACGGCGGTATATCTGCATGGAATCCGCCGAGACTATCTCGCCGCCGAGGCTCCGCGCCAGCTCTATGCCGAGGCGGGTCTTGCCGGAAGCGGTAGGGCCGGCGATCACAATGACTTTGTTATCCATGGGCGTCACACTATGCGCCTGAAGAGCTTGTCAAGATCGCGGCGCGTCACGGCAACGGATATCGGGCGTCCGTGCGGGCAGTACCTGATCTCTCCCGAGAGGACCGCTTCGACAAGTCTTTCAAGCTCCTTTATATCGGTATCCCAGCCGGCTTTTATCGCGGCTTTGCAGGCGACGGTATGGAGTATCTCATCGCGCGCGGCGGCCGGATCCGGGGCTTTGCCGCCCCTGAGCTTCCCGCAGACCTCCTCGACGGCGGCGACGGCGTCGGCGGGAGCGATATCCGCGGGTACGGAGCGGATGATATAATCCCGCTCGCCATAGGGCTCGATCTCGAAGCCGAGTTCGCAGAGCAGCTCCCCGTTTTCCTCCAGAAGCTCGCGGTCCCCGTCGCAAATGCGAAGGGTCGCCGGTTCGAGCAGGGTCTGGGCCATGGCGCGGCCGCCGCGCGCTCGGAGCCGGTCGAAGTTCAGCCGCTCATGCGCCGCATGCTTGTCGATCAGCAGCAGCTCATCGCCCACTTCGACGATTATATATGTCTTCATTGCCTCCCCCACTATCTTGTGGTCGGGGATGAGCGGACTTTCAACATTTTGAACAGGTTTTTCAACAGCCTTGACCCGTTCTGAGCCCGCATCCGTTGAATTTTCAGGCATTTCCGGTCGAATATCCCGGGCCGGGCGGCCATCCGGCATGTCGAGACGGGTCTGGTATGGCATTTCATATGCTCCGAGACTCGCCGCCGCGCCCTGCGAAGCGGGCCGTATTTCGGTTAAGTCCGCCGTTTTTTCCGCGCTGTTAACCATGCAGCCCTGAGCGCGGAACTGCCCGGCGCTCAGAGTCTGATAAAGGCCGGGCTTTGCGGCGGGTACAGCCTGTCCGGCCTGCGCCGCCGGCCGTGTATCCGGCGCGAAAACGGCGCGGACGGGAGCCGGTATTGCAGACGGCGAGGGCGTTTTGGACGCAGCGGTCTTTTCGGGGATTTGCCCGTCATACCCCGCCGGGGCCTTCGTCCTGTCCTCCATGCCGAGAGCGGAGAGCACCGCATGGTAGACAAGGTCGAACACGCGCTTTTCCTGAGAAAACCTGACCTCGGTCTTGGCCGGGTGGACGTTCACGTCCACGCCGGCGAAGCTGAGCTCGAGATACAGCACACAGGCCGGGTAGCGGCCGGTCAGAAGGCAGTTTTTATAGGCCTGCTCGACGGCGGCCTGAAGCAGCGCCGAGCGTATATAGCGGCCGTTGCAGTAGAAATACTGCGCGCTGCGGCTGCCGCGGCCGGCGGCCGGGGAGGACACAAAGCCGTGTACGCTGAGCTCGCCGTCTTTACAGGAGCATGGGAGCATGTCTCTCGCGATATCGCGGCCGAGCAGGGAATAGACCGCGGACTCGCTCCTGCCGTCGCCGGGGGAGAAAAACTCCTCTTTTCCGTCGCGGATAAAGCGCACGGAGACTTCGGGACGGCCGAGCGCGCAGCGCAGGGCGGTCTGCACGCAGGCGGAGGCCTCGCTGCGGTCGGATTTCAGGAATTTAAGCCGGGCGGGAGTATTGAAGAAAAGGCCCTTGACCGCCATAACGGTGCCCTCCGGGCAGCCGGTGGGGCCCATATCCTGTATATCGCCGGCGGTCAGGGTCACAAGGGTCCCCTCATTGTCGCCGCAGCGCCGCGTCGTGAGCTCGACCTCGGAGACCGCGGAGATCGCCGCAAGCGCTTCACCGCGAAAGCCCATCGTGCCTATGGCCTCGAGCCCGCGTTCGTCGCGCAGCTTGCTCGTGGCATGGCGCATAAAGGCGAGCCCGGCATCCTCGGGCGCCATGCCGCAGCCGTCGTCGGCCACACGGATATAGGTCGCGCCGCCGCCCTTTATCTCGACGGTGACGCTCTTCGCCCCGGCGTCAAAGGAGTTTTCCATAAGCTCCTTTATGACGGAGGCGGGACGCTCGACAACCTCGCCGGCGGCGATCATGTCGGCAACATGCGGGGAGAGTATATTTATAACAGCCATATTCGAACCTCGTAAAAACCACGGCAGAAGCGCACGATCCGCCTGCGTCATCCGCTTCCGCCGGAACGCGCGGCACTGCCACATGTACACTTTGTATCCGGCAGGACATACTCTGACCGAAAACCATCCTCTCCAAAGCGCCGCGCGGGATGCGCGTCATCACGCCTCACGCCGGGCCCGGCGCTCCGGCGGCGCTGAAAAAGCGGTTTATGAAGCCGCGGCATCAGCCGGGCCCGGCGGGAATGTTGGTTTACCGGGAGGAGTATTATACATTATTCCAGTTGAAAGTTCCACTGCTTTTATGTTAAAATTAAATAATGCATCGCTTTTACAGGCATGTTTAACCAGAACCTGGACAATCGGTCCGCCTCCGTATCGGCTGCGCCTGCGCGGCGGCCGGAGCCCGGCGCGACTTTATGGGGAGAAATTATGGCTTACGAGAGAAAAACCATCGATATAAGTAAAATACATGAGCAGGAGGATATCTGCAAAAAGATATTCGACCGTGTTACCCGCGACGGACGCCGTCCTCTTGCGATGGTGGACACCTACGGCTGCCAGCAGAACGAGGCGGACAGCGAGAAGCTGCGCGGCTATCTCAGCGAGATGGGCTACAGCTTTACTCAGGACGAGTTTCAGGCCGACGTGATCGTCGTCAACACCTGCGCCGTGCGCGAGCACGCGGAGATGCGGGTGCTCGGCAACGTCGGCGCGCTCAACCACACGAAAAAGAACAAGCCCGAGCAGATCATCGCGGTCTGCGGCTGCATGGTGCAGCAGGAGCACATGGCCGAAAAAATCAAAAAGTCATATCCGGTGGTCGACCTGGTATTCGGGCCGCACGAGCTGTGGCGTTTCCCGGAGCTGATGCTCAGGGTCATGGACAGCCACAAGCGCGTATTTGCGACCGCGAAGGATGACGGCGCCGTGGCCGAGGGCATCCCGCTCCGCCGCGACGGCACGGTCAAGGCCTGGCTGTCGATCATGTACGGCTGCAACAACTTCTGCACATACTGCGTCGTGCCCTATGTGCGCGGGCGCGAGCGCTCCCGTATGCCCGGGGACATCGTTGAAGAGGCCCGTCAGCTCGTGGCCGAGGGCTACAGGGATATCACGCTGCTCGGTCAGAACGTCAACTCCTACGGCAAAGACCTCGGCACAGGCGTTGATTTTGCCGATCTGCTGCGCATGATCAACGACATTCCGGGCGATTTCCTGATCCGCTTCATGACGAGCCATCCAAAGGACGCGACCGTGAAGCTGTTCAAAACCATGGCAGAATGCGAAAAGTGCGCGCACCACATACACCTGCCGGTGCAGTCGGGCAGCGACAGGATACTCAAGCTCATGAACCGCAGCTACAACCGCGAGAAATATCTCGCGCAGGTCGCGCTCGCGAGAAGCTACATGCCCGACCTGGTCATAACCACCGATATAATCGTCGGTTTCCCGGGCGAGACCGACGAGGACTTCGAGGACACGATAAGCCTCTGTGAAACGGTGCGTTTCGACGCGATGTTCACTTTTATCTACTCCAGACGCGTCGGCACGCCCGCGGCCTCGATGCCCGACCCCTACACCCGCGAGGACAAGCAGAAGCATTTTGACCGCCTCATGGACGTTTCGAACCGCATATCCGGCGAGAAGCACAAGGAGTATGAGGGCAAAACCGTGCGCGTGCTGGTGGACGGCGAGACCGGCCGCGAGGAATACAACCTCTCCAGCCGCACCAACGGCGGCAGGCTCGTGCATCTCCGCGGGGACACGGGACTGACAGGTAAATTCATCGACGTGAAGATCACCTCCAGCAACACCTGGGCGCTCTACGGCGAGACGGTGTAACACCGCAGCCGGACACCAGGCGCACTCTTGCGTGGACTTGCGGTATATCGCCCCAGGGACCCGTCCTGCCTGCGGCGAACCGAAAAGATCCCGCCAAGCCCGTACCCGTAATTGTTCAAAGCCGCTTCGCCGGGCGTTGCTTTGAAAGGGAAGACGGAAGGAGCATATGCGCGGTTTCCCGCACGGGCGGGAAACGAAGCGGGTTTCTTCCGACGTTGAAAGGAAAGAGACAAATGGCAGAGCTTACCCCAATGAAGCGCCAGTACAACGAGATAAAGCAGCAGCATGAGGACTGCCTGCTCTTCTTCCGTCTCGGCGACTTTTACGAAATGTTCAACGACGACGCGAAGATCGCCTCGCGCGAGCTTGATCTCGCGCTGACGACAAGAGACCGCAGCGTCGAGGACCCGGATGAGCGCACGCCGATGTGCGGCGTGCCCTATCACAGCGCCGAGGCTTACATCGCGCGGCTTATTGCCAAGGGCTACAAGGTCGCAATATGCGAACAGACCGAGGACCCGGCTCTTGCAAAGGGGCTGGTACAGCGCGACGTGATACGCATAATCACCCCCGGCACCGTGACCGAGAGTTCGATGCTCGAGGAGGGCAAAAGCAATTATATAGGCTCAGTTTATCTCGCCGCACGCGAGGGCGGCGTCGCTTTCTGCGACGTGTCCACCGGTGAATTCTGCTGCGCCGCCTTTGAAAACGACGCGGTCAGCCACATACTCAATGAGCTGGGCCGCTTCTCCCCGCGCGAGGTCATACTCTCCCACGGCGCGCGCGAGGAGAGCCGGATATACGATTTCATCACCCGCAAGCTCGAAGCCATGCCCGAGGACGGCGCGGATAGCTTTGAGTTCTTGCCGGCGTCCGTGCTGCTGTGCAGGCAGTTTGGCTTCACAGACACGGACCAGTGCGGCCTTGACGGGCAGCCCGGCGCGGTTTGCGCGGCCGGCGCGCTGCTCGATTACATCATAAAAACGCAGAAATTCGACCTGAGCCATATAAACCGCCTCAACGTGTTCTACGGCGGGCGTTACATGGAGCTCGACTGGGTCACGCGCCGGAATCTTGAGCTGACCGAGTCTCTGCGCAGCGGCGAGAAAAAGGGCTCGCTGCTCTGGGTGCTCGACAAGACAAGGACGCCTATGGGCGGGCGCATGCTCCGCTCGTGGGTGGAGCGGCCTCTGCTGTCGGCGGTGGCGATAAAGCGCCGCCTCTCGGCGGTCAACGAGCTGTTTTCCGACAACGTCACCCGCGGCGAGCTGATGGTGGTCCTGCGCGAGATAACGGATATGCAGCGTCTCGCAGGCCGCGCGGTCTACGGCACCGCAGGCGGGCGCGACCTGCGCTCGCTGTCAAACTGTGCCGCGGTGCTCCCCAGACTCAAAGGGCTGCTGGAGCATTTCAACAGCGCGGAGCTGAGTAATATCGCTGCGATGGACGCGCTCGACGATCTGCGCGCGGAAATAGACCGCGCGATCTGCGACGAGCCCCCGTTCTCCGTCCGCGAAGGCGGGATACTCCGCACCGGCTACTCCGAGGAGGTCGACCGGCTGCGCAACATCCGCGACAACGGCGCACAGATGGTGCAGGAGCTGGAGGCGCGCGAGCGTCAGCGCACAGGGGCAAAAAAGCTGAAGGTCGGCTACAACCGCGTATTCGGCTACTACATAGACGTCCCCAATTCCGCCGGACTGAAAAAAGTCCCCGACGACTACATACGCAAACAGACGCTCGTATCGAGCGAGCGTTACTTCACGCAGGAGCTCAAGGAGCTCGAGAGCACGCTCATAACGGCCAAGGACCGCGTCAATGAGCTCGAGTACCAGTATTTCAACGAGATACGCCAGAGTGTGGCAGATAAGGTAGACCGCATACAGGCAGCGGCAGACGCCGTGGCGAGGCTCGACGCGCTCTGCTCTCTCGCGGAGACCGCGGTCCGCAACAACTACACCATGCCCGAGGTAGACACCTCGCGCGAGCTGCACATAATCCAGGGGCGGCACCCCGTCGTCGAGCAGACGATGAAGGACGTGCTCTTCGTCCCGAACGACACCTGTCTCAATGACGGCGACGACCGCGCCGCGATAGTCACCGGGCCGAACATGGCCGGTAAGTCCACCTACATGCGCCAGACCGCGCTTATTGTACTGATGGCGCAGATAGGCTCCTTCGTTCCGGCCAAAAGCGCGACGATAGGCATAGTCGACCGGATATTCACACGCATCGGCGCATCCGACGATCTGGCCTCGGGCCAATCGACCTTCATGGTCGAGATGAGCGAGACGGCGGAGATACTCAGGCACGCGACGGCGTCCTCACTGCTTATACTCGACGAGATCGGGCGCGGCACCTCCACTTTTGACGGCATGGCAATTGCCCGCGCCGTGCTTGAATACTGCGCCGACAGGCGAAAGCTCGGCGCAAAGACCATGTTTGCCACCCATTACCACGAGCTGTCCGCGCTTGAAGGCGAGATACAGGGCGTGCGGAACTACAGCATCAGCGCCAAGAAGCAGGGCGGAAACCTCGTATTCCTGCGCAAGATCGTCCGCGGCGCGGCCGACGACAGCTACGGCATAGAGGTCGCGAAGCTCGCAGGCCTGCCCGACGCCGTGATAGGCAAGGCCAAGGGCTATCTCAAAGAGCTCGAGGCCGACGGTATCAGCGCCATTCCGCATACAGAGGCTCCGGACGCCGGCCAGATGAGCTTTGCCGACGTCGGCGCGGATGAGGTCAGGCGTATGCTGCAGGAGGCCGATCTGAACACGATCACCCCTATAGAGGCGATGAATCTGCTCTTTGAGCTGCAGAAGAAAGCGAGAGGCTGATGAACAGGAGAAGTCCCGTACCCTTTACCAGCACCATGACAAAAAACGAGAGTATCGCGGCGCTCGCGTACATTCCGGTACATTTGATAATACTGCCGCTGCTGCTCACCTGGGCCAACGCCAGGGGCTATATAGACACGGTAACGGCAAATTTCATATGCTACTGCATAGGCTTCGGTTACATGCTGCTGTTCGAGTTAAAGTTCCTGCGGCGTGATTTTGACCCTCTGTGCGACCATCCGTGGCGCTGCCTGCTCGAAATCTGCGTGGCCTACTGCCTGATGATCTGCTTTAATCTCTGTGTCAGCACGCTGCTGGCCGTTGTCATGCCGAAGGCGGCCAACCCCAACAACTCCGCCATCATTGACATGGCAAACATTGATATACGCTGGGTCAAGGCCATGGTCGTGTTTCTTGCGCCGCTGACGGAGGAGCTTATGTTCCGCGCGGGTATATTCGGATATCTGCGCCGCCGCAACAGGACCGCCGCGTACATCGTCAGCACGCTGGTGTTCTCGCTCTATCACGTATGGGCCTACGCGATTGCCGACCCGGTAAACTGGATATACATCATTCAGTACATCCCGGTATCGCTGCTGCTCGCCCGCTGCTATGAGCGGACAAACTCGATCTGGTGCAGCATATTCTTCCATATGATCGTCAACGCCATATCGGTACAGGCGCTGTCCATGCTGCAGGAGCTGGTATGAGCGGGTACACGATAGAGCCCATCGCGCGCATACGCAGCGACTTTCCGACCAAGTTTGGAATTCCCCGTCAGGCAGGCATTGTCGACGAGCTTGAGAGCACCGTGGTATTCGAGCCGGAATACAGAAACGACGAGGCGCTGCGGGGGCTTGAGAGCTTCAGCCACATCTGGCTGATATGGCAGTTTTCAGAGAACCTGCGCACGGGCTGGTCTCCGACTGTCCGTCCGCCGAGGCTCGGCGGCAATATGCGCATGGGCGTATTCGCAACGCGCTCTCCCTTCCGCCCGAACGCGCTGGGACTCAGCTGCGTGAGGCTGCTGGGGCTGGAAAAGCACAGCAGGTGCGGAACCGTGCTGCGCGTCGCCGGAGCCGATTTGATGGACGGCACGCCGGTATTCGACATAAAGCCTTACGTGCCCTATGCAGACTGTCACCCCGAGGCAAGCGACGGCTTCGCGCCTGACCCGGGCGCAAGGCTGGATGTCAGCTTTCTGCCGGGGACCGTAAAATGCATACCCGCGGATAAACTCGCCGCGCTCCGCGGCGTACTCGCAAACGATCCGCGCCCACGCTATCAGCACTCTCCGGAGCGCGTCTACGCGCTTGAATTTGCCGGCTGTGAGGTGAAGTTCACGGTAGACGAAAACCGGCTCACAGTTGTGTCGGCGGAGAAGATGAATTAAACGCCGAGCGGCCTTTTTGTAAGTTTACCCGATGGCCGCAAACCGTTCGCAGTCTCATATTTTCAGCCGCGCGGGACAGATCGCTGCAGATAATCCTGATTTGCGCGTTGCGCGAAAGCGGCCGGGATGTTATTATTCCTTCAGGAGTTGATGATTTTGAAACCGAAAAAGCTTTTGCCGGTACTGCTCGCCGCGCTGGTACTTATAATCGCCTTCTGGAGCGGATTTCACGATTCCCCCGCCGGTATAACGGGCGGCTCTGACGGGCCGACCTCTGTCTTTCTCACCGGTCAGTCTGATCTGCCGGAGGACAGTCCGGCGGAGGAAGCCGGACAGGACGGCGCCGGGACGGAAACGCCGGAGGCGGCAGCCGCGCTTGACGAGGACGCCTGCTATACCTCAAAGGACGACGTCGCGCTGTACATACATATGTACGGACATCTGCCGTCAAACTTTGTCACGAAGGCCGAGGCTAAAAAGGCAGGCTGGGAAGGGGGACCGGTGGATGATTATCTCCCCGGAAAGTGCATAGGCGGCGATCGCTTCGGAAACCGTGAAGGTCTGCTGCCCGATGCCGACGGCCGTGTCTGGACCGAATGCGACATAAACACCCTCGGCGCCTCCTCCCGCGGCGCAGAGCGCATAGTTTTTTCGAACGACGGTCTCATTTACTACACCGCCGACCATTACGACAGCTTTGAACTTCTCTACGGTTGATACAAAAATACAGGAAAAGCCTGTGCTTTCCTGTATTTTTAATATTTTTTATTTCCATATATTGGAAATTCGACAAATTACGACACACAAAATAAAAAAACATTATAGTTTATTGTCGATTTTTCTTGCATTATCTATAATAATGCGATATTATGTCAACAAATATTCTTGGTTGTTCGACAAGTTTCTGTTGTTGCAAAAGTGTCAGCTATGGTAAATTTAATGCGACATGACGGTTAATCCTACTTTTTAAGTACTGTATTACTCCGTATATCGCACAACAGGAGGATTTAATTATGGAAACCAAGACTCGCATTCTCACAGCAGACTCGAACAAGGAATTTTGTAAACAGCTCGCGGAACTGATCTCAGGAGAAAGCGATATGGAGATCGTGGGCACCGCTTCGGACGGTATGGAAGCGCTTGCGCTGACGGCGCAGCTCAAGCCTGACATACTGCTGCTGGACCTGGTGCTGCCCAAGCTGGACGGGCTTGAGGTCCTGCGCCGTCTGCAGGAAACCGGCGCGCACTGCCACATCATTGTGCTCTCAGGCTTTGTCAACAACAAAGTTATCAGCGATTGCTCGAACTGCGGTGTGGACTACTTCATGCCCAAGCCCTGCGATGTACCGGCCCTGCTCGGCCGCATACGTCAGCTCTCCGGTATGGACAGCGTCAGCATTCCGACGACCGGAATCGACTGCCGGGAGCTCTCGTCCGGCAGGAAGGATGCTGATCTTGAGGCTGTGGTCACCGATATTATCCACGAGATAGGTGTCCCGGCACATATCAAGGGCTATCAGTACCTCCGCGAGGCAATCATCCTCACCATCAAGGATATGGACATGATCAACGCCGTCACCAAGGTGCTGTACCCGGAGGTGGCCAAGAAGTTCAATACCACGCCGTCCCGGGTGGAACGGGCCATCCGCCACGCCATTGAGGTGGCCTGGGACCGCGGAGATATCGAGACACTGCAGAAGTTTTTCGGCTACACCGTATCCAACATCAAAGGGAAGCCGACAAACAGCGAGTTCATCGCCATGATCGCTGACTGTTTGAGTTTGAGGCGCAAGCACGCCGTGAAGTGAACAGGCACAGCAATACCCGCTCCTTATCTTAGAATACCCCCAGACTGATGTCTGAAGCTTCAGGCATCAGTCTGGGGGTATTTTTATGCAGGAGCTGTTTTATTTTTCCGTTGCTTCCGCCCTGTTTTGATGTTATTATTGTCTGACAGTGTCAGGCATCAGCTATGCATATGCCCGGATTCCGCGCATGCTCCGACATGTCATTTTGCGCAGTATGGAGATTATATGCGTTGAACCCGCCGCGCTGCTCCATGTCTCCGCTGCCATTGCGCCGCTATTCGTATATTCGCGACGGGGACGGCTGAAGGCAGGCAGCCGGCCGCTCCGGTCCGCCCGCTGGAAGTATATCTATTATAAAACAAAAGGATCTCAGGTCATGAAAGCTGTAAAACTGAAGAGAACTCTTTCCTCTGTGCTGGCCGCCCTCGGCCTGATGTCGGCGCTGACGCCTTCCGCGGCGGCGGCACCCTTGTCCGATCCCGCGAAAAATGATGACTGGGAAAGCGTCGTTGCAGAGTTTCTGGACACATACGAGGACCGGAACAAGAGCTGCTCCATAACCCTCGGGTACCGCAACCTTGTCACCGGCGAGGAGCACTTCTACAAAGGCGACGAGTATATGGTCACCTGCAGTATGTATAAAGTGCCGCTGAACATGTATTTCACCGAGAAGATATACAACGGCGAGATGGACTGGGACACGCTTATCGCCGAGGTCCCGTATTCCGAGCTCATAGAGGGGAGCATAGTTCGCTCCAGCAACACGAAGTCGGAGATGCTGATATACGCCATAGGCAGCTACAACGACTACCGCCGCGCGATATGTCCGTATATGGGCGTCGATCCGGACGAAGTCGAATACAAGTACTACGAGAACAATTTTTTCACCGCGCGCCAGATGATACACTGTCTCGGTATGCTCTATGAGGAGCAGGAGCATTTTCCCGGAGTCATCGAGCGTATGCTCCGCGCCGAGCCGGACAACTACTTCAATTATCATGAGCAGGAGTTCGACGTCGCGCACAAATACGGCTACCTCTCCGACCGCGATAACGGCAAACGATATGTCAATGACTGCGCCATAGTATACACCGACGAGCCGATAGCGATAGTCATGTTCACCGACAACATACCCGATTCGTACAACGCTCTGGCCGACTACTGCACGCTGATGTCCAACTATGCGCAGGCGCACAAAAGCGTGACAAAGCCGCCGAAGGATACGTCCGGACCCGGTCCGGCGCCGTCACCGGCCACGACTTCCGCTCCGAAAGCTTCACCGGCGCCGTCTCCCGCAGCAACCGTCAAGCCGTCTCCCGCAGCGACTCTCCGGCCGTCTCCGCGGCCGAAGGCCAGTCCGTCTCCGCGGCCCGGCGCCGCGGCGCAGCCTGAGCCGTCAGAAACGCCGAAGCCTGCGTCTGCCGCGCTCTCTCCGTCGGCTGCGCCGGCACCGACGCAGAGCCCCACCTACGACAAGGGCGTCGAGGTCGCGCAGTTCGCACTGCAGTACGTCGGCTACAACTACAAGTACGGCGGGAAAGATCCCGAGACCGGTTTCGACTGCTCGGGTCTTGTCTACTACACCTACGGTGAGTTCGGCTATGCTCTCGACCGAACGGCCGAGGCCCAGTCCAGGAACGGAGAACACGTCGAAGCAGACGCTATGGAGCCCGGCGACATCATATGCTTCTACAACGGCGGAAACTACATAGGCCATGTCGGGATATACATCGGCAACGGCGAATATGTCCATGCGCAGAGCTCTGCCACCGGTGTGATAGTCTCCGAGCTCAGCGATGTGAGCTGTAAGACCGAAGTGCGGAGGATACTCACAGCCGACAGCGACGAATAAACGGCAAAAGGCGTTGTCTCAAAATAGCATTTGATGCTATTGAGAGGCAACGCCTGAGCGTTTATACGGTTCAGGGAAGGCTTACTTGCCCATGTTCATCTGGGCCGCGACCTCAGCCGCAAAGTCCTCTTCCTTCTTCTCGATGCCTTCGCCCTTCATGAAGCGGACAGCGTCGACGAACTTGACGGAACCGCCCAGAGCCTTGGCAGCGCTGGCGATATACTTCTCGACGGTCATGGAATTGTCCTTGACAAACTCCTGCTGGAGCAGGCAGTTCTCTTCGTAGAACTTGTTCATCTTGCCCATGACGATCTTTTCCTTGACCTGCTGGGGCTTGGAAGCCATCTTGGGATCCTGGTCCATGAGAGCCAGAGCGATCTTCTTCTCCTCTTCGAGAACGTCCGCGGTGACGTTGCTCTTGTCCCAGAAGCGGGGATTCAGGGCAGCGATCTGCATGGCGACGTCCTTACCGATGTTGGTGGCGTCAATGCCGCCCTCGACATCGAGGTTGACCAGAACGCCGATCTTGCCGCCGGCATGGACGTAAGCCACGCTGGTGTTCTCGGAGTAGCGGACGAAGCGGCGGATCTGCAGGTTCTCGCCGATGGACATGACCTTCTCGGGCAGAATCTCGGCGACGGTCAGCTCGGAGTTGGGGTACTTGCAGGCAAGCAGAGCGGTGACGTCTGCGGGGTTGTCCATGATGACGACGCGGCAGATGTCCTTGACGAAGTTAACGAACGGCTCGCTCTTTGCGCAGAAGTCGGTCTCACAGTTGACCTCGACGACAGCGCCTACGCCGCACTTGGGGCAGACCTCAGCATAAGCCATGCCCTCGGCGGCGATGCGGCCGGCCTTCTTCGCGGCCTTTGCAAGGCCCTTCTCGCGCAGCCATTCGACTGCCTTATCCATATCACCGCCGGTCTCGGTCAGGGCCTTCTTGCAGTCCATCATGCCGACGTTGGTCATCTCGCGGAGAGTTTTTACATCCTGAGCGGTAAATGCCATAATTACTTTTCCTCCTATATTGATTTGAAAAAAGGGGCGTGGATGCGCCCCTTGCTTAATTATTCCTCAGTCTGAGCTGCCTCGGCGGGAGCTTCTTCCTCAGCCTCGGTGTCTGCACCCTGATGGCCTTCCTGAACGGCATTGGCCATGGTCGCGGAAATCAGGCGGATGGCGCGGATGGCGTCGTCGTTTGCGGGAATGACGTAGTCGGCCTCATCGGGGTCGCAGTTGGTGTCGACGATAGCGACGATGGGAATGTGCAGCTTGCGGGCCTCAGCGATAGCGTTGTGCTCCTTGCGGGGGTCGACAACGAACAGAGCGCCGGGGAGCTTCTTCATGTCCTTGACGCCGCCGAGGTACTTCTCGAGCTTCTCCATCTCGCCCAGGTGCTTCATGACTTCCTTCTTGGGCAGCATGTCGAAGGTGCCGTCTTCCTGCATCTTCTTGAGCTGAGCCAGACGGTCAACACGGGTGCGCATGGTCTTGAAGTTGGTGAGCATGCCGCCGAGCCAACGGGCATTGACATAGTACATGCCGACGCGGGAAGCCTCCTCCTTGATGGCGTCCGCAGCCTGCTTCTTGGTGCCTACGAACAGGACGGTCTGGCTGTTCTCGGAGAGCTGGCGCACGAAGGAGTAAGCCTCTTCAAGCTTCTTGACGGTCTTCTGCAGGTCGATGATGTAGATGCCGTTACGCTCACAGTAAATGTACTCGGCCATCTTGGGGTTCCAGCGGCGGGTCTGGTGACCGAAGTGTACGCCGGCCTCCAGCAGCTGCTTCATAGATACTACTGACATTTGAGTTCCTCCATATTTGTTATTTTCCTCCGGGGGCTTCAACCCCTCCACCAAGCCTCGCGGCCACATGGGGGAAAGTCCGCTCCCGTGCGAAATGCCCTGATATGATACCAGAATTATTCCCGGATTGCAAGGGCTTGAGCGATATTTCCCTGAGTTTTTTTAATTTTTTCAATATTTATTCCGGCCGCTGCCCCGGCACCGATGCTCTCGCGGCGCAGACCGCGCTCCCTGCGTGCAAATTAAGAACATTCTGATAACTTTGTGACATGGTAAATTGACTTTCGTATATAAGAGTGTTAGACTGTTCACAAGCAGAACAACACACTATTTATAAGGAAGTGGTTTCTTGAATCTCACACCCGAACAGCAGGCCCTGCTTAACGGCGAAAAGGGCGAGACCATGGCAAAGGTCGTAAAGACGCTCGTTATGTACGGCGACGCCTTCGGCGCGGAGCGCATGGTGCCCGTCAGCAGCGAATACGGCCACACCGTCATATCCTTCGGTCTGAACGCAATCAAGCCCGTTTACGAGCTCTACGACCAGCTCATCTCCTCCGGTCTTGCAAGCGCGCAGAAGTTCACCGCGGACCCCAGACCTCTCGACGACAATATTCCGACTTCTCTTCTCGAGGATATAGTCTTCAGGAAAATCATGTACACCCATCAGGCGGCATATGAGGAGCAGCTCAGGAAGCTCGGCATCAAGGGCGAGGACGACTACACCTGCACCTGCTACATGGACCAGGTCGGCAACAAGCCAAAGAAGGGCGAGGTTCTGTCCTGGGCAGAGTCCTCCGCCGTCGTTTACGCCAACTCCGTGCTCGGCGCCCGCTGCAACCGCAACTCCGGCATTATAGAGCTGATGGGCTCCGTCGCCGGCTTCGTGCCGGAGTTCGGCCTGCTGACCGACGAGGGCCGCAAGGCCTCCTGGATCGTCGAAGTCAAATGCGAGCACAAGCCCGAGGCTCAGCTGCTCGGCTCCGCGATAGGCATGAAGGTCATGGAAGAGGTCCCGTACGTAAAGGGTCTGGACAAGTGGCTCGGCACCGAGCTCAACGACGACGCCTGCGCATACCTCAAGGACTTCGGCGCCGCCACAGCGTCCAACGGCGCAGTCGGTCTGTATCACATAGAAAACCTCACACCCGAGGCCAGGGAACAGGGGGAAGCCCTTATAAGGGAAGGCGCACAGGTCTATGTCATTGACGACGCGGAGCTTGAGCGCGTCAAGGAAAGCTACCCCGTTATCTGGAAAGACAAAAACGCAAAGCCCGAACTGTGCTTCGTTGGCTGCCCGCACATGAGCGTAAAGCAGCTGAAGGACTGGACCGACGCGATCGAGGCAAAGCTTCGCGCAAACGGTCTCGACAGGGTCTCCGTGCCCACCGTCTTTACCGCCGCTCCCGCGGTCATCAAGGCTCTGGAGGGCACCGTATACCCCGACAAGCTCGCCACCTACGGCGTCATACTCAGTTATATCTGCCCTCTGATGTACATGAACAACCCCCTGTGCAAGAAGAAGGCCGTCATCACCTGCTCCAACAAGCTGCGTACCTACACCAGCGCAAGATACTACACCGAGGCCGAAATCCTCGACATCATCACCAGCAGGAAGGAGGGTAAATAATGAAGCAGTTCAAGGGACGCGTTATAGTTCCCGGCACCTGTACCGCCGAGGCGCTTGTGAGCCGCAACGGCTTCAACACTCTGGCGAGCTATCAGATGGCCCTCATGTTCGGAGACAAGAAGGTCAAGTGCGGCGATCAGAATAACCCCGACATTTACAAGCAGTCCATGATCGGCAAGGCTCTGTGCCTGCCGCAGACCATCGGCTCCACCACCGGCGGCATGGTGCTCTACACCGTATGCTCCGTCGGAAAGCAGCCGGCCTGCATGCTCTTCAGCATGCCGATCGACTCTCTCGCGGCCTCCGGCGCAATTCTCGGTGACGTGTGGACAGAGGCGAAGATGCCTGTCGTCGACATGCTCGGCGACGAATTTCTTGACTACGTCAAGACCGGCATGACAGTCACCGTCGGTGAGGACGGCGTCGTGAGCGTCGATTAAATTTCACCCTGACACATACAAAACGGCGGAAGAAGAAATATTCCTCCGCCGTTTCCGTACTTTTAGAACACTTTTAAAGCGCTTCCGCAGCGCAGTTTTTGTTGTAAAAATTGCACAAAAATATTTTGTTCCTTTTGTGGGTTTCGGTGGAATCGCGGAAAAAGAAATTTTCTCTTGACATACGCACTGTGCAGTGCTAAAGTGCAGACATCAAACGAAAGGAGACGCAGAAATGTTCGCTCGCTTTGTTAACAGCTTCAATACCGTTGGCTCATGCGCAGCTGCGAATGAGTCCGTTTCTGCATCCTCTCGCTGCGCTCAGGCCGACACCTGCGCCGCTACCGCTTTCCTGCTTACTCTGGACACTGCCTGTGCAGTGTCCATTTTTGTTTCTGCCCTGCGAGTTATTCTTATACGCGTAAGCATAATTATATCCGCAATTATTGGCAGTCCCGCGCAGAAACGATCGAATTTGGCAATGGCGCTCTGATTTGTGTATACTTCAAATCGGCCCTGACCAGATCGGTCGGGGTCGATTTTTTGTATAATAAATTTATTTTCAAGGAGAACTAAAATGAAAAGAGTTAAAAAAGTAATGGCTCTCGTACTTGTTGCCGTTATGTGCATGTGCCTGTTCGCAGGCTGCGGCAGCAGCAACGACTCCGCCTCCAGCACCACCGCTGCCCCTGCAGCAGACAGCAGCACCGCAGCAGACACCACCGCGGCCGGTACCTTCAAGATCGGCTCCATCGGCCCCGTAACCGGCGACGCAGCCATCTACGGCACCGCAGTTAAAAACGGCGGACAGATCGCAGTCGACGAGATCAACGCCAACGGCGGCATCAACGGCTACCAGATCGAGTGGAAGTTTGAGGACGACGTAGCGGACGGCGAGACCGCTGTCAACGCTTACAACAACCTGATGGACTGGGGTATGCATATCCTGGCCGGCCCCACCACCACCGGTTCCTCCATCTCCGTTTCCGCAAAGGCCTTTGAAGAGCGCGTATTCATGATGACTCCTTCCGCTTCCTCCACCGACGTCACCGCGGGCAAGGACAACGTTTACCAGCTCTGCTTCACCGACCCCAACCAGGGCTCCGGCTCCGCCACCTATATCAAGGCCAACATGCCCGACAGCAAGATCGCTGTTATCTACCGCAACGATGACGCATACTCCCAGGGCATCCGCGACACCTTTGTTTCCACTTCCGCCACTGAGGGCCTCGAGATCGTTTACGAAGGCACCTTCACCAAGGACACCGCTACCGACTTCTCCGTACAGCTCAACGCAGCCCAGGCTGCCGGCGCCGACCTCGTATTCCTGCCCATCTACTACCAGCCCGCATCCGTTATCTTCTCTCAGGCAAAGGCTATGGGCTATGCTCCCACCTTCTTCGGCGTTGACGGCATGGACGGCATCCTGACCCTCGAAGGCTTTGACACCTCCCTCGCAGAGGGCGTCATGGTCCTGACCCCGTTCTCCGCAGACGCACAGGATGAGAAGACCCAGAATTTTGTCAGCGAGTACAAGGAAAAGTTCAACGACGTCCCCAACCAGTTCGCAGCTGATGAGTACGACGTTATCTACGCACTGAAGGCAGCTCTCGAGGCAGCCAACTGCACTCCCGACATGAGCGCCGAGGAGCTCTGCGAGGCTCTTGTCTCCACCTTCCCGACCCTCACCTTCGACGGCCTGACCGGTAAGGGCATGACCTGGAGCGCAAACGGCGAAGTCAGCAAGATGCCCGCAGCCGTTGTCATCAAGGACGGCACCTACGTCTCCGCAAACTGATCTGAGCACAGACGCTTAAAGGCTATTAAAGATTCAAAAGGCAGCCGGGAGAGATCCCGGCTGCCGACGGGCGTCTTAAATTCAATGAGTCTGCGGCATTTGCACAGATGGTATTATCCCTGCCGTCTGTGCAAATGCCGCAGGATGCACGTCCACTCTTCCGGACCTTTCCGGCAGGAAAACAAAGAGAGGTAAGTATATGGAATTTCTGTCATATCTGATCAGCGGGATAAGCCTGGGCAGTGTGTACGCCATAATCGCACTTGGCTATACAATGGTTTACGGCATTGCGAAGATGCTGAACTTCGCTCACGGCGATATTATAATGGTAGGCGGCTATGTTTCATTGATGGCGATAAGCTCTATGGGCTTGCCTTCATGGGCAGCCGTGCTGCTGGCAATGCTTGTGTGCACGGTACTGGGCGTTGTGATAGAGGGTCTGGCTTACAAGCCCCTGAGAGCTGCCCCTTCGCTCGCAGTCCTTATAACGGCAATCGGCGTCAGCTATTTTCTGCAGAACGCGGCTCTGCTTGTCTGGGGCGCGAATCCCAAAGCTTACAGCCCGGTAATCGAGGGCGCCTTCAAGCTTTTTGACGGCAGGCTGACCGTCTCCTACATCGCTCTTCTTACAGTTTTGATGTGCCTCGTCATAATGGTGGCGCTGAGCTTCTTTACCGGCAAGACCAAGATGGGCAAGGCGATGCGCGCATGCTCCGAGGATAAGGCCGCAGCACAGCTGATGGGCATCAACGTCAACAGCACTATTTCCCTGACCTTCGCAATAGGTTCGGCTCTGGCAGCTATTGCGGGCGTGCTTCTCTGCTCGTCCTATACCTCGCTGATGCCGACGACCGGCTCCATGCCCGGTATCAAAGCCTTTACCGCAGCTGTTTTCGGCGGCATCGGTTCCATCCCTGGGGCATTTCTCGGCGGCCTGCTGCTCGGCATAATCGAGTCCATGGCCAAGGCCTATATCTCGACTCAGCTTGCAAACTCCATCGTGTTCGCAGTGCTGATAGTCACGCTTCTGGTCCGTCCCGCCGGTCTGCTCGGCAAATACGTGCCGGAGAAAGTCTGAGGTGCCGATATGAAAAGACAGACTAAAACCAAGATTATAGATTTTGCAACATATATCGGCATTGTTATCGTGTTCATCATCATGAACACTTTAAAGAGCAACGGTATGCTTACCCGCTCAATGACCGGCCAGCTCGTGCCCATCTGCTGCTACATCGTCATGGCCGTGTCCCTTAACCTGACCGTCGGCATACTCGGTGAGCTCAGTCTGGGCCACGCAGGTTTCATGAGCGTCGGCGCATTCACCGGCGTCGTCACCGCGATGAGCCTGCAGGCGGCGATCCCCTCCGAAGGCGTGCGCCTCGCGCTCGCTATAGTCATGGGCGCAATTTTCGCGGCTGTCGCCGGCACTCTAGTCGGTATCCCCGTTCTGCGTCTCCACGGCGACTATCTTGCGATTGTCACGCTGGCTTTCGGCGAAATCATAAAGGAGCTCATCAACTGCCTGATTATCGGCCATGACGAGAACGGCCTGCACATCATTTTCAACGCCACCGGCTCCAGGAGCGTCGCCGACCTCGGCCTGACCGAGACCGGACGCGTACTTATAAAGGGCGCACAGGGCGCGACCGGTACGCAGACCATTGCAAACTTTACCGCCGGCTTCATTCTTATCATGATCACCCTGGTCGTCGTGCTAAACCTCGTGCGCAGCCGTTCAGGCCGCGCGATCATGGCGCTGCGCGACAACCGTATCGCCGCCGAATCCGTCGGTATCAATGTCACCAAGTACAAACTTATGGCTTTCGTTACCTCCGCTGCCCTTGCCGGCGGCGCCGGTGCGCTCTACGGCCTGAACTTCTCCAACCTCGTTTCATCGAAGTTTGACTTCAACACCTCGATTCTCGTGCTCGTATTCGTCGTTCTCGGCGGTCTCGGCAATATCTGGGGCTCCATCATCGCGGCCGCGGTACTCACGATTCTCCCCGAGGCTTTGCGCGGCTTTGCCGATTACCGCATGCTGATCTACGCGATAGTGCTGATAATCGTCATGCTGACTACAAACGACCCGCAGATGAAGGCGCTGATTTCAAAGCTTATCCCCATCCGAAAGAAAGGAGAGGCAGGAAATGGCTAAGGTATATTCCAAAAACGAAAGCCCCCTGGTGCCGCTGCCGACCAACGCGTTCATACCGCAGCGCGACCTTGACAAGACCCCGGTGCTCGAAGCGAGCCATCTCGGCATTGACTTCGGTGGACTGACCGCGGTCGACGACTTCAACCTGACCATAGGCCGCACCGAGATAGCCGGTCTTATCGGCCCGAACGGCGCCGGCAAAACCACCATATTCAATCTGCTGACCAAGGTGTATCAGCCCACCCGCGGCTCCATAATGATAGACGGCATAGACACGCACAACATGAGCACCGCCCAGGTCAACAAGCTCGGCGTTGCGCGTACCTTCCAGAACATCAGACTGTTCGGCAATCTGAGCGTGGAGGACAACGTCAAGCTCGGCATGCATAATCAGATAAGCTACGGTATGTTTTCCGGCATACTGCGTCTGCCCGCCTACTGGAAGCAGGAGAAGATAGCGCATGAGCGCGCGCTGGAGCTGCTGAGCATATTCGACATGCAGGATATGGCCGACAAGAAGGCCGGCTCTCTGCCTTACGGCGCGCAGCGCCGTCTGGAGATAGTCAGAGCCCTCGGCACCAATCCGAGCCTGCTTCTGCTTGATGAGCCCGCAGCCGGCATGAACCCCTCCGAAACCGCGGAGCTGATGGATAACATCATCAAGATCCGTGACACCTTCCAGATTGCCATCATGCTCATTGAGCACGACATGAACCTGGTCATGGGCATATGCGAGGGTATCTGCGTGCTCAACTTCGGCAAGGTCATCGCCAAAGGCACGCCTGCGGATATTCAGGCCAACCCCGTGGTCATCGAGGCATATCTCGGCAGAAAGAAGGAGGCGTGATACGATGGGTCAGATACTGAAGGTAGAGAATATCAACGTGTATTACGGCGCTATCCACGCCATAAAGGGCATATCCTTCGACGTCAACGAAGGCGAGATCGTCACGCTTATCGGCGCAAACGGCGCCGGTAAGTCCACGACCCTGCAGACAATATCCGGCCTGCTTCATTCCCAGACCGGCAGCATCATATTCAACGGCGAGAACATCAGTCATGTCCCGTCCCACAAGCTCGTGCGCAAGGGACTGGCTCAGGTTCCGGAAGGCCGCCGCATCTTTTTGCAGATGAGCGTCGAGGAGAATCTCGAAATGGGCGCTTTCACGCAGAAGAATTCCGGCGTAGACGAGGACCTCGAGGCCGTTTACGAGCGCTTCCCGCGGCTGCGCGAGAGAAAAAAGCAAATCGCCGGCACTCTCTCCGGCGGCGAGCAGCAGATGCTCGCCATGGGCAGGGCGCTGATGAGCCACCCGAAGCTGCTTATGCTCGACGAGCCTTCAATGGGTCTCGCACCCATTCTGGTCGAGCAGATCTTCGACATTATCAAGGAACTTCACAAGAGCGGCACGACGATACTTCTGGTCGAGCAGAACGCGCAGATGGCACTTTCCGTCGCCGACCGCGCTTACGTGCTTGAGACCGGCAAGATCACGCTCAGCGGCACAGGCAGGGAGCTTGCCGAAAGCGACGCGGTCAAAAAAGCCTATCTCGGCGGCTGACAGAGCACCCTCCAAATCTCTTTTTAAAAAAGATCCCCAGCGGATATTATATCCGCCGGGGATTATCTGTTTATTGCAGTGTTTCAGGCGTTCTGAAAGGCCTTTATGACCTCAAGGCCGTAGTTATAGTACATTTCAATATGGTACTTATCGTCAAGCACGGAGTAAATACGCGCCGTCTCCGCGCCGGTCATCATCCCGACGCCCATGCAGACGGTGCCGAGAACAACGACGACAAGAAAGATAATCAGTACGACTTTCCAACCCTTTTTCACCGGACGGCCACCTCCTTATAACACCACTTTCCGCCGAGCCAGCACACACCGCGGATAAGGCCCACGATCGCGCCGCCAACAAGCCAGACAAATATCCACAGGAACAGCAGCGCGAGGGCCAGCACAACAAGTGCGGCGCCGACAACGACCAGTATATCCGCAAGAACCGCGAATCCACCGAAGGTCGCGATAATCCCCTCGATACCGAGCCAGCCGGCAAGAAAAGCCAGCGACAGGAACAGCAGGGTTGGGAGCAGGAGAATCGCTATACCGATAAGCGTAAGCGGAACGGCAAGGATGATATACAGGATCAGCAGCGCGACAACCGGCTTTCTGACGTACTCGGTATCCTCCTCAGGCAGCTCCGCTCTTTCCTCCACGGCGGCGGCCGGCGCCGGCTTGTCCTCCACGGCAGTTTTTTCGGTCTCTCCGGGAGCGGCCGGCACAAGCGTGATGTCAGGTTCCGCCTGCTTTGCGGCGGCGTCCGCGGCGGGGACGGCTTCGGCGCTCTCCTCGGGAGAAGTCTCCGCGCCGGGCTCTACGTCAGGCTCAGACCCGGTCTTTGTATCGGGATCGTTATGTATAAGCTCTCCGTTTGCGATCGAGAAGTCCGCAAGGAAGGCGTCCACCGCGTCGGCAAAGTGCTCTACGCTGCCTTTTTCCTCAGCCTGTACCCCATCTGCCTCGGCGGGAGCTTCTTCCTCAGCCTCGGTGTCTGCACCCTGATGGCCTTCCTGAACGGCATTGGCCATGGTCGCGGCCGGGTTTTCGGTCTCCGCGGGAGCCGTGCTTTCTTCCGTTACGGCCGGTATGACGGCTTCAGGGGCGGTATCGGCAGAGGCGGCACTCACTGCCGGATTTTCCGCGTCAGCCTGAGGCGTTTCTTCAGGCTCCGTCACATCGTCAAACAGAGATATCTGATCCTCGGAAACGGGCGGGATTACGACCCCGAGAGTCATGGCCTCCTGCTGAAGCCTTTCTATCACCGTGACGAACTCAGGTATCTCATCGGCCGGCTGCATATGGCTCTCGTCTCTGGTCTGTGCGTGTACCTGCAGCTTTCTCTCCCTGGCGTCGTATTTGCGGGCAAGTATGACGGCCTGTCTGGTTGGGGAGACGAGAAACTGCAGCAGAGCCTGCTCATCGTCCGCTTCATCGAACATTCTGTTATACATGGCGATGGCAGTCTGTCTGTCGTCCTCATACATAAAGGTCAGAAGTCTGCCAAGCTCTGCGAGAAATTTCTGTTTATTAATGGTTTTCACCTCCGAACTCTTGGCGAACAATCACAGGTATTATACCCGCAATCTGTGTCAAGGTCAAGACAAACCGTATATTTCCGGTACCTGGCGCCGCCCTTCGTACCGTCATAAAAATCAGGAAAGCTGTAGGTTTGTCAATGATGTGTTACACATACGGGAAAGCGGAGAGGACCTGCAAAGGAGAGCGCCAGGCAAGGGGTCTCATCGGGAAGTTGTTGTATTGACGTTGTCTTCTGGCCAGCTGGGTTTTAAAGTCCTGAAAGGAAAAGAACGTGTGGGATGCGTAGAATTCCTCATTGTCTTTCCGGTGGCTGCGCTCAACTTTTCCATTGTG
>JAQXKZ010000042.1 GCA_029010715.1 Clostridiales bacterium
TAGTTTTAACCGGATATTTCTTCAGAACTTCATAAGGGAAGTCCATGTTCTTGGTCATCCCCAGCGCAGTGACAATCACGTCCGCCGGGAGCAGTTCTTCTTCACCTTCCGCATTATGCACCAGCACACCTTCATCATTAAAACCAATGACCCGCGTCTTGGTCAGTTGGTTCACACCGTATTCGTTCAGCTGGTCGAAGATGGTAACCGCATTTACCGGCATTACGTCTCCGGCAAGCTTATCACGCATTTCAACAATGGTAATCTCACGACCAAGCGGTGCGTATTCCAGGGCGGTATCGCAAGCAGAAAGACCGCCTCCGCAGATGACAACGCGCTTTCCTTCGGGTAATCCTTCTGCATGCACTTTCACAACACTGACAACTTTCGGATTATCAATGCCCGGCAAGGGGAGGACAAGCTCCTTTGAGCCGGTGGCAACAATAATCTTATCCGCACTCTTCAGAACTTCATCATCGGCAGAGATTCTGGTGTTCAGGACTACATTGACCTTGAGCTTCTTCAGCTGAAGTTCGTACCAGCTCATCAGATCGCGAATTCTGTGTTTGAAGTCACCAGTCGCGATCGTACGGAACGTTCCGCCAACATGATCCTTATCATCAAAGAGGGTGACCGAGCAGCCCCGCTCCGCGGCGCAGCGGGCAGCTTCCATTCCACCGGGGCCGGCGCCAATAACGACAACATTCTGAGGGCGGCTGACAGGGCTGACAATCATTTTTGTCTCAAAACCAGAGCGCGGGTTGACCGTGCAGGAGGTCTGTGTACGGCGGCCCATAATGCGGCCCACACACTCTTCGTTGCAAGCAATGCAGGGTCGTATTTCTTCGCGCTGATCGTCTACCAGCTTGTTCACAAAATCGGGATCAGCAATGCACTGACGCCCAAAGGAAGCCATATCAATTTCTCCCCGTTTCACCAGCTCCAGGGCGGATTCGATGGTGTGGTTTCCAGCGTTAATAATGGGTTTTTTGGTAATCTTTTTCGCTTCCTTGCAGACATATGCCATGCAAGCGTCACCCAGATAGCGGGTGGGGAAGATATAATCCAGGTTCTCATAGGAGCCAACGTCAAGGTCGAAGGCATCGATGCCGCAACGATCGAGAATCTCAAGAATCTTCAGGCCTTCCTCCATGCTTCGTCCACCTTTAAACTTGTGCTCTACGGCATAGCGATAGGTGATGGGGAACCGGGGGCCTGCGACGCTACGGATCGCATCGATAATTTCCATGGTGAAGCGGCAACGATTTTCAAAGTTCCCGCCATACTCGTCGGTTCTATGGTTCCAGCACGCAGACAAGAACTGGTCAATCAGATAGCCAGCGTGAGAGTGAACTTGGATGCCGTCAAAGCCGGCATTGATCGCCCACATGGTTGCGAATTTGAAAGACTCAACCGCTTCCTTAATCTCATCCCGGGTCATCTCGCGACAGATAATACTGGGATTGTACTTTGCGGGATTGGGAGAAGAGGAGAGCGGCTGTTCGGGGAAGCCGGGGCCAAGCATGCTGTTTCTGCCCATACCCGGGCTCATCTGTAGGAATATCTTTCCACCCCAGCGGTGGATATTCTCCGTCAGTACAGTGGCGTGTGCGATGTTGTAAACATCATCAATACCAAAGCCCCGGCTGCCCTGTGCGAGCTTTCTGTTCACAAAGGATGCTCCGGTGTGGATCAGTCCAACACCGCCTCTGGCTCTTTCAATGTAATAGTCAATTGCAGCTTCGGATTCGTTACCGTCCATAATGGCGGAACCAACACCCATCGCTGACATGCTGATCCGGTTTTTAATCAAACAATTGTTGATTTCAATCGGCTGAAACAAAGCGTCATATTTTCCCATGAATGGCCTCCTTAATCGTTTTGAAACAGCATTCACTTGATGCTTGACTATATTTTATCATATACTGTCTTTTTTTCATCGGCGTATTGATGGAATATTAAATCGCTTTTTCCCTCTTTTATACGAACGTCTACAGTCTATTTCGTATAGTTCACATATCAGAATGTCAAAATCAATAGTTTTATCTTAGATAAATGCGGATTAAATCATAAAAGTTACCTGCGGTAACGCGGAAACAGCAAGTACGGAAATTTGACGGCAATTTCCACTTGTTGGGGAGAGTCCCCAAGACCCCATACGAATCCGGTAAATGCGTCTCACGGTGAGATTTATTTTGGCCCAAAACAGGGTTGAACTTATATGCCAAAGAAAGAAAAAGCCAAATCGAAGCCCGGCGCAGCGGGTTCGATTTGGAAAGGAGGAGCAGCGGCATGAGCGCGCTCTGACTTATAAAAGAAGTCGGAGCAAGCGATATATAGCTTGCTCCGACTTGGTGCGCGAGGCGGGACGGCGTCAGAAAAACCGAATGTGACGCGCAGCGCCGCAAGCTGCGCCGCTTCATCCGCTTCGGTCTTTCTTCCTTTTCCCCGTGAAAGACTTCGCTTTCACGGGGTTCCCGTATTTTCAGCTTCATGTCGAGTCGCCCCGGACATAAAAAATACAGCAGTCCCTGACGGGACTGCCGTATTCTTGGTGCGCGAGGCGGGACTTGAACCCGCACGCCCGGAGTGAGCACTAGAACCTGAATCTAGCGAGTCTGCCAATTCCACCACTCGCGCAGCTCTGGAACGCTTGATAATAATAGCATCTGAGTAAGCGCTTGTCAAGCTGTTTTTTCGCATCTTTCATTATTTTTCCCTTTACACAAAATGCCTGTGATGATATATTGTATTAAAATAAACGTCAAATAAAAATATTTAACAGGAGCTGCAATATGAGGCTTGACCGTACTGCCCTGAAACACAGGGCTGTTGAAATAATCCGCAATTCCAACCGTCCGAAGGTCATCACCGTCGGGCTCGTGTATCTGCTGCTGTCCGTGCTGGTCGGCCTGCTGTCCTCCCGGCTGCTCGGGCTGAACTACAGCGAGGCGGACGCCCAGCGCTACCTGCAGTATTACGCCGCCGGCAACTACGACTACGCCGCGGAATATCTGCAGCGTCTTGCGCCTCCCTCCGGTTCATACATTATCAACATGCTGCTGAACATCGTGATGACCGTGGTGAGCGCCGGCTTCGTTATATTCCTGCTCAATACTATCCGCGGAAACTCCCCTTGCTTCGGCAACCTGCTTGACGGCTTCGGCATGTTCTTCAAAGTCATTTTTCTGAATATTATCGAGGCTGTTTTCATCTCCCTTTGGTCAATGCTCTTTATATTTCCCGGTATCGTCGCTTTCTATCGCTACAGTCAGGCAATATATATTCTTATCGACAATCCGGAAAAATCGCCCATGCAGTGCATACGCGAGTCGAAGGCCATGATGCGCGGGCATAAGAACGAGCTGTTCATGCTCGACCTCAGCCTTATCGGCTGGTATATCCTCTCCGCGCTGCCCGTCGTTGGTTACGGTTTCAAAGTGTGGACCGTTCCCTATTCCGGCATGATAAAGGCTCTGTATTATGAGTATCTCTGTGGCAGAGAATCCTATCCCGGGGCCGCCTCCCACCGCGCCGACAGCTTTAATGTGGATATATAAAAATACCGGTCCCGTACGGGACCGGTATTTTTATAATCTTCTTTGGGGTCATGCACAGCTCAGTATATAAGAGAAAAGTGCTCCGGTTTGGGCTTGTACTTGACCCCCGATACAAGTCCCATTGCGCAGAACATAGTAACCATTGACGAGCCTCCGTAGCTGAAGAACGGCAGCGTGATGCCTATAACGGGTGTTATGCCTATGCACATACCTATGTTTATGAACGTCTGGAATACCATTGCGCCGGCGACGCCGAAGCAGATAAGCATATCGTAGGTACGGCTGGAGTGCAGGCCGACCCTTATGCAGTGGAAAATAATTATCAGCAGCAGCAGCACGACTATCAGGCAGCCGATCATGCCGAAATGCTCGCCGATGCAGGCGAAAATAAAGTCAGTGTGCTTTCCGGTAAAGACTGTGGTGTTGTGCTCGGCGTCCACGCCGGTAAGACGCCCGGAAGCCAGGCTCTGCTGGCTCTGCGTCGTCTGCCAGGTTATGCCCCAGCCGTCGGGGTCTATCGACTTATCGTAGGGCGCGACCAGTCTCTTCTTCTGGTAGTCCTTCAAAAAGTAGTTCCACAGCAGCGGTATGGCCGAGGCGACCAGCGCGCCGCCTATGGCGAACCAGTACAGCCGCACTCCGAGCACAAAGAACATCATCAGGAAAACGCCCATGATTATCGTCGCGCTCCCAAGGTCCGAGGAAACGACGACTATCATACCGAACACTATCACGAAATGTCCCGCCATCTGTACGACCGACAGGAAAGAGTTTATATCCTTGTACTCCTTCAGATACGTCATCTGCTTGGCCGCGACGACTATGTACAGAACCTTTATGACCTCGGAGGGCTGTATGCCTATGCCGGCAAACCGAATCCAGCTTTTGTTGCCGGTACCGTCGTCCTGACCGAATATAACCAGCGCCACAAGCAGCAGCACATTCACCGCGCACAGCAGCTTCCACTGCTGGCCGAGTATATCCGCGTCAATGACCGTAAAAGCGACAAAACCCGCTATGCCCAGAATAAGTGAGACGGTCTGCACCGCGATGTACTTGCTCGGCGCCGACATTTCCCAGCCGCCGGCCGACATGCCCGTGACCGCGATCTTTATAGAATAGATGCCGTATATCGAACAGATTATACATATAGCGAGCAGGAAAATATCCGCTCTTTGAAAGAACTGCGTTATAAATGGTTTAAGTCTTTTGATCTCTGCCACCGCCTTTCGGCCAATTTATACACCTCTGACTGTAAGCGCAGTGCGTATTTTATCACAATATTGCTCTTTACGCAACGCCCAGGCCGGTGTTATAATATCTGCCGGGCAATTTGTACCCGATTATTGTATCACAATACGGGGTATGTATTGTTATCAGACTGTTAAGACACTTATACGGAGATTCAGATGTCCGAATACATTACAAACAGCGAACGGGAGACCGAGGAGCTCGGCCGCCGTTTTGCGGAAAATCTTCCCGGCGGCACGGTCGTCGCCATGTACGGTGACCTCGGCGCCGGCAAGACCGCTTTCGTGCGCGGCATGGCCCGCGGCATGGGGCTTGAATGCCGTGTCTCCAGTCCGACCTTTACGATAGTAAACGAATATCTTGGCAGGCGTGAGCTGATACATTTTGACATGTACCGCCTCTCGGGCGCCGACGAGCTGTTCGACATCGGCTGGGAGGATTACCTCAGCCGCGGCGCCGTCTGTGCCGTCGAGTGGAGCGAGAACGTGCAGGACGCCTTTTTCGGCGACGAGATAAAAGTCACGATCTCCAAGCTCTCCGACAGCTCCAGAAAGATATTGATAGAGGGGGCAGAGCAATGCTGATACTTTCCTTTGAATCCTCGGCCAAAGCCGCATCCGCCGCCCTTGTCCACGACGGCAGGCTGCTCAGCCAGTATATGCAGTGCAGCGCCCTGACCCACAGCCGCACCCTCCTGCCCATGGCGGAGGACATGCTCAAAAACGCCGGGCTGACCGTGCATGACGTCGACCTCTTAGCCGTGGCGCACGGTCCCGGCTCCTTTACCGGCATACGCATCGGCGTATCCGCGGTCAAAGGGCTTGCCTGGGCCGCCGATAAACCCTGCACCGGCGTGTCCACGCTTGAAGCTATGGCGTGGCACGGTCTCGCCGCCGGCGGCTATATATGCCCCGTCATGGACGCCAGACGCCAGCAGGTATATAACGCCCTGTTCAAAACAGAAAACGGCCGTCCGGTCCGCCTCACAGAGGACCGGCCCATAGCCCTTGAAGAACTCGCCGCAGAGCTGGAGGCTCTGGCAGCGCCGGTATTTCTTGTCGGCGACGGCGCGCAGCTCGCTTACGATTTCTTTACCGCGCGCTCCCTCCCCTGCGTCATGGCTCCGGATAACCTGCGCTGGCAGGACGCCTGGGGCGTAGCCATGGCCGCGGCGGACAAGGAGCCCGGCACTGCCGACAGCCTGCTGCCCGTATATCTGCGCCTGTCTCAGGCTGAGCGTGAGCGGCAGGAGCGGCTTTCCAAACAAGTCAAGCCTTAAAATTGAACATAAAGGAGAACGAGTAAATGAGCAAAGTATGCGTGTTCGACCATCCCCTTATTCAGCACAAGCTGTCCATCCTCCGCGACAAGGGCACCAGCGTCAAGGAATTCAGGGAGCTTATCTCTGAGATAGCCATGCTTATGTGCTATGAGGCAACCAGAGATCTTCCTCTCGAGGAAGTGGACATCGAAACTCCCGTGGCCGTCGCAAGGTGCAAGCGCATCGCAGGTAAGAAGCTGGCAATAGTTCCCATACTCAGAGCCGGTCTTGGCATGGTGGACGGCATGGTCAACATGATGCCCAACGTAAAAGTCGGACATATAGGCCTGTTCCGTGATCCTGAAACTCTTATGCCCGTAAAGTACTACTTCAAGATGCCCCCCGATATAAACGAGAGAGACGTCATCGTTGTCGATCCCATGCTTGCCACCGGCGGCTCCGCCTCTGCGGCCATCACTTTCCTCAAGGAAGCCGGCGCAGCCCACATCAAGCTCATGAGCATCATCGGTGCTCCCGAGGGCGTTTCTCTTATGCAGAAGGAACACCCTGATGTAGACATCTACGTCGCCGCTCTTGACGATCGTCTCAACGAGCACGGCTACATCGTTCCCGGTCTCGGCGACGCCGGCGACCGTATCTTCGGTACCAAGTGACCGGTTTGGGGCGCGCGGCGTGTGTCACCGCGTTTCACGCATAGGCGGACATGCCCGGAGCGCCGTGAAAAAGCTTTTGCAGCCTTTTATGGGGTTTATATATAAAAAACAGTAGCAAAAACAGCAGCGGAACTTGTTTACGCTGCTGTTTTTGTCTGCGTGCCTACCGCTTTTTCGTGGTCGTCTCTTCCTCCACGTCGACGAGGACCCAGCTCGTGTTGTCCGGGATATAGTTTTCGACCACCGGCATAAGCCTGTCATATACGTTGCCTATCTCCAGACTGCCCGCAACGTCCTCGACATTATACGAATACACGAACTTGTCCGTCTTTATATAGACCCTGTCGTACACCTTAAGGAAAAGGCGCGCGTCCTGCCCGTTCGTGACGTCGGGCTTTGCCAGGGCCGTTCTGGTATCGACATATATCGACAGAATATTTGTCCTGTCGCGCAGCCTGTCGGCCACGCTTAGCGCAAAGCCGCACACCGCGTTCACCGTGCTGCGGGGCGTGGATATATCTCTCGTGTATACAAGCTGCACGTTCTGGTCCTCAGGTATGGCCGGGTGCGCGATGTCCGCCAGCACGACCTCGTCAAAGCCCATGTCGTACAGCTCCTGCGCCATCTCCGCCACCCACTGTCTGAGCTCCAGGTTATATGCATCAAGCCAGGTGCCGGAGTCGTCCCTGTAGTTTGCGCCGATATCAGTGTGTATGCAGTAGCGCGAGGATGAAGCCGCCAGTCTTTCGTCGAGCAGGCAGCTTATCTGGGCCACCAGATACACGTCGCTGTCCTTCAGCATGGATATCAGCTCCGGCATGGCCGCTGTCCTGTCTGTCGCCGGGCTGAGGCCATATGCCTGCGCAAGCTGGCTGTGGGATTCCCACAGCATTTCGCCGGTGCGGGGCTTCATCTCCAGAACCAGGGCGTTGCCCTGCCTCAGGCGTCCGGTATACTCGATCAGCTTGTCCTTGGTCACATTCTCTGCCGGGACAAAAATCGCCCTGACCTCCGGTACATTCGCGCCGGATACAGCCTCCACGGTCGAATAATCCGCCTCCTCGAATACGATACTGACATCGACACTCTCGAAGCTGGCCACGGGCCGCCCCTGACCGTCCAGTTCTGTCCGGCTGCCGTCGCTGAGGATCGGCAGCTCGACAGATACGCCGTCCTTGGTAATGACTGCGTACTTCTGCATACCGTAGAACAAAACGAGTATCAACGAGAAGAGGGCCAGCAGCACTATAAAGGGGATGATCGCATAGTTTCTGCGCTTTCGTCTGCCCCTGTAAAACTCCTGTACTCTCGCCAATTCAGTCTTACCCCTCTAACATGGAGATGCGGCGCCTGTGTCTCTCATCTCCGGAAAACGGCGTATCAAGAAAAATATCCACGATTTTTAGCGCCAGCCCCTCGCCCACGACTCTCGCGCCCATGGCAAGGATGTTGGCGTCGTTATGCAGCCTTGTAGCTTCTGCCGAGAAGCAGTCCCCGCAGAGAGCGGCCCTTATGCCGCGTATCTTGTTTGCCGCAATGGAGATGCCTATGCCGGTACCGCATATGATGATACCCCTGTCGCACTCGCCGGACGCGACCGCGTTCGCCACCGCCTTTCCGTATACGGGATAGTCGCAGGATTCGTCGCTGTAGGTCCCGTAATCCTTATATTCAAGCCCTCTCTCTTCGAGGTGCTTCATAACCGCCTGCTTCAGCTTAAAGCCGCCGTGGTCACAACCTATTGCTATCATGCTGTTGTCCTCCGTTTTCATACATGCTTTGCGCATTATCATATGCTGTATTTTATCACCACAGCGGTAAAGGTTCAAGTCCAATATACGCCAGCAGGCGTATCAAACGCATCCCGGGTATTTCTATTCTGTAAACATTGCACCCAGCCCCTTGACAGGACACATGCTGTTTCTTAAAATATATTCATATTTGGTGAGGTGCAAAATGCGGGAAAAATTACGTAATCTGTTCTATGGCCGTCAGGGTATGGACGATCTGTCCAAGGCTCTCTTCTGGTGCGGTCTTGTCTTTTTTGTTCTGTCCCTTTTCATTCCGGGATTTCCGGGCGCTCTGCTTCGCTGGCTCGGCATTTTTGCCCTGATCTTCGCTTTCGTGCGCGCCTTTTCACGGCGTCTGGACCAGCGTGAGCTGGAAAACCGTCTTTATCTCGCGTTTCTTGAGCGCAAGCGCAGGGATTATCTGGCCTGGAAGGATCGCTATGCCCAGCGCAGGAGCTACAAGTTTTTCAAATGTCCCGGCTGCCGGACCTATATACGTGTCCCGCGCGGCAAAGGGAAGATACACATAAAATGCCGCTGCGGCTACACCCTGTACCGGCGCACGTGAATCCGGCCCGGCCGTGCCGTCCGCGGACTCATGGACAACAGCATGCCGCCTGTCATACTGACAGGCGGCATGCTGTTGTTTTCACCTTCTGCGGTTGCGCTGGCGGCGTTCGGAGTACATCCTGTTGTCTGCGATACGGCTGTCTGACTCCTGCATGAATTTCTTCAGCCGGTCCTCAAAGTCCTCTTTTCCGGAGTTCCTCTGCGTCTCCGGAGCTGCCGTATACGCCGGCCTGTCACGTCTCGCAGGCGCAGTCCTGGCAGGCGCCTCGTTCCGGCGCATTCCGTTATCCGGGCGCGGATTTTCCTCGGCACGCTTTATGGAGAGATTTATCTTTCCTCCCTCACCGATACCGATGACCTTCACTTTCACCGTCTGACCGACCTTCACATAGTCGTTCACGTCACTGACATAGGCGTTGGCTACCTCTGAAATATGTACCAGTCCGCTCCTGCCGCCCTCAAAGCTGACAAAGGCCCCGAATTTAGTAATACCTGTGACTTTGCCTTCCAACACAATGCCTACTGCCAACTCCATAGGCTACTCCTCTCTGTCTGTACAAAAATAAAATATTATTTCTCCCGGCTTCACAAGACCGAGACGCTCCCGGGCAAGGCGCTCAATTTCCTCGTCGTTCAGCTCCCCTGCGAGCTTCTGCCGCAGGGCGGCGTTTACCTCTTCCTGTTCGTCCAGCTCTGTGAGAAGCCGGCTCTCCATTGCGTTTGCCGTCTGCAGCTCTCTGCCCACTGCGGCAATACTCACCGACGCATAAATCAGCAGCGTCAGCAGCACTATGCGCAGCAGTGTTTCCTTCGAATCCATATTCATTCTCCGCCCGCTTTTTAATAATAATGCATTCTACCACTTTTTGAAAGATACTTTTTGCAGAAAGAGCAGTATTCTTTATTATTTTTTTACATGCGGCCAGCGCGGCAGCGAGCAGGCGTGCGCATTTGTCAAATATCGGCAGCAGCAGGCGGCTCAGGCTGTTTATGTATATACAAAAGCCGGCCAGCGCGGCGATCAGCTCCCAGCCTCCCAAATGCGCGTTCTCAATTGTCATCGTCAGGCAGAACACGGCCGCCGCAGCGGCGGCGCAGAACAGCACGTCCAGCCACGCTCCTCCCTTCTCCGCCATTCTGCGCGGCGGGCGCAGCAGATCATACAGCAGTCCCAGGCCGAACCCGCCGCCGAGAAATCTTAGCAGCGTACCCAGCTGCTGCGCAATATCCTGCGACACCTCAGCCGAACAGACGCGACCACAGCGAGCCCTTCGGGGCAGGCTCATCATAGCTCAGCTCGAGTATTTTGCCGCGTACATCCAGTTGTCCGGAGTCGAGGTCTATCCGCTCTATATGCAGCTGCTCTCCGCGTACAGTGAGCTCGCCAAGCGCGGTGCTCAGCACGATGAGGCTCTCGTCAAAGCCGCTCACATCCTCCACGCCCGTCAGGTTCAGCCTGCTGCGGTTCTCCAGATTCAGCGAGTGGCTGTGCTGTACGGAGCTCTTTGCCTGTTCATATGCCATTTATTATTCACCCCCACAGCATATATATGCCGCAGGGGTGAAAAACATGTCCCCGCACCGGATCAGGACAAGAGCATTCTGTCGTTGTCCAGCGTCCTTCCGACGCCCGCCTTGAAGCGCGCGAGCAGGTCATTTACCGTCAGGCCCTCGCGCTCTTTTCCTCCCACGTCGAGGATGATACGTCCCGAATCCATCATCAGCGTGCGGTTGCCCAGCTCCAGAGCCGACTGCATGTTGTGCGTTATCATAAGGCAGGTGAGCTTCGCGTCTGCCACGATCTTTTTTGTCAGCTCCAGCACCTTATCCGCCGTACCCGGATCCAGCGCCGCCGTGTGCTCGTCGAGCAGCAGGAGCTTTGGCGGCACCATTGTCGCCATCATCAGCGTCAGTGCCTGACGCTGGCCTCCGGAGAGCAGTCCCACAGGTTGGCGCAGACGGTCCTCCAGTCCCATGTCAAGCAGCGAGAGACGCTCACGGAAGAACTCCCGGTCCGCCTTTGTTATTCGCGCGAACCAGCCGCCGCGCCCGGCGGCTAGAGCGAGGTTCTCCTCTATCGTCATACCCGGCGCGCTGCCGCGCATCGGGTCCTGAAAAAGCCGGCCTATATCCTTGGCGCGGCGGTGCTCCGGCCAGAAAGTGACGTCCTCTCCGCCCAGCAGTATGCTTCCGCTGTCGGTGTAAAAGCTGCCGCAGATGGCGTTGAACAGCGTTGATTTCCCCGCTCCGTTCGCGCCTATTATGGTCACAAAATCACCCGGGGCAAGCTGCAGCGACAGATCGGAGATCGCCTTCTTCTCGTTTACGGTGCCGGGATTGAAGGTCTTTGAGATATGCGACAGTGTCAGCATTCTTCTCTGCCCCCTTTCACTCTGCCGTGTGCCATACGCCGGCGGAGCATGGGCCACCTGCTCCTTAGATACGGCACCGAGATCGCAAGCACCACGATAACCGACGACACAAGCTTGAGCATGAACGCCGGCATGTTGAGACGCAGCGCGACCGTGTACACGAGTCTGAATATGACCGCGCCGAGCACAACTCCGAGCGCGCGTTTGAATATGCCGCCGCGGCCCATGACCGTGGCGCCTATGAGCAGCGAAGCCAGCGCAATCGTCACCATTCCGGTTCCCAGGTTTATGTCCACGGCCTTCTGCGACTGCGCCAACAGGCATCCGGAAAGCCCTGTAAGGGCATTCGCCGCGCACAGTCCGACAGTCGTAGTAAAGACCGGATTTATCGACGAGGAGCGTACCATGTCCGGATTGTCGCCGGTCGCGCGGATCGCGAGACCGAGCCTTGTACGCAGAAACAGCGTGAGCAGAATCATGGCCAGCACTACTGCCGCGCCCGCGACTATCAGCTTGTACGCGTTTTCAAAGGCAGTGCCGTCCAGCGCAGTCCTGACAATGCTGAACACCGTGTCGGTCTTGTTGAGGTTAAGGAGTGACGAGCCGCCCATGACCGCGATGTTTATCGAATACAGCGCCGTATTCACAATAATACCGGCCAGCAGGCTGTTGACGCCCATCCGCGTCTGCAGCAGCGCCACAACAAAGCCCGAACATATGCCTGCCAGCATTGCCGCGCCCAGCGACAGCCAGGGATGTCCTGCAAGAGCGACCGCCGCGCCGACCGCCGCCCCCAGCGTGAAGCAGCCGTCGGTGGACAGATCGCAGACGTTCAGCATCGAGTAGCTCAAAAACAGCGCCAACACCGTCAGCGAACATATAAGCCCCAGTTCGAAGGCCGTCTGTCCGAGAGACAGAAGCGTCATCAGATCCATGTTTATCCTCTTCCAATCCTTAAATTGCTTATGCTCCGCGCAGATCCCTCAGGTTCTGCGCGGAGCTTTTACTCTTTCTGTGCCGAGCCGGTTCAGCTGAAGCTCTCGGCAGTGGTCAGTGTAACGATGCGTGAGCAGAGCGGCTCAAAGGTCTTTTCCACCGTGCTGAAGTCATAGCCGAGCGCCTCGCAGATCTCGGTGTTTATGGTCGCGGTGCCGTTGTCGAAGGTCATGACCGGGGTGGACGCGGGGTCTGCGCCGTTGAGCAGGATGTCAGCTACCATATTTGCGGTCTCGACGCCGAGGTTCGCGTAGTCAACGCCGTAGCCGAGGAAAGCGCCGTTGAGCGCGAAGGAGTCGGCGCCGGTGTACTGGGGGATACCTGCCTTTGCGAAGGTCTCATAAATTGCGAGCTCCGCGGTCATTATTGTATTGTCGGTCGGGGTAAAGACAGCGTCGACCTTGTCGGCTACCAGCGCCTGAGCCGCGAGCATGACCTCGTCGGTCGTGGTCCCGGTGCGCTCAACATATTTTACTCCCTTCTTGTCGAGATAAGCCTTTGCGCTCTCTATCGGGGCGGTCGAGGAATCCTGTCCCTGGTCGTAGAGCAGGCCGACGGTTTTCGTGTCGGGATTAAGAGCGAAGATCAGGTTCATTACCGCGTCGGTGTCGAGGTAGTCGGAAGTACCGGTGATGTTCGCCCCGGGAGCTTCAAGGGACTCCACAAGGCCCGCTCCCACGGGGTCTGACACGGCGGAGAATACCACGGGAATGCCGCTGTCCTCAGTCGCGGTCTGCATACGCATTGCGACCGGAGTCGCGACGCCTATCATCAGGTCGACCTTGTCTGCCTGAAAATCGGCGATTATCTGCTCCATAACGCTCGCATCGGCATTGCAGTTGTCGTACAGGACATTAAAGCTCACGCCCTTCTCCTCGCCTATTTCGGCAAGGCGGGCCTGGATGTTCCCGACGATCTGGTTGAGGGATGCGTCGTCGACATAGTTGCACAGGCCGATCTTGTATTCGGTCTTTGCAGTTCCGTCCGCCGCCGCGGCCGTCTCCGACGCTGCCGGAGCGGGAGATGGCTGACTGCCGCAGGCTGTCAGCGCCAGACACATCACTGCGGCGAGCACGCCGGCTATCGTCTTACGGATGTTTGCTTTCTTCATGTTGTTTACCTCCATTTGTTCGGCTCTCTGAGCCTTATTCTGATACTCGGGCGGCGATGGAGGGGCCGCTGCCACACGGCCTTTTTTGGGAGTGATACAATACTGATCGCCCGGCACAGCTCACTGATACAGACATCTGATCGGTGAAGCCGCGTTCGCGCGAAGCAGTACAAATAAAAAAGCAGCCACTCATCCCACATGGGACAAGAGCTGCACACTCCTGCGATACCACCCAAATTGACGCTTTTGACACGTCCGCTCGCTTACGCGTACCATCATACGCGCCCCAAAAGATAACGGTATGGGTTTCCGTCGGCATCTACTGAGACTCAGGTCCGTTCAAGCCGCCCTCCGAAGTCCATTCACCCCGCTCCATACGACCGTGATCACACCGCCCACGGCTCTCTGTACGATGGTTCTGCAAAGGCTACTACTCTCCGTCACAGGTTTGCTTCAACCTTCTGTTGTTGGCGTAATTATAGACGTGCCTTTTGCATCTGTCAAGCGTCTTTTTTATTTTTGTCAATACCGCACAATCCGCCTCCGGCATCTTCCGGACAATTTGTGCCCCGGTCCCGGCTTCTTTGATAAAATACTCCGGGTATCCCGGGGAAAAGCGACACCGTCATAACGTATATCCTGTTGGCCTCTGCTGTCGCCCGCTTACGGCGCGTTGCCCTTTACGGAACAGGCGAAGGCGCCGCTTACCTGCTTGCCGCGCTTTGTTTGTAACGACGGTTTGAAGCGCAGCCTGCCTTGCCGCTCGCGCCGGCAGGCAGGGCTCTGCGTGCTTTCCTCGGTTTGGGGCGGCATTATTCCATGCATGGATGAAAAAGAGATGGCCGGAGCCATCTCTTTTTCTTTGTACATGATATCAGTGTCCGTGCTTGTCGCTCTTGTCGCCGACGCCGAAGTGCAGTTCCTTCATGCCCTCCACCTCATCGCAGATATCCTTCAGTGCGCAGACGGAGCAGTCCGTCGGCAGGCCTTCGAGAATATGTGTGAGCGTACCGGTGACATCGGCAGACTTCTTCGCCAGAGTCTTGAGCTTTTCATAGTCAACAGCCGGGTCGGTCGTGAAGATGACCGTGGCGTTGATGACATTCGCGTCCTTTTTGTACTCTCTGATATAGTTCATACCGACGGAACGGAAGCTTATCCCGCGCCTGATCGCGTTCTTGCTGACGCGGATCTGCTCACGGTAATTCTCCGGTGACATGCGGACCATATATCCTTCCGGATAGACATGGTATTTTGAAAACTCGATATCCTTGAGAGTACGGTAGACCGCCTCATCATCCTCGTCCAGCACGCCGACGCGCAGCAGGACAATGCGCGCGAAGTCGCAGTCGCCCTTGAGCTCGTTCAGGTCCTTGCCATAGAGGATGACCTGATCCCTGTCCACGAGACCGGAGTTCGAGGTAAAGAGTACGTAGTTTGCCGAGCCCCTGCCGGCGGCGCCGAGCTCATAAGCGGCATCCTTCTGCAAAACGAGTTCACTTACACCGTTGTCATTCCAGGTGTCACGTTCGTTATAGTCCCAGATCCTGGCGCTGCGAGATTCAAGCAGAGACTTGGTTTCGTTTATAAGCGAGTTGTACAGCTCCATAATCAGAACTTGATGTCTACGGGCTTGCGGTCAAAGATCGCGTTGACCTGCTTGTATACCCAACCCAAAAGCTTCTGATCGAGGTTCCAGAAGTATACGACAAACAGGAGGCCGACAGTGACTGCGAGCACAGTTATGAGTTTCTTGAAAAACTTGCACATGTGTAGAATATGCTCCTTTCCTTAATCGCCTTGGCTGAGGAAATTACTTTTTGGCCATGCCCTTCTGGCGGGCGTATTCGGCAGCGCCCAGAGCGCCCATGAGCTGCGGGTCGGTCTTGAGGTTGACGACCTTAAGCTTCAGTACATGCTCGATGGCTTCCTTCAGACCGTCGTTCTTCGCGCACCCGCCGGTCAGCGTGATGCTGTCGGTGGCGCCAGCCTTCTTCGCC
>JAQXKZ010000043.1 GCA_029010715.1 Clostridiales bacterium
AAGCCGTGCTCATACGCCGCCCTCATATCCGGCTCTGTGCGGAAGTCCTCGAAAAACTGCCCCTCGAAAATGTCCCAGTTGCCGTGCAGCCATGCCTCTCTCAGCTTCGGCGGCAGGGACTCCAGCTGCTTTACGTACTGCGGGTCCGCCTTCATCAGCGCCTTGTTGTCCGTGACAAGCGACTGTATGAAGCTGTATTCCTCCGCATCCTCGTTATCTCTGAAGCGCCGGTCTATGAACAGTCTCTTGACCCAGCCGTGCCCCTCTCCCCCGGGATTGCAGGTGAAATAGATTCTCTTGGGAAAGTCGTTCACACCTCTGACGCAGGCCCGGAGCTTTTCCATCTTCTCCTCGCTCTGCTGTGTAGCCTCGTCCACGAACAGCACGTCGACCTCGGTGCCCTGAAAACGCAGTGCGTCCTTCTCATTGTCGCAGTAGCGGAAAAGTATACGGCTGCCGTTCGGGAACACCATATGCTTCTTCGCGTCGTTGTAGCTTGCCAGGCGCTCCTCCTCCGGCGCGTAGCAGCGCAGCAGCTGGCACAGCGGTATGATGTGGTTCTCCTGCAGTTCCGGATAGGTCTTTCGGATTATCATCACCTTTATCCCGGCATACCGCAGGCAGAGCAGAACCGCCTTGATGCGCACCGCCCAGCTCTTTCCCCCTCCGCGTGCCCCGCCGTAGCCTATGTATTTGTGCGTATCCGTGAGAAACAGCTTCTGCTTTCCGCTGGGCTCCGGTATCTGAAGCTCCGCCGTCATTTGCTCATCTCCTCCGCCTCGCCCACGAAGCGTACCGTCAGCTCGCCGCCGTCGCCCGCGCCGGCCGTTTCCGTGCCGTTCAGCTCCCTGAGCTCCCTGAGCGCTCCCGTCATGGCCTTGAAGTCCCTGCTGTCGAGCTCCTTGTCTCCGTCTATGGTCTTTTCTATCCGCCGCAGAAGCTTGGATGTGACCTGCTCCAGCCTTATCCCGAGATCGTCCTCGAGGTATTCCGCTCTCTGCCCCGGCCAGTTCTCCGCCGTACCCCTGCTCTGTATCGTACTGTACGGCGTGTCAAAGTCTCTGGCAAGCTCCCTGTAGCTTTTTCCTTCTTTGACAAAGCCCGCCCTGATTTTCTCCCAGTCCGCCATTAAGCTCCGCCGGCATATTTGCTGTCGTACGTGCAGCGGTATATCGGGCATGTCTCAAACCTGCACACGCAGTAGCGCCCCATATGCCTGTCCTTCCTTTCCAACGTTCTGAATTTTGTGGTAACGCTGCTGTCATCCATACAGCCCTCGCAGGTAATGCTTCTCCCTTCTCTTGTGTCCGATACATAGAACGGGCAGCGTACATCTGCGTCCGTCCAAACTTCTTTCCTGTATGCACCCATCTTCATCCTCCTGCTCGTCCTCGTCCGTGTTCCCGCCGCGCTGCATCCACGGCGGATAGCCTGTACGCTCCATGGAGCGTATTACCGGCTCATCCCTTATCAGCGTCACGCATTCCCTCCTCCGCGTCAGCATGCTCTCCTCCGCCCCCTCGGCTGCCTCTGTCAGCTTATCCGTTCTGCCGCTTCCGCAATGTTCACCCTCTCCCAATTCTTAAAAAAATGAGATTATATGTTGACAGACCTGCGGTTTTCTATTAAAATACACTCAGCCGGGGATCTTGACATGGCCTGCGATCTTATTTTTATTTGATACGCTCTGAAGTATATCTTATTTTTATAAGATTTTCTAGTGTCTGCTCCCTCTTTTTTTCAGATTCGTCGTTGTGCACATATATGGGGTGATTGATTTGTTCAATTATGAGAGGTTCGACGCTCTTCGCCGTTCGAAGGGCATCACGCAGAAATTTATAGCCCAATCCCTAGGCCGCAGCGCTACGCTCTGTCAGGACTGGAAGCAGCATAAATCGCAGCCCAATGCGGAGCAGCTGTCCGTGCTTGCCGGCATACTCGGCACGACTGTGCAGTATCTCTGCGGCGAAAGCGATGCTGCCTCGCCCGTGTCTGACGGCGAGGAGCTGGAGCAGCTGCTCACCGCGCTGCGCGACCGCGAGGATATGCGTATGCTTTTCAAGCTTGCCCGTGACGCTTCGCCTGACGACGTCCGTCAGGCCGTGAAGATCATTGAGGCTCTGCGCCGTGACAGCTGATTATTATGTACGTCTGGTCGACATGCCCAGGGCTGTCGAGGGCGTAACCGTTCCGAACGGCGACGGCAGTTTTGACATATATATAAATTCGCGTCTCTCCCCGCTTCAGCAGGAAGAGACGCTTAAACATGAGCTGCTCCATCTGGAGCGTGAGCATTTTTATCTGGATATCCCGCTGGAGCGAATGGAGCGTCAGGCCGACGGCGAGCCGGTCAATATTGTCCTGCACCCTCCCGAGGGCATGATCCCCTGCTTCCGTTCCGAGTCCGCCCTTGCCCGCTGGCTCCGGGCCGTCTGCCTCCAGCAGCATGTGGATCTCGGTTTTTAGCGCCGCAGCGATCTGTCAGTGCAATACCGTGTCGCCCCCCCTTCGCCATCCGCGTCTGATGAGTCATCCGGTGCTTCCCTGATTATCACCCGTAGGGGGCTTATATAATGTCCAAACGTTTTAATTCAGTTTCCCCCAGAACGCTCAGTATCGTTCTGCCGGTTTCCTGTATGCTCCTCTGCGTTTTTTATTCCGTACGCGACAGCTCCGGGACGTGGTCTTATACACCGCGTTCCTGTCGCTGATACTTATATCCGTCCGCAGCTCCGATCCCTGCTCTTTGAACGCCGGTGCTCCTCAATACATCGTCATTCGGAAACCTCCCCCCGCCGCATGTGGCTGAGGGAGGTATTGTTGTCCGTAGTTTGAATACACTTGACTTTTTATCGCGGACGTTGTATATTACCTGCATGCCGGAATGATACCGTTAAGAGCCTATAGCGGTTTTGGGCTGCCTCTCACACCGATGCCGAAGCGCCCACGGCATTGCAAAAGGCTTTAAAGCCTTTTATGGGCTTCCGCTGTCAGTTTTTATATATGTATTCCCCGATCGTTAGTAAGGAGATGCTCCTATGAAATACATCAGCACACGCGGCGCTTCACCCGCCGTCTCATCCGCCCGCGCCGTTGTCGACGGTCTCGCCCCCGACGGCGGTCTCTATACCATGTCCCCCTCCGATATGCCGAAGCTAGATTGGCGGCGGCTTATATCCATGGATTATTACTCCATAGCCGCTGAGATCATATCCGCCCTGCTGCCGGATTTTTCCCGTGACGAGGCCCGTGATCTTACAGGCCGCGCCTATAACGGAAAATTTCCCTCCGCCGATATCGCTCCCACCGTTCCCGTTGGGGACAAGGCTGTGCTGGAGCTGTTCCACGGCCCCACCTCCGCGTTCAAGGATGTGGCGCTTTGTCTGCTTCCCTACCTGATGAAATCCGCCGCCGAAAAATGCGGCGATACCGGTACCATCACTATCCTCACCGCCACGAGCGGAGATACGGGCAAGGCCGCCCTTGAAGGTTTCCGCGACGTTCCCGGTATAAAGATCGCCGTTTTCTATCCCCGCGACGGCGTCAGCGCCGTCCAGAAAGCGCAGATGGTCACTCAGGAGGGCCGGAACGTCCACGTGTGCGCCGTCGACGGCAACTTCGACGATGCCCAGTCCGGCGTCAAGCGGATCTTCGGGTCCATACGCGGACGCGGCCTTTCCTCCGCCAATTCCATCAATATCGGCCGTCTTGTCCCGCAGGTGGTCTATTACTTTTCCGCCTACGCCTCTCTTGTAAAATCCGGCCGTCTGCTCCCCGGCGCGCCTCTGGACTTCTGCGTCCCCACCGGCAACTTCGGTGACATTCTTGCCGGCTATATTGCCGGGGAAATGGGCCTTCCACTCGGCCGCCTCGTCTGCGCCTCCAATGAGAACAATGTCCTCACGGATTTTCTCCGTACCGGTACCTACGACCGGCGCCGGCACTTCTGCCGCACCCTATCCCCTTCCATGGATATTCTCATTTCCAGCAATCTCGAGCGCCTGCTCTTCCTTATGAGCGGTGACAGCGCGCTCGTCGCATCGCTCATGCGGCAGCTCGCCGACGAGGGACGTTATACCGTCCCGTCCTCTCTGCTGGAAAAGATACAGCGGCGCTTCTGGGCCGGCTGCTGTGACGATGAGGGCACAAAAGCCACCGTCGCCCGGGTCTGGCACAGTCTCTCCTATCTCTGCGACACACATACCGCGGTCGCGTGGAATGTTGCGGAGCAGTATGAAAAAGCCGTGCCGGACCATAATCCCATTGTCGTTCTCTCCACCGCCTCGCCCTATAAATTCCCCGCCGCGGTCCTCTCCGCTGTCGGCGGCGTCTGCGGCGGCGATGAATTTGAAATGATGTCGGCTCTCGAAAAAACCACCGGCGTTCCCATGCCTGCGAATCTGCGCGGCCTGCGTGAACGCCCCTGCCTGCATAACGACTGCGTAGAGCCCTCTCAAATGTCAGCCTACGTTCTCGATCTTCTGGAGGATGAATCATGAACTCCGTAACCGTCCGCGTCCCTGCCACCACTGCAAATCTCGCCTGCGGCTTCGATACCGTCGGCTGTGCGCTGAGCCTGTATAATACGCTGAGCTTCACGCTTTCGGACAGGCTCTCCTTCACCGGCTGTGACGAGGAGTTCCAAACCCCGGACAATCTGGCTTTCCGTGGCTTTGACGCCGTGTACGCCCATCTCGGCCGCCCTGCGCCCGCCGTGCGTATCGACATCTCCTCCGACATCCCGGTCTGCCGCGGCCTCGGCTCCTCCGCCGCCATGCTTGCCGCCGGCGCAGCCGCCGCAAATGCGCTGTCCGGCGCCGGACTCTCAAAAGCCGATCTCCTCTCGATAGTCACTCCTATCGAAGGCCATCCCGACAATCTGGCCCCCGCGTTTTTCGGCGGCCTCGTCGCTTCTTCCCTGTGTGACGGCAGGGTCTGGTCCGCTTCCTACCCGGTACACGCCTCTCTGCGTTTTGTCGTCCTTTCCCCGGACTATACTCTGAGCACCCATGCCGCCAGGGCCGCCCTGCCCGCGAGTGTTCCCTTTGCGGATGCCGTCTACGATCTCTCTCGTCTCGCCCTGCTGCCCCGCGCATTTGAGAGCGGCGATGAGGAGATGCTCGCGCTCTGCCTTTCGGACAGGCTGCATCAGCCTTACCGGCGCTCGCTTATCCCCGGCTTTGATGAAGTACGCTCCCTCGCCTCGGCCCTCGGCTGCGGCGCCTTCTGCATCAGCGGCGCGGGGCCGAGCCTGCTCTGCGTCAGCCGCGATCCCGAACTTGCGCATGATCTCAGCTCCGCCGTCTCGGCTCTCCCGAACTCCTGGCATGTACGCGACCTTCGCGTTGACCCGGGCGGAGCCATGCTTCTGTAAAGCCCTCTCCGTGTTTCGCCATCCCGCTCCGCTCTCCGTGTTCCGCCGTCCCGCTCCGCTCTCCGTACCCGTTAAGATCTCGCTTTTCCGTGTTAAAAACCCGTTAAGAGAAAAACAGCCCCGGTAAGTGCATCCGTCACTTTTCCGCGGCTGTTTTTTGTTGCAATCTCTCGTTTTATTTCACTTTTTCCGGAATAAACACTTGCATTATCCGGTCACACCTGTTATACTTCTTGTTAAGAATACGTTAAGAAATATGTATTGTACGTTAATTTTTCGTAAAGGAGCGAAAGCGAGTGGAACCTGCCGGCATCGTAATACTTGCCATCTTCGGCTGTATGATTCTTTACCTCATAGTCTCCAGGGTCGTCGAGGCCAGGAAGAAAAAAACCAGTACAGAGGCTGAGAAAGATTCTGCAGACTCATAAAAGAAGCGGGACATCGTCACGGCTGTCCCGCTTCTTTTATACCTGTGCGGCCGCGTCCACTCCGCCTGACTGTATTCTGCCCTGTTTTTCCCGGTTCCTATTTATTCTTTGCCCGCTCGCGCTGTGAAAAACGGTGCTTCTGTAATCCGGCGCGTGACGGCTTTTTGTTCTTCCCGCGTTTTTCGGCAGCATCAGCCTCTCTTGCCCACCGCCCCCGTATTCCTGTTCCGGCAAAAAAATCAGGCAGCTTACGCTGCCTGATCTCATTATCTTATTTTACTGCTTGGTGAACATATCCTTGCTCAGACCACAGACCGGGCAGACCCAGTCATCGGGCACATCTTCCCATGCAGTACCCGGAGCGATGCCGTTGTCGGGATCGCCGAGCTCGGGATCGTATACATAGCCGCAGGGGCACTCATACTTTGCCATTTAAACTGCCTCCTTACTTATTGAAGTATCTCTTCAGCAGGCCCTCGAAAGCCTTACCGTGACGGGCCTCGTCGCGTGCCATCTCATGAATGGTGTCATGGAGTGCGTCGAGATTGTACTTTTTGCAGAGCTTTGCCAGCTCGAACTTCCCTGCGGTCGCGCCGTTCTCGGCCTCAACGCGCATTTCGAGGTTCTTGGCGCTGCTGTCGGTGACGACCTCGCCCAGAAGCTCTGCAAACTTTGCCGCGTGCTCTGCCTCCTCAAGGCCGGCCTTTTCCCAGTACATGCCGATCTCGGGATAACCCTCGCGGTGCGCAACGCGCGCCATGGCCAGATACATGCCGACTTCGGTGCACTCGCCCTGGAAATTGGCTCTCAGTCCCTCGATTATCTCGCTGCGGACCTCCTCGGGGACGTCTGCGCCGAACTGCTTGCCTACGCCGACAACATGCTCGGCGGCCCAGGTCATGCCTTCCTTCTGCTCAAGGAACTTGGAGCCGGGGACATGGCACTGCGGGCAGAACTCGGGGGGATTCTCGCCTTCATGAACATAACCGCAAACAGGGCAAACCCATTTCTTCATAATAAATACCTCCTGAATTGATTTCTCATCCGTTTAATTTTGTTATATTTTCTTCATTGCATTTTGCTGCAAGGAAAAACTGATTTACTGTACGCGGAGCCTCATCCCCTGCAACGGTCGCATATGCCCGTGATGGTAAGCGCGTGGCTCTCCGGCAGGCAGCCGAAACGGCTCCTGATATCGTCGTACATTGAGCCGGTCATATCCGGCATGTCCAAATCCATTACCCGGCGGCAGCCGCGGCATACGAAGTGCAGATGCGGCTCGGTGCGCGCGTCATAGCGTTCCTGTCCGTCCACATGCGCCACGCTGACCGCGAGGCCCTCCTGTACCAGTACCGACAGATTCCTGTAGATCGTCCCGAGACTCAGCTCCGGGTACTCCGGTTTAAGCATGTTGTACAGCATTTCCGCTGTAGGGTGCTCCTTTGTTGCCCGCAGCGCTTCCAGCATGGCCTGACGCTTTCTGCTGTTTTTTCTGATAGTCTCCATGAAGTCTCCCAAAGAATCTCCTAAATGATAATAATTCTTATTACTGCTAGGAATATACCACATCTTTCCGGTTTTGTAAAGGGGGTAAAATAAATTTTTTATTCCCCCACCAGCTCGCACAGCGCGGGGGCGATCGCCGCTCCGAACAGGCGAACCGCCGCCAGCGCCTCCTGCAGCGTGTTTCCGCTGCTCCCGACCTCCACTATCAGCGACCCGCCGCTCAGGTGCTGGTTATAGCGCTGCGGCACGAGATCCACCGGCCGCATCAGCGTTGGGTTGACCTGGTTCACGGCGTTCTGCATGTACAGCGCCAGTGCGAGGTTCTGCCTCCAGTATGGGTGCTCCAGCCCGCTCTCATCTGTCCCGACCAGCAGCATCACCTGGCTTGCGCATACTCCGTCCTCCTCCGCCATAGTCTTGTAAACCACCCCGTCCGCGCCGAGCGCGTCGCGGTGTATATCCAGCACTATCCGTATTCTCGGATAGTTCGCCAGATATTGCTCGACCGCCTCCCCCGAACGGCTGTAGGAGCCCGTGTAGCTCGGGTAGTCGTATATACCCCTGTCGTGTATAACGTTCAGGCCCGCGTCGGTGAGTATCTCCGTCAGCTCGTCGCCTATCCTTACTATATTATATTGTGTGTCCTCGGTCCGGTTTGAGTCGCTCGCCTCGTAGTGATCCAGTCCCGCCTGAGTATACGCCTCGCTGGAATGGGTGTGTATAATCAGTATCTGTGCCTCGCCGGACGGCAGACTTAATCCCGGCCCGTCTGCGAGCATCTCTCCCGCGTCCACCCAGTACTGTGTCTCGTTTTTTATGCTCATGCCTCCCTTTATCGTCGTCTCGAGCACGCTGTCCGCCTCTCCGGTCACCGCCTCCTCCGTTTCCGCGCTGAGCTCCTCCGGATCCGGTTCTTCGGAAGGCTCCGTCTGCGCCTGCGTACCGTCATTTGTCCCGCCCGGAACGAAGCCCGCCAGCGGGGCTGCCGCCGGCATGCTGAACTGCCCGCGCGACGTGCTCGCCGCCACCGTCACATTCTTCATTCTCTGCATCCCCGAGCCCGCCGTCAGCCGCCGCTCCAGCGTGTCATAGGCGCCGCTGGCTGACAGCAGATACAGGCCCAGCGTTGTCAGCACGCTTATGATAAGCTTGTTCACCTTCTGCAATTTCTCACCCACCCTTATCCGTATATGCTTACTTACATATATGGATATGCGCTGCTGCCTCGTTATATTTCTTCCCCGCGCATATATCACGCCGTACTATTGAAAAGTTCATATTTACGTGTTATATTCAACAATGCATTTTCAGTGCAGTTTATAAGCCGTCGTGTGCGGCAGATCGGAGAAACAGATGAAGATTTCATACAGACCCAGAGGTGTTTGTTCAAGGCTCATGGAAATCGAGGTCGAGGACGGCAAGATCGTCTCGGTCAGGGTCACTGGCGGCTGCTCTGGCAATCTTCAGGGCATATCCCGCCTTATCGAGGGCATGGATGTCGACGAGGCCATAAGGCGCATGGACGGCATACGCTGCGGCGTCAAGCCCACCTCCTGCCCCGACCAGATGGCCCAGGCCCTCAAACAGTTCAAAAATGCATGAACGCGGGAGACGTATCCGTCTCTGTCTGAGCCTGCTGCTGTGTCTGCTTCTCTGCGGCTGCGGCGGCCCGGCGTACCCTGTCAGTACTGCGGTCGCCGATGCGCCGCCGGTCTCCCTCCCCCTCCGGGAGGAACCTCCGTGGCCCTCCGTGCCCGTGTATATTGACTCGCTCCTCTCCGCCCGTGCGCTGGAGAGGGACGGCTGCGTCTATGTTCCCGTCTCCGCCCTCTGTTTTGTTTTCGGCCTTGATTCCGACTGGCACGTGGACGGCGGCAGCCTGTCTCTGTCCGTCTCCGGCATTCAGGTCACGGGTACTTCCGGCGACGGCTATCTTAAGGCCGACGGGCGTTATCTGTACGCCCCCGACGGCTGGGTGAGCCATAACGGAGAGCTGTATCTGCCTCTTGACGCTGCTGCGCATCTGTTTGGCTTCTCCGGCGAACTCACCGGGGACCCGCAGCGGCTGGATATCTCCTCCGCCGGCGTTTCCGTAATAAGCGGCGGTGATATGTATTACGAGCTGAACTTCCCCGCGGACGATATATACTGGCTCTCTCATATTATCAATTCAGAGGCAAAGTTCGAACCCCTCGCCGGCCAGATCGGAGTCGGGAATGTTGTCCTGAACCGTCTGGCCTCCCCGGAATTTCCCGACACCGTCTTTGAGGTCGTCTATGATACCGAGCACACCGTACAGTTCGAGCCCATTTCCACCGGCGGCATATATCAGGACCCCAGCGAGCAGTCCACCATCGCCGCGTACCTCTGTCTGGAGGGCTTCAACACCGTCGGGGACAGTATTTATTTTGTAAATCCGGACTATGGCAGCGCGTGGTTTGACTCGGCCCTTGAGCCCACCGTCAGCATCGGCCACCATAATTTCTACCGTTGATTTCAGGAGAGCGCATATGCTTGAAGAACTTCTCCGCAGCGGCTTTGCCGAACTCGGCATCGCCCCCGACCCCGACGCGTACAGGCGCTACAGCCTGTATTACGAAGCTCTCGAAGAAAATAACAGGGTAATGAACCTTACCGCCATATCCGGTGAGGCGGATGTCGCGCGCCTGCATTTTCTTGACTGCGCCGCGCTCCTGAAGTTCGCCGACCTGTCCTCCCGGCGCGTTATTGACGTCGGCACCGGGGCCGGCTTCCCGGGTCTTGCCCTTAAAATAGCCTGTCCGGACATGTCTCTGACCCTTCTGGACAGTCTCCACAAGCGCGTCGGCTTTCTTCGCGAGACCTGCGCCGCGCTCGGCTTTGACGGTGTGGAGTGCATCCACGCACGCGCCGAGGAGATTCCCAGTGGCCTGCGGCAGAGCTATGACTTTGCCGTGTCCCGTGCCGTTGCCCGTCTCAATCTGCTGTGCGAGCTCTGCCTGCCGTACGTCAGAAGGGGCGGCGCGTTCATAGCCATGAAAGGTCCGGAGCCCGGCGAAGAGCTCAGCGAGGCCTCACGCGCGATAGCTCTGCTCGGCGGTACGGTCGAGCGCCGTGAGAATTACCGGATACCCGGCACGGATATCGTCCACAGTGCCGTCGTCATCCGCAAGACCTCCGATACGCCCGCCGGATATCCCCGCCGCTGGGCGCAGATAAAAAAATCTCCGCTGTAAACAGAAGAGGCAGTCATTAAAGCTGCCTCTTCACTGCTGTATTCATAATTCCGGTGTCTCTCATACCGTAGCCTTTAGTACAAAAGTCCAATAAAAACAGGACAATCTTATCGTTCATGCCCGCGCCATGCTTCGCTGTCATTCCTGACCGTATATCCCCGTTATGTTCTGGGCCTTCCGCCTCGCCTGACGCGATTCTGCCTCGTAAATCTTTGCCTGGTTTCTATTGCGCTTCAGTATAAGCTCTTTACGGGGCCGGAGGCGCGTCGGCTTCCGCACGGCGTCTCTGCGTTTGGCGTCCAGAACGCTCAGCGCCTATTCCCGGCTTCGGCTTCACTCTGCGAGCAGGTATCTGCCCAGCTCCTCCGGGGTCTCGAATATGCGCTCCGCGCCGGCCTGTCTGAGCTGTTCCACGCTTCTGAAGCCCCAGCCGACGGATGCGCATTCCATCCCCGCGTTGACCGCCGTCTGTATATCGACCTCCGTGTCGCCCACATATATGGCCTCCGTTCTGTCGACCTTCATGTATTCCAGCGCCGATGTCACCGCGTCCGGATTCGGCTTGCGCCGCACCGTTGCGCTCTCGCCGACGGCTGTCTCCAGCAGGCCCGGGAAATGCTTCTCCGCCAGCGGCTTTACGGCCGTATCCTGTTTGTTGGATATGACCGCCTGTTTTACCCCGCGTGCCTTCAGCTCCTCCATCAGCGGTACTATGCCCTCATACGGTGCCGTCAGTATGTCGCAGTGGCTGTCGTAATAGGGCGCGTATTTTTCCAGCACCTTCGCCGTCAGCTCCGGGCTCGTCCCCTCCGGCACCGAGCAGCCGATAAGGCGGGCCGCTCCGTTTCCCAGAAATCCCGCTACCTCCGCCTGAGTCCTCTCCGGCATTAAAAACTCTCTGAGCGTGTGGTTTACCGCCTCCGTCAGATCTCCCAGCGTATTAAGGACCGTTCCGTCCATGTCGAACAATACCGCTTTGTATCTCATACAGACCCCTCCGAATAATGCCCTCTGGATTTACGCCCTGAATATTATCACAACCTCTCCCAAAAGGCAAATCCTCCTGCGCGGCCGTCAGGTATCCCTGCGGTCTCCGCGCCTGCTTTTGTCCGCAGAATCACCGATTGGAGTCAAAGATGAAAAAAAAGCTTTCCGCGGCGTTCATTATTCTCCCCGCCGCTCTCTGCATAGCTCTTGTCCTGTTCTTTCTCCCCCGGGGCAGCAGCGCCCCCGCGGATACCGTCAGTCTCTGGTATATATCCGGCAGCTGTTCCGACTCCGCTCTTAACAGGCTTGTGTCTGACTATAACGCCCGTGCCGGCAAGGGCGCTGCTCATGTGTCCCTGCGTGCTTTCGAGGACGAGGCCGCCCTCGGCTCCGCCTTCGGTTCCGGGCTCCCCGACCTTTTGCTGTGCAGCCATGTCAAAGCCGCCCAGCTCAGCTCCCGCTCGGTCCTCGGCTCCGTCTCGGGTGTGGACGCCGCCTGGACCGCGCCCGTCCGCGCCGTATCCGGTACCGGCGATTATTTCTTCCCGATAGGCGCCGCCGTGCCTGTCCTTCTCTCGGACGCGTCTGTCTGTGAGAACGCCGCGTTTTCCTCTCTTGAAGCGCTCACCGGTACCGCGCAGGCATATACCGCCGCCTCCGGCAAGCCCTTCTTCGCCGTCGATTCGTATTATGACCTTTTCTGCTGCGCTCTCTCTTCCCTCGGCGCCGAGTCCCCCGGCAGCCCGGATCCCGGCTCGCCCGAGTATATCCGCGTTTATAACGCGCTTGCTCTCTGTGCCTATGACGGCTCCCTTGCAAACACCGCGGACTGTGCCGGCCTCTGCGTCGCTCAGGGGCTTCTCCCCTGTGCCGTCGTCGGCTCGTCGGAGCTCCCGCTGCTCTTCAAAAGCGGTCTGTCCGTCTCTGCCCTCCCGCTCCCCGAGTCCGGGCGCGGCTCATATTATGCGCTCCTTACCGGCCTTGCCGTGATTGACGGCGGGAGAGCCTCCGCCGCCTCAGACTTTCTGCGCTGGCTCTTTGCCGGCGGCCGCGCGCTCGCCCTCTCTCTCGACTCCGGTCTGGTCCCGGCCTGCGGCGGTGAAGCCGATTCCGCCCTCCCCGGCTGGTCCGGGCTGCTGCTGTCCCTTCGCGACGGAGGTCTGCTCCTTTATCCCACCGCTGACACATGTCCCGCAAACAGCGCCGCCGGTTTTGAGACACATTTACGCAGGGTCCTTGATTTAATCTCTTAAACTGTGTTATACTGTCCCCATCTGAGATCATAAGGATTTTTTACTGAGGTGTGTTATGGAAGGCTACAGAATTCTTGAAATAAAACAGAGCGTTTTTGAAAACAACGACCGTGAGGCCGATCTGCTCAGACAGCAGCTGAAGAAGGACCGCACATTCCTGCTCAATCTGATGTCCTCCCCCGGCTCCGGCAAAACCACCACTCTCAAAGCCACTATCGCCGCGCTGAAGGACGAGTTCCGTATCGGCGTCATGGAGGCCGACATTGACTCCGATGTAGACGCTGCCGCTATTGAAAAGACCGGTGCAAAAGTCATCCAGCTGCATACCGGCGGCATGTGCCATCTCGATGCCGGCATGACCAGACAGGGTCTCGAGGGCCTCGGCGTTGACGATGTCGACTTTGCTATCCTCGAAAACATCGGCAACCTCGTCTGTCCCGCCGAGTTCGACACCGGCGCCGTCAAAAACGCAATGATCCTCTCCGTCCCCGAGGGTGACGACAAGCCCCTCAAGTATCCGCTCATGTTCTCCATCTGCGACGTGCTTCTTATAAATAAGATTGACGTGCTCCCCTACTTTGATTTTGATATTGAAGCCTGCAAAAAGTACGTCCGCAAGCTCAATCCCGATATGAAAATCATACCCATCTCCGCCAGAAACGGCGAGGGGATAGACGAGTGGGCGCAGTGGCTGCGTGAGCAGATTCATGCCTGGAACGCCTGATCGCTTTACAGCCATGATTCACGGCATAAATCCGAAAACGCCGGACTGCGGTGCAGTCCGGCGTTTTCGCCGTCTCTTGTCCGTGCTTCAGTCCTCCTGCGGTCCGGCGTCCGGCCCGCAGTCCGCGTCGCTTTTCTTCAGCGCAAACGTCATCATGCATTTGACATAAGAGGCGTAGTCGTTGAACATTTCCAGCTCCATCACGGTTCCCGTCTCCGTCCTCTTCGCCAGCTCGCTGGATATCATGTATTCGCCGTCCTCCTGCAGCGGCGACGGTGTGTAGAACGTACCGCTCTCGCAATCCACCGGTCCGCCCAGCAGCAGCTCCGCGTGCATTGCGCCTGCCTGGAATATAAGGCCCGCCCGTTTTCCGCTGATGAAGTCTCCGGTCGTGTGCCGTACAAAGGTGGTATACACTCTTCGCTGCAGGTCTGAGTTTTCCGGTATCAGCTCTATGTGCGCTCCGTCGTATTTAACGCTCTCTCCGGATTTTGCATCCTGACGGCTGTACTTGTAGTACCTCATCACGTCGTCGGCGCTGATAAATCCGGTCATGCCCTCCTTATCCGTCACGAAGGCGAACAGCTTTCCTCCGTTTATCATCTGATCCGCCAGCTCGGTCATAGTCGTGCTTTCGTTGACCACGCACAGATTCTGCGCGCTGTCCATCAGCTCCGACAGCTGTCTGTCCGGCGCTGCGCCCATGGCCGTTATTCCGTCGATGGAGCCGCATATCTTCAGCCTGTCGTTTACCACCGCGCATACCGTCCCGTCCGCAAACAGCTTCTTGTACAGCCGGTTCCACTCCGTCATCATATCGTCGTAGTACAGATATCTCGGCAGCTGCATCCAGTCGCGCACTTCAGACATCTCCCTTTGCGGAAGTCCCCGCTCCAGCTTTCTGTTCAGCCTCGAAATTATCGCCGAGCTTTCCTGCTCCGACACAAAGATGCATCTGTCCATGCTCTCCGCCGTTATCAGCAGCTTGTGCGACGGATACGTTCTGCCGGTGAGCATCAGGTCCGCACCCATGTCCATCGCCATCTGCTGCAGCTCCGGCCGGTCTCCTATAAAGCACAGCGCATTTCCTTCGTTTCTCTCCAGCGCCGACCTGAGCTGTTCCACGCTTCCGTCCGCCAGCACCACCGGAGGCAGCGGAAGACTGTCCGCTCTCGCCGCGCCGCACACGCAGACCGCTCCGAGCTGTCGTGCCGCCAGACCGAGCGACATCTCTCCCGTTTCGTCGTTCCCGTTTATTCTTACCGTTCCGACCTTCGGCTTGGTCCTGACCAGTCCCTGGGTCTCAGCAAGCTTTATACATTTATATGCCGTACCCTCGCTCACACCGAGTCCGCTTGCCAGCCCTCTGACGGATACTTTATCTCCGACCTTCATGCCGGCAATGAAGTCCATTACCGCGCTTGTTTTAACATTTCCCACGGTATCTTTCTCCTTCCGAAACAGTTATGGCATCTATCACACATATATTACTTCATTTCATCACATTTATCAATAGACGTTATAGCATTTTTATATAACAGTTTGCTTGTTTTTTTGTTATGTTCACCTCATTGTGTCATGAGATTGTCAAATCTGTTATATAATATTGAATTTTTTTATTGTTAAAAGCGTAATTATAGAGAAAATTGAACAGTTGCCGCTTCTCCGATTGACGTTCTTTGCACAAATGTGCTATTATTATGTAGCTGGAAGGACATGCGTATGAATACAATTCAGGGCGCGTGTAGATACAGAAATATAAAGGCTGTAATATAACGGTGATAGCTGATACCGTTATACGGCAATAAAAATTTTTGGAGGTAAACAGTATGGATTTCCAGTTTACAGAACAGCAGAGCATGATTCGTGACATGGTGCGTGAGTTTGCAGAAGCAGAAGTCAAGCCCCTTGCCAAGGAAATTGATGAGACCGAGCGCTTCCCCATTGAGAACGTTAAGAAGATGGGCGAGATGGGTCTCAACGGTCTGGCTTACCCCGAAGAGTACGGCGGAAGCGGCGCCGGTCAGGTCGCATACGTCCTGGCGGTTGAAGAGCTCGCAAAGGTCTGCGCCACCACCGCTATCATTCTTTCCGCAAGTGCATCTCTGGGCAGCTGGCCCATATACAAGTTCGGTACCGAAGAGCAGAAGCAGAAGTATCTTGCTCCTATCTGCCGCGGCGAGAAGCTGAGCGCTTTCGCTCTGACCGAGCCCAGTGCCGGTACCGACGCTTCCATGCAGAAGTCCACTGCAGTTCTCGAGGGTGACCACTATGTTCTCAACGGCGGCAAGATTTTCATCACCAACGCCACCCACGCCGACGTTTTCATCACCTTCGCCATGACCGACAAGTCCCAGGGCACCAAGGGCATCACCGCTTTCATCATTGAGCGCGGCTACGAAGGCCTGACCATCAGCGAGCCCGAGAACAAGATGGGCCTGCGCGCTTCCGCTACCTGCGAGCTGACCTTCGACAACATGAAGGTTCCCGTGGAGAACCGCCTCGGCGCAGAGGGCAGGGGCTTCAACATCGCAATGGCTACTCTCGACGGCGGCCGTATCGGCGTCGCTGCTCAGGCAGTCGGTATTGCTCAGGGTGCTATTGATGAGACCATCAAGTACACCACTCAGCGTATCCAGTTCGGTAAGAAGATCTCCCAGTTCCAGAACACCCAGTTCACTCTGGCTGACATGCAGACCCGCACCGATGCAGCTCGCCTGCTGATGCTCAAGGCTGCAGACGCAGAAGAGAAGGGCCTGCCCTACACCGTTCTGGCTGCAGAGGCAAAGCTGTTCGCTGCCGAGACCGCTTCCTACGTCACCAACCGCGCTGTTCAGCTCTTCGGCGGCTATGGCTACACCAAGGACTTCCCGGTCGAGCGTATGATGCGCGATGCAAAGGTCACCGAGATTTACGAAGGCACCAGCGAAGTTCAGAGAATGGTCATCTCTGGCAACATGCTCAGAAAGTAAGTCCGGTTTCCCGTACACATTAACTATGGCGCGGGGGGCTTCTCCCTGCGCCATAGAGAAAAAGTAATCTTTATACCTGAATTAGGAAGTATATAATGAAGATAGTTGTTTTTGTAAAACAGGTCCCCAACACCGACGATGTTAAGCTCGACCCCAAGACCGGCAACATCCGCCGCGAGGGTGTTGAGAGCATCCTGAACCCGATGGACGCAAACGCAGTTGAGGCCGCTCTGCAGCTCAAGGAGCAGTTCGGCGGTACTGTTGTCGCCGTCAGCATGGGTCCCCCTCAGGCATCCTACGCTCTGAAGAAGGTTCTGGGTATGGGCTGCGATGAGGCCTATCTCCTGAGCGACCGTGCCTTTGGCGGTGCCGATACTCTGGCCACCTCCTACACTCTCGCTAAGGCCGCCGAGAAGATCGGCGATTATGATCTGCTTCTGTTCGGCCGCCTCGCTACCGACGGCGACACCGCTCAGACCGGTCCTGCCGTTGCCGCATGGCTCGGCGTTCCTCAGATCACTCTCGCTTCCACCCTTACCGTCGAGGACGGCTGGGTTGTATGCGACAGAAAGCTTGGCGGCATGCGCCAGCGCGTCAGGGCAAAGCTCCCCGCCGCTGTCACTGTTACCGGCGATCTGAACAAGCCCCGTTATCCGACTCCCATCAACATCATGAAGGCATCCAAGAAGCCGTTCACCACTTGGGGCGCGGCCGATATGGAGTGCGATCCTGCCAAGATCGGTATGCCCGGTTCCCCCTCCTCCACCAAGGAAGTTCTCGAGCCCGAGAAGCGCAGCACCGATACGAAGTTCTTCACCGGTGAGATGGCCGACATCGCCCACGAGCTCGTCAAGACGCTCGAGGCAGAACATCTTATTTAAGGAGGCGAGCATTCATGGCAAAGGAAGATTACAAAGGCATATGGGTGTTTGCCGAACAGGAAAACGGTGTTATAGAGCACACTGTTTTCGAGCTGCTTGCAAAAGCACATGAGCTCCAGGAGCACAACAAGGAAGAGATAGTCGCCGTTCTGCTCGGCAATAACGTGGATGCGCTTGCACCCGAGCTTATCGCCCGCGGCGCCGACAAGGTCATCATGGTCAACGATCCGGCTCTTGCCAGCTACAGCGCAAGACCCTATCAGGCCGCTCTGACCCAGCTTGTCGAGAAGTACAAGCCCTCCATTCTCCTCTACGGTGCAACTCCTCTTGGCCGCGACCTCGCCCCCAGGCTCATGATCACTCTTGACACCGGTCTTACCGCCGACGCTATTGACCTCGGCTATGACAAGGACGGCGTCTTTTACCAGACCACTCCCGCTTACGGCGGAAAGATTCTTGCGCACATTGTCATTCTGGAGAAGCGTCCCCAGATGGCCACCGTGCATCCCAAGATGTTCACCCCCTTCGATCCCAATCCGGATGCAAAGGGCGAGATCGTCAAGGAAACCGTCAAGGTCGAAGCCGATTCTGACTATGAGGTCATCGAGTTTGTTCCCGATGAGAATGTCGACGTCAATATCGCTGACAGCGATGTAGTCGTCGCCGGCGGCCGTGGCATCAAGTCCACGGACGATCTGAAGATGCTTGAGGAGCTTGCAACCCTCCTCGACGGTCAGATCGCTTCCTCCCGTCCTCTCGTCGACAACGGCTGGCTGCCCCACAGCCGCCAGATCGGTCAGTCCGGTGCTACCGTTACTCCGCGTCTCATGTTCAACGTTGCCGTTTCCGGTTCCGTGCAGTATGTGCTCGGTATGCAAAAGGCAGGCTGCATCGTTGTCGTGAACCAGAGCAAGGATGCCCCCATTTATGACTATGCTCATTACGGCATTGTCGCGGATTACCGCAAGTTCATCCCGGCATTGATCGAAGAGCTGAAAAACAGAGAAGCTTAAGTTCTTTCTGGAAACGCCCGACGGGGCGGTGTATGAGTATTCGGCATTTATACGGCGAATCCCCTGTAATCCACCTCGTTGGGTAGTTTCAGAAGAGCTTAGTTTTTGCGCGCAATTGACACATAATTAACTATTTAATTCATTGAAATGAATAGAAAGGCAGACAATCATGAAAGAGTACAAGTATTTCCTTATTGACATTGCTGACTATGTTGCAACCGTTACCATTAACAACCCCAAGGCTCTTAACGCTCTGAGCTCCCCCGTTGTTGAAGAGATGATCTCCGTCATCGAAGAGCTGTCCGCCATGACCGACGAGGTTCGCTGCGTCGTCATCACCGGTGCAGGCGAGAAATCCTTTGTCGCCGGCGCTGACATCAAGGAGATGTACGAGATGGATCCCGCACAGGGCAAGGCCTACGGCATCCTCGGCAGCAAGGCGTTCCAGATGATCGAAAACATGCCTCAGCCCGTTATCGCTGCTGTCAACGGCTTCGCTCTCGGCGGCGGCTGCGAGCTGGCTATGGCCTGCGACATCCGTATTGCTGCTGATACCGCCTCCTTCGCACAGCCCGAGTGCGGCCTGGGCATCATCCCCGGCTTCGCCGGCACCCAGCGTATGGCTCGCCTCTGCGGCAAGGGCTTCGCAAAGATGATGATCTACACCTGCAACCGCATCAAGGCTGATGAGGCTCTCGCTGTCGGTCTGGTCCAGAAGGTCGTTCCTCTCGAGGAGCTGCTCCCCACCGCCAAGAAGATGGCTTCCAAGATCGCTTCCAACAGCCCCAACGCTGTTAAGCTCGCAAAGAGCGCTATCAACCAGGGCTACGAGATGGACTTCGTCTCCGGCAACCTGTACGAGTCCAACCTCTTCGGTCTCTGCTTTGCAAACTCCGACCAGGTCGAAGGCATGGGCGCATTTGTCAACAAGGGCAAGGCAACCTTCACCGGCAAGCCCCTTCCCAAAAAGTAATTTAATCTGGTTCAGAGCTTTCAGGCTCCCAAAAATTTAACGGAGGTTTAAATTAATGGCTAAAATTATGACTGCTGCGGAAGCAGTTGCTCTTATTAAAGACGGCGATACCCTCGGCACCTCTGGTTTCGTTGGCAGCGTATTTCCTGAAGAAGTCGCACAGGCCATTCAGAAGTCTTTCCTCGAGACAGGTCATCCCGCAGGCCTGACTGTTGTTCATGCAGCCGGCCAGGGCGATAGCAAAGAGCGCGGCATCAACCACCTCGGTGAAGAAGGCCTGCTCTCCAGAATCATTGCCGGTCACTACGGCCTCGAGCCCAGGATCCAGAAGCTCGCTCTTGAGAACAAGATCGCTGCTTACAACCTGCCTCAGGGTGTTATCTCTCACCTGTTCCGTGACATCGCTGCCGGTAAGCCCGGTGTCATCACCCATGTCGGTCTGAAGACCTTCGTCGATCCTCGTCTTGAAGGCGGCAAGCTGAATGACAAGGCCCGCGAAGCCGGCGACATCGTTCAGCTCATCGAGATCAACGGCGAAGAGAAGCTGCTCTACAAAGCGCTTCCCATCAATGTCGGTATCATCCGCGCCACCTACGCTGACACCAAGGGCAACCTGACCTTCGAGCATGAGGCTCTCTACGCAGAGGCCGTCTCCATCGCTCAGGCCGCGAAGTCCTCCGGCGGTATCGTTATCGCTCAGGTCAAGGAGATCGTTGAGTACGGTAACCTCAAGACCCGTCTCGTCAAGATCCCCGGCGTGTATGTTGACTGCATCGTAAAGGCTGCTCCCGAGAATCACATGATGACCAACGGCAGCTACTATGTTCCCTCCTACTCCGGCGAGGTCCGCGTTCCTGTCGACGCTCTGGCTCCCATGCCTCTCAATGAGCGCAAGATCATGGCCCGTCGTGCAGCTATGGAACTCGTTCCCGATTCCGTTGTCAACCTCGGTATCGGCGTTCCCGAAGGTGTTGCCTCTGTTGCTGCAGAGGAAGGCCTCGGCGATCAGCTCTCCCTCACCGCTGAGGGCGGCACTGTCGGCGGTATCCCCATGGGCGGCGGCGACTTCGGCGCTTCCGTGAATGCTGACTGCATTCTGGACCAGCCCTACCAGTTCGACTACTACGATGGCGGCAACCTTGACCTCGCCTGCCTCGGTCTCGCCGAAATGGATGCCAGCGGTAACATCAACGTCTCCAAGTTCGGTCCCAAGATTGCCGGCTGCGGCGGCTTCATCAATATCACTCAGAACTCCAAGAAGGTCGTTTACTGCGGCACCTTCACTGCCGGCGGCCTGAAGGTCGCTGTTCAGGACGGCAAGCTCGTCATCCTGCAGGAAGGCAAGAAGGATAAGCTCGTCGAAAAGGTCGAGCAGGTCACCTTCTCCGGCGATTACGCCAAGCAGATCGGCCAGCCCGTTCTGTATGTCACTGAGCGTGCTGTCTTCAGACTCACTCCTGATGGCATTGAGCTGACTGAGGTTGCACCCGGTATCGACATTGAGAAGGACATCCTTGCTCACATGGGATTCAAGCCCATCATCAAGGACGTCAAGCTCATGGATTCCCGCATCTTCAACGAAGGCAAGATGGGTCTCACTCTCGAGTAATATCCGGCTTGTAAAACAACACTGCAGAGCGCTGTAAACAGTGCTCTGCGGTGTACGGACCGCCGCCGCTTCGGCGGATGCGATCATAAATCTGACGTGCCACGCCGAAGCGGTTCAAGCAGGCTCCGTATCAAATCAGGGAAGTACTCCTGCAGTATGTACTGCTGCAGGGTATAGAGATATTTTTAGGAGGAAAACGTATGACCATCAATGAAATGAGTGTTGGCCAGCAGGCCTCATTCACCAAGACTGTCAGCGAAACTGATGTATATCTGTTCGCAGGCATCACCGGCGACCTGAACCCGGCGCATACCAATCAGGTTGCTTCCGAGAAGACCATGTTCAAGGGTCGTATCGCCCACGGCATGCTGAGTGCCGGCTTCATTTCTGCAGTTCTCGGTATGTACATGCCCGGCCCCGGCACCATCTACATGGGTCAGGAGCTGAAGTTCACCGCCCCCGTACACATTGGCGATACTATTACCGCCACCGGCACTGTCACCGAGCTGCTGCTCGACAAGAACATTGCAAAGATCGAGACCGTCTGCACCAATCAGGATGGTAAGGTCGTTGTCAAGGGTATGGCTACCGTAATGCCTCCCAAAGCATAAGCGATATCCAGCGAATCCCCCCCAAAAAACAAAAAATAAATAAATTATTTGAGGAGACTAATCAATGGACGTAGTAACCATATTCCTTGGCCTTGCCCTTCTTATGTTCCTTGCATTCAGAGGCCATTCCATCATCTGGGTTGCACCTCTCTGTGCTGCATTCGTTGCCCTCTGCGGCGGCCTGAATCTTCTTGACGCTTACAAGACCACCTACATGGAAGGTGCTGCAAACTACTTCAAGCAGTGGTTCCCCGCCTTCTTCCTCGGCGCTGTCTATGGCAAGATCATGGACAAGACCGGTTCTGCCCGTAGCCTCGGCCAGAAGCTGGTTTCCTGGATCGGTGCCAAGAACGCAATGCTCGCTGTCGTTCTCCCCTGCATGCTGATGACCTACGGCGGCATCTCCCTCTTCGTCGTCGTTTTCGTTATCTACCCCATGGGCTACGCTATCTACCGCGCTGCTGACATCCCCCGTACCAAGCTGCCCGGCGCTATCGCCTGCGGTGCTTTCGGTATCACCATGACCGCTGTCCCCGGCTCCCCCCAGATCCAGAACCTGATTCCGATGCAGTTCTACGGCACCACCCCGACTGCCGCTCCTCTGCTCTCCATCGTCGCCTGCGTTGTTATCGGTCTGCCTGCTCTTATCTGGCTCCAGCTCGACATCAACAAGGGCCGCAAGGCTGGTCTGCACTTCGAGGAAGACCCGAAGTTCGTTGAGGCTTCGCATGGTGAGATGCCCTCCTGGCACTGGCTCTCCGGTCTGCTCCCCGTCATCGCCGTTGTTGTCGTTCTGAACGTCTTCAAGCAGGACATCGTTGTTGCTCTGCTTGCCGGTATCATTCTCTGCTGCGTCATGAACTGGAAGCAGTACAAGATCCTTCTCCCCTCCATATCTGAAGGTGCTGACGGTTCTCTGACTGCTATCATGAATACCTCCTGCGCTGTCGGTTTCGGCTCCGTTGTTAAGGCTGTCCCCGGCTTCACCAAGCTCTGCGACGCCATGCTCAACATGCCCGGCTCCATCCTCTTCTCTGAGGCTGTTGCAGTTAACGTTCTGGCCGGTGCTACCGGTTCCGCTTCCGGCGGTATGTCCATCGCTCTGACCGCCCTCGCTCCCAAGTACCTGGAGATCGCAAACCAGATCGGTCTTGACCCCGGTGTCCTGCACCGTATCGCTTCCATCTCCTCCGGCGGTCTCGATTCTCTGCCGCACAACGGCGCTGTTCTCACCCTGCTTGCATTCTCTCACTGCACTCACAAAGAGTCCTACTGGGGCATCTGCGTTACCACCGTTATTATCCCGGTCATCGCTTCCCTGGTCCTGGCTCTCGTTTGGGGTCTGTTCATCTGATAGTAAGGGATGTACAAAGCGCTTTAAAAAACAAATACATAAAAACAGACGTGGGTTTTCCCACGTCTGTTTTTCTATGCAAAAGCATTGCAAAAAACATGATGCGCCATTTTCCCGCCCCTTTGCGGCAAGCGAGAATGATGCGCAAAAACTTCATGCGCTCCGGCTTTTACCATGATCGTGGTGCGAAATCCTGCGCATGAAGTTTTATGCTCCTTTATAACTCATCCATCCGTCCGGCGTGCCGCAAATAGCCGTTGCGTCTCCTTCTCTCTGCTCGGATAAAAAATTAAAAAAGATATTGACAAAACTCTCTCATACGTGTATATTACCGTCCATAAAGGCAAAGGTGCCCGGATTTTCCAGGTGCCTTTGCCTCATTTTATTTTTGTTGGGAGATGTGTTCGCGTGACAGTAGAATTTTGGTATCTCATAGGCGCAGTTCTGGTGTTCTGGATGCAGGCAGGATTCGCCATGGTCGAGACAGGCTTTACCCGCGCAAAGAATGCCGGTAATATAATCATGAAAAACCTGATGGATTTCTGCATCGGAACGATAGTGTTCTCTCTGCTTGGCTATTCTCTTATGATGGGTCAGGATGCCCTGCGCGGTCTTGTCGGACTTCCCAACCTTCAGCTTTGGACCAACTTCAGGGAAATAATCGCCTCCCCCTCTGACGGAAGCTTTACCGCTGCCTCTACCTTCGTCTTCAACCTGGTTTTCTGCGCAACCACCGCCACTATTGTGTCAGGCGCCATGGCTGAGCGTACAAAATTCTCCGCCTACTGTATATACTCCGCCGTCATATCGCTCTTTATCTACCCCATTGAAGCGCATTGGATCTGGGGCGGCGGCTGGCTCTCCCGACTCGGCTTTCATGACTACGCCGGCTCGTGTGCCATTCATATGGTCGGTGGGATTGCCGCTCTCGTCGGCGCAATAATACTCGGACCCCGCCTCGGAAAGTATGTTAAGGACGAAAAAGGCAAGGTCTTAAAGGTCAACGCAATTCCCGGACACTCGATCACCCTTGGTGCGCTCGGTGTGTTCATTCTCTGGCTTGGCTGGTACGGATTCAACGGCGCTGCCGCAACCAACGTATCCGAGCTCGCCTCGATCTTTCTCACTACCACAATCGCGCCCTCGGTGGCAACCGTGACCACTATGCTTTACACGTGGTTTAAGAACGGTAAACCTGATGTCTCCATGTGTCTCAACGCTTCTCTCGCCGGGCTTGTCGGGATCACCGCCGGCTGCGATGCACTGGACACTATCGGTTCCTGCGTCGTCGGCATAGTCTCCGGCATACTCGTCGTCGTCGTTGTCGAAGCTCTTGACCTGAAGCTGCATATTGACGATCCCGTCGGTGCTGTCGGCGTGCACTGTGCCAACGGTATCTGGGGCACTTTGGCCGTAGGTCTGCTCGCAAACCCGTCCGCTCCCGCCGGTCTGAGCGGACTGCTCTACACAGGCTCCGCCTCCCTGCTCGGCATCCAGTGCCTCGGTGTTCTGACCGTCGCCGCTTATGCCACCGTCATGATGTTCGCAGTATTCGTGCTTATCAGGAAATTCAACGGACTCCGCGTCGCGCCGGAGGATGAGGTCGCGGGTCTTGACAGTACCGAGCATGGTCTGCCCAGTGCCTACCCTGACTTCGCCCCTGCCGTTAACAAGTACTCTGCCTATGCTCCGGAGGAGGGTATTACAGCCGTTACAGGTGATGTGCCCGAGGCCGAAGCCGTACCCGTAAAGGTAGCCGCCGGCTATGCGTCCCCCGCCGTGCAGGATGGCCACAAGTTCACCAAAGTCGAGATCATATGCAAGGACTCCCGCTTCGACGCGCTCAAGACCGCCATGGCAAAGCTCGGCATAACCGGTATGACCGTGTCGCATGTCCTCGGCTGCGGCATACAGGGCGGCCAGCCTGAATATTATCGCGGCGTCCGCCTTGAATCGAACCTGCTCCCCAAGGTACAGGTCGACATTGTCGTCAGCAAGATTCCCGTACGCAGCGTAATAGAGACTGCAAAGCGCGTCCTCTATACCGGCCACTACGGTGACGGCAAGATATTTGTGTATGACGTTGAGAACGTCGTTAAGATCCGTACCGGTGAAGAAGGTTACGACGCTCTGCAGGACGTCGAGTAGAGCATTCCTTAAGCCCATATATCAGTGATCCGGTCGGGGATTAATTATCAACGCACGCCGCATACCTGAAATTGTGGCAGTCTGCCGTGATATGACCGGTACAGGCCTCTGCCGTGATATACCTGCACAGGCCTCTGCCGTGATATGACCGGTACAGTTCTCTTACATTATTGCCAACGCTGGTCCTCTCTGTTTTCCCCGTCCCGTTAAAGCAGATATTTGGCTTTTATAAACATACCGGAGATACTCCGATAAAACACATCTGGCGCTCCGGCTGCAGCACGCTGTATGAGGCTCTTACAGAACCTGCGCCGAGCAATTTGCCAAGCTGGGCAGCGGGTGAGCCGGGGTACCATTGGACGCCTCAAACCAGATAAGCTCTGCAGAAATGCTTGATTTATCAGCTACTTCCAGGCGGGGCAGCATTTTTAATACATTCAAAATACCCGGCAGATGAAGCGCATTAATAAAAATCTGCCGCGCCCTTTCCTGGCAAGCTGACAGCGGGCGGTCCTTAGACCGCCCGCTGTATTTGTTTGTCTTTATGGTTCAGATTCTTAAAGCTTTGCCTGCGGCAGATTCCACTTGAATACCGTTGCAGCAATACGCAGCGCCATCACAAGCAGCGTCATAAGCGCAGCACTCAGATTTGCGTTCACGCCCTGACGGATCAGCGCATAATAGCCGAGCGCCCCAATAAGAGACGCTACCGCGTACACCCTCTTGCGCAGGACCTTCGGCATCACACCGGCCAGAACATCTCGCATCATGCCGCCGCCGACGCCTGTTGTCATACCCATGGACACCAGCAGCACCGGGTTTACGAGGCCGCACTGGTCAATGGCCACCTGCACTCCGCTCACCGAAAACACGCCCAGGCCCAGCGCGTCAAACACGTTTACAATGCTGTCGAGCTTCTCTCGGTTCTGCCTGTAGTGCTCCCTGCGCGTATACGCGTCGAGGAACACGATCAGCCCGCTCGTTATCGCCACAATTATGTAAGTATAGCTGGTGAACATCCTCGGCGGCAGATGACCGAGCATCATATCCCTGACAACGCCTCCGCCGAGAGCGGTTATTACCGCGAGAAACAGTACGCCGAATATATCCGCGCTTTTTTCAAGCGCCGCCATGGCGCCGCAGACCGAAAAAGCGGCAACGCCTATTACTTCCAACCAAAACATCCCAATATTCTATCCGTTCAGTTCGTTGTAAATTCTGTTATTTTATTCCTGTTTTCGCTTAGATATTGAATCTGAAGTTCGTGATATCGCCGTCCTGCATGACATAGTCCTTGCCCTCAAGCCTGAGCAGACCCTTCTCCTTTGCCGCGGCTATGCTGCCGCAGCGTTTGAGATCCTCAAAGGCAACTATCTCAGCCCTGATGAAGCCGCGCTCGATATCACTGTGAACCTTGCCGGCAGCCTTGGGCGCCTTTGTTCCCTTCACGATAGTCCATGCATGTACATCGTCCTCGCCCGCGGTCAGGAAGGATATGTAGCCGAGAAGGTCATATGAGGTGCGAATCAGGCGGTCAAGTCCGGTCTCGGTCAGACCCAGATCGGCCATAAACAGTTCAGCCTCCTCGGGGTCCATACCGGCGATATCCTCTTCGAACCTTGCCGCGACCGGCAGCACTGCCGCTCCCTGCTCCCCGGCGATTTTTTTGAGCGCCGCGAAGTTGGCGTTGGTGTCCAGATGCGTCATTCCGTCCTCGTCGAGGTTTGCAGCATAAATAACGGGCTTTACCGTGAGCAGGCCGCCGTCGGTGAGGATATCGCTGTCCTCCTCAGCAAAGGGGAAGCTCCTCGCGGGCTTCTCGTCGGTGAGGTGGGCGATCAGTGCTTCGCACATCTCGCACTCACGCTTGTATTTCTTATCGCCGCTCTTGGCGTTCTTTTTGGCGCGCTCCAGGCGGCGCTCGACGATCTCAATATCCGCAAGTATAAGCTCCAGATCAAAGGCCTCGGCATCGCGTTTGGCGTCCGCCCTCTCGAGGAATACCTCGTCATTGTCAAAGCAGCGCACGACATGTACCAGCGCGTCCGTCTGACGGATGGCCTGAAATACCTCATTGCTCTTACCCGTGCCCTGGCTTACACCGGCCACGTCTACAAACTCTATGGTAGCCGGGGTGTACTTTTTCGGGTGATAGTACTCTGCCAGCCAGTCAAGTCTCTCGTCCGGGACCTTCGCGGTGCCAATATTGGGCTTTGCCCCGGCCATGGCATAGGCGCTTGTCTCAGCCCTGGAACCTGTGAGTGCATTGAAAAGTGTGGTCTTGCCTACGTTAGGCAGACCCGCGATACCTAATTTCATATTCCGGTTTCTCCTATCAATACAGATACGCGGTAGAGCGGACTGAGATAAGAAAGCTTATTTCTGTCTCAGTCCGCCGCAATCGTTTTATTCCCTGTTTTTGTCGCCGTTATCGCCGCCGGACGCAGTCTCATCGGACACATCCCCGGTGTTTTCAGGCTTTTCCTCCGCCTGCTTTTTCTCCTCGGCGTAACCGTCGATCATGGAGATCTTGCGGGCAGGGCGCTCAATAGTTGTGTCCTCCCGGACCTTGCGTGCCTCCTGCGGAGACAGGGGCATGAACTCGCCGTGCTCGAAGTAGTAATTGAACTCTTCAGCCTCCATGGTCTCATGGACGAGCAGGTACTCGGCAATGGCGCGCAGCTGGTCGGCGTGCTCAGTGAGTATCTTCTCGCACTCTTCGGCAGCACGGTCAAAGATGGCCTTGACCTCTTCGTCAATAATACCGGCAGTCTCCTCGGAATAGCTCTTGGTCTGGCCGAAGTCGCGGCCGATAAAGATCGAGTGGCCCGAGCTGTCAAAGGAGATAGGTCCGAGACGCTCGCTCATACCGTAGCGGGTGACCATGTCGCGGGCAATAGACGTCGCCTGCTGGATATCGCCGGAGGCGCCGGTGGAGATATCGTCGAGGAAGATCTTCTCGGCCATTCTGCCGCCGAGCGCCATGACGATATTCTCAAACATTTCGGAGCGTGACTTGAAGTTCTCCAGGTCCTCCTGCGGGCGCATCAGCGTAAAGCCGCCGGCCATACCTCTGGGAATGATCGTGATATAGTGCACGGGGTCGACATGGGGCAGATAGTGGGCCGCGACCGCGTGACCGGACTCGTGGTAAGCGGTGAGCCTGCGCGCCTTTTCGCTCATCTTGCGGCTCTTCTTCTCGGGGCCCATCTGGACCTTGAGTATAGCCTCATCCACATCTTCCATGTTGATGAAGCGGTGTCTGCGGCGGACGGCAAGCAGCGCCGCCTCGTTCATCAGATTCTCAAGATCCGCGCCCGCGAAGCCCGGGGTACCCTTGGCGATAGAGTTCAGGTCGACGTCGTCGGCCAGCTGTTTGTCTCTGGCGTGTATCTTCAGGATGGCCTCACGGCCTCTGATGTCCGGCAGGCCGACATAGACCTGACGGTCAAAGCGGCCTGGACGCAGCAGCGCGTTATCAAGGATGTCCGCGCGGTTCGTCGCCGCCATGACGATAACGCCCTCATTGCTGCCGAAGCCGTCCATCTCAACGAGCAGCTGGTTCAGAGTCTGCTCACGCTCATCGTGGCCGCCGCCGAGGCCGCTGCCTCTCTGACGGCCGACCGCGTCGATCTCATCTATGAATATGATCGCCGGAGCCGCTTTCTTGGCCTGCTCGAACAGGTCGCGGACACGGCCCGCGCCGACGCCGACATAGAGCTCGACAAAATCGGAACCCGATATGGACAAGAACTGCACGCCCGCCTCGCCGGCGACAGCCTTGGCCAGCAGTGTCTTACCGGTTCCCGGAGGGCCGACAAGCAGCACGCCCTTGGGTATGCGCGCGCCCATATTGGTATATGCCTTGGGATTTTTCAGAAAATCGACAATCTCGGACAGTTCTTCCTTCTCCTCGTCGCAGCCGGCAACGTCGTCGAAAGTCTTTTTGTTTTTCTCGTCGCTGCCGAGACGCGTCCGCGCCTTGGAGAACTTAGCGATGCCGCCGGCTCCGCCGGCCTTGTTCATCATAACATACCACAGGGCCATAGCGCCGACCATAACGAGCACATAGGGCAGCATACTTGCCCACCACGGGACGACAAAGCCCTCGTTATAGTCATATTTTTCAAGCACGCCGGACTTGTACTGGGCCTTTATTATGTCCTTGAAGTCCTCATAAAAGACGCTGAAGCTGTACAGGTCATACTGCATCTCCTCGGTCGGGGCGCCGGCATCGCCGGTCCTGACTTCAAGAATGATGGAGTTGCCTTCGGTCCTGAATGACTGTACTTTCTCCTGAGAGAAAAGGTCAACAAGGTCGGAGTAATTCTTCACCTTGCCTGCTTCCTTGTCTCCGGTCATTGTGAAGATGACAGCTATCATTATCACTATGAGCAGCACATAGAATCCAAGATCACGGGTCCGGTTTCGGTTAGGTTTCAAGTATATGTCACATCCTTTTTAAGCGATGGGAAAGCCAGTTTTTGCGCAGCTGATATTTATTCTACACCAAGAAGCAGGCGCTTTTCAGCGCAGACGCGCCGCCTGACGCGGCACCGCGGCAGCGGGGTCTGCCAGAAGTCCCGGTAAATCAAGCCTTTCTGCAGCTGTTTATGCGGCTTGAAGCGGCTCAAGGTCCGCTGAAGTTCCCGCGGTTCGGCCGCAGCTCCGCTCTGCGCCGGTTTTTTGCCGGTCTGAGCTGATTTTGTCCGCTTCTTAAATGAAGTCCGGTATTAAGAAAAAGCCTCAGGAGTATATTTCCGGCTTAAGCACGCCGATATACGGCAGATTGCGGTATTTCTCGTTATAGTCGAGCCCGTAGCCGACGACAAACGCATCCGGCACCTCGAAACAGGAATAGTCCGCATAGACATCGGCCTTTCTTCTGGAGGGTTTATCCATGAGCGTAACGATGGACATGGAGGCAGGTTTTCTGACCTCCAGATATTTTTTAAGATAGCTGAGCGTAACGCCGGAGTCAAGTATATCCTCGACTATTATGACATGCCTGCCCTCGATATCCTCGCTCAGGTCCTTGTTGATCTTGACCGCACCTGTCGAACTGGTGCCGCTGTAAGAGGAAACCGCCATGAAATCCATGGAACAGTGTATGTCCACACGGCGCATGAGATCCGCCATAAAAATGAAGCAGCCCTTCAGCACACCCACAAATATCGGGTCTTTGCCGGCAAAATCTTCGGATATCTTCCTGCCGACCTCGGCTACATGGCGCTCTATCTCGTCCTGACTTATGAGAACCTTCTCTATATCCCCTTGCATTATAAAATACTCTCCCTATTTCTCTGTCATATTTACAAAGCTCAATTTCAGAACTTTGTCTCCCTTTTCGGGTCTGACACGCTCGTCGACTGCCAGACCGTATACCGCCAGAACTCCGGCGGCGTCCCGGATAACCGGGCAAGCATTCCTCTGACGCTGTGTGTAGCCGGCCTCCATAAACAGGCTCCTGAGTGTTTTCGTACAGCCGCGCCCCTGCGGTCTCACGCGGTCTCCCGGCCGCCTGCCCCCGCAGATAAGTGCAGAACCAATATTCTCATATTTGAGATAATAAGTCTTGAACAAGCCGTTAATTTCTTCTCCGTATACCGCGATTTCCGCGCGCAGCGTGAGCCCGGCCTCCGGCAGCTCAAGTTCCGTGCCGGGTACTATCCCGCGGTCCGGCAGAAACTCCGTTTCCGAAACTTCGATATACAGCCGTCCCTGCTCGCAGACAAGCCTGCGTCCGGGCAGCTCCAGCTGTTTGTATCCGCTCTCTCCGCACAGCCTCAGCACCGCGTCCGTATGCTCCATGCTCAGGCCGCCGCCGAGCAGGCGCCGGATGACTCTCGTGGACACGGCCGGGTGCAGCGCACCCAGTTCCCTGAGCGGGAGACTGCCGCCGCGGTAATGCCCGGCAACAAACTCGGCGGCCATCCCGTCCAGACAGTCCTCGTCACGCGTGAGCAGCTCCGAGGTCCTGGCGGCGGCGGCCGACAGCCCAGGGTTTATTTCCCGCAGCACCGGCATGACCCGGTGTCTGATAAGATTTCTGCTGTAATCGTCGCCGGCGTTCGTGCTGTCCTCGACATGCTCCACGGCGTTTTCGCTGAGATAAGCTTCTATCTCGCGGCGGCTGAAGCTCAGCAAAGGGCGGATTATATTACCGCGCCTGTACGGTATGCCGCGCAGACCGCTTATACCGCTCCCGCGCGTAAGATTGAACAGCACGGTCTCGGCGTTGTCGTCGGCATTATGAGCCGTGGCAATAAGCCCGCAGCCGAGCTCAGCCGCGGTTTTACGCAGGAACGCATAGCGCAGCCGCCTCGCCGCCTCCTCCGTGCCCATGCCCTTTTCCCGGGCATAGCCGGGCACGTCGCCGTGCTCCGTGACGCAGGGAATATTCCTCTCCGCGCACCAGTTCTCGACAAAGCGGCAGTCACGCAGAGACTCCCCGCCTCTGATGCCGTGCTCATAATGTGCGGCGGTAACAGCCGCGCCGCTCTTCCAGAGCGCGTGCAGCAGACACATGGAGTCCGCCCCGCCGGATACCGCGCAAAGTACCCTTTCTCCGGCGAAACGGCTCATATCAATGACCTTATTCATCGTCGCGGCGCTTCTCCACGGAGCTGAAGCTCGTATACTCGGGCAGCCATGCAAGATCAACGATGCCGGTCTGACCCTTGCGGTTTTTCAGAACTATCGCCTCGGCGGCGTTCGGGTTCTCGCATTCCTTGTTGTATAAGCCGTCGCGGTAAAGGCCGATAACGACGTCGGCGTCCTGCTCGATCGCGCCGGATTCACGCAGGTCGGAGAGCATGGGCCGCTTATCCTGGCGCGACTCGCTCGCACGCGAGAGCTGTGACAGGCAGATAACGGGGACGCCGAGCTCCTTGGCCATTATCTTCAGCATACGGCTGATATCGCTGACCGCCTGGGTGCGGCTCTCGTTCGACCAGCTGTGGCCGCTGCCAGCGGACTGCATCAGCTGCAGGTAGTCTATGACGACGAGGTCGAGATTCGCTACCCTGCGGCACTGCGCGTTCATTTCGGATACGGTGAGCACGGGATTGTCGTCAATGAGTATCGCGGTCTGGCTGATCGTCTGGGCCGCGTCGGAGATGTCGCGCCACTGCTGCTCGGTGAGCTGACCGGTCAGCATATTCTGCGACGGGATCAGCGCGGCGCGCGACAGAAGCCTCATGACCAGCTGCTCTCTCGACATTTCAAGAGAAAATATTGCGACGGTCTTGTGCTCGTACATCGCCGCGTGCAGCGCCATATTCAGAGCTATACTGGTCTTGCCGACACCGGGACGTGCGGCTACGATTATAAGCTCAGAATCATTCAGGCCGAGTATGAGCCTGTCCAGATCCGGCAGGCCCGTCGGGATGCCCGGGATCCTGCTGCCTGACTCAGCGGCGGCAGACAGATCGTCGAACACGTTCTGCATGATGGAGGATACCGGCGTGAGTCCGCCGACACTGCGCCCCTGACGCAGGGCATATATGCGGCGCTCGGCGGCTTCGAGCATGGTCTCCGCTTCGCCGGAGCCCTCGTATATCATGTTGTTTATCTCATCGGCGGCCTCACCCAGATGGCGCAGCAGCGCCCTGTCGCGCACTATCGCGGCGTACTCCATGACGTTCGCCGCCGTGGGTGTGACGCGCATGACCTCGGCGAGGTATGCGTCGTTGCTCTCCTGATACACGCCTCTGCTGCGCATCCGGTCGAGAACCGTCACGGGGTCGATGGTCTGCCCGTACGAGAACATGGAAAACATGGTCTCGAAAATATCCCGGTTGAGCTTTACATAGAACTCATCCGGCTTCAGCTTCTCCAGCACCGCCGGGATGCACCGGGGGTCGATGAGCATGGAGCCTATGACCGCCTGCTCCGCGGGGGCGGAGTACGGTATTTTTCTGCCCAGCAGTTCATCCATTGGCTTGTGTCCTCTGACTAAGCGTTATTTTTTGCCCCTGCGGGCACGGGCCTTATCCCTCTACGACCAGAACGTTTATCGTTCCGCTGACCTCGTAGCCGAGCTTCGCCTTGACGCTGAAGCTGCCGAAGGTCTTGATGGGCTCGGCCTGAACGATCTTGTTCTTCTCAATATCTATGTCAAACTGCTCCTTGAGCGCGTCGCTGATCTCCTGAGAGGTGACCGCGCCGAAGAGCTTGCCGGCGCCGCCGGACTTGGCCTTGACAATTACCTGTATGCCGCCGAGCTTCTTCGCGTTCTCCTCGGCTGTGGCCTTATCCTTCGCCATCTGGGCAAGTCTCGCCTTCTCCTTGAGTTTGAGCGCGTTTATGTTATCGGCCGTGGCCTCGGCGGCGAGCCCGCGGGGGATCAGGAAGTTTCTGGCATAGCCGCCGGAGACCTCCTTGAGTTCGCCCTTCTTGCCCTGACCCTTGACGTCAACGTTAAAAATGACCTTCATTTGTAGTATCTCCTTTCAACCAAGATAATCATCTATCGCGGCATATATTTTCTTAACCGCACCCGGGAGATCTTCTCCCTGGAACTGGACAGCCGCCGCACTTCTGTTGCCGCCGCCGCCCAATTTTTCCATAATAAGCTGTACGTTCAGATCGCCGATGGAACGGGCGGAGGCAAACACTCCTCCCTTACCGTCCGGAGCCACGACTATGGACGCGTCCACCCCGGAGATGTTCAGCAGCTCGTCCGCCGCCTGAGCCGCGACGATGCGGTCCTGCGGTTCCTCGGGGGCAGCAATGGCGACCTTGCGGTAGAGCCTGGAGCTCTGCAGGATCCTGTACTTTGCGACTGTGTCCTCCATATCCGACTGGAACAGGCGCTTGACAGCGCTCGTATCCGCGCCGTGGCGGCGCAGCACCGCGGCGGCATCAAAGGTACGCTCGCCGGTCCTGAGCGTAAAGCTCTTGGTGTCGAGCACTATGCCCGCCATCATCGCCTCCGCCTCGCAGCGGAGCATCTCTGTTGTATCCGGCAGCTCCTGTATGAGTTCCGTCATAAGCTCGCTGGCTGACGAAGCGTACGGCTCAATAAAGCCCAGCGCCGCGTCGTGTATATATGTCGCGGCGACACGGTGGTGGTCGATCACCGCAACACGGCTGCATTCACGCAGCAGTTCCGGACTCTCGACCTGCTCCGGACGGTTGGTATCCACGACCGTAAGCAGAGTATGCGCGTCCAGCCGGGCAAGACCCTCCGCGGGAGTAATGAACACATCCCTGTATTCAGGCTCCTTGCGCATCATGTCTATGAGAGGCTTTGCCGCGCAGTGGTTCGCGTCCACAACGATGTTGACCTTCGTGCCGAGCTGACGCGCCATACAGCAGACACCGACGGCGGCGCCTATGCTGTCCAGATCACCGAAGCGGTGGCCCATGACCAGGACCCTCGACGAGTCGCGTATCAGTTCGGCAAAGGCATTGGCCATGACGCGGGACTTGACCTTCGTGCGCTTCTCAACCTCGAGGCCGCGGCCGCCGTAGAACTCAAAGCCCATCTTGTTCTTGATGACCGTCTGGTCGCCGCCCCTGGAGAGGGCAAGCTCACCGGCCGCATCCGCAAACTGCAGCGCCTCGCTGAAGTTCGCGGCGTCGACACCGAGGCCGATGCTTATCGTCGCGGCAATGCCGGCCGGGCTCTCGACCTGATGTATCTCAGTGGTTATCCTGAATTTTTCGCTCTTGAGCGCCTCCAGGTCATGCCGCTCCATAAGGATCAGATATCTGTCGCGGTCAAAGCGGCGGATAATGCCGTTAAAGCCTGAGCACCACTGGCTGAGCTTTTCCTCGACAGCATCGCGTATGTCGTTCTTTATGCGCTCCGGCTGGTTCCTGGTCAGCTCCTCGAGGTTGTCGATAATCACCACGCCGGCGACAGGGCGGCTGTTCTCGTACTCGATACGGATGTTGTCATAGTCCGTAACATCCACCCAATAGGTTATACCCATAAACGGGCTCTTTTCCTTATCCTTGTCCGAACGTATCATGTTGCCGTGCAGCTGGTACTTGCGCTGGCCGATCTCCAGCAGAGTCGGGTAGCGGGTCTTGCCCTCGAGCAGCCATTTGCCCGAAAACTGAGGCACCAGTTCGGTAAGATTGGCATCGAGTCTCGCGCCGCTCTCGCCGCACATCCGGAAAAACATCTCGTTGCCCCAGATTATGCGCGAATCCTCCAGTCCGAAAACCGCGATCGGCAGTGGGAAATTTGTCAGAGTACTGCTCTTGGCGTTCTCCGTCTCATAGGTAAGCGATTCAATGAAGGCCTTGAGCTGCTTTTCCTTTCTGCGCTTGGAAACAAGGAAAAACACTATCAGCAGCAGAATCGCAGCGCCCTCTATAGCCGCAAGCATATACATGCCGTACAGAAGCGTGGCAACGGCAAAAGCCACAAGAAAAATAAGCGGCAGCTTTCCCGGTTCTGCAAGCCGGCGCAGGGTCTTGTTCAAGCGGCGCACCTCCTCTTCCGGATCCACCATGGAATATTGTCCCTTTATACAACTGCGATTATTTGATTATAACAAATCTGCTCCCTGTTTACAACAAATAATTTGAAGCATGCCAGAGATAATAATATACAAAATTACCTGCGGGGAGGAGTTTTATGAAAGCTGTGATAATGGCGGGAGGTATGGGCACGCGCCTGAAGAGCATAAGCGGCGAGACGCCAAAGCCCATGGTGCCTCTGCTCGGCCGGCCCATGATGGAGCACATAGTCCTGCTGCTGCGCGCTCAGGGCTTCACGGATATCTGCGCCACGGTCAGATACCGGGCCGGCGACATCATGGGCTACTTCGGAGACGGCAGCCGTTTCGGCGTGAATATACAGTACCGTGTCGAGCAAGAGCCGCTCGGCACGGCCGGAGGAGTTAAAAACTGCCGCGATTTTTACGGCGATGACGATTTCCTCGTAATCAGCGGCGACGCAGCCTGTGATTTTGACCTGCGCAGACTCATGGAGGAGCACCGGAAGCGCGAAGCCGCCGCCACCATCGCCCTCTACAGGAGCGCCGACCCGCTGCGCTACGGTCTCGCGGTCACGGACAGCGAGGGCAGAATACGCTCCTTCATTGAGAAGCCGGACTGGAGCCGGGTCGTGACCGATATGATAAACACCGGTATTTATGTGCTATCGCCGCGCGCAATGGACGCAGTCCCGGACGGTCAGTCCTTCGACTTCGGGCACGAGCTGTTCCCGCTCCTGCTGCAGCGCGGCGAGAGGCTGGTCGGAATGCCGATGGACGGCTACTGGTGCGACGTCGGCACGCCGGCGGCATACTACCGCTGCTGCGCCGATGCTCTGGAGGGCAGACTGCGGCTCGACCTGCCGGAGCAGTTCAGGAGCGACGAAGCGCCGGCGGCGGCAGATGAAACTGACGAAGGAGCTTATACGGAGGACTGCCCATGCGCGAACCGGGCAGGACTCATGGGCGCGCTGTCAGAGCTGATGCTCGATATGGGCGCGGACTATTCCGACGGCATACGGATGCGGACGGAGCGCTACGCGCTGCACATCCGTCCGTGCGCCGACCGCTCCGCCGTGCGGATAGGCGTGCAGTCGGAGGATGCGGAGTTTGCGAAGGAACTCGCACTATCGGCAAAGGAGCTCGCAAAGGCTCTGGAGCTGTGATCTCCGGCTCATAATAAAACGCATTCAGGCTTTTTATGTACGGCCGGCATAAGAAGCGCAAAGGGGCTGCGTCCGATACGATTTTCGCATCGGACGCAGCCCTTAAATATATTGCGGCCGCTCCGGATCATCTTCTGCGCCTGCGGCGGCGACGGCGTCTGCTGTTTTTCACGGCGGAGTCGACGATGAGCACGATTATCGTCAGCGCGGCAAAGGCTCCGATGCCGAGCACGATGTACTTCACGGCATTGCTGCCCTCGTACTGCAGCTCCCTGACCGTCTCATAGCCGCACACGGTGCAGACGCCCCTTGCCGTGCCGGCGAGTTTCTTTGTCGCCTCGCGCTCCACGGTCCACTCCATGGAGTGCTGCTCTTCGCCGCTCCTCTGTCCGCAGGAGCATTCCTGCCAGTGCAGCATGTCATTGAATTTCCACGCGCCGGAGAAGTCATGCTCATGCTGCCCGTTCTGTGTACCGGGCCCGGGTGAGACGCCGGGCTGCGGAGACCGGACCGGCGACGGCAAGGGTCCGGGCGTCGCCGCAGGCTCCGGAGTCTCGAAACGGACCTTTATCTTCGCGGAAGCGGACTTTGTCTCTCCGCCCTCGCCCACGAACACGCAATACACCTCCCAGCCGTCCATTTCGGCGGGCACATTGTATATGTTCATCTTACTGGCCCCGTCGCCGCTGGTGGCAACACCCTCAACACAGCCCGGGAGTTCGTCGGGAGAGCAGGTGCGGCCTGACGAGGGGTCGTGTATATACCATTTGTAATCCCTGGTATAGGTCGCCGTAGCGACGAAGGAGGCGCAGCCGCCCTCATCAACGGTTTCGCTGCCCGGGTTCTTTATTACCGACGGAGCCCAGAGCTCCGGAGCATAGGTCCGGTACAGCGTAAGCACGGCATTGCCGTCTTCGAGCCGGTAATCGGCCTGTGAGTTATTCAGATACACGGCCACATCATCGGAAAAGTAATAGCCGTCTGACGCGGTCAGCTGTATCTGTACCTCATAATTGTCGGTGCCGAACTGTCCGGCGGCTACGTTTCCGGAGGAATCATACCAGTTATAGGCAGTTA
>JAQXKZ010000044.1 GCA_029010715.1 Clostridiales bacterium
AAAACAGCCTGCGGCTGCTGCCGGACGCTGCGGAGAATATCGGCATCGTAACCAACGACTTTCATATCTTCCGGGCTCTTGCGACCGCACGGCATGTGTCGCAGAGCCTGAGCTTCAGCGGTATACCGGCAGCATCGACTGCCTACGGCTTCACACACTATGCCCTGCGCGAGTTTTTTGCCGTCGGCGGAGGCATACTGAAGGGCGAGCTCAGCTTCCGGGTCAACGCTGCCTGAACTGTCCCATGCTGGATCCGGTGACGGATTTACCGCCGGGGGAGCCGTCGGGAAGACGAGTGTTTTGCCAACGGGAGCAAAAAAAAAGAAGTGACCCTTGACTGCGCATCTGTATTTCCGCAGCCACGGGCCACTTCTCTGAATTCTTGATATCTAGCATCATGGTTACCTCTCTTTCGTCAGAATACGACGCCGCCTGTCATGGGACACTGTCACGCACTGTATGTTCCGGATCCGGATTAATTCTCGTAAGTGAGACAGACTTTGTGCTTTCTCTGTCCGCCGTATGTTTTGATCTGCAGCGCCGGACCCCGGGATCGGAGCTTATCCGCATCTCAGGGTTTCTCACGTGTACATCGGAATCACCCTTTCTGATGATAATATAGCAAAATGCCGCGGCGCTTTCAAGAGCAATAGTCAATGATTATTGCGCGCGATTTATGTGCACATGCACGAAAAACGGCGCGGACATGTCGTGGGTATATGTTTAACGTTGACAAGGACGATGGGTATAAGTTATAATAAAACCGTTGTGGACCCTGAAGAGACTGCGCCGCCGCTGCAACTGGCAGCAGGCGGCATTTTTTTAAACTGCCCGCATATGCGGCGGCAGACGCGAAAAGCCTTACAGCGGCGCGCGGACAATGGTATTATACAGACATATTAATCCAGATACAGAGCGTGATTTCAATGACTGAGAGCATAATCGAACTTGACGTACACGGCATGACGCTGTATCAGGCGAGGATCGCCATCGACGCCAGGCTGCGCCGCAGCTGCGGCGCATACCGGATACGCGTCATACACGGCTACCGCGGCGGCACTTCGCTGCGCGACGGCATACGCCGGGAGTATGCCGGACACCCGAAGGTGCTGCGCGTAGAGCTTGGCCTGAACCCGGGTGAGACCGATCTGGTCCTGCGCGAGTGGTAATTACAGCGGTATAATACGGCGGCAGCCCCTTCCGAAAGGGGCTGCCGCTTCAGCTTGTCGCAAAAAGGCCGCAGGGGCTTTTTGTACGCTGTCTGTGTTTATATAGGAGGCGCAAAGGAGCTTTTGCCGCTTTCCACAGCTGCCGCCGCGGCGTTTGGCTGGAGGGGCTGTGCTTTTGCCGGCAGGGAAAATGAAAGAACGGGGGCTGCACGTCCGTATGTGCAGCCCCCAAAGGAGAGAGGATATGGAGAGATTTATTTGTTTACAATGTTGACCAGTTCTTCACCGTTCATCTGGCGGAGAATGTTCTGGTATCCGACGCCGAAGCAGCGCACGACGGTCTCTCTGGTCGCAGCGCCGAGGTGGGAGGTGGTGATGACCTTCTCCATCTTGACCAGCGGATCGTTGGGATCGAGAGGCTCCTTCTCCCAGGTGTCGATGGCGGCGCTCCAGATCTTGCCTTCCTGCAGAGCCTTTACGAGGGCCTTGTCGTCGATAACGGCGCCTCTGGCTTCGTTGACGATAATGGCGTTGGGCTTCATCATGTTGAACTGCTCTTCGCCGATGAGACCTCTGGTCTGCTCGGTCAGGGGGCAGTGCAGGGAGACGACGTCGGACTCACGCAGCAGAGTCTCGAGGTCGACGCGCTCGCAGTGGAGCTCTTCCTCCAGCTCCCTGGGCATCGGGTAGGGATCAAAGTACAGGAACTTCCTGCAGTCCCAGCCCTGGAGGCGTTTGAGGACCATACGGCCGATGTTGCCGCCGCCGACAATGCCGATGACCTTGTCGCGCAGTTCATACTGGTCATGGCGCCATGTCCAGGAGTGCCATTCTCCCTTCTTGCAGCGGGCGTCTATCATGGACAGACGTCTCATGCAGGCCAGCATAAGAGCAATGGTGAACTCGGCGGTGGTGCTGGCGTTTTCGCCGTTGGAGTTGCACACGGGGATGCCCTTTTCCCTGGCGTACTTGAGGTCGACATGGTTGTAGCCGGTTGCGGGGACATGTATAAGCTTCAGGTTCTTTGCGCGGTCTATCTCGTCCTTGCCGATCTTGTGGATGGAAGCGAGGATATAATCGGCATCCTCAAAGTCGCCCTTCTTCCCGTTCTTGACGGGGTAGAGGAAGCGAAGGTCGAGTTCGGGCGGGCAGAGCTCGGAAATGAGGGTTTCCATGCCTTCGGTAGGCAGCTTTTCACAGTAGAGAACGATGTTGCTCATGTGATCTTCTCCTTTATAAAATTTTGTATTACTGAGATCAATGTTATTTCATCGACCCTGTTTCTATAAATTTCTGGTGCCAGGATAGGGCCTGCGTGAGGTCGTGCGGGGTGTGCTTGCCGGGGGAGGTTTTTAGCGCGTGCTCGAAATACTCGCGCAGCATGGGCCGGTAGTCCGGGTGGGCACAGTTCTCGATGAGCAGCTCGGCGCGCTCCACAGGGGTTTTCCAGCGCAGATCGGCGATGCCCTGCTCGGTGATGACCACGGCCACGTCGTGCTCGGTCTGGTCAACATGGGATACCATCGGGACTATGCAGGAGATCAGGCCGTCTTTCGCGGTAGACTCGGTCGCGAAGATGCTGATGCGGGCGTTGCGGGCAAAATCTCCGCTGCCTCCGAGGCCGTTGAGCATCTTTGTACCCATCTGATGGGTGGAATTGACGTTGCCGTAGATGTCGACTTCGACCGGAGTGTTGAGCGCGATGACGCCGAGACGCCTGACGACCTCGGGATGGTTGGATATCTCCTGCGGGCGCAGGATTATCTTTTCCCTGTAGAAATCAATGTTCCCGAAGAAGCGGTCGCGGTTCTCCGCGGCGAGGGCGACGGAGCTTGAGGACACAAAGTCGAACACGCCCTGATCGATCAGATTTAGCGCTGCGTCCTGCATGACCTCGGTGTACATGCTCAGCCCCCTGAAGCCGCTGGCAGACAGACAGCTGAGGACGGCATTGCCGACAGAGCCGACGCCGGACTGTATCGGACCCGGATTTTCGGGCAGACGGCCGGCGTCAATCTCACCCTTGAGGAAGTTCACGACGTTCTCGCCGATCTTCTGGGTCGCGGGCGTGACCGGCTTGAACTTCTGCGGAGGATCAAGCCTGTCGGTCATGACCACTGCCGCGATCTTCTCAGGGGGGCAGGGGACATAGGCGGTACCGATGCGGTCGTCAGGTTTGGTTATGGAGATTATTTTCGCATGGGGGGGGATCCCGACCTCAAAGATATCGTGCATGCCCATGATGCCCATCGGCACGGAGGTGTTGACCTCGGCGATAACAAAGCGCGCGTTGCGTACTGCGGCGTCGGCACTGCCGGCAGAGGCGCAGAGATATATGCCTTCGTCGCTTATGGCGACGCACTCGACTATTGCGACATCCACGGCCTGAAGAGTCTGCTGGTTCAGATTCATCGGGAAATGTGAGATGTGTATGTCGCTGAAGCCGACGCTTCCGTTGTTGATGGCCTTGCGCAGGTCGCCGTTGGTCTGATGGCCGAAACGTCTGGTCATGCAGCCGCTGCGCACCAGTGCGCCGTCGCACTCGTCGCCGACGGCGGCGCCGACCAGAACGGTCAGGTCCTTCGCATGACCGGACCGGGCGAGCGCCAGCGGTACGGCTTTGGGGTAGCCGACGCTGGTGAAGCCGCTCAGACCGATTGACATGCCGGATTTAACCAGCTGTGCTGCCTGCTCGGCAGACATTATTTTGCTTTTCAGGGACTCAGTTACTCTTTCCATGCAGCTCTCCGCTCAGGCTTCGAGGCCCTTCTCATATCCGAAGTTAAACGCATTGACGTTCAGGTCTACCACCTTGGGGCTCATGACCTCCCGTATGGCTTCGAGGGCGTTGTCCCTGGTGATTTCGGGGTTCTTGGCTACGAAGAAGCCCATCATGACGATGTTGGTGCAGACGACGCGGAAGTTCTCCTCGGCGTACTGAGTGGCGGGGAACATGTATATCTCCTTCGCGCCGCAGTCCTTTACATCATCCTCCGTAACAAAGGTGCTGTCAACAAAAACTCGGGTGTTCGGGTTGATATCGCCCTTGAACTTGTCAAAGCTGGGCTTGTTGAAAGCGACAAAGCAGTCGAGCTCATCGGCCTTGACGTAGTCGATCTTCTCGTCGGAGATGACAAGCTCCGCCTTGCAGGCGCCGCCGCGGGCCGCGGGGCCGTAGCTCTGGGTCTGCGCTACCTCGTAAGTATGCTGTACGCCATAAGCGTTTGCGAGCAGCACGGCCATGGATATAACTCCCTGACCGCCGGAGCCGCCGAATCTGAAATCTTTACGCATAAATGCTCACCCTCCTTATTCCTTGCTGACGCTGATGCAGACATCAGGGCAGGTGCGTTCGCACATCCTGCAGCCTATGCAGGCCTCGGGGTTCCTGGCGTACGGCATGAGATAACCGCCCTTGCTGCGCTCGTGGCCTATCTCCAGCACGCCTTTCCTGCAGGCGCGCACGCAAAGGGCACAGCCCTTGCACCACTGCTGGTCTATAGTGATCTTCATTTCTTTGCGACCTCCTTCTTCTCTGACTGTACATCGCACAGCTCCTCTTTTTTGTTGTCAACGTAGAGGATGCCGAGGCCGATCCTGCCGTCGGGAGCTTCGGTCTCGCCCGGCTTGAGAACGGCGACCTGCTCCTCGTACCAGTCATACATCTCGGCGGGAGTTTTGAAGTTGAATATGTTGCGGCCTGCGGTGGTGGGGCAGGGAGAGAGGACTTCGATGAAGGAGAAGCCCTTGTGCCTGATGCCTTCTTCTATGGCCTTGTCGAGCTGGATGGGGTGGGTGACGCTTGCTCTGGCGTAGTAGGTGGCGCCGGCGCCGGTGACCAGCTTGTACATGTCGAAGGGATGCTCCTCGTTGCCGAGGGGGGAAGTCTTGGTGGTAGCGCCGTAGGGAGTAGTGGGAGCGCGCTGACCGCCGGTCATGCCGTATATGTAGTTGCTCATCATTATAACGGTCATATCAACATTGCGCTTCGCCGCATGGATCAGGTGGTTGCCGCCGATACCGGCGCAGTCGCCGTCGCCGGAGAATACGACGACCTTCTTGTCGGGGTTGACAGCCTTGAGGCCTTCGGCCTGTGCGAGGGCGCGGCCGTGGAGAGTGTGCAGGCAGTCAAACTTCATGTACACGGGGCTCCAGGAGGAGCAGCCGATACCGCTGACCAGACCCATCTCGTTTTCCTTGATGCCGAGCTTGTCAATTACGCGGAGGAAGCTGTTGACAACTATGCCGTGGCCGCAGCCGGGACAGAATATGAAAGGAAGGGCTTCCTTACGGATGTATTTTTCTGCAATACTGTTCATATTATTTCACCTCAACTATCTTCTCGTATATAGCCTTGGGGGCGGGGAACACACCGCCGATGGAACTGAAGCCCTCGACCTTGTCGTAGCCCGCTATGCGCTGTACCTCGCGCATGTAGTCGCCGACGTTCATCTCCGGGACGATGACGCGCCTGGCATTGGCGCAGGCCTTGCGGATCTCCTTCTCGGGTACAGGCCATACGGTGTTGAGCTTGAGCATACCGACCTTCATGCCGCCGTTTCTTGCACGGCGGACGGCGGACAGAGCGCTGCGGCTGACGGAGCCGTAGGCGACGACGACGGTATCCGCGTCGTCAAGGAAGAACTCCTCAACGGAGGTGATGTCGTCAATGTTGTCGAGGATCTTACTGCAGTAACGGCGGATAGCTGCGGCGCAGACCTTGGGGTCGGTGCCGGCACGGATGCCGCGTTCGTCATGCAGCTGGCCGTCGACCAGGACGTTGTGGCCTTCAAAGAAGTGGAGGCGGGGAGGAATGCCGTTTTCGTCGGGCTTGAAGTACTCGGTGCATACGCCTTCATACTTGTCGTCGAATATCTCGACGGTCTCGGGAATGACGAGCTTTTCACGGGTATGGCCTACGGTCTCGTCGGACAGCACGAGCACGGGGACTCTGTACTTGTCGGCAAGGTTGAAAGCGCGGACCGTAAAGTCAAAGGCTTCCTGTACGGAGGAGGGGGTCAGGGCGATTATCTCATAGTCGCCGTGGCCGCCGTAGCGTGCCTGCATGACTGCGTCCTGAGAGGTGCAGGTAGGCTGGCCGGTAGCGGGGCCGCCGCGCATGACGTTGATGACGACGAGCGGGGTCTCGGTAACGGCAGCGTAGCCGAGTGCTTCCTGCATAAGCGTGAAGCCCGGTCCGGAGGTGGCGGTCATTGCTCTGGCGCCGCCCCAGCTTGCGCCGATAACGGCGTTGATGGACGCGAGCTCATCCTCCATCTGCATGAACACGCCGTCTGCGGCGAACATGCTGCTGGACAGATACTCGGGGATCTCCGTGGCAGGGGTTATGGGATAACCGGCCATGAATTTGCAGTCTGCGGCCAGAGCTCCGGCTGCACAGGCTTCATTGCCCTGCATGAGCTTTACGCCGCTGTTGCTCAGTTTCTTTACTTTCATAAGCTAAACCTCTTGTTCTACAAAAAATTCTAAAAACAAAATAAAAAGACCGGCAAAACAGAGCCTGCCGCCGCGTTGGAGGAGCGGAGGTCTATCTTGCCGGATACATATATATACCGTCCGGCGGGGGAAAACCCGCAAGGCCAATATATGCACAGCTGTATTCGTCTGCTGCACGGTTCGGGAGCGTCAGGCGGACAGAACGCCGAAAGCAGGCCAGAACCGAATGCACAGCCATCCTATGGTGCTGACCAGCAGTATCTGGACCGCCGTTATGAGCAGACCGCGTCTGAACATGTATTCCGGCTCAAGCCCGTAGCCAACAGGAATGGCTCTGATCGAAGTGGGCAGCGTATAGGATATATTGTAGGAAGCCGTGGCAATCCAGAGATACGGCATTACGGGGAGCCTGAGCCCCTGCACGATGCCAATAACGATCGGGATGGTCACAGCCGCGCACGAGGTATTGTTGATGACGTCAGACAGAATGACATTCAATGTGACCAGAATCAGTATGAGTATGAATTCGCTGCTGAAGCTGATCCGGGAGATAAGCGCCGCGAAAGCTTCGGCTGCGCCGCTGCCGTTGACGATGGCGCCGAGGGCCGTACCGCCGGCAAACAGGAAGAACAGACCCCACATGAGATCCGCCTCAGCCTGTTCCCAGGTGATGACGGGTTCATTGTCATCGTCCCTGAGCAGGAACATGAGCATACCGAAAATGAAGAATATATAGCCGGGTTTGAGTCCCGGAATCCAGGCCTGATACAGCTGCCTCGTGAAGGACAGCAGAGTGGCCAGAATAAACGCGATAAGAGAGAACATTCCGGCCCGGCCCATCTTTGGCAGACCGTTATAGAGTTCCCTGAAGTATTCCTTGGAACCATCCAGCGACTTCCTGCCGCAGTCCATAAACATGAGAAATGCAGCGGTGACAACGGTTACGGCGAGTCCGAACGGGAGCATACGGACTGTCCAGTCGCTGTAGAGAAGCTCACCCTGAACAAGCTCCTCGATGTATGAGACCGTTATGAGGTTCATGGCGCCGCCGAGAGGCGTCAGCATGCCGCCGTTGTTGGCACCCCATACGATAGCCAGCAGCACGAGCGGAGTGACCCGGCTCGACTTCACGTCGCCCTCTCCCGCAAAGCGGAGCATCGACATCGCAATAGAGCAGAGGACTGTGGCGATGACCGCATTGGGAAGTATGGCGGACATTAAGGTCGCAAGCAGGAACCAGACGAGGACCTGCTGCTTGACCGAGGTGCCTACCAGACTGAGCGTCTTTGCGGCGATCCGCTTGTCAACGCCGGTTTTGTTCCAGACCATAGTGATTAGATCCGAGCCTGCGAGCAAAAACACCAGTTCTGCCGAATAACAGCTGATGACATTGGACATCGGCGTCAGGGAGAACAGCGCGTTGACGGCGACGGGGATAAAGGCGGTGATAGCCGGGGCCACCGGCATCATGACCCACCATATGCCCATCCACAGTACGGTACCCAATGCCAGGCGGACCTTCAGGTCCAGCCCGGCAAAGGGAATAGTGGTCAGTAAAAACAGCGCGGGACCAAGGAACAGGGAAAATTTTCTGCGATTGTTGATTTTAAACCCTCCCTGTACGGACTGCCCCTATCAGAGGATGCCTATGACCGGGAACCAGATATTCACGAGGAATATGAAGCCGATGATAACAAGTACGGCAATGATGATTGCGCCCTTAAGCTGCTGAACGGTGGAGAATCTGTCGGTGGAAGCGTAGACAAGGTTCGGAGCGCTGTTGAAGGGCAGGAAGTTCGCGCTCGGGGCGATAGCCATAACGGTCAGCAGACCCATGGTGTAAACATCGAAGCCCAGAGCCACGGCCATCGTCATGCTGACGGGGACCAGAACGGCTTCCATCGCGTTCATGCCGGCGAAAATGATGTGGCTGATGACGACGAAGGAGAGCCAGATGGTGATGAACAGAGTGGGATCCATGGAAGTGAAAACGGGGTTGGTGGTGAACATGGCGTCGACGAGCCACTGGAAACCGCCGGTCTTGTTAACACAGGTAGCCATGGACATCGCAAAGCCGAGCTGGATAAATGCGGGCCATGCGAAGTTGGGGCCGACATCCTTGAAGGAGCAGACGCCTATGCCGGGGCAGAGCATCAGGAAGATGGTGACAAAGACGACATAGTCGGGAGCAATGTGGTGGATACCGTTGGTGCAGAATGCGAGCAGAGTCAGGACGAAGTATATGGCGGCCTTCTTTTCCTTGACGGAGAGGGGACCCATAGCTTCGAGCTTTTTCCTGGCAAACTCAATGTCAATGTCGCGCTTCTCGCCCTTCTTTGCGCCGTAGAGGAAGTTGGTGATCAGGGGGATGAGAAGAACGATGATGCCGGCGGGAATGCAGGTGGCCTTGAGCCAGCCGATCCAGGAGATGGACTGACCGGTCATCTCTTCGACCAGTGCCATACCTATTGCGTTGGCGCCGACAGCGGTGTAGAACAGCCATGTGTTGGTGGTGTTGGTGTAAAGGTTGGAGAGCATGATGGCTGCGTCGCCCTTGTGCTCGCCGCGCTTATAGCCCATACCTTCGCAGATGTTATCACAGATCGGGCTCATGACGGCGCCGCGTGCCGTGTTGGAGGGAATCATAAGGGAAAGAACGGTATTCGCAAGGCTGGTTGCATAGTTTGCGCTCAGCTCACTCTTGGTCAGCTTGACAAGAATCCAGTATGCAACACGCTCGCCCAGACCGGAGAATTTAATGACGGATCCGATGAAGCCGGCCCAAAGGCAGAGCCACCATCCGGAGGTGGAGAAGCCGGCAACAACGTTCGCTTTCATGCCGAAGAATATTGCCATGATAGCGGCAGCCAGAACGCCGACCAGATACTCGGGAATAGGACGCACGATCCACATGAGAATTGCCCATATGAAGACGATAAACACGCCCTTGCCCTGACCTTCAAGACCGTTGAACGGAATAAAGGCCAGCAGTGCGCAGAGTACAGTCAGAACAGCTGCGACGATCAGCTTATTTTTCTGTTGTTTACTCACGATTTACACTCCTCTTTTTACTCTTTGTTGAAAATTTGTTTTTATTCCGAACCGAAAGTCCGTCCGGGAGCCGGCTTTCCCGAATGCCTTCGGCAGGATCAACAGGAAAATAAAAAAAGAGCCAACTACATAATAAAATGTAGTTGGCTCATGATAGTCGATTTCACCCCGGGGACTTGGGGCGCAGACACTCACGCAACTATTGCAGGGAAAGGCCGACATTGAATGTGGCGGAACCCTTTCAGCAGTTGCATATTATCACAGGCAAATCTTCATAGTCAAGCGGTAAAAATAAAATCAGCCATTTGCAAGAAATAATCGTCTCTGTTCTGTTAAAAACGACAAAATGTATATATGTTAGTTATTTAATTATCTTTGTTTTTCTCAAATTCTCACACAGAGCGGAGATAATCGCCGTTCTTTTCCATATACTCAATGTAATTTCGGTGGATATCCCCGAGCGCCTTCACAAGGGGCTTTGCGGCCACGCCCTGATGCCGGTAGGTTATTTCCTCGGTCATGGAGTCAAAATCCTGCACTATGTTTTTCCCGACTACATAGCTCCTGACCATGGACAGCGCCAGATTTGACAGGAGAGTGATCGAGGCGTCGAGGATCCTGCCGGTCTCAAGCTCGATTTCCAGACCGAGCGTCATAGCGCTGTTTGTCGTGGTTGTCGGAAGCGCGGAAGGAAGCTTGGCATAACCGCAGAAATAAGCCGATTCATATTTCATATGACTGCACCTCTCTGTTGTTTGGTAAATTCGCCGTTAGTATTATCCATCAAAAGCGGCACACTGAATAAAATGTGCCGTCTCTAACCGAAGTTAAATTTAGTAAAGCATACCATCACAAATCGAAGCTGTCAATGGGCTGTCAATGGCGAACGTTCGACAGGTGTAGGTTTGTCAATGATGTGTTACACATACGGGAAAGCGGAGAGGACCTGCAAAGGAGAGCGCCAGGAAAGGGGTCTCATCGGGAAGTTGTTGTATTGACGTTGTCTTCTGGCCAGCTGGGTTTTAAAGTCCTGAAAGGAAAAGAACGTGTGGGATGCGTAGAATTCCTCATTGTCTTTCCGGTGGCTGCGCTCAACTTTTCCATTGTG
>JAQXKZ010000045.1 GCA_029010715.1 Clostridiales bacterium
AACCGTTCCCTCCACGGGCTGACCAGATCCCTGCTCAACAACATGGTCACCGGCGTTACCAGCGGCTTCGAGAAGAAGCTTGAGATCAACGGCGTCGGCTACCGTGCAAGCAAGGAAGGAAAGAACCTGGTCCTCAACATCGGCTACTCTCATCAGGTCATCGTCCCCGAGAACGAGGACATCCAGATCGACGTTCCCGATGCAAACCATGTTGTCATCAAGGGTATCGACAAGCAGAAGGTCGGCCAGTTTGCAGCAGAAGTTCGTGGCAAGAGACCTCCCGAACCCTACAAGGGCAAGGGCATCAAGTACGACTACGAAGTCATCCGCCGCAAAGAAGGCAAGACCGGTGCTAAGTAAACGGAGGTGTGCCTGAATGATTAAAAGACCCGATACAAGAGGACAGCGCATCAAGCGCCACAACAGAGTACGCGGCAAGATCTCCGGCACCGCTGAGAGACCCCGCCTGAGCGTATTCCGCAGCGAAAACCACATTTATGCCCAGATCATCGACGACGTCGCAGGCAACACCCTCGTGGCTGCCTCCAGCGTTGAGAAGGGCTTTGAAGGCAACGGCAGCAATATAGAGGCCGCAAAGAAGGTCGGCGCAGCTATCGCTGAGCGTGCTCTGAAGAAGGGCATCGAAAACGTAGTGTTCGACCGCGGCGGCTATATCTATCACGGCCGTGTGCAGGCTCTGGCAGAGGGCGCCCGCGAGGGCGGCCTGAAGTTCTAAGGAGGGAAGAAACGATATGGCATACAATAATGACAGAAGAGACCGTCGTAAAGACGAGGCTCCCTCCGAGTTCATCGAGAAGGTAGTTTCCCTCAACCGCGTCAGCAAGACCGTTAAGGGCGGCCGCGTGGCAAAGTTCTCCGCTCTGTGCGTAGTCGGCGACGGCAAGGGCCGTGTCGGCTTCGGCATGGGCAAGGCAAACGAAGTCTCCGAGGCTATCCGCAAGGGCCTCGAGGATGCAAAGAAGAACATCTGCAACGTCACCCTGCAGGGCACCACGATACCTCACGAGGTCATCGGCGAGTTCGGCGCAGGCCGCGTCCTGCTCAAGCCCGCACCCGAAGGCACCGGCGTTATTGCCGGCGGCGCTGTCCGTGCAGTTGTTGAAGCTGCCGGCATCAAGAACATCCGTACCAAGTGCCTGCGCACCAACAACCCCGCAAACGTGGTAGCAGCTACCATGGAAGGCCTCAAGTCCCTGCGCAATGCAGCTCAGGTTGCAGCCGTCAGAGGCAAGACTCCTGAAGAGATTCAGGGTTAAGGAGGGCGAAACATGGCAAATCTTAAGATAAAGCTCGTCAAGAGCCTCAACGGCAGACACGATAAGCACATCGCGACTGCTTACTCCCTCGGTCTGCACAAGATCGGCAACGAGACCGTACAGCCCGACAACCCCCAGACCCGCGGCAAGCTCGCCCAGATCGGCTATCTTGTCAAGGTAACAGAAGAATAAGGAGGGCAAGAGAATGTATATTCACGAACTTTCTCCCGTAGCCGGCTCCACCCATGTTGACAAGCGCAAGGGCAGAGGCCACGCCACCGGTAACGGCAAGACCGCAGGCCGCGGCCACAAGGGCCAGAAGGCCCGCAGCGGCGGCGGCGTCCGCATAGGCTTCGAAGGCGGCCAGATGCCCCTGGCACGCCGTATCCCCAAGAGAGGCTTCAACAACATCTTCGCAAAGCCTCTGGACGGCCTTAATGTTTCCGTTCTCAACAAGTTCGAGGACGGTGCAGTCGTCGACGTGCAGGCAATCCTGGACGCCGGAATCATCTCCAAGTGCAAGTACGGTGTTAAGTTCCTTGGAAACGGCGAGGTCACCAAGAAGCTGACAGTCAAAGCTGCTGCTTTCTCCGAAACCGCAAAAAAGAAGATCGAGGCGGCCGGCGGAAAGGCAGAGGTGGTCTAAGTGCTTCAGACATTACGCAACGCATGGAAGATAGAAGATCTCAGAAAAAAGATCCTCTTCACTCTGGTCATCGTTTTGCTTTATCGTCTTGGCAATGCCATCCCTGTTCCTTATATACAGGTTGAAGCGCTGCAGCTGTACTTCTCCACCAGACAGGCTACAGTTCTCGGTCTGCTGGACGTCATGTCCGGCGGCGCGCTTTCGACAGCCACCATCTTTGCACTGTCCATCCAGCCTTACATCAACGCTTCCATTATTATCCAGCTGCTGTGCATTGCAATCCCGGCACTGGAGAGAATGAGCAAGGAAGAGGGCGAGGAAGGCAGAAAGAAGATCGCTTCCATCACACGCTACGCCACTGTCGGTATCGGCCTGCTCCAGGGCTTTGGCTACTACATGCTTATCAGGAACAACTACTTCCTGACCGCGGAGGCTCAGACCAGCTTCTGGGCTGCAGTTGTCATCGTCCTGACCTTCACTTCCGGTTCCGCGCTTATCATGTGGCTGGGTGAACCGATCACCGAGCACGGCATCGGCAACGGTATTTCGATAATCCTCTTTGCCAGCATCGTCTCCAGACTGCCGACCAGCATTATTACCAGTATCCGTAATATCGCTACCGGCGCTCTGCAGTGGTGGGCCGCTCTGCTCGTGTTCGTCGGCGCATTTGCAATCATTGTCCTGATCGTTTACGTCAACGACGCAGAGCGCAGGATCCCCGTGCAGTACGCTAAGAGAGTTGTCGGACGCAAGATGTACGGCGGCCAGAGCACTCACCTCCCCATGAAGGTGAACATGTCCGGCGTCATGCCTATCATCTTCGCTCAGTCCATCGCTTCCGTCCCCGCGACCATCGCGGCCTTCACCGGAAAGACGGACGGCTGGGTCAGCACCTGGTTTGGTACCGAATCCATTCCTTACGCGATTGTATATTTCCTGCTTATAATCTTCTTCGCATATTTCTATTCCACCATTCAGTTCAACCCCATCGAGGTCGCCAACAACCTGAAGAAGAACGGCGGATACATCCCCGGCTTCCGTCCCGGCAAGCCGACCAGCGAGTTCATCCAGAAGGTCCTGAACAAGATCACTCTGTTCGGCGCACTCTACCTGAGCATTATCGCTGTTGTGCCTATCATCGTCGCTCACTTCACCCAGGCTCCGAGCCTTACCGGTATTTCCCTCGGCGGCACCTCGATAATAATCGTCGTAGGTGTTGCACTTGAGACCGTCCGCGCCCTTGAGGCCCAGATGCTCATGCGCAACTACAAAGGCTTCCTTGATTGATGACAGGAGAGAGCTTATGAGACTTGTACTATTGGGCGCCCCCGGCGCAGGTAAAGGTACTCAGGCAGAGATACTCAGCCGCGAGCTGAATATCCCGACGATTTCCACAGGCAATATCCTCCGCGCCGCCATGAAGGCCGGCACGGAGGTGGGCCTGAAAGCCAAGAGTTATGTGGAGTCAGGCAAGCTGGTCCCGGACGAGGTCATTATCGGCATCATTCGCGAAAGGCTGGCGGAGCCCGACTGCGTCAACGGCTACATCCTTGACGGTGTGCCGCGCACCATCCCCCAGGCTCAGACCATGGAGGACATGGGCATAGGTGTTGACTGCGCGCTGTCCATAGAGATAAGCGACGAGGAGATCATACACCGCATGTCGGGACGCAGAACATGCAAGGAATGCAGCCAGACTTTCCACATAGAAAACAACCCTCCCAAGGTGGAAGGCATATGCGACGCCTGCGGCGGCGAGCTCACCATCCGCGCGGATGACGCTCCCGAGACCGTCAGGGCCCGTCTCGAGACCTACCACAGGGAGACCGAGCCACTCAAGGATTTCTACGCACAGCGCGGAAAGCTCCGGAGCGTGGACAATCAGCCCACTATCAGCGATACAACAGCAGCGATCAGGAAGACTCTGGGGCTCTGATAATATGTCCGATACCATATATATTAAGTCCAAGTCCGAGATCGAGCTGATGCGTCAGGCCGGAAGGATCACTGCCGGGGCAAGAAGCATTGCCCGTCAGGCAGTGGCCGACGGCGTGAGCACAAAGCAGATAGACAAGTATGTGCATGAGTTCATCATCAAGTCCGGTGCAAAGCCGACCTTCCTGGGTTACGGCGGATTTCCCGCGAGTACCTGCATCTCGGTAAACGAGGAAGTTATACACGGTATTCCGGGAAAGAAACGCATCCATAACGGAGACATCGTCTCCGTGGATGTGGGCGCAACCTACGAGGGGTTTGTAGGCGACTGCGCAGGGACCTATGCCTGCGGAGAGATCAGCGATGAGGCCAGAAAGCTCATCGAGGTCACAAGGCAGAGCTTCTTCGAGGGCATCAAGTTCGCAAAAGAGGGCTATCGGATATCCGATATAGGCGGGGCCATACAGGATTACGTTGAGAGCCACGGCTACAGCGTTGTCAGAGAGTACGTGGGTCACGGCGTGGGCCGTCAGATGCACGAAGCTCCCGAGGTCCCGAACTACAGGCCCGAACGGATGTCGCACAGAGCGAATCCCCGTCTCGTGAGAGGCATGACCATTGCGGTCGAGCCGATGGTTATTATCGGAAGCCCGGAGGTCAGGACCCTTGCCAACGGATGGACGGTCGTTCCCACGGACGGCACGCTTGCCGCCCACTACGAGAACTCCATCCTCATAACCGACGGCGAGGCAGAGATACTCACGATGGCAGACGATCTTTGGCTTTAACGCCGACTTTGGAGGAATTTACTTTGGCAAAAGACGATGTAATAGAACTCGAGGGCACGGTCGTAGAATCCCTGCCCAACACTATGTTCCAGGTGGATATCGGCAAAGGCCACATCATTCTGGCGCATATTTCCGGAAAGCTCCGGATGAACTTTATCAGGATCCTTCCCGGCGACAAGGTCACAGTGCAGATGTCTCCCTATGACGTCACACGCGGCCGCATCGTGTGGAGAAGCAAGTAGGAGGTAATCATATGAAAGTCAGACCTTCCGTGAAGCCCATGTGCGAAAAGTGCAAGATAATCAAACGCAAGGGTAAAGTCATGGTTATCTGCGAGAACCCCAAGCATAAGCAGCGCCAGGGTTAATCCGCAGACGGGGGCGTGCGCCCCGTATTAATCTCAGCGACAAGGTGGGTATGATACTGCGCGCCGTGCACGCAAGTCTGCCCCAGCCTGTCCTTATAAAAATCCCGCATGGATCCGGGGACTCCCTCCGGCGGGAATAAGTCCCCGCATCGACAATGCGGAAAACAATTATCGAAAGGATGATCGTATAATATGGCACGTATAGCCGGCGTTGACCTGCCCAAGGACAAGAGAATTGAAATCGGTCTCACCTATGTCTACGGTATCGGCAGAACCAGCGCAAAGAAGATTCTGGAAATGACCGGAATCAACCCCGACACCAGAGTTAAGGACCTCACCGACGAGGAAGAAGCCAAGCTGCGTGAGTGCATCGACCACCACTACATCGTGGAAGGCGACCTCCGCCGTCAGACCGCGCTTGACATCAAGCGTCTGACTGAGATCGGCTGCTACCGTGGTATGCGTCATCGCCGCGGCCTGCCCGTTCGCGGACAGAGAAGTAAGACCAACGCACGTACCCGCAAGGGTCCGAAACGCACCATCGCAAATAAGAAGAAGTAAGGAGGGATATGAATTATGGCAACACAGGCAAGCGCTAAGAAGAAAGTCAGAACTCGCAGAAGAGAGCGTAAGAACATTGAAAAAGGCCAGGTTCATATCAGCTCTTCCTTCAACAACACCATGGTGACCATCACCGATACCCAGGGCAACGCTATCTCCTGGGCCTCCGCCGGCGGCCTCGGCTTCCGCGGAAGCAAGAAATCTACCCCCTTCGCTGCTCAGACCGCAGCCGAGACTGCCGCTAAGGCAGCCATGGAGCACGGCCTGAAGACCGTCGAAGTATTTGTTAAGGGTCCCGGTTCGGGCCGTGAGGCCGCTATCCGCGCCCTCCAGACCGCAGGTCTCGAAGTGACGATGATCAAGGACGTTACCCCCATTCCTCACAATGGCTGCCGTCCTCCGAAACGTCGTCGTGTCTAATTGAAGGAGGGTACTGATAATGGCAAAGAATACACAGCCCATTGTAAAGCGTGCAAAGGCTCTGGGCGTAACTCCCGCCTCCCTGGGATACACCGGTAAGAGCAAGATCGAAACCATCCGCAATCCCAAAGCTCAGGTCCGCAAAAAGCAGAGCGAGTACGGTATGCAGCTCAATGAGAAGCAGAAGGTCAAGTTCATCTATGGCGTGCTGGAGAAGCAGTTCCGCCTCTACTATGAGAGGGCTGAGAAAATGCCCGGCATCACCGGTGAAAACCTCCTGGCTATCCTCGAGCAGCGCCTTGACAACGTCGTGTTCAGACTCGGATTTGCCATGACCCGCCGCGAGGCCCGCCAGTTGGTAAACCACGGCCATATCACCGTTAACGGCCGCAAGGTCAACATCCCCAGCTTCCAGGTCAAGCCCGGTATGGTCATTTCCCTCACCGAGAAGGGCAAGTCCATGCAGAAGGTAAAAGAAAACATTGAGGACAATGCTTTCCGTGCCGCACCGAAGTGGATCGAGTATGACAAAAACAATATGACGGCAAAGATAGTTGCAGTTCCCGCACGCGATGACATCGATATGCCCATCGAAGAGCATCTTATCGTCGAGTTGTACTCCAAGTAATAAAGACACCCTCAAATTGGTAAGCTGATTCACCGCAAGCGCCAGTCGTGGCGCACAACTTAAAAGGAGGGTTATATAACTATATGATCGAAATTAAAAAGCCGCGTATAGAGTGCATCGAAACTCCGGCAGACAGCTCTTATGGCAAGTACGTCATAGAGCCTCTGGAGCGCGGCTACGGCACAACACTTGGTAACTCTCTTCGCAGGGTACTTCTCTCGTCGCTACCCGGCACCGCATGCACGAGCATTAAGATAGCCGGAGTTCAGCATGAATTCTCGACCATCCCCGGCGTTAAGGAGGACGTCACCGAGATCGTCCTCAACGTCAAGAGCATTATCGCACGCCTCTACAGTGAGGGCGCGAAAACCGTCTACATCGAAGCCGCCGGAGAGTGCGAAGTCACGGCCGGCGACATCAAGGCGGACGCAGACGTCGAGATCCTCAATCCCGAGCAGCATATCGCCACGCTCGGCCCCGACGGCGCACTGAATATGGAGCTCGTTCTCGATCACGGCAGAGGTTATGTCTCCGCGGACAAGAACAAGAATCCTCAGATGCCGCTCGGCACCATCCCTGTGGACTCCATCTACACCCCGGTGCTCAAGGTCAACTACACCGTCGAAAACACCCGTGTGGGCAACCAGACGGACTTCGACAAGCTGACTATCGAGGTTTGGACGGATAAGACCATGACGGCAAGAGATGCTCTGTCTCTCGGTGCAAAGATACTTTGCGACCACTTCATGCTTTTCACAAATCTTTCCGACACCATCGGCAGCAATTCTACTGTCGTGGAGAAGGTCGAGAAGGAGCCGGACACCATGCTCAAGATGACCATCGAAGAGCTGGACCTGTCTGTGAGAAGCTTCAACTGCCTCAAGCGTGCTAATATCAATACTGTTGAGGATCTGGTAAACAAGACCCAGGACGAGATGATTAAAGTCCGTAATCTGGGCCGCAAGTCCCTTGAAGAAGTCGAGCATAAGCTGACTATGATGGGCTTGTCTCTGGCCAGTGACGACAACCAGTAAGCTCTCAAGAAGGAGGAAATGCAATTATGCCCGGAACTAGAAAGCTCGGCAAGACTACCTCTCAGCGCATGGCAATGCTCCGCCAGCAGGTCACGGATTTCCTGGCCCTCGGCCGCATGGAGACTACCGTTACCCGCGCAAAGGAGATAGCACCCCTCGCCGAGAAGATGATAAGCCTCGGTAAGGCAAAGGACCTGAACGCGTACCGTCAGGCTCTGTCTTTCATCACCCGCGAAGACGTGGCGAAGAAGGTTTTCGATGAGATCGCGCCCAAGTATGCCGACCGCAACGGCGGCTACACCCGCATCACCCGCATCGGTACCCGCCGCGGCGATGCTGCAGAGGTCGCAGTCATCGAGCTCGTCTGATCGCAGATCGGATAAGCAGTAAATAAAAAGGAACAGACGATATTTCGTCTGTTCCTTTTTTGCGCAAAAATGTGTGAGCGGCGGTCTTGTCAACGTGAGCCGTGGTCTTGTCAATATAAATGGGAAACCGCGAGGCGGGGCGGAGGTTGGGGCCTGAACATCGTAAGCGGTCACAGGTAAAAAAGAGGACGGAGAGCAGTACAACGGGACGCATTTACCGTATAGGGAGCGGTGAAGCAGGCATGCCGTTTACCGTGACCTTCATGACAGCGGTGCCCGTGGGCATCTCACTCTCCGCGAGGACCAGGTGATCTGAATGGGGCGTTCCTTCCCGTAGGCGATGGATTTACTCAAGCATCCGCTGGTGTTGCTGACCTGCAGAATGGCATTGGTGCCGCCCGAGCCGCCGGAACCGCCGGAGCCGCCGGAACCGCCGCACGTGCCGGAGAAGGGGCCGAGAGGGCCTGCGACCGCCACATGAAGGACGCCGGTGCACGGTGAGCGGAGGAATACGCAGGATGGGAGAGTACGGAGGACAGTGCGGATTAGGCATAAAAGGGAAACCGCGAGGGAAATGTCAGAGGAAATACGGAAGAGATCGATGCACGGAGATCGAATGAATACGCAGAGCGGAGGGCAGCGCACAGGGTGCAGAGGGCAGACATGGAGAGTAGAGTGAGGTGGAAGGAATGAAGAGCGTAGAGCGCAGGAGTTGAAGAGCAGGCGCGGGAAGAGTGGTGCGACGGAAACGGAGGATCCGGCACAGGGCGGGCGAAATGTCTGGTGTGGCGGAAAGTGTATGAGGAAGCGTGGTGCGCAGGGCATAGCAGAGGGCGCATGGAGAGGCGGGTGCGCGGAGAGCAGAGGAGCGTCTATGGAAGAAGCGGATGAGGGGAGAGGATGAGCAATACATCATGAATGTGAAATATCAGCGGATATAGAAAGAGACCACGGGAAATAGCTCCCGGGGTCTCTTTCTGGGGATGGGGATAATAGGGTGTGCGATGGTTTTGAAATAGGGATGTTGCGATAGGGGTGTTGCGATAGGGATGTGTTATATCCTTCTAAAAGTCTCCGTATAGACGCGGAGCCTTTTGGAAAGCTTTTTATCAAGCGCGCCGGGCAGCATGCGCCACTGCCAGTTTGAGCCGGTGGTACCCGGGGTGTTAACGCGGCAGCTGCCGGGAAGCTCCAGCAGGTCCTGCATCTGCATCACGAACAGATCAGATACCGTAGACATGCCGGTGCGGATCATGCCCCAGCACCAGCCCTCGTCAGGCGTGATGTGCATGTAGCGCTCGGCAAACTTCCGGTCGTCCCCGCTCATTGTGGAAAGCCAGCCCATAACGGTATCATTGTCGTGGGTACCTATATAGCAGACGCTGTTCGAACAGCAGCGGTGGGGAAGGTAATCGGATTCGCCGTGGGCGTCAAAGGCGAACTGGAGTATTCTCATGCCGGGCAGGCCGGAATCGGAGAGGAGCTTTCGCACCTCGGGAGTGACGTAGCCAAGATCCTCGGCGATAAAGCTCAGGTCATGGAACCACGACATCAGCACGCTGACCAGACCCATGCCAGGGCCGGGCTTCCAATGGCCGTTCTTTGCGGTCTCTTCTCCATAGGGGACGGCCCAGTAGCTTTCAAAGCCGCGGAAATGGTCAATACGTATCACATCATAGAGTTTCCTCGCGCCTTCAATGCGGCGTATCCACCAGCCGTAGCCGTCAGCCCTCATAGCGTCCCAGTCATAGAGCGGATTGCCCCAGAGCTGCCCCTCATCGGTAAACGCGTCGGGCGGCACGCCGGCGACCTCAAGCGGTACGTTGTTCTCATCAAGCTGGAAGAAGTGCGGCTCGCTCCATACATCGGCCGAATCAAGAGCAACATAGATAGGTATGTCGCCGATAAAGTTAACACCGTTTTCATGGGCATAATCACGCAGAGCGTTCCACTGCCTGTAAAAGAGATACTGGATAAACACGTGGAAGCTTATGTCTTCGCTGAGAAGCGCGGTATATTTTTCAACTGCCTCATGCTTATGCAGACGTATATCCTCCTCAGGCCATTCGGTCCAACCGGACATGCCGAAGTGCGCCTTGAGGGACATATACAGCGCGTAGTTTTCAAGCCAGGAGGCATTATCACGACGGAAGCGGTCAAGCTCGGCGGCGAGCACGGAGGCACCGCGGCTGTAGGCCAGGCGAAGCACCTTAAAGCGGCTGTCGTAAATACGGCCGTACTCGACATGGGCGGGGTCGCCGCCCCAGTCGAAGCGCTTCAGTTCGGAGCTTTTCAGCAGTCCGTCCTTCACGAGCATATCGAGGTCGATAAAATACGGATTGCCGGCGAAGGTCGAGAAAGAGGAGTAGGGGCTGTCGCCGTAGCTCGTAGGACCAAGGGGGAGGAGCTGCCAGTACTTCTGACCGGCGGCCTTAAGGAAGTCGACAAATTTATATGCACACTTGCCCATAGTGCCGATGCCGTAATTCGAGGGGAGGGCGCTCATGGGCATAAGGATTCCGCTGCTGCGGTCCATGGAAATCACCTGCTTTATAAGTATGAGAGAATCAGCCCTTGACTGCGCCGGCGGAGACTCCTTTTATGATGTGCTTCTGACCAGCGATGTAGACGATTATGATAGGAATTATGGTGAGAACGATACAGGCCATCATAGGACCCATTTCGACCTTACCGTAGCTCCCGCGGAAGTACTGGATAAGAATGGGGATAGTGGTGTACTTTTTGCGGTCGAGGACAAGGTAGGGGAGCAGATAGTCGTTCCAGAGCCACATGGTCTCCAAAATACCGACTGAGACAACAGTGGGTTTAAGCATGGGAAGCACAACGAGGAAGAAGGTGCGGACAGGGCCGCAGCCGTCTATCATGGCGGCTTCCTCTATCTCAATGGGTATCGACTTGACAAAGCCGCAGAACATGAACACGGCGAGTCCCGCGCCGAAGCCGAGGTAGATAAGGCAGATGTTATAAGGCGTATTCAGGCCAAGCCGGTCCGAGATGGAGGAGAGAGTAAACATCAGCATCTGGAAGGGTACGACCATGGAAAAGACGAAGAGAAAATAACAGAGCTTGGACACCCAGTTGTTCACGCGGGTGATGAACCAGGCACACATGGAACAGCAGATGAGTATCAGCACGACGGAGGTGACCGTTATGACGAGGCTGTACCAGAACGCGGAGAGAAAGCCCTTGGAGGAGAGAGCGTCGGCAAAGTTGGAAAGACCGGCGAAAGTCCCGGCCGTGGGGAGCTCGAAAGCGGTATTGGTGCTGATGGCGCTCTCCACCTTAAAGGAGTTCAGCACGACCATGACCACGGGATAGACCCAGGCCAGACAGAACACAACGAATATACCGGTTATGACAGCGTTGCCTGTACGGGTTTTCTTAGCCATTACTGCTGCACCTCCTTGGAACGGGTAGCTTTGAGCTGTATAAGCGAGATAAGCACGACGATTATACAGAAGATCACGGCTTTGGCCTGGCCGATACCCTTCCACTGGATTCCGGAGCGGACATAGAAGGTGTTATAGATATTGAGCGCGAGCATTTCAGACATATGCGCGGGCTCACCGGCGGTCAGGGCGAGGTTCTGGTCAAACAGCTTGAAGGAATTGGTCAGGGAAAGGAAGGAGCAGATCGTGATGGACGGCATGAGGTTCGGGAGCTTGACATGCCAGAGAGTCTGCCATGTGGTAGCGCCGTCGATCTTTGCGGCCTCCATATAGTCGTTGGGAATGGACTGGAGGCCGGCGATGTAGATAATCATCATATAACCGATCTGCTGCCAGCACATGAGTATGATGAGGCCCCAGTAGCCATAGGTCGAATCCAGCGCAAGCAGCGGCTTACCAAGGAGAGAAAGCACGCAGTTGAGGAGGATCTGCCAGATGTAGCCGAGAACAATGCCGCCGATAAGGTTGGGCATGAAGAAGACTGTGCGGAAAAGATTCGTACCCTTTATGCCGCGGGTCAGGAACAGAGCAATGATCAGGGCGAGGATGTTTATAAGCAGAGTCGAGACGACGGTGAATCTGACCGTAAACCAGAAGGCGTGGCTGAACTGCGTGTCGGCAAAGGCTTTTACGTAGTTTGAAAGACCGACAAAGGTCGCCTTGTTGACTGTCTGAAATTTACAGAACGAAAGATACACGCCCTGTATAAAGGGAATAATAAAACCAATCACGAAGGCCGCAAATGTAGGCAACAAAAAAAGCGGCCACAATCTCTTTATGTTTTTCTGCAAGATTCTCTCCTCCGTCTCAGATTTTCTTATATATAAGCCCTGCGCCGCTTCCGGCGGCGTACGGCTAAGACATAAGAGAGACCCGGGAGGGCGGGAGGCCCACCCGGGTCTGTTTACCAAGTTAACAGATGTATACGGGCTGTATTATCAGCCGTTGACGAGCTGATACTCGGTGGCCCAGCCGTCAACAAACGCGGTAACAACAGCATCCCAGTCGCCGGTACCGGCAGCATAGGCGGTCAGAGCGGAGCCGACGCCGTTCTTCCACTCTTCAGAAGGCATGGTGGTGAAGTTCCACGAAACGGGGGTCTTGCCCTCCGCAGTGTAAGCAGCATCCTGCTTTACAAAGAGGTTGCTGGACTCGACAGCATTCTTGAAGGGGATAACGAAGCCCATGTCGTTGGCAAGAGCATTGGTGCCCTCTTCGGAGGTGACGCACCAGTAGAGGAAGTCGAGAGTGGCCTGAACGTTCTCCTCACCGGCATCCTTGTTGACGCACCAGAAGTTCTCTGTACCGGTGCACAGGCCCTGGTTGGGCTCATCGCCTACGCCGATGTAGATGGGGATCATGACCATGTCGTCATCGGAGAGCTTGGCAGACAGCGCGCCGTACTCCCAGGAACCGTTCTGGAAGAAAACAGCCTCGCCGTTGAGCATTTCGTTCTCGGCATCGGAGCCGGTCTTGCCGGAGAGCTCCTTGGGATCGCAGGTGGCGTTGTTGATGTAGAGATCCCAGATGGCCTTGTAGTTGTCAAGGTAGGTGCCCTTTATAGCGGGAGTGCTGGAGATGCCGTCCTCTTTGTACTCAAAGTAGATGGGCAGGTTGGCAAGGTGGGTCTTGAAGCGCCAGTCGGAGGAGCCGTCCATACCGGCAGAGGTGAAAGCGGAGAAGCCGAGCTCGTCCTTGCGGGCGGTGATATCCTCGACAACGGCCTTCAGAGTCTCGAAAGAGTTGATCTCGTCGATGCTGTGGCCGGCCTTCTCAAGCAGAGTCTTGTTGGCAATGATGCCGTAGGACTCGATAACGTATGCAATACCGAGAACCTGATCGCCGTCCTTGAGAGCGAAGGAGTCGTTGGTCAGCTCACCGTAGAGGGGAGTGCCGCTGAGGTCGTAGCAGTAATCCTTCCAGTTGGCCAGGCCGACAGGGCCGTTGACCTGGAACAGAGTGGGAGCCTCGCTCTTTGCCATTTCGGCAGCGAGAGTCTCTTCGTAGGTGCCGGACGCGGCGGTGACGACGGTCACGGGAACGCCGGTCTGCTCAGTGTAGGACTTTGCAAGGTCCTGCCACTGCTGGTCCTGCTCAGGCTTGAAGTTGAGGTAGTAAACGGAACCGGCGGCCGCGGGCTCATCTGCGGGAGCCTCGGTAGCAGAGCCGGCTGCAGGGGCGGTTGTGGTGGTATTGCTCTCGCCGCATGCGCAAAGGGCGAAAACCATAACCAGGCACAGAACAAGTGCTATGATCTTTTTCATTTGTGCGTTCTCCTTTAAAAAATTTTTTGTGGAAATCTCCTCTGAGAGAGGTTTTATCTTCAGGCACAGGGGCCGGAAAATCAGATTTGTCTGACGGAGCCGCCCTCGCGTACGCTGGCTTTGAGACGCAGGTGGCGGTTCTGACCGTGGCCGTCGAGGATATCGAGCAGGATGCGGACCGATTCGCGCCCCATCTCCTCGGCAGGCTGTATGAGCGTGGTGAGTGTAGGAGTGACATATTCGGAGACGGCGAGCCCGTCGATCGCGATGACGGAGCAATCGTCCGGGACATGCCTGCCGCGGTCCTCCAGCGCCTTCATGGCGGCGATAGCCATGGTATCCGACAGAGTGAACACGGCGGAAAAATCAACACCGCGGTCGATGATGACGCACATACCGGCATAGCTCTCGGGCATCTCAAAACAGCCGCCGGTTTCGGCCATCAGCAAAGAGTCAAATTCAAGGCCGTAATCGCGGAGCGCGGCGCGGTATCCGTTATATCGCAGCTCGCTTACCGAACGGTCGTTGCAGCTCGGAAGCAGTATGGCGATGCGGCGGTGGCCGAGCCTGATAAGCTTTTCAACGGCCCGGTAGGCGGCGGCGTGGTCGTCAATGGTAACGGAGGAATATTCGTCCTCACGCAGGGAACCGAAGGAATTGGCGTAGGAGCAGCAGACATACGGCACGCCGATAAGCGAAAGCTCGGACGGCGTATAGTCATACCTGCCGCCGAGAAAGAGCAGGCCGCGCAGCTTCTTCTCGCGTTCGAGAATGGCGCCGGTCTTGACCTCGTCGGCGTCGGAATCAATAAAGCGGAGAACCATATTGTATCCGCCGCGGTCGATCTCACGGGAAATGGTTTTAAGCAGGTCGGAGAAGAAAAGATTGCCCATACCGCGCACGACGACGCCGATAGAATCAGACTGGGCGCGGACAAGGTCACGCGCGCTGTTGTTGGGAATGTATCCCTCATTTTCGACAACGGAGAGTACCCGGCGGCGGACCGTATCACTCACGTCCGGCCGGTTATTCAGCACGCGCGAAACGGTACTTACACTCACACCGCAGCGCCTCGCGATATCCTTTATGGTCACGGTTCGACAACACCCCGCCAGCTGCATCAAAATCTTACAGAAAACGTTACCGGTAACGATACCGGTAACGTTTCCAGTACCCCGCAGTTAAATAATAACAATCCCGGACAGCAAAGTCAACAGCGGGATGGAGAGCAGAATTCAAGTTTGGAGCAATGAACAAAATCCGGGGTGTAAATTGTGGATTGTGACAAGACAGACGCGAAGAAAAAGACAGTACGGACACGACGGGAGGCAGAATGCACAGCTTACCCGATACGGGGACCGGGTACAGCGGCTGAAGCGCAGAAAAAGCCCCTGTGGGCTTTTTTGAAAAATGAACAGGACCCGGAAATAAACCGGGTCCTGTTTTTGCGGAGGGAGCGGTTGGTCAGAGTTTATCAGCGGCAGACAAGCTCGCCGTTATCGACGTCCACGGTGAGAGTGGAGGCGGCGGCGACGTCGCCGGACAGGATGCGGCGGGCGATCAGCGTTTCCACACTGCTCTGCAGGAAGCGGCGCAGAGGTCTCGCGCCGTAGAGCGGGTCGAAGCCGCGGTCAATGATGAGCGCCTTTGCGGCGTCGGTGATGATGAGCTTAAGGCCCTTGTCTGCCAGACGCCGGCGCAGAGACTCGACCATGATGTCAATGATGCCGTTGAGGTTTTCGCGGGTGAGCGGACGGAACATGATTATCTCGTCGAGACGGTTCAGGAACTCCGGACGGAACGAACGGTGAAGCTCTCTCATAACGGCCTCCTGCGCGGAGGCGGAGATGCTGCCGTCAGGCTCGATGCCTTCGAGCAGGTACTGGCTGCCGAGGTTCGAGGTGAGGATGATGATAGTGTTCTTGAAGTCGACCGTGCGGCCCTGAGAGTCAGTTATGCGGCCGTCGTCCAGGATCTGGAGCAGGATGTTGAAAACATCCGGATGAGCCTTTTCTATCTCGTCGAAGAGAACGACGCTGTACGGCCTGCGGCGAACGGCCTCGGTGAGCTGGCCGCCCTCGTCGTAACCGACGTATCCGGGAGGCGCGCCGATGAGACGGGACACGGAGAACTTCTCCATGTACTCGGTCATATCAATACGCACGATATTGTGTTCGTCATCGAACAGACACTCGGCGAGGGACTTTGCAAGCTCGGTCTTGCCGACGCCGGTGGGGCCAAGGAACAGGAAGGAGCCGATAGGACGGTTCGGGTCGGCGATGCCGGCGCGGGAGCGGAAGATTGCCTCGGTAACCTTCTGCACTGCCTCGTCCTGACCGACGACGCGCTTATGCAGGAAATCGTCAAGGTGCAGGATCTTCTCGCGCTCACCCTCCATGAGCCTGGACACGGGGATGCCGGTCCACTTGGAGACGATGCTGGAGATCTCCTCCTCGGTCACGGTGTCGTGCACCATGCTGTTGGCCTTGCGATCCTCAGAGCGCTTTTCGGCCTCTTCAAGCTTCTTCTCGAGGGCGGGCAAGTCGGAGTATTTCAGCCTTGCGGCAGTCTCATACTCGTAGCGGCGCTGGGCGTTCTCGATATCGGCATGGACCTTCTCGATATCGGATTTGAGCCTCTTGACCTCGTCGACGCTGTTTTTCTCGCTTTCCCAGCGGAGCTTCATCTCGTTGAACCTGTCTTTGAGATTTGCCAGCTCTTCGCGCAGCTTCAGGAGACGGTCCTTGCTGAGCTGGTCGTCCTCCTTCTTCAGAGCCATCTCCTCGATCTCAAGCTGCATTATCCGGCGGCGGATATCGTCCAGCTCGGAGGGCATGGAGTCGATCTCGGTGCGGATCAGGGCGCAGGCCTCATCGACAAGGTCGATGGCCTTGTCGGGGAGAAAACGGTCGGTGATGTAGCGGTTGGAGAGCGTCGCGGCGGCGACCAGCGCATTATCGTGTATACGCACGCCGTGGTAGACCTCATAGCGTTCCTTCAGGCCGCGCAGGATGGATATTGTATCCTCTACAGTGGGTTCGCTGACCATGACGGGCTGAAAACGGCGTTCAAGGGCGGCGTCCTTTTCAATATACTTGCGGTACTCGTCGAGAGTGGTGGCGCCGATGCAGTGCAGCTCGCCCCTCGCCAGCATAGGCTTGAGCAGGTTGCCGGCGTCCATGCTGCCTTCGGTCTTGCCGGCGCCGACGATGGTATGCAGCTCGTCGATGAACAGAATGATGCCGCCCTCGCTCTTACGGATCTCTTCGAGTACGGCCTTCAGACGCTCCTCGAACTCGCCGCGGTACTTCGCGCCGGCGATAAGAGCGCCCATGTCGAGAGAGAAGATGGTCTTGTCCTTCAGACCCTCGGGCACGTCGCCGCGGACGATACGCTGCGCGAGGCCTTCGGCGATGGCAGTCTTGCCGACGCCGGGTTCGCCGATCAGTACGGGGTTGTTCTTGGTTTTACGCGACAGAATACGTATGACGTTTCTGATCTCGGAGTCGCGGCCGATGACCGGGTCGAGCCCGTTTTCGCGGGCGCGCTTTACAAGGTCGGTGCCATATTTATTAAGAGCGTCATAGGTGCTCTCGGGATTGTCTCCGGTGACCGGCGAGGATTTGACCTTGCTCAGCTCGGCGGTGAAGGCGCTCTTTGTTATTCCGTGGGAATCAAAGATTCGCTTGACCGCGGGAGTCGCGGCGGCAAAAAGACCGATCATCAGATGTTCTACTGAGATGTACTCGTCGCCCATGGATTTGGCGGCCTTCCCGGCGGCGCTGATGACGCGGCCGGTCTCGCTGGAGAGATAGACCTCGGGACTGCCGCTGACCTTGGGCAGGGCGGATATTGCGGTGTCCAGCTCGGAGAGCACGGCGTTGCAGTCAACGCCCATCTTGCCGAGCAGAGAGGGGATAAGGCCGCTGTCCTGATCGACGAGGGCATAGAGCAGATGCTCAGGGGTTATATAGCTGTTGCTGTTTTCCTGAGCCATTGCCTGAGCGGTTTGAATGGCTTCAATTGTTTTTTGGGTGTAGTTCTGAGAGTTCATGGCAACTCCTTTCCCGCATCAGATGTGGAGCGATGTGTTGATAAGATATGAGTAGTAGGAAGCCTCAACATCATGTGCGTCGAGCTTCCCGCTGAGGTAGGCTTTCATGAGCCTGTCGAAAAGCTTGATATACTCCGACAGGGCGGAGGCAAGCTCGTCCGTGCTGCAGTCCTTGTCGGGGGCTGCGATCGTGCGGACAAACTTTCCGTCATACAGAGCGTAGTCAATGTCAGCGCCGGTCATCGGCCTCAGATGAGCGTCTTCGATCTGCTTCCACAGACGGAAAAAGTCGGTCATGGCGGAGATAAGCGCCGACGACTGGGTGCGGAATATGACAGACAGCTGGCCGATCGCCGCTTCATTGCCGCTGTAAAGCTCAACCTCATACTTGACTGTGGGACGGTACTTGTACTCAAGGGAGCTTTTGAGAGACATGGAAAAGCTGTTCGGCGAGAAAAACGGAACCAGATCGCGTGACGGCGCCATCATAGTTTCAATGGCCGAGAGCACGTCGTTGATGCGGCGCTCCGGCGTGGTATAATTGACATATTCGGCGAGGATCTGATTAATAAGAGCGGAGCGGTTCATGCCCATCCTGTGTGCCATAATATCCACCTCGCGGACAACCTCGTCGTTCAGCATAAGACTGTATAATGTTTTTTTCATATGTCACCGTCCATTTTCTTACTGCAAAGTCAGCGAATGCGGACGCGCTGTAAAACCGAGCGCGTCCATTCTCTTTCAATGTGACTATAATATATACCTGCTCACAAAATTTGTCAAGTAGTATATATAAATATTCACACAAAATATATATTTTATTTTCCACAGATGAAAAACAACTACAGCTTGATTTTTCCCGGGTTATCGGTTATAATTACACAGCATGCGGACAGGCAAGGCGGATCTGACCGGAAGTCCTGTGATGTTCAAGCAAAACTTAATATGTGTATTATGGAGTGGTATCGAAGTGGTTATAACGGCCCTGACTCGAAATCAGGTGTACCGGCAACGGTACCGTGGGTTCGAATCCCACCCACTCCGCCAAATTCTTGTTGAAAGTGTTCAATCAGAAGCGTTCTGATTGAACACTTTCACTATATTTCGCAGCTTTTTCGCGCCTTTTCCGGCCGCTGCATGTGTGAAAAATTCTTATCTCCCGCAAATTTCAATACCGAAAAATCCTTGTGCTGCAAGGCTTTCCGGGATTTTGGAGAGAAAACAGGAGAGAAAAAACTACGCCTTTTCCGTCTGAGATCCAAGCCCCGAAAGCATGGCGTCTGCCGAGGAAAGCTTTGTGCTGTAGTCCAGATGGGCATAGATGTTTGCCGTCGTGGAGAAGTCGCTGTGACCAAGCCATTCCTGAATCTGTTTCATGGGAACAGCGTTTGCGAGAAGTAACGAGGCACAGCTATATCTCAAGTCGTGAAATCTGATGTGTCTCAGTCCATTTGCCTTTAGCAGCTTCGGAAAGCTCTCAGTGACATAATGGGGCTTAATCGGATCACCAATCACCTACTTCAAACCAGACGAGAGAAAAGCAGGCGGAGCATATATCGAAGTGACCGGGACAGTGAAAAAGGTTGATGACTTCGAGAGAATGATCGTGATGCGGAATGGAGCAAAAATACCGATGGACGATGTACTTGATTTTGATATAAAAGTTAATGAAGGAAAGGTGTATTCTGATTTTCAATGAAAAGGTCTTTCGGATGAGTTTTGCGAAGGTATATTCACTTCTCGAAAACAAGGCAGTGAAAAAGGGACGCAACGAGGAGGAAGTGCGTACAGTTATTGAATGAAGTAATATTTTGCGTGGCGTTTAAGGTTCATTGGAAAATATTATTTCCTCTTTTTTGCACAAACGGAAAAAGCCGTATATATCAAATATAAGGCGATTACTGACAACATATACCTAATGGGCATTAGCAGGGCGGCATAACGTTCGACGGCATAGCTCATGGCAATGATATATATGTTAATCCAGTAAATGAGGCTGAGGAAAACTACGATTTCCCTGTTCTTTTTCAGGGCGAAAGCCAGGATCACGGCAAAAACGCAGAGGATAAAGTTTACTTTGCTGAGGAAGTTTGTGGGCGGAATGATAGTATCGGCAAATGGCCCCCAATAATATACCCATGTCTGTATACACAGGGGCTTTTCAATAAGGTAGGCCTTCAGGAATCCGGAGGGATCTTGCCTGAACCATTCTTCCATACGGTATTTTGCCTTTGCGCTGTCGATCTGGCTGAGTATGTACTGCTCATGGGCACCGTTGCTTATTGTTCCGTCTACGTCATAATACTTGGCATACTTTTCACGCACCACAGCATAGACATTTGTTTCATAATCAAGGTCTTCATCGGCGGGGCAGCTGTCCCCCTGATAAGTGCCCTTCAAGGTCGGGTTGCCTGCACCGTAGCTGACGGGAATGAAAGCGTCAAAGCGTATGTAGTTGCGTACGGTCCAGGGGACAAAAAAGATCATTGAGATGCAGGCGAATACTGCGAGCCTGTGAAGAAGCTCTTTGGGAGAGTATGCCTTTGAAAGAACAAGATAAGCTGCGGCAAAAACCGGCATTATTATGATATTTGCTCTGAAAGAAAGTGCCAGGATAAATGTAAGGCTGAATTTTACCACACAGCTTATGGACTTATCTTCCCGCAGACGCAGCATATAATACAGGTTTGCGCAGAAGAAGAAAAGGTACGGGGTCTCCGTGCTCACTATATTGTCTATCCACGCGCGGTGGGGCAGCAAAAATGCGGAGGCGGCGAGAAGGGCCCAGCCCTTTGGGACAAAAAGACACATGCTCTTGTATATATAATAGGCGGTAAAAGAACCGATGAATATCCAGAGAATGCGAGTGGCGGCAATATATGCGGTCCCCTCACCGAACAGAAGCGAGATTATTCCGGTGACGATTGGTGTGGCGGGCATAATAAGCGCGGTAGGAGCCTCAGTCCATACCGAAATAACGCCTGAACGAGCAAAAGTAATTCCGCCCTGTATATAGGCCACGTCATCTCCGTTAGAAATTTCACCCGGGCCAATAATAAAAAATAAAATCAATCGTTCGACTACCATAATGGCAATGATAAGGAAAATGGATGTGTCAAAAATATCTAAAGTCCGTCGCTCTCTCTTTATAGTAAGTTCCTTAGGAGTTGAACTTGAGAAAGTTTCGTATGACATGGCAATAACTCCTTATACATTATCTGGAATTCTATCTCCTATTATATTTCTCCTCGTCCATTTTTTCAATCCTGACAACAAGGTGCGCTTGCGGCAGCGGCAAGTTCCGTATGGTACAAAACGGCAGTCTGGCCGCATGCGGTAAAAAGATATTCTTCATGCTCTCCGGCTCGGCAAGCCGGGCGAACTTCTCATTCATCAGATAGTCAAGGGAAACTTCCCGTTCCCACCACCGGCGCAGCTTCAAAATTTTATCTATGGCTGCGTGACGAATGACGATCCTGCAAAAGGCGTTGAATGTGTACTGGATATGACTTTGCAGGCTTTCATCTTCGGTCATGGAAATTCCCCCTCTCCGATAATAGTGAGGGGCGGCAGCACGCCTTGCTGTCGCCCCCTTGATTGCCTACCAGCAAAGGCGGGCGGGGCTGTCAACGGCGGCGCGTATGCGCCGTTCATCTTGACCGTTGACCGGCTCGGCCGGCTTTGCTGGTTCTTGATATTCCATGTATGAGTGAACATTACTCTTTCTATGCTTGAGATGATATTCGTTTCCAAAATGGGACAAATAAGATAACCGCTACGACCATTGCGCACAAATCAGCGATTGGCGTTGCCCACACAATTCCATTCACCCCCACTAAGCTGTTCAGCAGGAACATAAACGGGATATCAAGCCCGCCTTTACGCATTAGTGATAAAATCGTGGGTTGGACTTCTTTCCCAACCGATTGTAATGCAGTGATCGCAAGCATTGTCACTGAGATGCACGGGCCAGTGATACAAATGATACGCTGGAACATCTGAGCATAACGTACAGTTTCCGCATCGTCAATAAAAGCCCGCACAATCGGCCCTGCACAGGTAAACAGGAACACCGTCCCAATTAAGGCCACCGCGAAACTGAACAGAAAGTCCACTTTGAGCGCCGCTTTCATACGCTTGTAATTATGGGCAGAATAGTTGTAGCCAATCAGCGGCAATACTCCTTGGGACATACCGGTGGCAATGGCAAACGACAGCATATCAACTTTCTTCGCCACGCCAATGCCCGCAACCGCAGCATTGGAGTAGCCGGACATCAGCTTGTTGATAGTGATGTTGGACAGAACCCCCATCAGATTCATCAGGCAGCTGGGGAGCCCGACCAACAACACCTCTCTGGGGATTTTTTCTCTCCATGTGTAGTGTTTAGGATGAAACGAAATATCTGTTGTATTTCGTTTCCGGGCGAGAAGAAAAATAAAATAGAGTGCAGCAACCACATTGGAAATCATTGTAGCGATGGCGGCGCCGGCGATCTCTAATCCCAGTGGAAAAATAAAAATCGGGTCTAATATAATGTTCAACACGCCGCCTAATGCCACACCAAAACTGGCCTGTGCCGAATGTCCCTCCGCCCGGACTAAATGGGCCAGTTCCTGATTCAATACGGTGGGAATCCCTCCAATCGTAATCGTCCAGAAAATATACTGGCAGCAGAAGTTGTAGGTCTCCGCATTTGCTCCAACAAGGGGAAGGATCATTGACCGAACACCAAAAAGAGCAATTCCATAAATCAACGATACAACAATGGCAGTCCAAATGCTGAAGGCCGCTGTTTGTTTCGCTTTCTGATGGTTGTTCGTACCCAGGCAACGGGAAATGAGGCTGGAACCGCCAATGCCAAACAGGTTCGCAAGTCCCGTGAGAAACACAAACATAGGCATACACAGCGAAACGGTTGCCACCTGGTTTGGGTCACCAATCTGCCCAATGAAAAAGGTATCGGCCATGTTATAAATCACGGTGATCAACTGGCTCATTAGGGTTGGGATAACCAATGCAAGCACAGCGCGGCCTACGGGTGCATCTTCAAACAGGATTTCCTCTTTCGTTTTCAATATGCATCGCCTCCCGCCTTGCGCAGTCCGTCCGCTACACATTGGATTGCGGTACGGAAGCTTTCGTTTTGGTCTACCGGGAA
>JAQXKZ010000046.1 GCA_029010715.1 Clostridiales bacterium
GGCGACTTTGCCAAGCTCATCGAAGACCTGGGCGACCGGCACATTGACTTCATCTCCATCCGGGAGCAGTTCGACACCTCCTCTCCCATGGGACGGGCCATGATGTATATTGCCTCCGTGTTCTCCCAGCTTGAAAGAGAAACGATCGCCGAGCGCATCCGGGATAATATGCGCGAGCTGTCCAAGACCGGGCGCTGGCTGGGCGGTACCACTCCCACCGGCTATGAATCCGAAAGCATATCCAATGTGAACGTGGACGGTAAAGTCCGCAAAGCCTGCAGGCTGAAGATCATCCCGGAGGAGATCAGCCTTGTCCGGCTGATTTTTGAAAAGTTTCTGGAAACCGGCTCCCTCACCAAAGTGGACGCCTTCCTTCTGGAAAAACGGTACACCACCAAGCGGGGCAAGAACTTCACCCGCTTTGCCATCAAGGGCATTCTGACCAACCCGGTCTATATGATCGCCGACGAGGCGGCCTGCGGATATCTGACGGAAAACCACGTTGACCTGTTCGCGGAAAAATCCGATTTTGACGGCAAGCACGGCATCATGGCCTATAACCGCACCCTGCAGCGCCCCGGCAAGGCGCACCAGATCCGTCCCATGGAGGAATGGATCGTGTCCGTGGGCAAGCACCCCGGCGTGATTCCCGGCCGGCAGTGGATCCAGGTGCAGTCCATGCTGGAGGTCAACAAGTCCAGGAGCTACCGCAGGCCCCGCAGCAACGTGGCGCTGCTGTCCGGGCTTTTGGTCTGCGGTGACTGCGGCGACTATATGCGCCCCAAGCTGACCAACCGCCATGCGGCGAACGGCGAGCTGATCTATACCTATATGTGCTCCACGAAGGAGCGGAGCCAGAGCTCCCGCTGCCGGATGAAAAACGCCAACGGCAACACGCTGGACGCAAAGGTGATCTCCGAAATCCAGAAGCTGTACGAAGACCGGAGCTTCTTTGCCGACTTACTGGCTCAGACAAAGAAGGCCATCAGCGGCAATCGTGAGGGATACGACGCAGAGCTGCTGACCCTGAAGGAAAAGCTGGCCGAGAACGAGAGCAGCATCAAGGCGCTGGTCGGCTCCCTGACCAAAAGCGCCGGAACCTCCGCCGAGCCGCATATCATGGAGCAGATTCAGGAGCTGCACCGGACCGGCGAGGACATGAAAAACCGCCTTTCCGAGCTGGAAACCCTGACGGAGCACCAGCGGTTTGCGGAGCAGGAGTTCGCGTTCAGCCGCCGGATGATCGAATCCTTCGCCGCAAACGTGGATGACTGCACCGTGGAGGAAAAGCGGCGTCTGCTGCGGGCTATCGTGAAAAAAGTGGTCTGGGACGGCGAAAACGCCTGGGTTTACCTCTTTGCAGGCGAAGGAGAGTCCGATTTGCCCCCGTTTGACGCGCGGGAAGCTCCGTTGGGTGAGGATAGCGAATGAGATACTCATGCATTTTCGAAGCCAGAAAAAGACTGCCGGAGACGTAAGTCTTTCTGACGCGCTGGACATAGACAGTGAGGGCAACGGTCTGTATCTTATGGACGTTGTGTCTCAGGAGGAGGATATGGCGGAGCGCGTGAGCAGTATGGAACTGTGCCGCAGCCTGCGCGGCTATATTTCTGAGGTGCTCGACAGCAGGGAAGCGGAGATAATCCGGCTGCGTTACGGCATAGGCGGCGGCATACCAAAGACACAGCGCGAGACGGCACAGATATGCGGTATATCCCGTTCATATGTATCCCGCCGCCATTAATGTAAACGATGCCCGGAAACCCTTGCTAATACAGGGGTTTCCGGGCATCGATCAGCTTTGGGTAGCGCCGCCGCTGTAAGCGGCATTGTAGCAAGAGCGTTTTTACAGTCAAAAGACAGGCAGCGTAAGAGAGGTTATACAGTCTTTCTCCTTACCGGCACCTGTATTTCGGAAAGCCATTGGCTTTCGTCATCCCTGTTCCAGACTCCGTCGATGTAGCTTTCGCGTATCTCCCCGGCTATCTCATAGCCGTTTTCCTCGATGTATCTCAATACCGTTTCATAGGATTCCGCAAACGTGCGGTAGGAGCCCCGATGAAATACGCAGGCCGCCTGTATCTCCGGCACGGTTTTGAAGCGCAGTCCGCCGGTTTCTTTTTTTGCCTCTGTCACGGACTCGCAGATTTCAACCGCTATGTCCGTTTCCTTGTATCCCGGCTCCGGATAGCTGGTAAAGCAGTATTCTGGCAGGGCGCATTCGCAGCCCGTTTTTTCCATCAGCGCCCCCATTTCCGGCATACGGTCAAACAGAGCGTCGTAGGCTTCCAGCCTGATGCGCATGAAAGCCACCGTGGTTTCCGGAATCGTTTTGATGAGCACCGGGGAAGACAGTCCGCTTTTCTTCTTTGACAGATATCCGTCAACTGCCGCTATCTGTCCCGTCAGCTCCGCGATTTTCGCCAGCAGCTCAGCCTTTTTCTTCATCAGCAGCGCTTCCTCATCTGCGCCGGAATTGATGCGCGCTATTTCATCCAGCGTGAAGCCCGCCTGCTTGAGCGCGGTAATCTGATGGAGCACCGCCATCTGCGAGAGCGTGTAAAAGCGGTATACTGTCTCCGGGTGTATAAGCGCCGGCGCCAGCAGACCCTGCTCCTCGTAAAAGCGCAGGGTCTTTACGGTGACGTGGTTCATCGCCGCGAACATGCCTATCCTGTACAGCGTGTCGTCCGTCTTTACTTCGCAGGCTTTGTGCTCCAGTCTCATATCCATAGCCTTACTCCCATCTGAATGCTTTGACCGCAACCGCGCCGCAGACTGCCGTAATCACAGCCAGCGTAATGAGCGGCGCTGCCATGTTATCATAGCATCCCACAGACACGGATTTCAACAGTCTGATTCCCACGCCGAGCGGCATCCAGCCTGCCGCGGCTCTCATCGGCGCCGGAAATACCTCCGCCGGGATAGTTGCCCCGGAGAACAGCAGCATGGGGAAGTAGAGCAGGCTTGTAGCAACATTCATGGATTTTGTGCTCCGGCAGAGGCTTGCAACCATGAGGCCGATGGAGAACATCGATATCATGGTCAGCAGCCAGACTGCGATGTATGCAGGCACGCTGCCCTCCATCCTGTAACCAGCAATCAGCGCCGCGACAGTCAGAATCAGGCATGAAAGCGCGGCTGTCACTCCGCTGCATATGGTGTCGCAGGCCAGCAGCCTTGCCGGTGAGCAGGGGCTGCAGTACATCCGCCTCAGTATTCCCTGAGAGCGCAGCTCCACAACGGTTATGGGGATGCTCATGAACGCGCTGCAGCATATACCCACGGTGGACAGCGACACATACGAGCTTTGCAGATAGGTCAGCCCCGAATCTGCGGCATTTTTCCATCCGGTTATCATCGTTATCACAATGAATACAACCAGCGGCATCGCCAGACAAAACAGCAACACATCCGGCGACCTTAAAAAGATCCTCTGCTCCACCCCGTACATTCTCCAAAATCGCTTCATAACAGCTCCTCCTCTCCCCTAAAGAACAGATACGCGTCCTCCAGCTTCTTTTGACCCGCCGCCGCGACTACTTCATCAATGCTGCCTTCCGCAAGCTTTTTCCCCTCCCTGATTATGCACACCCTGTCGCAAAGGGCCTCCGCTTCCTCCATGTAATGCGTCGTGAGGAAAATCGTCAGTCCTCTGTCCTTGAGCTGTTTCAGCGTCCGCCATACCTCGCGCCGCGCCACAACGTCAAGCCCTGTTGTAAGCTCATCCAGAAATACTATCTCCGGATTGCCGATAAGCGCCAGCACCACGGAAAGCTTCTGCCTCTCCCCGCCGGAGAGTTTGGACACGAAGTTCTTTCTCAGCCCGGAAAGTCCGAATTGCTCCAGCAGCTTCGGATAGTCCGCCGGTTCGGCGTACAGGGAGGCATACTCTATGCACGCCTCCTCCACTCTTATGTTGGGCTGATACCGGCTGTTCTGAAGCTGCACGCCTACCCGCTCAAACACCCGCCTTCTGTTTTTGGCGGCGTCCATGCCCAGTATCTCTGCGCTTCCGCCGTCGGCTGTTTTCAGGCCCAGAATCAGATCAATGGTGGTGCTTTTGCCCGCGCCGTTGTGCCCCAGCAGGGCAAAGACCTCGCCCCTTTGCACATCAAAGGACAGCCCATCGACCACCTTGCGGTTTCCAAACGATTTTGTCAGCTCTCTTACGCTGACAGCAGGTCCGTTCATAGCACAAATCCTCCTTGTTCTTCTTTACAGGGAGGATTGTAGCATCTCCCCTAAGGGGGAGAGTCAAGAGGTTTTTATGCAATTTTGAAAAATGATAGGATCAGATATCCGGATACCGGCCCGCCAAATGTCCTTCATGTCTCGCCCCCGGAAGCCTCATTCCCGGAGGTCGGGACAGTTTCCGCCTCGGAGGGTTTCGGAGCGGCTTCCTCCTCAGAGCTTTCCGGAACGCTTTGCCGCTCTGCCTGCTGCGCGGCAGAGTCCGGTTCGTTTGATGCGGCCGGGGGCTGCGTTTTGCTGCAGGCTGTCAGGGTAAAGAGCAGTATGGCTGCAAGCATGGCGGTCATTAAAGTTTTATATTTCATTTTGAATTTCTCCTTCCTTTCCGTCGCAGATGGCAGACAGGCTCACGCTGTTTTCAGGGACGGCCGCTTCAACCGGGGTTTCCGGCTTCACAGTCTCCCGGAGCCGCGCGTAATTCCGTGCATGCTCTCTGTCCCAGAATTCCGGGCGCTTCCTATAAGCCTCCCAGCTTTCCGCGATATCTCCGTATAGCTTACAATAAATCTTCCAGAGCAAATAACTCCCTGGGAAACTGATGGCGATAAGCTTTTTGGACAGCAATCTCCGAATGAATTCCTTCCCTGTTTGTTAATTCATATAGTTGCGTTGCCATTGGAAGGCAATCTTCGTCATCTGAGCCGCAAAGAATTCTTAGTCCAATGTTTTTTTGCTTGACAGCATTCACCAAAGCCTCTGCATGATCTTGCAGTATTGGAATCCATGGACTTTGCAAAATCAATATATCGCAGCGTACAGGCGCAAAGATGATCGCTCGCAAGAGCATATCACAACCTGCTGAAAAACCGCCGCAAACAATCTTCCCGTAGCCTTCGTTTTGTATTTCTTCTATTGCTTTGGCCACTGGTATATAGGACAGCATATCATAGCTCCAGCGATACGTTCCATATCCGTCCGGCTCGGCACTTTGTATTGTTTCCAGCTGCCACTGAGTATTCCCTTTTAACAGCGGTTTCCAATCATCTCTTGCAATCTGTCCATTCTGCGTATTTCCGTGAACGGCCAAAAACAATTTGTCGGCATTCTTCCTTTCCCAGGTGAATACCGCTTTCGTTCTTGACACGGCATCCGCATAACGATTATCAGAAACGGATTTCAACGAGATAAACTCAACGTTGTATTTTAATGACGCAAGATCATCATCCTCCAACACTTCCGGGCGATACCACCATCCGTTATCAAGAATGGCCTTTCTCAGCCATTCCAATGCCTTTTCCGGCAGACAGGCTCCGCCTGCCAAACAAGCAAGAAAATAAAGTGTTTGCGGTCCGTAATTTTCGGGATTCTTTTCATATTCTCCCAGTAAAAATCGGTATGCTTCAGCATATCCGTTTTCGGCGATTGACAAAGTCTCCTCCAATAAGTCATTTTCTTTTTTCATATACGAAGAAAATCTCCTCTTTCAAATACTTTGAAGATATTTTTGCTATGCAAAAGCATAGCAAAAAACAGGATGCGCCATCTTCCCGCCCCTTTGGGGCAAGCGAAAATGATGCGCAAAAACTTCATGCGCTCCGGCTTTTGCCCATGATCGTGGTGCGCAATCCCGCGCATGAAGTTTTATGTGCATCCTCCAATCACAGCACTTTTTATCATAATACATCATCCTTCCCTTAACGTATTTATGAAAACGCCTGAGCACTGTCATACAAATTTATTTATTATGTCTGACGGCTTGATTACGCATTTTAACGAACGTATTTTACTTCCCATAGACTTTGAAAAACTGCCGGATGTGTTTCTCAATCAGCTCCATGGCCTCCGGCTCACGCTCCGGTTCCCTGTCACAGAGGTTGATCCACACGGAAATGGGCAGGCAGAACTGGGCTGCCATGATCTCAGGCTCATCTTCCATCAGAACGCCCTGCCGGATCAGATGCTTCATCAGCCCGGTGAAGTGTTGCAGCACATCTGTATAATTCTGCTTGGTTTGCAGCTTTGCCAGCTCCGGGTTTTGGAATTGCTCGATCAGCAGCATCTTCCGTGCCTTACTGATATGGGGGTCATGGAGAATATAGCCGATCTGCCCCTGAATCATTTGCGCTGCCGTATCCGGCGTCAGAGCGTGTTCGCCATCTTCTCCGGCAGGCTTCTCCGGAGCCGCCCCTGCAAAAATGGAGTGCGCCGCGTACTGTTCGAGAACGTCCTTCACCAGCGCATCCAGAATCGCCTGCTTGTTTTCAAAATGGCTGTACAGAGAGGCCTTACGGATTCCTACCGTATCCGCAATCGTGGAAAGGCTGGTCGCTTCAAAACCCTTGACCGAAAACAGCTCCAGCGCCGCATCCAGAATCTCCTGCTTTGTATTCCCTCGCTCCATAAGCATTTCTCCTTAACCGCGTCAAAGTGTTGTCCAACAGCTCCATTATAACTACCTATCGTTCGGTAGTCAATAGCCCGCGACATATTTTATTCATTGCTGATAAAGATAGCCGTATTTACATGTCTGAATAAGAATAAGAATCAGATTTCAAGCGGATCGCTTGCGCCGTCAATAACAACGGAATTTCCCGGCTCGCATACCTGCATCCCAGGCCGGACCGGCCATCTCCGGGGAAAAGCAGCTGCTTATGTCAGCCGGCGCCGGGCCGCGCTGTGAGGATGCATTCCGCTGCTGAGCAACACCCGCGGCCGGCTGATCTTCTGTGTACCGGCATAAAAAGTGGTGAATTAAATCACTGAGCCGGCAGGGAAACGGCTGTTTTGGGAACGGTGTGCTCCGCCGCGGCATTTCAGGTTTATTGTTCGGACAGGCAAGATAGCCCTGCGCGTTACATACGTTAAACAAAGGAGGTGGGACGTATGAGACAGGACCTGCCTGTTGTGCACTGCGTATATACCGAAGCGGAAAAGAACCTGGCTGAGCTGCTGGAGGAGTCTTTTCGACTTTATCTTGCTCGCATCCTTGAGGCGCCCGGGAAAGCTGTTGTACAATCTTCCCGATGAACGGCCGCTTATTTCAAGGAGGAGACTATGTACCCGGAAATAAGCAACCCCACGGATTACCATGCGGCATTATACATCAGGCTCTCAAAGGAGGACGAAAGCGAAGGACCATCGGAAAGTGTCACTAACCAGAAATCTCTGTTGGATGGGTTTGTCCGGCAGCACCGGCTTTCCGTCTACGACGCCTATGTGGATGACGGCTGGAGCGGCACCAGCTTTGACCGCCCGGATTTCCGGCGTATGATCGGTGACATAGAGGCCGGAAAAGTCAATATGGTCATCACAAAGGACCTGAGCCGGCTGGGCCGTGACTACATCATGACCGGTTACTATATGGAGCGGTACTTCCCGGAAAAGCGGGTACGCTACATCTCCTTACTGGATGGCATTGACACCGGCGTGGAGTCCACCGCCAATGACATTACCCCATTCCGTGCCATTATGAACGATATGTACGCCAGAGACATTTCCAAGAAGATCAAAAGCGTCAAGCGGGATAAGCAGCGCAAGGGGCAGTTCATTGGCGGCAAGCCGGTGTACGGTTACAGGATGCACCCCACGGAAAAAAACAAAATCGTCATCGACGAGGAAGCGGCGTCCGTTGTGCGGCGGATTTTTGCCATGGCGCTGGAGGGCATGAGCTGCCGTCAGATCGCAGCCCGGCTGAATGCAGAGGCTGTTCCCACCCCGGCCGCCTATGCGGGACTTAAAGTACCCAATCCCGGCCCTTATACCGGCCTCTGGAGCAGCGAGCGCATTTCCGATATGCTGCAGAACGAAACTTACATCGGCAGTATGGTGCAGGGGCGCAGTGTGAAAATAAGCTATAAATCCAAAAAGTGCCTGAAGCAGGACCGCTCAAACTGGGTGGTCGTTGAGGGCACACACGAACCGCTGATCGACGCCGGGGCCTTCCGCAAGGTGCGTATGCTGGTGAACAGCCGCAAACACACCCGCAGCAGGACCTATGATTTCCTGTTGAAAGGGCTGATCTTCTGCCACGAGTGCGGGTACCCGTTGGCAGTGCTCAACCGCAAAAACGCAGCGGGGGAGGATGTGCTTTACTTTGTATGCCGCACATACCAGCGCTTCACCGGGGCAGGCGTGTGCACCTGCCATTCCATTAAGGAAAAGACCGTCACCGACGTGGTGCTTGCCAAGGTTCGTGAAGTCTGTGAAGCTTGCCTTGACCCGGAAAAGCTTCAGCGCATCGCGGTCGACGCTGTGGAAGAAGCTCACAGAGCGGAAAGCGACGAAGCTCAGATTCATGCGCTTCACAGCAAAATCGACAGCATGAATGCCAATCTGGATAAGATGTACATGGACCGTCTGAGCGGCCTGCTTGCGGAAGCAGACTTCGAGCGCGTCTATCAGCGGGTCAGGACGGAGCGTACCGCTCTGGAGGGAAAGCTGAAAGATCTGGAGCGGCAAAAGGAAAGCCCGGTCAGCCCGGAAGATCGCGCAAAAGTATTGGTCCGGCGGTTCCTGGATTCCGCTTACACCGGCCGGGAATTACTGGTCAGCCTCATCGAAAGAGTGGAGCTGACCGCGGACAGACAGATTATAATTCGATTTCGCTTCCAACAGACAAATGATGCAAATTCGACCTGAAATGCCGCGAAAGCGGTTTTTTTCCGGGGATAATCGCTTACAACAGGCGAGGAGGAAAGTATCCCGCCGCCATTAATGAAAACAATGCCCGGAAAGCTTTGAAAATTAAAGGCTTTCCGGGCATTGTTTTCAGGCATTGCTGCCTTTTTGCCGGGCGGAAACTCAGATCAGGCTGACGCCCACTCATAACACAGGAGCTGTTCCCGGCCGATAGAATCTGCCGCAATGTGATTTGTCCGGAGCGGAGCGCTATTGCCGCCGTTTTCCTGCGGGCCTCACGGCGGCAGAATCCGGTTACCGTCCGGAGCGGTCACACGGGCTTTTACAGGCAGGAACGCCGTTCACTCCATCAAATCTCCCGTAGCCGGATTGTCGATTAGTTTTCCATCTTCTGTGAAGCGTGACCCGTGGCATGGGCAGTCCCAGCTGTGCTCTGTTGAGTTCCATTTCAGCGCGCAGCCCAGGTGGGGGCAGCGTCTGGCGGAGGGCGTCAGCAGGTTGACTATGGCCTCAAATCCGTTGACAGCCAGCTGGGGACGGAGTATGGTCCGGGAGGGAGAAAAGACGTCGGCATAGGGGTTTTCCTTCCCCTGAACAAGGTCGCTCAGTATCATTGCAGCCACCATGGAGGAGGTCATGCCCCATTTGTTGAAGCCGGTGGCCACATACAGATTGCTTGTGGACGCGGAGTAGGGGCCGATATAGGGTACGCCGTCCAGACTCATGCAGTCCTGGGTGGCCCAGCTGTACTTTTCTTCGGCGCCGGGGTAATGCCGCGCAGCAAAGTCACGCAGCTCCTCCCAGCCTCCGCCCCTTTTCCCGGTGCGGTGGTCTCCGCCGCCGATAAGCAGCAGATTCCGGTAATTTCTGAAGGACATCCCTTTCTGTGCCTCGTCCACATACATGCCGCCCACATCCGGGGCGTTTTCAAGTGCGATGACATAGGAACGGTGCTGGTACAGCTTAAGAAAATAGCTGCCGTGTTTGTTCAGGAACGGGAAATGGGTAGCCACGATTATCTTCTTCGCGGAGATTTTGCCGTGATCCGTCACAGCCGTGGTGTTCGCCAGCTCCCGTACCGGGGTGTGCTCGTAAATATGCAGATCCTTTGAAATGGCTGAGACGAATTTCAGAGGATGGAACTGGGCCTGATTCGGAAACTTTAACGCGCCCGCCACTGAAAAGGGCAGAGGAAGATTGTCTGCAAATTCACTGTGAAAACAAAGCTTTTCCAGCGCGGACAGCTCCCGCTCTATCTTCAGGCGGTCGTTCAGAACATAGACGTAGGAGTCCTTATCTTCAAAATCACAGTCGATGTCACGGCACAGCTCGCGGTATTTTTGAAGGGCCTCCTCATTGGCGGAGAGGTATTGACCCGCCGCCTCAAGGCCGAATTCGCGAATCAGCTTGTCATATATAAGCCCGTGCTGATTCGTGATTTTTGCAGTGGTGTTTTGGGTGATGCCGCCGCACAGCGTCCCGGCCTCCGCCAGCACATACGGTACGCCGGCGCGCTGCAGCATATACGCGCAGAGTATGCCCGCCATCCCGCCGCCGATGATAAGAACATCGGTGCTTATATCTCCCTCCAGAGCAGCAAAGTCAGGATGCTCCCAGGTTTGTTTCCACAATGATTCCATATGCTTCCTCCGAAATTATATTTTTACGGATAGTGTTTTTCAAATGGAGAAAAGTATACCTTTAAAGGCAAAAAACGCGCAGGGGAAAGGCAAAAGAGTTTACGCGGCGTTTTGCGGACAATGCTTTTCGGCCCGGGACTGCAGTACAGCCATATCGGTAGAGCGTAGCTGACAGGGGACAGACGGATTACCGTCCGGGTTCGCTTCAAATGGCCAAATGACTTCAATTTGACGTGATTTGCCGTGTAAGCGGCACTTTTTTTAAGCCGGAATCGTTTACAATAGACGAGGCGCTATGTATCGCGCATTGAGAAGCGTGCGCTGGAGAAGCTGCGCCGGGTGATCGAGGACGAGGATGTGTGAACGCAAAGCAGTCGCGGGTCTGCATGCGCCGTCCGCGTCATGAAACAGCTAATGTTGCGGCATATGGACGCATACTTGAATTCGGCATGGGACAGTGGTATAATGTGCTATCAAGCGCTGCACGGCGCAAATTTGTTTGAAAGGACAGCTCACGGTATGAAAAAGAAAACCATGTGGATCATAACCATGCTTGGACTGTGCCTTGTGCTCTATACGATCATTGTATCCAGACTTGAAAGCAGTACCAGTGTCATTTTCGGCGGCTCTGAGAATGCCTTTGTGCGTTCCGACAGTATGACCTTTGTGGACCTGAACGCCACCGCCACGCCGGAGCCTACCGTTGACATTTGGCCGCAGCTCAAGTCCAAGGACTTTGAGGATAACCAGTGCCTGTGGATGGTGAATGACAAGAATCTGCTTTCCTCCGCGTTTAAGCCCGATATATCGAAAATAGAGAGAACCAGGTACATGATGTACAGCACCCAGTATATGCCGGAGTTAAACGCGTTTCTGGACGCTATAGAGGAGGCCGGATTTACATATTTCATCGGCGCGGCATTCAGGGAGTACAGCTTCCAGAACCATCTGTTCAACTCCAAGGCAAGCCAGATCGCGGCCGGCATGGGTATCAGCGACTATCTTGACCCGGAGTACCAGAAAGCGGTCGACGAGGCCAGGACCATCGTCATGTTCCCCGGCAGCAGCGAGCACCAGCTTGGCGTTGCTGTGGACATATTTGACGAGAACCGTTCGAGACTTGTGTACAGCGAGATGAATCAGGAACTCTACGAGTGGCTCGACGCTCACTGTGCCGAGTACGGCTTTATAAAGCGCTACCCGACCAGAAAGCTGCTGCTGACCGGCTGGGATGAACCGTGGCACTATCGTTATGTCGGCAAGGAGGTCGCGACCTTCATCATGGAACAGGGACTCTGCTATGAGGAGTTCTACGCTCACTATTTCCCGGACTTTGAATACTGACGTCAATTCACGCGGAGCACGAACGGCCCCGCGTGAATTATTTGCGCCGGAGTAATTATTTGCGCCGGAGTAAAAAAGGCTTGCAATACATGATATGGCGTGCTATTATTACTAAGGTAAGTATCAATGCTTTAGTCAGAGTGGGTTTCAGCCCACTCTTTTTTACGAAACTTTTGCGCCGGCCGGGTTATTCAAGGGCCGGACGGAAAGAAAGCGAGAGCAGCATGAGTAAGATCACTGAAAAGGTCACGGAGCTTGCCGGACCTGTCGTCGAGGACGAGGGCTGCAGCCTGTGGGATGTGGAATATATCCGCGAGGCCGGAAGCTGGTATCTTCGCATCTATATCGACAAGGCCGGCGGCGTCAGCATTGACGATTGCGAGCGCATCAGCCGCAGGTTGGATCCGCTCCTTGATGAAGCCGATCCCATTCCGGACAGCTATGTGTTTGAAGTCGGTTCCGCCGGTGCCGAGCGCGAGCTTAAGCGCCCGGGCGACTTTGAACAGTTTATGGGCAGCGAGGTCGAGGTACGGCTCTATCAGCCGGTGAACGGCTGCAAGGTATATATCGGCAGGCTTGCCGGATATGAAAACGGGACCGTCACCGTGACCGTCGGAGACAGGGACATGAGCTTCGGAAAGAGCCAGACGTCGCTCGTGAAGCTGCATGTATCAATATAGGACGTATAAAGCAGAATGGAGAGAATGAAATGAACGCTGAATTTTTTGAAGCCATCGAGGATATCGAGAAGGAGAAGGGCATACCCCGCGGCTACATGTACGATAAAATCAAGCAGGCCATGCTGGCCGCTTTCCGCAAGGATAATCCCGAGTGCGAGGATAACGTGGAGATCATTCTCGACGAGGACAAAAAGCGCATCGAGATGAACGTCAACAAGACCGTTGTCGAAGAGGTCGCGGACCCGAATCATGAGATCATTCTTGAGGCCGCGAAAAAGATCAGCCGCCGTGCAAAGCCCGGCGACATGGTCGCTGTCCCGGTAGAGACCAAAAAGTTCGGCCGTATTGCCGCCCAGGCTGCGAAGCAGGTCATCATACAGGGTATCCGCGAGGCCGAGCGCGGCATCATATACGAGGAGTTCACATCAAAGGAGCATGAGATCCTCACCGGTATCGTCTCCCACATAGAGCCGAGAAACGGGAGTGTCTCCATCCGTATCTCCTCCAACAGCGAGTATACTGAGGCCATGCTCGCTCCCAATGAGCGCATCAAGACGGAAGAACTTAAAGAGGGCGACCATATCAAGGTTTATGTCGTCGAGGTCAGAAACTCTGCCCGCGGCCCGCAGGTGCTTATTTCCCGTACGCATCCCGGCCTTGTCAAGCGCCTGTTTGAGCTGGAGGTTCCCGAGATATATGACGGTACCGTCGAGATAAAGTCCATCGCCCGTGAAGCCGGCAGCCGCACAAAGATGGCCGTCTGGTCCGCCGATCCCGACGTTGATCCCATCGGTTCCTGCGTCGGTCCGAGGGGCGGCCGCGTTGCGAGCATCGTCAACGAGCTCGGCGGCGAGAAGATAGATATTGTCAAGTACAGCGAAGTCCCCGAGGAGTATATCGCCGCCGCTCTGTCCCCGTCCGAGGTCGTCAGCGTCACCATGCTCGAGGACGGCAAGAGCTGCCGCGTCATCGTGCCCGATTCCCAGCTCTCTCTGGCCATTGGCAAGGAAGGCCAGAACGCAAGACTCGCGGCCAAGCTGACTGGCTACAAGATAGACATAAAGCCCGAGAGCGAGGCCTGATTCCCGGCAGTATTATAATTAAGGAGGCGGTAGCCATGGAAAAGAAAATACCCGTGCGGCAATGTCTGGGCTGCCGCGAAATGAAGCCCAAACGTGAGCTGATACGCGTCGTCCGGTCGCCGGAGGGCACTGTCAGTCTCGATTTCAGGGGTAAGGCCTCCGGCCGCGGAGCGTATGTGTGCCCCAATCCGCAGTGCCTGAAAAAAGCTATCAGGGCCAGGGCTCTGGAGCGCGCGTTCTCCGTGCAGATACCGCCGGAGATATACGAGCGCCTGGAGCGGGAAATGGAGGCCGGAGATGGATGACAAAGCAATGGGCCTTCTGGGCCTGATGAGGAGGGCCGGCGCGATACAGATCGGTGAAGACAACACGGGGGAGACCGTGCGTGCCGGCAGGGCCAGACTGCTGCTGCTGGCGGCAGATGCCCCGGAGAATGCCGTACAGCGCGCGGAGCGCTTCTCATACGGACGGAGAGTTCTGACAGTTCCGCTGGACTATACACGCGGTGAGCTGGGCCATGCACTGGGAGTAAGCGGCTGCACGATGGCGGCCGTGACGGATATTGGCTTTGCGGACGCGCTTATGAGCGCTCTGAAGCTGCAGCAGCCTGAGAAATACGGCGAACTTGCCGATGTTATGCGGCAGCGGCAGCAGAAGGCGTTGCGCCGCAAAAGAGAGAAAGCGGCCTGCAAGGGCGGCAAGAGGAATGCAAGAAGGAGGACTGACGCATGAGCATGATCAAGTACAGGATACACGAGGTGGCGAAGGATTTTAACGTTACTTCCAAGGTGATCTCACAGATACTCACCGACTATATCGCCCCTCCGAAGAATCATATGCAGGTTCTCGAGAATAACGAGCTGGATGTTATCTTCGAGTATATGACGCAGCACAATCAGGTGGCCAGTCTCCAGGACATTTTCAATGTCCAGCCCAAGGCGGAGCCTGCGAAGGCGCAGCCCAGGGCTGAACAGCCCAGGTCCCAGTCTCAGGGCCAGAAAAAGCCCGACGTGAAGAACGGCAAGCCGCAGGATAAGCCCGCGGTGCAGCCCGCCGCGGCTCCTGTGCAGCAGCCTGCACAGGATAAGCCCAACAAGCCGCACACGCCGCGTCAGGTCGCGGAAAAGCGCGTCGTGGATACCAGAGGCGGCGCCGCTGTGAATATCGAAAAATATAACGAGAAGTTTGAGGATATGGCCGGCGCACGCGCAAATAATAATAACCTGCGCCGCGGCAACAAGGAGAAGATCACCAGCAAGGCAAAGCAGCGCCCCAACTCCCAGCTCGCCTCTACCAAGAGACGTCAGGAGGAGCGCGACAAGATGAATAAGCTCCAGCTGGAGATCGCGAAGAAGCAGCAGCTTAAGGTCGAGATCCCCGATGAGATCGCCGTCGGTGAGCTTGCTTCCCGTATGAAAAAGACTGCTTCCGAGGTAATCAAGCAGCTGTTTAAGCTCGGCGTGTTTGCGTCCGTGTCAGACGTCATTGACTACGATACCGCGGCTCTTGTCGCGATGGAGCTTGGCTGCAAGGTCGAAAAGGAAATCATCGTCACGGTTGAGGAACGTCTGATAGACGACCATGAGGATAAGCCTGAGGATCTCGTTCCCCGCGCCCCCGTCGTCGTTGTCATGGGCCATGTCGACCACGGCAAGACCTCTCTGCTCGACTATATCCGCCATGCCAATGTCGTCTCCGGCGAAGCCGGCGGTATTACTCAGCATATCGGCGCGTATACCGTTGATGTCAACGGCAGCCCCGTTACCTTCCTCGACACCCCGGGCCATGAGGCATTCACCTCCATGCGCGCCAGAGGCGCCATGGTCACCGATATTGCGATCCTTGTCGTCGCCGCTGACGACGGCATCATGCCGCAGACGGTCGAATCCATAAACCACGCCAAGGCCGCGAATATACCGGTCGTCGTAGCGATAAACAAAATGGATACCGTCGGCGCAAATCCCGAGCGTATAAAGCAGCAGCTCACCGAGTACGATCTGGTCAGTGAGGAATGGGGCGGCGACACCATCGTATGCCCGATATCCGCAAAGACCGGCGCAGGTATCGACAACCTGCTTGAAAACCTCGTTGTTCTGGCCGAGGTGCTTGAACTCAAGGCCAATCCTAACCGTGCCGCCAGAGGCGCGGTCATTGAGGCCAGACTCGATAAGGGCCGCGGCCCGATCATGACCGTTCTCGTCCAGAACGGTACCCTGAAGCAGGGTGATATAATCATTGCCGGCACCGCCGTCGGCAGAGTCAGAACCATGATAAACGACAAGGGCCAGCGCGTCACCGAGGCCGGTCCCTCCACGCCTGTCGAGATCTCCGGTATGTCCGAGGTCCCGAGCGCGGGCGATACCTTCAACGCCGTCGCAGACGAGCGTATGGCGAGAGAGCTTGCCGAAGAGCGCCGTGTACAGATCAGCAGCAACGCTCCGGGCGGGGCGAAGAAGGTCAGCCTCGAGGATCTGTTCAGTCAGATCCAGGCCGGCGAGATGAAGACTCTTAACATCATCGTCAAGGCTGACGTCCAGGGCTCTGCCGAAGCCGTCAAAAGCTCCCTTGAAAAAATCTCCAACGACGAGGTCAGGGTCAAGGTCATCCACAGCGCCGTCGGTGCGATCAATGAGTCTGACGTTATGCTCGCCGCCACATCCGGCGCCATCATCGTCGGCTTCAACGTCCGTCCGGACAACGCCGCCCGCGACAGCGCGGCGCGCAGCAAGGTAGACATGCGCATGTACCGTGTCATTTACGACTGCATCAATGAGATCGAGGCGGCCATGAAGGGCATGCTCGCCCCGAAGTTCAGGGAGGCTGTCATCGGCCACGCCGAGGTCCGCGAGACCTACAAGGTCTCCAAGGTCGGCACCGTCTGCGGCTGCTATTGCACCGACGGTAAGATACAGCGCGGCTGCGAGGTCAGGGTCCTGCGTGATAATATCGTCATCCATGAGGGCGAGCTCGCATCCCTGCGCCGCTTCAAGGACGACGTCAAGGAAGTCGCAAGCGGCTACGAGTGCGGTATGCAGGTCGAGAAGTTCAACGACATCAAGGTCGGCGACGTTATCGAGTGCTTCATTATGGAGCAGATCAACGCATAGGAAAGCTACAATACGGGCGCTGCTTTAGCCGCGCCCGTAGCGCGTAATCAGGAGAAAAACATGTCATCAAATAAAATTGCAAGGATCAACGACGATATACAGATCGTCCTTTCAAAGCTCCTGCGCGAGGTCAAGGACCCGCGAGTACAGCAGGGTATGATCAGTGTCACCAGGGCCGAGACCACCGGCGACCTGCGCTACTGCAAGGTCTGGCTGTCGGTCATGGGCATGAAGGACGAGAAGGACTTCCGGCGCGGCCTTAAATCCGCCTCCGGCTGGCTGCGTCATGAGCTTGCCGGCGCGATGAATCTGCGCTACACACCCGAGCTTGTGTTTGAGATCGACCACAGCATAGAGTACGGCGCGCATATAAGCCGGATGATAGAGCAGCTCGGGAAAAAACACGACGGGGATGAGAACGATGAATTATAAACAGTGCGCCAGGCTTCTGCTGACCCACGAGAATATCCTTATCCTTACGCATAAGAATCCGGACGGAGACACCGTGTCGAGCGCCGCCGCGCTCTGCAGCGCTCTGCGCCGGGGCGGACGGACCGCCTGCCTGTACCGGAACACGCAGATAAACAGAAAGCTTATGCCCTTTGCCGAGCCGTATTTTGCCGATGAAGGCTTCAGGGCAAAATACGTTGTCGCGGTGGATATCGCGTCTGAAGGACAGCTTCCGAAGGACTATGAGGGTAAGGTCGACCTGTGTATCGACCATCATCCGAGCAACAGCGGCTATGCCGCGGAAACGCTTCTGCGCGAGGACAAGTCCTCCTGCGCCGAGGCGGTCATGGAGATCATCCTCTGCATGAACAGCGAGATGAGCGCGGATGAAGCCACGCTGCTGTATATCGGCCTGACGACAGACACCGGCTGCTTCCAGTATTCGAATACCTGCGCGGCGAGCTTCCGCGCGGCTGCCGAGCTGCTGCGGATGGGCGCGGACAATACCATGGTCAGTACCGTGTTTTTCCGTAAGGTCTCCAGAGCAAGGCTCAAGCTTGAGAGCATGATATATGCCGGCATGACCTATTACCGCGACGGCCTTATCGCCGTTGCGAAAATCACTCTGGATATGATGGCCAGAGCCGGAGCGACCGAGGACGACTGCGACGATCTTGCGGGCCTTCCCGGCCGCGCCGAGGGCAGTATTGTGAACATCACCGTGCGCGAGCAGGAGGACGGTACCAGCAAGATATCCGTCCGTTCCACAAGGGACGTCAACAGCAGCGATATCTGCGCCGTTTTCGGCGGCGGTGGCCACGCCATGGCGGCCGGCTGCACCATATACGGCGGCCCTGACAAAGCGACCGAGACGCTGCTCAGCGTTATTGACGAGGTCTGGAAATGAACGGGATACTCCTCATAGATAAGGAGCCGGACTGGACAAGCAGTGACGTTGTCGCAAAGCTGCGCGGCGTTCTGCATGAGAAGCGAATAGGACATTCCGGCACGCTCGACCCTATGGCGACGGGCCTGCTCGTCGTTTTTGTCGGCAGGGCTACCCGGGCGGCGGAGTTTGCCGGTACGCATGACAAGCGCTATCTTGCCTCGCTGCGGCTGGGCACAGTGACCGACACCCAGGATATTACGGGCAATGTGATAAGGACTCAGCCTGCCGTCGTCAGCGAGCGGCGGCTGCGCGAGGTACTGGAGAGCTTCCGGGGCGAGCAGCTGCAGATACCGCCCATGTACTCCGCAATTAAGATCAGGGGCCGCAAGCTCTATGAGATCGCCCGCAGCGGCGGCGAGGTCGAGCGCGAGCCAAGGCCGATACGCATCAATGACATAAGCCTTGCCGGATGCAGCGGCGGCGACTGGCTGCTGGATATCAGCTGTTCCAAGGGCACTTATGTCCGCACTCTGTGCAACGATATCGGCGAAAGACTCGGCTGCGGGGGCTGCATGAGCGCGCTCAGGCGTGTCAGCGCCGGGCCTTTCTCGGTCGACGATGCCCTTACGATAGATGAAGTCCGGCGCGCTGCCGGCGAGGGCCGCGCGGAAAAACTGCTCATCGGCACTGACCGGCTGTTTGAGGGAACAAAAAAATGTACTGCGTCGTCAGCTATAGAGAAGAAGATACGCTGCGGCGCCGAGATAAAGACCGGCCTGCCGGACGGAGAGTACAGGGTATATTCCGGAAACGGGGATTTCCTGATGCTCGGCCGTGTTGCCGGCGGTACTATGAAAACCGTAAAAAGCTTTTTTGAGGTGTGATAATGGCAGATGTAAAGAGAGCGATAGCCCTTGGCTTCTTTGACGGCGTGCATATTGGTCACGGCGCGCTTCTGAATAAAACCAGGCAGCGTGCGGAGGAGATCGGCGGGCTTCCGTCTGTGCTGAGCTTCGATGTCCATCCGGATAACCTCGTTTTCAATACCGAGGTCCCGCTGATAAACAGCGCCATCAGCCGGGAGGAGATCATTCGCCGCTGCTACGGTATATGCAACGTCGTGTTTATCCATTTCAACAGGCATGTCATGTGCATGCCGTGGCAGGAGTTTGCCGATTCGATAATTGCCGAGCTCAACATCGGATGGATGGTCGTCGGTCACGATTTCTGCTTCGGATACAAGGGACAGGGGACTGCCGAGAGGCTTAAGGAATACTGCGAGAACAGGGGCATTGGCTGCGATATAATAAAGCCGGTCATGCTTGACGGACGTATCGTCAGCTCCACGTATATCCGCCGCCTCATCGCCAACGGTGACATGGAGGAGGCTGCGCGCTACCTCGGTCATCCGCATACGCTGTCCGATACTGTCCACTCCGGCTATCACCTCGGCACTCAGATGGGCACGCCGACCATAAATATGCATTTCCCGGAAGGCGTGATAATACCCCGTCACGGCGTATATGCCGCGAAGGTGTATCTTGAGGACGGCAGCAGCCATATCGCCGTGACCAACGTCGGCGTGCGTCCGACCGTGAGCGACGACAACACCGTGAACGTGGAGAGCCACCTGCTGAATTACTCCGGCAACCTCTACGGACGTCAGGCCAGGGTTGAGTTTTACGGCTTTATCCGGCCGGAGAAGAAGTTTTCGGACTATGAAGAACTGTCGCGGCAGATAAAGCAGGACGCCGATTCTGCACGTGCATACTTCGAGAGCAGAGAGTAAAACAGAAAAAACATCCCTGCTGTCATGGCTGTGCGCATGTCAGGCCGGCAGCGGTAAGGAAAAGGGGGAGCAGTCGATGAATCCTGAGACCGATTTTACCGGAAGCACTGCAGTTAAAAAGAAAAAACGTATGCCCGTCTGGCTCACGGTTATCCTGCTGATAATCCTGTTCGCCGGCGGCGTTCTGGCCGGCCTGAAACTGGCCGCGGTTCAGAATACTGACGGCCTATGGGGCAAGCTTTTCCCTGAGTCGGCCAATCCCGAGATAGTTGAGGTCACGCCGGCCGTCACTTATGATTCAAAGCAGTCGTCCGCGCCCACGGTGAAGCCGGCTGCGTCCGCAAAGCCCGCTGTGAGCAGTGAACCCGCCGCGTCCGCAAAGCCCGAGGCAAGTGTCAAACCCTCGGATACGCCCAAACAGCCGGACAGCGTGAAGTCCGGCAAAGACGGTACCGCCGCTGCGGCCGGTACCGATACGGCGGTGGAACCGGAGGCGGGTACAAAACCCGGGACCGGCGAAGAGTCTGCTGCATCCGCGGCGCCTGAAGCAGCGGCTGCGTCCGCCGCAAATGCGGAGACCGCGAATGTGTACATAGGCGTGGAGGCCGCGCTTGACTCGGCTCTGAAGCATGCGAAGGTCGATGCGAAGGATGCCGAGGTATATGCCGTATACCGGGAAAAGGACGACGGGCTCGTGCTTTATGAGGTCCTCTTTGCCGCCGGCGGCAGGGAATATGAGTATGAGATAAACGCGCTCACCGGTGAGATAGAGGGCTGGAAGAAATCCCGCGCTGCCGTGAGCCCCTCTGAGGAAAACTCTCCCAGGGTTGACAGGGAAGCCGCCGCCGCTGCGACAGGCTCCAATCTTCCGGAGCTGACTGATGCGGCCAAAGTGAAGGAGAGCGTGTTCAAACACGCCGGCGTCTCCGCCGGGGATGCCGACAATGTCAGGACCACCCTTGGCCTGGACGGATTGAATCTGGTCTACGAGATTGTATTCAGAGCCGGCGGGTACGAATATGAGTACGAGGTAAACGCTGTCAGCGGCGAGATCATCAGCTTTGACAAGGACAGGCTCTGAGCGGCTGCGCACTCGGATGCATGTGACGATGTGCCGCGTGTTCCGCTCGGCGTCGAAGCGCAGCGCCCCGAAACTGATCGAAGCCTTTAATCGCTCTATCCTTCGGTGCGAAGTGAATAAAAGCAGAAAAATAAGCCCCGGACCCGCTCCGGAGCTTATTTTTTGCCTGTATTGATTCTATGCCCGCTGCGCAGCCTCTGCGCCGCCGGCGACGTCACGCACGTGCGTGAGCGATACCGGAAGAAGCGCAGCGCGCAGACCCGGCACCGCGGTACATCGGATAAAATGCTGACCGTCGCATGGAATAATGTGAGCATCGGCATCGCTGTAAGCACAGACAGGCTCTCACGCTCCGCCAGTGTCCCGCCATTACGGCTGCGGTAGCGGCTTGCAGCCAAACAGGAGCGTCAAAGCAGGGCTTTACAGCTCCTCGACCGCAATGATGTTCTCCACGCCGTTGAGGTCTTTTATAATATCCTCGTCAAGCTCCTTCTTGTTGACGTGCAGCGTCACGACCGCGCAGTAATGGTGTTCGTCGTCCTTGCCGGAAATACGGTTGACTTCCAGCCCGGTTATTTTGAGACGGCGTTCGCGAATGATACGCAGTATGCTGTCAATAACTGTTGCGTGCGCATATTCAACATATAGGTTAACATCGTGCACCTTTCCGGCAAAGCGGTATTCAAACTTTATCAGCAGTATCTCCGCAACGAGAACCATTGCCGTTGCGAACACGGCGCATTCGACGTATCCTGCGCCGCATACAAGACCGATTATCGCCGCGGTCCACAGTCCGGCCGCGGTCGTGAGCCCCTTGACGCGCTGGCGCTTGGTCACAATGATCGTGCCCGCGCCGATGAAGCCTATGCCTGCGATGACCTGTGCGCCGAGTCGAGCCACATCGGTGAATAAATGCATTGTCAGAAACAGGTACTGGCTTGTGAGAGTCGTCATTGCCGCGCCAAGACATATCAGGATGTGCGTGCGGAAGCCGGCCGGACGGCGCTTGTATTCGCGCTCCAGACCGATCGCGCCGCCGCAAATTACGGCAAGCAGCAGGCGCATAGAGACGGCCGTAAGAGTCATCTCTCTTATATAATCAAAGCAATGAAGCATGTTCGTTCCTCCTTCCTCAGACTTCCTCGATCGTTATAACACCTTCGAGCGTGGACAGCGCGGCGAGCAGCTCCGTGTGCTGCAGCCTTATCGGCAGACGCACCGAGAGCAGGGCGTTTATCTGCGAGATGTGCTCATGCTGTTCTTTGTCGATGTCCACGTCGTACAGAAGTATATCGTCGCGCTTGAGGAAGCTTATAACGCAGCTGAGGTTTTCAATGTTATCGACCTCCAGATATATGTTCATGTTGACTGCCTTGGACATGATGGCATTCTCAATGTAGGGCAGGAACTTCATGCATATGATTATCAGCAGAAAACTCACCGCCATGCACTCATAAAATCCCGCGCCGATGGCGAGCCCCATGCAGGCCGAGGCCCAGAGCCCGGCTGCGGTAGTGAGTCCCTTGACCTCACGCCGTCCGGTGACGATTATCGTACCGGCGCCGAGGAAGCCGACGCCGTTGATTACCTGCGCGCCGAGACGTGATACGTCGGTCCTGATGCCGAGCTCACCGGATATCTGTGACCACGGCCCGTCGAACATGGCGTTCAGATACTGGCTCAGCATCACGGTCAGCGCCGCGCCCAGAGCGACGAGAATATATGTACGGAAGCCGGCAGGGCGGCCCTTGCGTTCGCGTTCAAAGCCGATGACGCCGCCGGCCAGCATTGCGAAAAATACCCGCAGCATCATTGACCAAATATTCAGTTCACGGAAATAATCCAGCCAGGAAATCATTGTTTTGTACCTCGGCGTCTAAACGTATACGGATGTGGTTTCAGGCAGTGATTACACTGCCGCAGCTAAAAAACAGACAGAGCGCTGAAGAATCAACGCTCTGCTGAAGTTTAGTCAATTATACCATGTGCATCCCCAATTGCAAGAGTAAGTTGTTACAAAATGCACATTTACCGAATGTGCAATTTCAACAAAATATTTTGCGTAAAAGTAAAAGCAATTGGTCCAGACTGCTTATCTCATAGTCGGGGATTATTTCGGTGTTGCGGGGCAGAGCCGCCGGGTTATACCAGCAGGTCAATACGCCGGCGTTTATGCCTCCGCGTATATCCGAGGACAGACTGTCGCCTACCATTATGCAGCGCGAGCGGTCGAAACCGGGTATACGGTCAAAGCAGGCTTTGAAATAACGCGGGTCGGGCTTGTCGAAGCCGATACGCTCGGATATGAATATGTCCTCAAAGTAATGTCCGATACCGGAGCTGGCAATTCTGCCGTCCTGAACTCGGGCGTTTCCGTTGGAGCACATGAACAGACGGTATTTGCCGTTCATTGCTTCCAGCAGTTCCTCCGCGCCGGGCATGAACCAGTGCCCGGAGGCGAGGCGATTCTCGTAGAAGCTTTCCACGTCTATTGCCGGGGCGCTGCAGCCGATCCTTTCGAAGAGCTCCACGAATCTTCCGACCAGCAGGGCCTCGCGGCTGATCTCACCGAGCTCCAGCATCTCCCAGTAACGCCGGTTTATACTGCTGTAGAGCGACAGAATCTCGTCCGTCGGCTCCAGACCATAGTGGGAGAATGCCGCCGACAGCGCCGTGCGTTCGGCAATGTCAAAGTTGAGTATCGTGTTGTCAAGGTCGATAAGGACTGTCGGAAGTCCCGTGTAATTGGTGTCTGTCATTTTTTCTCCGTCAGTGTTTTCAGCGTGTCAGCCGCCGGTTCAAGGTGCATGCCCAGAGACGCCTTGACGAGCACGCTGTCGCCTTTCCTTATGAGTTCTGGCAAAGCCGCTATGAGTTCATCCCTGGTTTCAAAATATGCGGCTCTGCTGCCCATGGCTTCAGCCAGATACTTCGACATCGGGCCGTATGCCGCGGCGAAGTCTATGCCCCTTTCAAGCGCGTATTCTCCGAGCTCGCGGTGCATTTCCGGAGAATTGCTACCCATCTCGCGCATGTCGGACAGCACGCATACGTGTCTGCCGGGCAGCTTCATAAGCGAGTCTATCGCGCAGCGCATCGAGTCCGGGTTGGCGTTGTAGCAGTCGTCGACAAGGGTGATGTAGCCGGTGTCCGTCACGACCCCGCGGCGGCCGACGGTCTTGTAGGCTGCAATACCGGCTTCGATCTCGGCGTCGCTCAGTCCCATCGCAAAGCCGGCGGCCGCGCCCTCCAGCGCCGCGTACACCATATGCTGCCCATAAGCCGGGATCTCGGCGTTTATGCTGCGGCCGCTGCAGTTTATGCGGCAGCGCGTGCGCCCGGACGGCAGCTGCTCAATGTCGACCGCCCTGACGAGGCAGTCCTCACCGAGTCCGTAGCTTATCAGACGCTGCGGGCAATCCAGCCTCCTGAGCATAGCGTCGTCGCCGTTGTATATGACGGTACCGTCTTTGGGAAGAAATCCGAGCATCTCGGTCTTGGCGCGGTACACTCCGTCGAGATCGTGCAGGAACTCCAGATGTGCGTGCCCGATAACCGTAAACACTGCTATCGTCGGCTGAGCGATTCTGGCGAGAGCGGTCATCTCTCCGAAGCCGGATATACCCATTTCTATGACGGCGGCCTGATGCTCCTCCTCGATGCGCGAAACGGTCATCGGCACGCCGATCCGGTTGTTGAGGTTTCCTTCGGTTTTCAGCACGTTCATGTGCTGAGACAGAACGGCGGAGATCATTTCCTTTGCCGTGGTTTTGCCTACGCTTCCGGTGATGCCTATGACCGGAATGTGCAGACCGGTGCGGTAGGCGGTGCAGATGTCCTCCAGGGCTTTCTGGACGTTGCCGACAAGAATTGCAGGACCGCTGACGCCCTCCGGCAGATACTCCGCGAGACAGCAGGCCGCGCCCGATTCAAGCGCCCCGGCGATAAAGCTATGCCCGTCGGCCTTCTCGCCGCGGTAGGCCACGAAAAGGTCGCCCGGCTGTACCTGGCGGCTGTCTATTACGGCCCGCCCTATGGGCCGGTCCTCTCCCGTATATCCGACCAGCCGGCCGCCGCAGACAGCGGCCGCTCCGGAAATGGTCATGCTCCTCAAAAGCCTCATCCTCCGACAATTTATGTGTTGCTGCAGCACGGGCGCGGTTTCCGCGTCCAAAGCACCGCGTTCCGGTGAAATACGGTATACAGTATAGCATACTCAGTCAAGACAGGCAAAAATAATTGCGGAATAAAAAAATGGTGCACATGCCGCGAATATATGATATAATAAAAAATGAACTATTTTACGACAGAGGTTTTTGCTATGAATTATGTTGTGGTGGATTTGGAATGGAATCAGGCAATGAGCTCCAAATCCTCCGTGTTTAATAAGCTCCCGATCCATCTCGGCGGTGAGATCATCGAGATAGGTGCAGTCAGGCTTAATGAAGATATGACGCCGGGCGAGGAGTTTACCATAGATGTCAAGCCCGTTTATTTCCGGCGTATGCATTATAAGGTGAAGAAGATCACCGGCTTCGATAAGGAACGTCTCGCGCACGGCGTCGCCTTTGCCGACGCGCTGGAGCAGTTCCGTGCCTGGTGCGGTGATGATGTTACCTTCATCACCTGGGGCAGCGACGACCAGCGCATTATGGAGCAGAATATAATCATCCACGACCTTGATTGGGACTGGATCGCAGGCTGGATAAACCTTCAGCTTATATATAACCTCCAGACAGGCGGGGACAAGAACCAGAAGTCTCTCGCCAGCGCAATGGAGCACTTTGAGATAGCACAGACGCGCGTCGCACATGACGCGCTGGGCGACGCGTACAATACCGCGCTTGTGGCCTCCAGGCTGGATATGGCTGAGGGACTTGATATGTACCCGGACGCTGAGCGCATACTTGCCTCCAGAATGCCTAACTTCAAGCCGCCCGCAGAGACCGACGGTCCTGAAACGCTCAGTCACGAGTGCTTCGAGGGCTTTGACAGCAAGGCCGTCGCATTCACCGACGAGAGAATAAACTCTTTGTCCTGCCCATGCTGCGGACAGAAAACGAGCGGCCTGAAGTGGGTCAATCAGGGCGACCAGCGCTATATGAATATCTACACCTGCCCGGAGCACGGCGCCTACCTCGTCCGGGCGAAGTTCCGCAAATGCACCGGTACGAATACCTGGACTGCCAACAAGCTCGTCTACGAGGCCGACGAGGATATGCAGAGCTATTACAAGCTGAAGGCCACGCAGTCACGCCGCCGCAGCCGCGGCCATTCACGCAGAAAAAACCGTCCTGCGTCCAGACAGCAATAAAAACGCAGAGGCTTTGGCCTCTGCGATTTTATTGCACATGTTTATGTTTTGGTAATGCCGTTGTTCTTAAAAGAGAAGCTTTATGACTATCAGAAACGCGACTCCGGGGATGCCGAATACGCCGGAGACCAGACAGTTGATGAAGTCTATCGGCAGGGAAAAATCAAAAAAGCCGCTGATAATATTTGCTACTATCAGAAGTACGAAACCGGAAGCGGCGTTAATGAGTATCTTGAATACCAGCTTCACTGGTGCCGCAAGTATTTTTATCACCACTACCATTGAAAGTACGATCGCGGCGATAATCAGTATCATGGATATGGTCTCCATATGGACATCCTTTCAAAAACATTCGGGATTATTTTAAGCCAAAAATTGCATGTGTATGCGCCGCTTCTGCGGACATACTAGACACAGACAGATCCCCGGCGGACAAGAGAGAGAAGCCCGCGGAGATACTCCGTATATATTCTTATATATGGATACATCGAAAACGGGGAAATGTCAAGCGGTGGGAGAGTTTTCCCGTAAAAAGAAAATATCCTCCGCGGGGCGGGCTGCATAGGCAGCCCGCCTTTTGCATGCGCTGTCGAGCCTTTTCGCTTGAAATGTGTGGGAAATGTGTTATACTATATGAGTTAAAATAGCGGGCGGTGCGCCCGGATGATTACACAAGATATAGTATTGAAAGGTCATATCGTTTTATGAGCAGCAGCACCCCACAGTACGGCAACGACAGTATTTCCCAGCTCAAAGGCGCGGACAGGGTAAGGAAGCGCCCGGGCGTCATTTTCGGCTCCGACGGTCTTGACGGCTGCGAGCATGCCGTATTTGAAATTCTTTCAAACTCCATAGACGAGGCCCGTGAGGGCTTCGGCAATCTTATCACACTGACATATTTCAGGGACCGCTCCATAGAGGTCGCCGACTTTGGCCGCGGCTGTCCCATGGACTGGAACCCGAACGAGAAGCGCTTCAACTGGGAGCTGGTTTTCTGCGAGCTGTATGCCGGCGGCAAGTATAAGAATGACGACGGGGGAGACTATGAGTATTCCCTAGGACTCAACGGACTCGGCTCCTGCGCCACGCAGTACGCTTCGGAGTACATGGACGTTACCGTCTGGCGCGACGGAAACAAGTACAGCCTGCATTTTGAAAAAGGACATGTCTGCGGCAGGAAGGGCAGGGAGCTGCTTGTGGAGCCGGCAGACCGTAAAAAGACCGGCACGACCATACGCTGGCGGCCGGATGTCGATGTCTTTACCGACATAGACATACCTGATGAATACTTCGACGATGTGCTCCACCGTCAGGCCGTTGTCAATGCCGGCGTCACCTTCCGTCTCAGACTCGAAAAGGACGGCGGCGGGTTCGAGACGAAGGACTATTGCTACGAAAACGGCATAACCGACTACGTCAGGGAGATTGCCGGCGACACGGCGTTCACCGAGCCGGAGTTTATATCCGCCGAGCGCCGGGGCCGCGACCGTGAGGACAAGAACGATTACAAGCTCAGGATCTCCGCGGCTTTCTGCTTTTCAAACAAGACCAATGCCCTGGAGTATTACCACAATTCCTCGTGGCTTGAGAACGGCGGCGCGCCGGACAAGGCGGTCAAGTCCGCGTTCACCTCGGCCATTGACGCTTATATCAAGCAGCTGGGCAAGTACCAGAAGAACGAGTCTGCCATAAAGTTCCAGGATGTTCAGGACTGCCTCATTCTGGTCACGAACTGCTTCTCCACACAGACATCATATGAGAATCAGACCAAAAAGGCCATAAACAACCGCTTTATACAGACGGCGATGACGGAGTTCTTCAAGTCCCGGCTCGAGGTATATTTCATTGAAAACAAGAATGATGCCGACAGGATCGCCGAGCAGGTGCTTATAAACAAGCGCAGCCGTGAGACAGCCGAGCGGGCCAGAGTCGGTATGAAAAAGAAGCTCTCCGGCAGCATCGACATATCCAACCGCGTTCAGAAGTTTGTCGACTGCCGCAGCCGCGACCCGGAGCGCCGCGAGATATATATTGTCGAGGGCGACAGCGCGCTGGGCGCCTGCAAGCTTTCGCGCGACGCTGAGTTTCAGGGGATCATGCCGGTGCGCGGCAAGATACTCAATTGCCTGAAGGCCGACTATGTGAGGATATTCAAGAGCGATGTTATTACCGACCTCATGAAGGTCCTCGGCTGCGGCGTCGAGGTGAAGGACAAGCACGCCAGGGACCTCTCCAGCTTTGATATCAACAATCTTCGCTGGAATAAGATAATCATCTGTACCGATGCCGACGTTGACGGCTTCCAGATACGTACCCTTATCCTGACCATGCTCTACAGGCTTGTGCCGACGCTCATCAATCAGGGCTATGTGTATATTGCCGAGTCCCCGCTGTATGAGATCGAGTGCAGGGGCAAGACCTATTTCGCCTATTCCGACCGTGAAAAGGCCGAGATAGTAGACGGCTTCAAGGGCGCGAAGGCCAGCATCAGCCGCAGCAAGGGCCTCGGTGAAAACGATCCGGACATGATGTGGATGACTACGATGAACCCGGAGACGAGACGTCTCATCAAGGTCATGCCCGAGGACGTTGAACGCATGGCGCAAACCTTTGATCTGCTGCTCGGGGACAATCTTGAGGGCAGAAAAAATCATATTGCCGAGTTCGGACATCTGTACCTGGACCTGGCGGATATATCATAAGGAGAATCGGAAAATGAGCAACTACAGCAGCTATACGAATAATTTCACCTATGGCAGGGACCTTATAAAAAAGCTTCTTATCGCCGCGGTTATCACCTGTGTCGCAAGCCTTCTGCTGGCAAAGAATCCCACCCTTCAGCTCGGCGTTATCGTACTTACCGTTATGATCTTCATCTCTGTTATTGTGACGATCTGCAAGTACTGCCGCTGTCCTCACTGCGGGAAGATCATTTTTCTCGGCGTCCTGGCGCTTGAGACCTGCCCGCGCTGCAAATATAATCTCATCTCCGGCAAGAAGGCCAAAAAATCCAGAAAGTAAGTTTCATAATAAGAGCTGAAAGATATGGCTAAGAAAACACCCCAGGAAAAGAAGAACTATAACAACCCGAATGTGGTCGGCCTGCGTGCCGAGGTTCTGGAGCAGCCTATAAGCGAGACCCTTGAAACGAACTACATGCCCTACGCCATGTCGGTCATCGTCTCGCGCGCCATTCCCGAGATAGACGGCTTCAAGCCCTCGCACCGCAAGCTCCTCTATACCATGTTCAAGATGGGCCTGCAAAACGGCGCGCGTACAAAGAGCGCCAATATCGTCGGACAGACCATGAAGCTCAACCCCCACGGCGACGCCGCGATATATGAGACCATGGTCCGCCTCTCCGCCGGCTATCAGGCCCTGCTCACGCCCTTTGTCGATTCCAAGGGCAACTTCGGCAAGGTCTACTCCCGCGATATGTCCTACGCCGCCTCGCGTTATACCGAGGCCAGACTCTCCGGCATCTGCGCCGAGGTGTTCCGCGATATCGACAAGGACACCGTCGACTTCGCGGATAATTACGACGGCAGCATGAAGGAGCCTTCGCTCCTGCCGACCGCTTTCCCGAACGTTCTGGTGTCGGCAAATATGGGCATCGCCGTCGGCATGGCCAGTCAGATCTGCGGCTTCAATCTCGCCGAGGTCTGCGATACGACGGTAGCATGGCTGCGTGATCCGGAGCATGATCTGCTCTCCACCATGCCGGCGCCCGATTTCCCGACCGGCGGCGAGATCATCTATGACCGCGACAGGATGGAGAGCATATATAAGACAGGGCGCGGCAGCTTCAAAGTGCGTGCCCGCTGGCGCCATCTGCCGAAGGAAAACATAATCGAGATCTACGAGATCCCGTATACGACCACATCCGAGGCCGTCATTGACAAGGTGGCCGAACTTATAAAGGCCGGCAAGATCCGCGAGATCAACGATATGCGCGACGAGACAGACTTGAGCGGTCTTCGCCTTGCCATAGATCTCAAGCGCGGTACGGATCCGGACAGGCTAATGCAGAAGCTCTTCCGGCTCACTACGCTGCAGGACGCCTTTCCCTGCAACTTCAATATCCTCGTCGCCGGCAATCCGCGTGTCATGGGTGTCGGTGAGATACTGGAGGAGTGGACGGCCTGGCGTATCGAGTGCATCCGCCGCAGGGTGTACTATGATCTGAATAAGAAGAAAGAGAAGCTCCATCTTCTCAAGGGTCTGGAAAAAATACTCCTGGATATAGACCGCGCAATCGAGATCATCCGGAACACCGAGCTAGAGAGCGACGTCGTGCCGAATCTGATGATGGGCTTCGGCATAGACCGGACGCAGGCCGAGTTCGTTGCGGAGATAAAACTCAGAAACATAAACCGGGAGTATATCCTCAAACGTACCGAAGAGACCGGGGAGCTTGAAAAGGATATAGAAGAGCTGGAATCGGTCGTCAACAACCGGCGAAAGCTCAAAGGGATCATCATAAGCGAGCTGCAGCAGATTTCAAAGAAATACGGTGTACCGAGAAAGACCGGCATCGTCTACGCCCACGAGATCGAGGAACCGGACGAGGACGAGCAGACCGAGGATTATCCCGTGACCCTTTTCCTCTCCCGCGAGGGCTATTTCAAGAAGATAACCGCGCAGTCGCTGCGCATGAGCGGCGAGCAGAAGTATAAGGACGGCGACGGCCTGAGCGTCAGCTTTGAGTCCTCCAACCGCTCCGAACTGCTTTTTCTCACCGACAGGCAGCAGATGTACAAGGCCAGGGTCTCTGACTTTGAGGACTGCAAGGCCTCGGTGCTCGGCATATACCTGCCAACCCGCCTGAAGATGGACGAGGGCGAGGGCATTGTCGCCATGATCGACCCCGGAGATTATACAAAGCACCTGCTTTTGATGTTTGAAAACGGCAAGGCTGCGAGAATAGAGCTCTCCGCCTATGAGACCAAGACCAACCGCAAGAAGCTGGTCGGCGCCTGCTCGGACAGGAGTCCGGTCTGCGCCGTCATGGTCATCGGCGAGGAGCAGGAGCTTGTCTGCATATCCAGTGACGACCGTGCCCTTATCTTCAGCACGGCCCAGCTGCAGCCCAAGACCAGCCGCAGCACTCAGGGCGTCGCCGTAATGACGCTCAAACCCAATCGCGTAATAAGCCGGCTTCTGCCGCTCAGAGACAGCGACGTCAAGAACGCCTCCCGCTACCGCGTCAAGAACATCCCCGGTACCGGCGCGATACTGAAACCGGAGGACAGGGCGGAGCGGCAGCTGTCGCTCATGGACGACTGATTTATCTTACAGGAGAAATATATGAGTTCAATAAGAAACCGCAAGGGCGTGTGGGGCATGGCCGGAATGTATTTCATGATACTGCTCGGCTCAGCGATCTATGCCGTCGGCTTCCAGTTCTTCATGTACCCCAATTCGATAACCGCCGGCGGTGTGGTCGGCATATCAATGATTCTCAACCAGCTGATGGGCCTGCCTGTAGGTATCATGACCATCGTGATAAACATTCCGCTTTTCCTTCTCGCGTGGCGGCATTTTGGCCCCGGCTTCATGATAGGCTCATTTGTCGGCATGACGCTGAGCTCGGTTTTCGTCGATATCTTTGCCCTGACCGGCGTCGCGCTGACCGGCGATCCGATGCTTGGCGCAATAATCGGCGGCGTCATAAAGGGCGCCGGCCTCGGCTGCGTATACTATTTCGGCGCGACGACCGGGGGTGTCGATATTCTGGCCAAGCTGCTTCGCCGCCGCTACGCCTATATAAACTTCGGCACGCTGATACTGCTGATAGATACTGCCGTAATCGCGGCCTATGCCGTTATTCTGCACAAATACGAAAGCGCGATGTATTCCATTATCTGCATGTTCGTCACCGGCAGAGTCATAGACCTCGTGCTCTACGGCATTGATAATTCAAGCGTTTGCTATATAATCAGCGACAGAAGCCGCGACATTACCGATAATATAATCAGCGGCCACCTGCACCGCGGCGTTACCATACTCAATGCGACCGGCGCGTATTCGGGCGAACACCGCGACGTTATAATGTGTGTCATAAAGCGCCCGCAGATCACCGAACTCAAGCGCGTGGTCAAGGGCATTGACGAAAGGGCCTTTGTCATCGTGACTGACGCCAAAAATGTGTTCGGCAACGGCTTTGAAAGTATATCCGAGGTAAGATGAACAATGAGGAGATTCATGTCCGTTTTCGCGGCTCTTGCGCTGTGCGTTTGTCAGCTCTCCGGATGCGCGCTTCTTGATACGGAGTATGTGTCCGTCAAGGACTACATTCCGTCGCCTCAGGAGCAGAGCGTGTCCGGCGAGAGGCTGAACGTTAAGAATTTTCAGGCGCTTAAACAGGCCCTGCTGAGTATGGCCTACGCGGGCCAGACGGAGGGCACCATAGTTTTCGACTCTGCCTATGAGGGCGACACGACAGGGGACATGGCCAGCGCCTGCTGGCAGGTTCGGACGCAGGATGCGCTCTGTGCCTACTGCGTGGAGAATATCGCCTACGAGCTCAACAAGATCGTGACCATCAACGAGGCGAGCGTCTATATAAGCTACTCTGACGTGAGCGAGTCGGCGGGGGATATCAGGCATCTGTCTTTCTCCTCCGGGGTAGACGATATTATCCGCGAGGCCTTCAGCACGGGTACAAAGAAGCTTGTCGTCCTCATCGGACGCAGCTCGTACAGCGCGGAGGATATGGCCGCGGCCGTGACCCGCGTCTACAGGGAACACCCGGCTCTGGTGCCTAAGGAGCCGCTTGCAAGCGTTAACATGTACAGCGGTACGGGGGCGCAGCGCCTGTATGAGATAGGCATAAACTACGGTATGACCGCTGAGGAAATGAACGCGCGCACGGCCCGGCTCAGAGCAGTGGACGCATTTTCCGACCTCGATAAAACGGACATGAGCGAGGCTCAGCTGGCTTATGCCGCATATGAGTACCTGACGGACAATTGCAGCGTCTCCGACGATAAAAACAACAACAACGCCTATGCCGCCCTTGTCGAGGGCCGGGCAAACAGCGAAGGTCTGGCCTTTGCATACGTTGAGCTGTGCCGCCAGCTCGGCGTTGACTGCCGTATAGTCTACGGCCAGAAGGACTGGCAGGAGCATTGCTGGAACATAGTCCGGCTGGACGGCAGCTATTACCATGTCGACGTATCCGCCGCGATCACATACGGTCCCGGGGACGGTTTTCTGATGAATGATGAGCAGGCCTGGAGCAAATACCGCTGGGACGTCGCCTCATATCCGAAATGTGCCGGCGAACTGAATCTCGGAGATATAGTGTTCGATGAATGAAACGCCCGCAATACTTGAAACGGCTTCATAATGATGATATACTTACAATCATATAATATATGGAATTTGGAGAAATAATATGGATTTTGAACAGAACTGGGGCAGATCCTTACCGGGAGACCTGTACGGGCGCTGGCCCAAGGATGGGAAGGGCGAGCCGGAAAAGCCGGCGCTGCTCTGCAACTGCGGCAATCTCAGCATGGGCGATGAACTGCGGGTAAACATGCTGGAGGCCTACGGCATACCGTGCCTGCGTATATATCCGGGCGACGGCAGCTTTGGCAAGATCGTGCTGGGCATGAGCGGTCAGGGGACGGATATCTATGTCCCGGAGAGTATGCTTGAAGATGCCATTGCTCTGTGCGGCGGCGAAGGACAGGAGCCTTTTGAGGAGTAAAGTCAGCCCGGGACATACCAGAGGGTAACATGCATCCCGGTAAATATACAGTCCCTGCGAAGCAGGAGAATGCAAATGAAAGGGAGTAATCATCATGCCCAAAAGCTATATGGAAGAATACCAGCGCTGGCTGGACAGCCCTGCTCTCAGCGAGGAGGAATGGAATGAGCTCAACTCCATCGCCGGCGACGAGAAGGAGATAGAAAACCGTTTCTTTGCTCCGCTCGAATTTGGCACTGCCGGCCTTCGCGGTACCATGAAACTCGGCCTGCACAATATGAACACGCATATCATACGCCATGCCACGCAGGCCTTTGCCAACGTCATCTCTGCCGAGGGTGACGATGCGAAAAACCGCGGTATAGTCATCGCGCATGACTGCCGCCTTAACGGCGTTGAGTTTTCAAAGGAGGCCGCCTGCGTAATGGCCGCCAACGGCATCCACGTCCGTTTCTTTGACGCTCTGCGTCCGACTCCGGAGCTGAGCTTCGCCGTCATTCACTACGGCGCCGCCGCCGGCCTGAATATCACGGCCAGCCACAATCCAAAGGAATACAACGGCTACAAGGTCTATTGGTCCGACGGCGCGCAGCTGCCGCCGCACAAGGCCGAAGCCATTGCAAAGCAAATGGAGGCCATCGACATTTTTACCGGCTTCAGGACCTGTGACTTTGACGAGGCTGTCGCCTCCGGCAGGATAGAGTTCATAGGCAGCGAGACCGACGAGCTTTTCATTGAAAACGTTATGGCGCAGAGCATAGACAAAAATATAGTTAAAGAGGTCGCGGACGATCTGCGCATCGTCTATACGCCTTTCCACGGCTGCGGCTATAAGCTCGTCCCGGAGGTTCTGCGCCGTCTCGGCCTCAAGCACCTCTATCCCGTGGAGCAGCAGATGGTCATCGACGGCCGCTTCCCGACCGTCGAAAGCCCGAACCCCGAAAATCCCGAGGGCTTCTATCTGGCTGTGGAGCTCGCCAGGCGCGTCGACAGCGACCTTATAATCGGCACTGACCCTGATTCCGACCGTATCGGTACCATGGTCAGGACCGGCGACGGTGAATACAGCGTTATTACCGGCAACCAGCTCGGCTGCCTCCTGCTCGATTATATCATCACCGCCCGTAAGGCCACAGGGACCATGCCCGACAACCCCGGCACCATGTGCAGCATCGTCACCACGGGCATGGCGAGGACCATTGCCGAGAAGAACGGAGTGCATTTCGAGGATACCTTCACCGGCTTCAAGTTCATGGCTGAGCTCGTCGCGCAGTGGGCCGCCGCAAATTCCTATAACTATATCTTCGCCTTTGAAGAAAGCTACGGCTATATGATGGGCGACTATGTGCGTGACAAGGACGCCGTAACTGCGGCAATGATGGTCACCGAGATGGCCGCCTACTACCGCAAAAAGGGCATGACGCTTATGGATGCCCTCAATGCTCTGTACGAAAAGTACGGCTGGTTCAGAGAAAAGACCATAAATCTCGTCATGCCCGGCGTCGACGGACTCGAGAAAATGAAGGCTCTCATGGCCGGCCTGCGCGCTGATCCTCCCCGCGAGATCGGCGGACGAGAGGTCGTTCGCATCAGGGACTATCAGGACGGCAGCATATATGTCGCCGGCCTCGGCAAGGTCGGCTCCACTCCGATATCCGGCTCCAACGTGCTCTACTTTGAGCTGGATGACGGCAGCAGCTTCATTGTCCGTCCCTCCGGCACCGAGCCAAAGGTCAAGGTATACCTGCTTGTGCGCGGCATCGACATGCAGCAGTGCGAGGAGCGCATCAGCAAATATCTCGAATATGCAAATTCACTCGGTAAGTGAGAAGTGATCAGACAATATGAAAAAATACTGGGAACTGTTTATAACCTTTGCCCGCATCGGGGTCATGACCTTCGGCGGCGGATATGCCATGATACCTATTCTGGAGCGGGAGCTTGTCGACCGCAAGCAGTGGACGACCAGCGAGGAGATCATGGATTACTACGCAGTCGGACAGTGCACCCCCGGCGTCATCGCCGTCAATACCGCGACCTTTATTGGCTACAGGCTCTGCGGTGTGCCGGGCGGTATAATAGCCACCGCGGGAGTGGTGTTCCCCTCGCTTGTCATTATCTGCGTTATTGCCGGCGTACTCTCAAACTTTGCCGACATCCCGGCCGTTAAGAGCGCCTTCGCCGGTATACGCGTCTGTGTCTGCGTTCTGATCTTTAACGCCGTTGTCAAGCTCTGGAAAGCCGCCGTGACGGATAAGGCGACGCTGGCGCTTTTCCTTCTGGTGTTTGTCCTGTCGGTGTTCTTTGATATTTCCCCGGTCGTGTTCGTGCTGTTCTGCGCCGCGGCCGGCATAGTCCTTGCAAGACTGGGGGTGCGCGGTAAATGATGCTGCTGTATCTGCATCTGTTCTGGGAGTTTTTCAAAACCGGTCTATTTGCGGTCGGCGGAGGAATGGCGACTTTGCCCTTCCTTTACAGCATGTCCGATAAGACCGGCTGGTTCACACATGCGCAGCTGGCTGATATGATCGCGGTGTCGGAGTCGACCCCCGGCCCTATTGGCGTCAATATGGCTACATATGTCGGTTTTTCGACCGCCGGCGTACCGGGTGCGGTTATCGCCACGTTCGGACTCGTTACCCCGTCCGTTATAATCATTCTGTTTATCGCGAAGGCTCTCAAGGCATTCCGCGAGAACAAATATGTGGACGCCGGCTTTTACGGCCTGCGACCCTGCTCTGTCGGTCTTATTGCTGCGGCGGGCGTGCTGGTCGTGAAGCTTGCCCTGTTCAATGTTGACCTTTATTCTGAGACCGGCGCGATTGCCGACCTCTTCAACGTCAAGGCCGTCATCCTTGCGGCGCTGCTTATCGTCGCCACGCGCTGCATCAGGAAGATCAGGGGACTGCATCCTATATTCTTCATCGCGGCTTCCGCGGTTGTTGGCGTGGTGTTCTCGTTTTAGAGGGTAACAAGACCGGCAAAATAGGCTGCCATTGCGGCTATACATGCGCTTATCAGGCGCCCTGTTATGTGCAGGGCGCCTTTTATTTTGCTGTCCGATATCACCGACATCGTCTGAAAGTGAACCGACAGCCCACCCCAGCCGAGTATCCCGGCCGCGAGTGAAAGCGTGTAGGGAGTGCAGGGAAGGCCTTCCATCGCGCCGATTCCGCTGCCAAGCTCCATTATACCCGTGAGCAGAGAGCGTGAAAAATGCAGCTCCCAGCCGAGCCTTTCGGACAAAAAACCGCAGGCCAGTGAGAAAAGTCCCTGCGCGTCGAGCAGTGCGACTATCACCGAGAAGCATACCACAAAGCCGCATACGTTCAGCACCGAAACTACGGACATGCGGACGGCCTCTGAGAAAGCCGCGGCGGGCGGCACGCTGTCAAGCAGCACAGGCTGAGTCTCACGGCAGTAACTCCGGCAGCGGAAAAACAGGCCCGTGGCGAGCGCAGAAAAGATATGTACCGCGTACAGCAGCAGGCCGATACCGACCGAGTGAAACACACCGCTGCCGACCGCTCCTATAATAAAGGCCGGACCCGAGTTGTTGCAGAAGCCGAGCAGCCGTTCGCCCTCCGAAGCGCTTATGGAGCCCTGCCGCTCCATATCGGCGATATAGGCCGCGCCCAGCGGATATCCTCCGGTCAGACCGATGAGCAGGGCGGAGGCTCCGGCGCCGCTTATGCCGTATACACGTGAGGAGAGCGGGGCGAATAGTCTGCCGAGCACACCGGGCAGGCCGAGACGGTTGAGCAGTACCGAAAGAACAAAGAATGGGAACAGCGACGGGATTATAAGCCGTGAACACAGCTCCAGCGCGGCCAGACAGGCTGCCGAGGCTTCACGCGCCGAGAATATCAGGGCGGCGGCTGCGCAGAGCGCCGCTGTAATGGCGGGTTTGTTTTTCATCGGGAGCACCTCCATGTCCATGTATCATGCTATGTTTTCCGGCATAGGTTTATACAGGACGGAAGGGAGGTGCCGTTTTTGAAAAAACTTGGGGAGCTTCCGCTTGATCTGGCCGAAAGGCTGGAATTGCCGGAGGATGTGGTGCTCGGCTCAGGAAAGCTGACCGTGACCGGCGAGCGGCGGGTCCTTGCGGAAAATCACCGCGGCATACTGGAATACAGTCCCGAGCATATTGTTGTCGCCTTCGCGCGCGGAAAGGCCAGTATAAACGGCACGGCGCTGTGCCTGAACGCAATGAACGGCAGGGAGCTGCTGATATCCGGCAGAATACAGAGCGTTGAGTGGAGTTAGGATATGGATATGATAAGGGACCGCATCCGCGGAAAGATAAGGATAGAGGTGTTCGGCGCCTACCCTGAAGCTCTGCTCAACGCGGCGGCGCTCAGCGCGGTGCAGCTGTGGGAGCTGGAGTGCGTGAATGATAATACTCTGCGCATGAGTGCCTATGAGAGCGATCTTAAAACACTGGAGGAGCTGGCGCATAAATGCTCCTGCGAGCTTGAACTGCTCAGCCGGAAGGGCGGGAGCGAGGACAGAAAGTTCCTCCGGCGCCGATGGGTGCTGCTTGCCGCCGGACTCGGCGCTGCGGCGCTGCTGTTTTTGTCCTCGCTGTTCATCTGGGACATTGACGTTCGGGGGAACCGGCGGCTCAGCAGCGGCGAGATACTGCGCGCTCTGAGCGACTGCGGGCTTGACTGCGGCTGCTTCTGGCCCTCGCTGTCATCAGACATGATCCGGAGCAAAATGATGCTTCTGCTGCCTGACATAGGCTGGATGAGCGTGAATGTAAGCGGCTCGAGGGCAATTGTGCTGATAGAGGAGCGTGAGCCAAAACCGCTCATCTACAACGAGGCCGGGGCGGCCGACATCGTGGCGGACAGAAGCGGCATAATCCGCCGGGTATCGGTCCTGCACGGAAAGCCGCAGATCGTGCCGGGTCAGGCAGTGACGGAAGGGGAGCTGCTTGTAAGCGGCTGTATGGACAGCATCAGCGGCGGCGTCCGGACGGTGTACTCCAGAGCCGTGATACTGGCTGATACCTGGTATGAAGTGAACGCTGTCTGCCCGGAAACGGAGGAGCTGAAGGAACCGAAAGGCATGGAGCATAGCCGCTGGGCGCTTATATTTGGAAAAAGACGGATAAATTTATATATAAGCAGTGGAAAAGCTATTGACGGATGTGATAAAATCATTACGGAATATACATTGGGGGCGGATGGGTTGTTCGCTCTGCCGCTGCGTGTTGTGCGGGAGCGTATCGTGCCTTATGAAAGCCGGGGCGGAGCGGGATATGACGCCGGGGATATGAAGGATAGGCTTGGAGCCTGGCTTACCGCCGTGACAGACGGCCAGATACTTCAGCAGAGCTTCACGGAGAGCCATGCCGACGGCCTGTTTATCGTGACGCTGCGCGCACACTGCCTGGAAAACATAGGATTTACCCGGGAAATTCAATGAGCCGCCGGGGTGAAAGGAACAAAATGATAGAGAAAACGATAGAAGTCGAAAGAATGGAGCATGTTATAAGCGTGTTTGGCTCTTTCGACCAGAACCTGCGTATTATAGAGAATGAGCTTAGGGTCAAGGTGCTTGACCGGGACGATATGATCCATGTCTGCGGCGAGGCTGAAAACGTCATGCTTGCCGAGAAGGCTATCAACGGCCTTCTGACGCTGGCTGCCAAGGGTGAGAATATTGACGCGCAGAACGTCAGATACATTCTGAAGCTCGTTTCCGAGGGCAAGGAGACCAAGATAAACGAGCTTGCAGGCGACGTCATATGCATCACCGCGAAGGGCAAGCCCATAAAGCCCAAGACTCTCGGTCAGAAGGCCTATTGCGATGCCATTGCGAAAAACACCGTCACCCTCGGCATAGGCCCTGCCGGTACCGGCAAGACATATCTTGCCGTTGCTGCGGCTGTCGCGGCCTTTCGTGCCGAGGAGGTCAACCGCATCATCCTGACGCGTCCGGCCGTCGAGGCCGGCGAGCGCCTCGGCTTTCTGCCCGGCGATCTGCAGAGCAAGGTCGACCCCTACCTGCGCCCGCTGTACGACGCGCTGTTTGATATGCTCGGCGCGGACACATATCAGAAGTACCTCGAGCGCGGCAATATCGAGGTGGCCCCGCTGGCCTACATGCGCGGCCGTACTCTGGACGACAGCTTTATCATCCTCGATGAGGCGCAGAACACCTCGCGCGAACAGATGAAGATGTTTCTGACGCGTATCGGCTTCGGCTCCAAGGTCGTCATCACCGGCGATATTACCCAGATCGACCTGCCGGAGGACAAGACCAGCGGCCTGAAGGTCGCGATGAAGGTTCTTGAGGGTATTGATGATATCGCCATCTGCACGCTGACCGGCTCCGACGTCGTGCGTCACCGTCTGGTGCAGAAGATCATCGAGGCCTATGAGGTGTACGACAGAAAGAACCCCGCGGAAGCTCCCGTCAAAAAGCTCCCGCCGAAGAAATTCAGAAGGAGCTGAGCCAAAACCATGGAGCATGAGGTCTATGTGAGCCGGGATCGTACCAATCTGGGTCATAATGAGTCGGCCGGCCTGGTCAGAAAAGCGGTCGGAATGGCGCTGCGAGCCGAGTGTGTGAACGTTCCCTGTATAGTCAGCGTTATGTTAACTGACGATGAGGGAATACACGCTGTGAATAAAGAGTATCGTGGCGTGGACAGAGCCACAGATGTGCTGAGTTTTCCGCTTAATGAGCTCGAACCCGGACGTTTTGACCCGGATGCCTGCGAAAAGGACCCGGAAACCGGGCACGTAATGCTCGGGGACATGATGATCTCAGTACCGCGCTGCGAGGCTCAGGGCGAGGAGTTCGGCCACGGCTATAAGCGCGAGATAATGTACCTGACGGTACACTCCGTCCTGCATCTCCTCGGCTACGACCATGTGGACGAGGGCGAGATGAAGCGCCGGATGAGAGCGCGCGAAAAGCTCATCATGGGCGACGATGTCTGAAAACAATACGAAAGCGATTTAAAATATACCGTAAACAGGAGAAAAATACATGACCAAATCAGCGATGATAACCATATGCGGCAGGCCGAACGTAGGTAAATCCACCCTTACCAACGCTCTGGTAGGAGAGAAGATAGCCATAGTCTCGAACAAGCCGCAGACGACCAGAAACAGGATAACCGCCATAGTCGAGCGCGGAGATACCCAGTTTGTGCTGATGGATACCCCGGGCTTTCACAAGCCGAAAACCAGACTCGGCGACTACATGGTGAACGTCGTCAGGGAGAGCGTGGCCGATGTCGACTGCGTGCTGCTGCTCGTGGAGCCGGTGGCCTCCATAGGGCCGCAGGAGCAGGCGCTGATAGAGCGTCTCGGTCAGGCCGGAGCGCCGGCGATACTCGTGATAAACAAGATCGACACCGTGGACAAGGCCAGGCTGCTCGAAGTCATGGCGGTCTACAGCGCGGCGTATAACTTCGAAACGATAATCCCTGTATCCGCCAGGAACGGGGAAGGACTGGACGAGCTTATGGCGGAACTGGACAAGTACGCTGAGGAGGGACCGCATCTCTTCCCGGACGACATGATTACCGACCAGCCCGAGCGCCAGATCTGCGCCGAGCTCGTGCGTGAAAAGCTGCTCAAATGCTTGGACAAGGAGATACCCCACGGCACGGCCGTCGAGGTCACAAAATTCTCCGAACGCGACAACGGAATAATAGATCTGGAAGTTACGATATACTGCGAAAAAGACAGCCATAAGGGCATTATCATAGGGAAAAAGGGAGCCATGCTCAAAAAGATTGGCGAGCTTGCCAGAGAGGATATCGAGGATTTCATGGGCACGAAGGTTTATCTCCAGACCTGGGTCAAGGTCAAGGAGAACTGGAGGGACTCGATGGCCTCGCTGCGCAACTTCGGCTTCACGCAGGACAAGTAATTATTCCCATACTTAAAAGGCGCGGGCTCTGCAGATAATATACGCAGAGGTGATTTCGATGAGCGCTGACCCCATATGGAAGGCTTTTGCAGAATCCGGAGATCCGCTGTACTATCTGCTGTACAAGGCAGTGAGTATGGGCGCTCCGCCGGACGTGAGAAGCAGGGATGCAAAGACCGGGAGGCAGCCGCCCCAGACCCAGGGCTGAGAGGTATACATATATGTTCAAAACCGCAAATGCCCTCGTGCTGAGGGAGGTCAGGTACAAGGAGGCCGACAGGATACTGACGCTGCTGACCGACACGGACGGAAAGCTGACGGTAAAGGCGCGCGGCGCGCTCAGAAAGGGCAGCAAGACGGCGGCGGCCACACAGCAGCTGACCTATTCGGAAATGACGCTCTTCGGAAACCGCGGGCGCTGGACGGTGAACGAGGCTTCGGTAAGGGAGGGCTTTGACGGCCTGCGCACGGATATAGGCAGCTTCGCTCTGGGGAGCTATTTTGCCGAGTGCCTTGAGACGCTAAGCGTCGAGGATCAGCCGGACGCTCCGCTGATGCAGCTCGGACTCAACTGTCTGTACGCGCTCAGCCGAGGGCTGTATGACCCGGAACACATCAAAGCGGCCTTTGAGCTGAGGCTTATGTGCCTTGCCGGCTATGCCCCGGAGCTGTCGCGCTGTGCCGTGTGCGGGAAAACAGAGCCGGAGGACCCTGTGCTGGTACTTGACGGCGGCAGCGTCTGCTGCCGCCGCTGCGCGGCCGCGGCCGCGCGGACAGCGGGGCTGTGCCCGCAGTCGCTTGCGGCGCTGCGCTATATCTGCACGGCCGCGCCGAAGCAGATACTCTCCTTCTCGCTGGACGGAGATGCGGCGGACAGGCTCCGGAGCGCGGCGGAACAATATCTGCTGCTGCATACCGAGCGGCGCTTCACGACGCTCGAATACTGGAAAAACGTCAGGATTTAGAACCGGTATCGCGCCGCATCAGGACCGCGTCGATACGGTCTGATGCCGCCTGCTCCGGCTGACGGGGACACGCGGTCAGGCCTGCGCGCCAACCCGTGAAAACATGGAGCACGTATACCGGATAAAGCTTTATACGGAGCTGCGGGATAAGAATATGAGTTTTTTTGAAAAATCACTTTTAACACTTGAACTGCCGGCGGTGCTTAACATGCTGGCCTCCGAGGCCGTGGGAGATACGGCGAAGGAGCAGGCGGGAAAGCTGAGCCCGGCGACAGACGAGGCGGAGGTCCGCCGCAGGCTGGGAGAGACGACGGCGGCAAAGACCATGATGGTCGTGCGCGGAAGTCCGTCGTTTTACGGCGTGAAGGATGTGCGCCCTTCGCTTGCAAGAGCCGATCTCGGCGGCGCGCTGAATACGCGCGAGCTGCTCGATATTGCGGCGGTACTGCAGTGCGCGAGACTGGTCAGAGGCTACATAGCCGATGAC
>JAQXKZ010000047.1 GCA_029010715.1 Clostridiales bacterium
GTCCGCTCCGGCCATTTCCTCCGTGCCGTAGATGCGCGTTTCAACGGATGCCATCTGACCGTCGGCGCGCTCGACCGCTATGCCTACGCTCTTTTCGGCACCTGCGAGAAAAGCCGTGTTGAATGCATGGATGGGGATAAAACCCGGGTCGAGTTCGGGCAGAGTCCGGATTCCGATGTCAACGCCAAGAAATTTCATTAAATCTACCTCCCGGTGAGAATAATACTGAAAATTGAACTGAAACCTGATTAAAAACTCTTATCGGTTTTGCGGTTCTGCGCGCCGCCGATGCCGTGTGGAGCGCGCGACATCACCAAGCCTGCGGCGTCGTAAAAAGCTTTGCACCCTTTTACGGGGTTCCGGTATAAGCAGGTGTGCCAAACGGATTATAACATGCCGCTCCGGCATTGTCACCTTGTAAATAATTATTTTCAGACAATTTTTCATTGAAAAAACTTTTTGCGGATGCTAGTATAATGGCAGTCGCTGCAGACAACAGAAACAATTTTTTGGAGGCTGGTATTATGGACGGAGCAAAGCTTGAGCAGAGCAGAAAATGGATACAGGAAGAGTTGGACCGCTGCATACGTTTCTGGCTGAATAACGGTATGGATAAAATAAACGGCGGGGTTTATACCTGCCTCGACCGCGAGGGCAAAATATACTCCACGGATAAGAGTGTATGGATGCAGGGCCGCTGCGGCTGGATATTTGCCTGGCTCTGTGCCAATTACGGGGTCAAAGACGAATGGCTTGCCGCGAGCAAAAGCTGCCTTGACTTCATGGAGAAGTACTGCATAAACCGCGCGGCGGGCGGCAGAATGTACTTCACCGTCACCGCCGACGGCAGGCCTCTGCGCCAGCGCCGGTATTGCTTTTCCGAGGCCTTCTACGCCCTTGCCAACGCCGAGTACTACGGCGTCACCGGCGACAGGGAGTGCCTCCTGCGCGCTCGCCGCGCCTTTGATTTATACTGGGACCTCAATCACGGCATGCCCGATCCGACCGGCCTTGGCCCCAAGACCATTCCGGAGACAAGGACCGGCCGCAGCTTCGGCATACCCATGATCTACCTCAACGTCTGCTCCGCCATGCAGCGCGTGGACCGGGAGAATGAGTCTGTCTATGCTGAACGGGCCGCGCAGTGCGTTGAGGAGATATTCAAATACCATGTCAAACCCGAGCTGAAATGCGTGCTCGAGAACGTCGGGCCCAAAGGCGAGGCCCGCCTTGACTTCACGGAGGGCCGCGTCGTCAATCCCGGACATGACATCGAGGGCGTCTGGTTCCTGCTGGAGTACGCCAGACAGAGCGGACAGACGGAGCTTGTCGCCCGTGCCGAAGAAATATTCGATTGGGCTATCACCGCCGGCTGGGATGAGAAATACGGCGGACTGCTGTACTTTGTAGACTGTCTGCACCGTCCGCCCGAGGCCTATGAGCATGACATGAAGCTTTGGTGGCCGCATGACGAGATACTCATAGCCTCTCTGATGCTGTACAGGGATACCGGCAAGGAGAAGTACCTCGACTGGTTCTTTAAAACGCTGGACTACTGCCGCGGGCATTTTTCCGATCCCGAGTACGGCGAGTGGTACGGCTATCTGCGCCGCGATGGCCTGCCCACCGAACCTCCGTGCAAGGGCTCAACCTTCAAGGGACCCTTCCATCTGCCGCGTATGCTTGTCATGACGGACAAGATGCTCGGCCGGCTGCTCACAGAATAAGGCGGCGCACGACACGGCCGCCGGTGAAAGGAAAACGATAAGCCAATTAGCGGAGAGAGCGTATTTGAGAAGATAAACAAGCTCTATTATGAACTGACCGCCGCCGCGTGCGTGTCGCCCGGAGACGCGGTGCTGTACTTTTCGTATTCCGGCGCGACCCGCGATATAATAGACACGCTGAAGCTCGTCCGCGGGCGCGGCGCAAAGCCGATCGTCGCGACGCGTTTTCCGAAGTCACCCGGGGCGGAGCTGTAGGACGTCGTGCTCCGGTGCGCCTCAAACGAGAGCCCGCTGCAGACGGGTTCGGCCGCGGCCGCGCCGGTTTGCGGTATGAATAAAAAGATCCCGCCATGCGATCCCCACGGGGCGCGCGGCGGGTTTTTTTCATGTATTGCCAAGAATAAAGTCGCGGTGTATCAGCACCATTGCCTGCACCAGCTGCGCAGGTACGACACGCACGGAAATGCAGCCCTCGCCCAGCTCGCCGGAGAGGACCGGGATGCCATTCTCCGCCAGAAGAAGAACGGCGCGAGACAGGGCTGCGGTGTCTGCCGCCTTACCGGCGAGGCTCACCTTGCCCTGACCGGGGTCACGCGTGACGCCGGCGAAGGCCGGTCGCCCGGAGTCGGGAACGAAGCGTACCGCCGAGCCGGGTGCGTCCGAGAACGACGACATAAGGTGCAGTTCGACGGAATTAGCCATGGCAAGCTCGACCGACTTGGCATGCAGTACCTGCGAGCCGGCCTTTGCCAGGGCAAACATATCACGGAAGTCTATTTCCGCAAGCTTAACGGCCTCCGGTATAATACGCGGGTCGGCCGTGTATATGCCGTCCACGTCCGTATATATTTCGCAGCGATCGGCATCGAGCGCCGCGGCGAGCGCGACTGCCGTGGTGTCCGAGCCGCCCCTGCCGAGACTTGTCACGTCCCCCTCCGGGCATATGCCCTGAAAGCCTGTCACGACCGCGACTTTGTCGCGGCTGAGCGCTTCGCGTACGCGTGCCGGAGCGATGATCCGTATACCGCTGTCGCCGTGATGCGCGTCGGTGATTATGCCGGCCTGCCAGCCGGTCAGAGAGACCGCCCTGAGGCCCATGCTCTCCATTGTCATTACAAGCAGAGCGGCGGCTTGCTGCTCGCCTGTCGTCATCAGTGCGTCCAGCTCTCTCGCGGACGGAATTCCGCCGGTCGCCTGCGCTTTATCCAAAAGCCGGTCTGTCGTATCGCCCATGGCGGATACAACGACGACTACATCCCTCCCCATGCGCCGCTGAGCCATACATATCTCTGCCGCACGGCGCAGTCTTTCTCTGTCAGCAAGGGAGCTGCCGCCGAATTTTTGCACGATAAGCATTTGTTTTCCTCCAGTGCCGGAAATTAACGGCGCATGAGAGGACTGCGCCTCTCATGCGCAGTGGGCGCGGCACCGAAAATGCCGGTCCAATCCATTATATACACGGCGGCCGCGGCGGGTGCGCAGGTATAAGATTTCAAAAAACTGTCAAGAAATCAGTATGCCATATCGGGCAATGGCGTAAGTTTTTTTACAGGCGGTGACGAATATGCAGGAAAAGCTTGCCGGCTACTTCGCTCTGCTGCTCTACGCGGCGGGGACGGTCGGTATCGTATGGCTCTGCGTGCGCTTTATCCTGCCCTGGGCCGCGCCTTTTATCGTCGCGTACCTGCTGGCCGCGCTGATGGAATTGCCGGTGGGCTTTCTCGTGCGGCACGGATGGCGGCGCGGCGCGGCGTCCGGAGTCTGCGCGCTGCTGACGCTTGCGCTGCTGCTCTGGGCGGCTGCGGCGCTCTTGTGGAAGGGCGTCGGTACGCTGACGGATTTCATAGGCAGCGTGCCGGGTCTGATGAGTCTCGTGGAGCAGGGCCTGCTGAGCGTCGAGGAGCGCGTCATGGAGTACATCTCCGCCGCTCCGGCGGGCGTGGCCGCGTATCTGGAGACCGCGGCGGAGACTCTGGCGGATACTCTTTACTCTCTGCCCGCGCTGATATCAAAGCAGGCCGTGGCGCTGCTGACACGCACTGCGCAGGCCAGTCCTGACACGCTGCTTTTCGCGGTGACCGCCGGAATAGGGACATATTTTATCTCTGCGGCCTTCCCCAGAATAAACGCGTTCATTCTCGCGCAGCTGCCTGAAAGCTTCCGCCGCCGGCTCGAGGGACTCGGCGCGGACGTTAAGGGCAGCTTCGGGGGCTTTATGCGCGCGCAGCTCATACTTATGGCCATGACCTTTTTTGAACTGCTTGTTACCTTCCTGCTGCTCGGAGTCAAAAGCGCCGTCGGCATTGCCGCTGTGACGGCGCTTGTAGACGCCCTCCCGGTTTTCGGTACGGGCGTGGTGCTTGTGCCGTGGGCGCTGTGCTCTCTGCTTCTGGGCGATACAAAGCGTGCCGTCGGCCTCGGCGTATGCTGGGTCGTTGTCAACCTTGTGCGCAGCTGTACTCAGGCAAAGCTCCTCGGAGACCAGATAGGCCTCGATCCGGTAGCCTCGCTCGCGGCGATATATGTCGGCTGGCGCGTCTGCGGCGTATGGGGCATGCTGCTGTTCCCTATACTGCTGGTCACCGTGCAGCAGCTCAATGACCGCGGCGTCATCAAGCTGTGGAAAAGCGTGTAAAAATCGCCGGTAAAGGCGGAGCCCTTACCGGCGGCCGAAGCGCAGGCAAAAAGCTTAAAATACCCCGACGTAGGTCGGGGTATTTTTGTTGATTTTCCGTCTGCGGATGAAAAAGCTCTGCGGGGCTTGCCGACGGTCACCGGTTAAAAGTCCGCGTTGCCGGTCGTGCGGGGGTGCAGCTCAACGTCGCGGATGTTGCTCACGCCGGTTAGGTACATGACCATGCGCTCAAAGCCGAGGCCGTAGCCGGCATGACGGCAGCTGCCGTAGCGGCGCAGATCGAGGTACCACCAGTAGTCCTCCTTTTTGAGGCCCAGCTCATCCATGCGCTTCTCGAGCATGTCCAGACGCTCCTCGCGCTGGCTGCCGCCGATGATCTCACCGATGCCGGGGACAAGGCAGTCCGCAGCCGCGACGGTTTTGCCGTCGTCGTTGAGGCGCATGTAGAAGGCCTTGATATCCTTGGGATAGTCGGTGACGAATATGGGCTTTTTGAACACCTCCTCGGTGAGGTAGCGCTCATGCTCGGTCTGGAGGTCAATGCCCCACTCGACGGGGAAGTCAAACTTTTTGCCGCTGTTTTTGAGGATCTCGACAGCCTCGGTGTAGCTGACGCGGCCGAAGTCGTTGCTGACGACGTTGTGCAGTCTCTCAAGCAGGCCCTTGTCGACGAAGGAGTTGAAGAACTCCATCTCCTGCGGGCAGCGCTCCATGGTGCGGTTGATGATGTATTTGACCATCGCCTCGGCGGTGTCCATGTAGTCGTTGAGGTCGGCGAAGGCCATCTCCGGCTCAATCATCCAGAACTCGGCAGCGTGGCGCTGGGTGTATGAGACCTCGGCGCGAAATGTGGGGCCAAAGGTATATACATCGCCGAAGGCCATCGCAAAGTTCTCGGCGTTGAGCTGGCCGGAGACGGTCAGGCTGGTAGGCTTGCCGAAGAAGTCCTTGCTGTCGTCGACGGTGCCGTCCTCTTTGCGGGGCAGGTTGTTGAGATCGAGAGTTGTGACGCGGAACATCTCGCCCGCGCCCTCACAGTCGGAGCCGGTGATGATCGGGGTGTTGACATAGACAAAGCCGCGGCTCTGGAAAAACTCATGCACCGACTGCGCAGCGACGCTGCGCACGCGGAAAGTCGCGGAAAAAAGGTTGGTGCGCGGTCTCAGGTGCTGGATGGTGCGCAGAAACTCGACGCTGTGGCGCTTCTTCTGCAGGGGGTAATCCGGGGTGGACGCCCCCTCGACCGTGATGACGTCGGCCTTGAGCTCAAAGGGCTGCTTTGCCTCGGGGGTAAGAACCAGCGTGCCGTGCACGATAAGGGCGGCGCCGACGTTCTGCCTGGCGATCTCTTCGTAATTATTCAGGGAGCTCCTCTCAAATACGACCTGCAGCGACTTGAAGCAGCTGCCGTCATTGAGCTCGATAAAGCCGAAGTTCTTCATGTCGCGGACGGTCCTGACCCAGCCGCAGACAGTCATGCTCTGGCCGTCAAGGGCCTTAGCGTCGGCAAAGATGCCGGAAATTTTTTGACGTTTCATTTGGCGCTCTTCCTTTCTTTGTGCCTATGGGCACGCATATTTTTAAAACGCAGCATCGGGATTTTCCCGATGCTGCACTATTATATATATTATGTTCGCATATTGCAAGGTTTAATTGCTCCGCACGGCAAAATCAGGGGGATGCCGCATGGCATGAGCCCGCGCCGGAGGCGGACCGTGCGCCGCCGCCTCAGAATATCAGCTGCACCGGGCAATTGTAATTTTTCAGCTCAATGTCCTGATACTCGCCGCCGGCCTCCCCGTCGCGGGTCCAGGATACGGGCTTTTCAAAATGGAAGCATGCGCGCTTCGTATGGAGTATCAGCAGATTGTCGCTGTCAAAGCGCTGGCTCAGCACGCTCTCCACGATCTCGCCGAAGCCCGCTATGCTGCCGGGATTTTTGACCAGCACGAGCTCGGATACCCCGTCGCCGAGACAGACCATATCCCCGGGCAGGCGCACTATGCCGGCAACCGAGGTGGAATTGGACATGCTGCCGTACAGGAGGTCTGCCTCGACGGTACCGCCGTCGTATTCTACGCGGGTCCTGTAGCTTTCAATCTTTCCGAGCTGCTGCGCCCCCTGAAGTACGTATGCCAGGTGGCCGAGCCGCTTCTTCTGGTCCTGCGGCGTAGCGTAGCTGACCTCGGTGAACGCGCCGAAGGCCGCTATGTAGGCAAAATAATCGTCATCCCCAAAGCCGCCGACATCGAAGGGATGGGGGGTCCCGTGCACTATTCTCCGTGCCGCTCCCACGGTGTCGTTCTTCGGCAGGCCGAGAGTAGTCGCCACGTCGTTTGCCGTGCCCATCGGGATGTAGCCGACAGGGGGAGGATTATCCAGCTGCATAAGTCCTGCCAGGACCTCGCTGAGAGTCCCGTCGCCGCCGATGCACGCGACAGTGTCAAAGTCCGCAGCGAAGCGGGCGGCAAAATCCGTGGCCTCGCCGCGCGCCGCGGTGAAAAACAGTGTCGTTCTGTAGCCGCCGAGGTCAAAACTGTGCAGGGCTTCACCGATGTTGGTCTTGTAACCGCCGCGCCCCGCGGCGGGATTGATTATCAGCATGAGCTTCTTTTCCATGTTATCTCCTTATCTTCAGACGCATACGGCCCGCATATCGCCGGCCGCCGCGGAGCAGGCGGCTGCTGGTCGCCCGCTTCGCCGCGGCAAATCTCATCTGTACTCATTCCTGCAGCCCCAGCCGGACGCGGATGTTTTCATTATAGCTGCGGGCGGCGCAATTTACAAGCCGCGGCAAAACACAAGGCCCGGTGATGCGCCGCGGAATAAAAAAAGGAGGCACAGCGCATACTGTGTCTCCCTGTGTGTTTACGAAATCAAGCCATCTGGTTGAGCTTATTTGCCATAGCGGACTTTTTGTGGGCTGCATTGTTCTTGTGCAGAAGACCCTTACCGGCCGCGCGGTCGACTGTCTTAACAGCAACTTTATAGGCACTGACGGCATTATCACGGTTGCCCTCGGCAACGGCTGCGTCAAACTTTTTCATCATGGTCTTGAGCTCGGTCTTATCAGCGCGATTCTTGGCTCTGAGTTCCTTGGACTTAACGTCTCTCTTTGCAGAAGATTTAATGTTGGCCATGCTTCAATCGCCACCTCCTCCTATAAAATTGAGTTTACAACAACTCGCGTTTAAAGATTATAGCAAAGAAAGCCTTGAAATGCAAGAGTTTTTTAAAAAAAACCGATTATTTTTCGCATATTTTTCCGCACACTTATCTATTGTGGCTTTTGCGGGAAAAATACACAACATCTAGCTTTAATGCGGAAATATTGGAGGTAATAAAATGTTGTTTTCATGCAGAACGGACATGGCCGACGAGGCCGGAAAGCTGTGGAACAGGAGCGCCGGGGAAAACACGCAGCTGGACGGGGTGATCGCGAGGACAGAGAAGCTCGAGGGTCTGGATGTGACGGCGGTGGAGATCACCGGTGAAGAAGGGGAACGGGCGCTCGGCAAGGCGCGCGGCAAATATTTCTCCCTGGATCTGCCGCAGCATTTCGACCGCGGGTCTGACAGCTTCATTCCGGCGGTAAAGGCGCTTACGGAGCTCATATGCCGCTGCGCGCCGCAGACGGAGAGCGTACTCGTGGCGGCGCTCGGCAATCCGGATATAACGCCCGACGCCCTTGGAGGTCTCGCCGCCTCGTCCATACTGGTGACGCGCCATTTGAAGCGGCAGGAGGCGGAGGAGTTCACGGCCTTCGCATCGCTGGCGCTGTGCCGGCCGGGTGTGCTCGGTACCAGCGGCATGGAGACGGCGCTGCAGATCGGGGTTCTGTGCCGGGAGCTGCAGCCGGGCCTGGTCATCGCCATAGATGCGCTGGCGGGTTCGGAGCCGGAGCGCCTGTGCCGTGCGGTTCAGGTGTCGGACGCGGGCATATCCCCGGGCTCCGGCGTCGGCAACGACCGTCAGGAGCTCAGCCGGAGGAGCCTTGGCATACCGGTTGTCTCGGTCGGCATACCCACGGTAATTGACGCGGGAAGCTTCGGCGGCGAGGAGCTGAGCGGCATGTTCGTCACGCCGCGCAGTATCGACGCCTTTGTGCGCGCCGGCGCGCGGCTTATCGGCTACGCCGTCGACCTCGCCGTGCACCGCAGCCTGAGCATTTCGGACATTGACGTGCTGCTGGGGTAAACAGACAGGGTCAATAGCGCAGGCTCCGCCTTCGGCGTCCGTCGGATATCTGCGCCGTGACTTCGCCGCTTTTACCCGAAATACACCGGTATTCCGGCGAAAGGGCCGCCGTCAGAAAGAGTCATGCCGGCGTTGCCTTAATAACCAGGGTATGCCTCACGGGGCTTATATCTGTTCGCGGAAAACCCGTCTCAAGGGCGGGAGCCGGCAACGGCGGGCCACGGAGCGAAGTACAGGCATTGTCGTTTTGAAAACCGAAAAGAGCCCGTCTTTTTCAGACAGGCTCGTTTCGGGTAATGTTAAATTACACAGCGCGGGTGACCTTACCGCTGCGCAGGCAGCGCGTGCAGACGTAAACGTGTTTGGGAGTTCCGTCCACAATGGCCTTGACGCGCTTCACATTCGGCTTCCAGGTACGATTGGATCTCCTGTGGGAGTGGCTGACTTTAATGCCGAAAGTCACGCCCTTGTCGCAAAATTCGCACTTTGCCATTGACTGAAGCACCTCCTTGCTTGTGTTTCGCTGATTAGACAGCTTTTATATAATAGCAGAAGCGCTCCGCAAATGCAAGAACAAATTTTACAAAATGATAAAAAATGATTGCGGAGCGTTGTGGACATTTCTTTGGGCATAGGGTATAATCGTTTTTCAGGAAAGGAGCGATGCCTTATGACAAAAGGAAGAATCAAGGCGGTTCTGTTTATTATAGTATTCCTGCTTGTGATAGCAGTTGCCGTAAATCTGCTGATGGATATGCAGAGCAGCAGAAAGCAGGCCGAGGCGACACCGGCGGCCGACCCCTATGCCAATACGCCGGTCCCGTCCGTCACCGGACAGGCTCAGGGCATTGAAACCGCGGCGCCGTCCGCTCTGCCCACTGTGGCGCCGACCGTCGCACCCACGCCCGTGCCTACTCCGACTCCGGTCCGGCCCACGCCCTCGCCTGCTCCAATGCCGACCGCGGAGCCGCTGCAGCCCGCCGTGCCTCAGGGCGAGGTTATTGATAACGGCAGCTTCGTGTCGGAAACCGGTACGCCGCTGAATCTCCGCGCGGAGTGGACTGCGACTGTGCTGGACGACCAGTACGTCAAGGTCACGGTCAACGTTTACCTCGATTCCTATCAGATAGAGGTGCGCGAGCTTTATGACGCTGTCAATGTCAGTGTCGGCGACCAGTATGCCTCCGCCAATTCCCCGGCCATCAAATGGGAGAACAACACGAAGCTTTCAACGCTGCTCGCCTCGACCGAGCATACGCTGTATCTGCCTGCCGGCAGCGGCGACAGCTTCCCTGTCGCGGTGCAGTATCAGTTCGGCGGTACATACAGCAAAGTTGAGCTGCCGGTCATTGAGTGCGGCGGCACTATATACCTGAACCGGTAAGCTGATATGAGAACACAGGAACAGGTCAACGAGATAGTCCGGCTGCTTCTGACCGAATACCCTCTGGCAGACTGCACGCTGGACTGGAGGAAGGACTATGAACTGCTTTTCTCCGTGCGCCTTGCCGCGCAGTGTACGGACGAACGCGTAAACAGGATAACACCGGCTCTGTTCGCGCGCTTTCCGACGCTGGAGGCCTTTGCCTCGGCGGACGTCGGGGAGGTGGAGGAATATGTCCGCTCCTGCGGGTTCTATCATTCCAAGGCGCGGGACATTGTCGCCTGCGCGAAGGTGCTGCTGGAGAAATACGGCGGCGAGCTGCCGCATACCATGGAGGAGCTGACGGCCCTGCCGGGCGTCGGACGCAAGACCGCGAACCTGATCCTCGGCGACGTGTTCAAGGTCCCGGGCTCCACGGTCGTGGATACGCACTGCATACGCATATCAAACCGCCTTGGTCTGGTCGATGACCTTAAGGATCCGGTGAAAATCGAGGCGGAGCTGAGAAAAATACTGCCTCCGGAGCACTCGTCGGATTTCTGCCACTGCATAGTGCTGCACGGCAGGGCCGTGTGCAGCGCGCGAAAGCCCGAGTGCGAGAGCTGCTGCGTGCGGCACCTGTGCCGGCATTTTTCCGGCTGAAGCCGGACTGAACATAATTGGGAGAAGAGATCAATGAAAGCAATAGTCAGCGTATTCGCAAAAGACAGCAAGGGTATCACCGCCTATGTGACCGCTCTGCTCGCACAGAAAGAGATCAACATCCTCGACATCAGTCAGACTCTGATGCAGGAGTATTTTGCCATGATAATGCTGGTCGATCTGGCCGACTGCACCCTGCCCTTCGATGAGCTCAGCCGCTTCCTGAAGGAAAAGGGCGCCGAGCGTGCGCTGGATATACATATCCAGCGTCAGGATATCTTTGAAGCCATGCACAGGATCTGAGGTGCCGGCATGAGCTATCTGATAAACAGCAGCGAGATACTGCAGACCATAGAAATGATAAATCAGCAGCATCTGGACGTGCGCACGATCACCATGGGCATAAGCCTGCTCGACTGCGCCGGCGAAGATATGGATGCCTGCTGCCGCAAGATCTACGACAAGATATGCCGCTGTGCCGGCAAGCTGGTCGAGACCGGCTGCTCCATCGAGCGCGAGCTCGGCATACCCATCGTCAATAAGCGCATATCCGTAAGCCCGATATCCCTCGTCGCCGCCGCCTGCAGGGAGGAGGACTATACTCCCGTCGCTCTGACGCTCGACAGGGCTGCGCACGAGACGGGCGTGAACTTTATCGGCGGTTTCTCCGCGCTTGCGCACAAGGGCTTTACCGAGAGCGACCTGCGCCTTATCAACTCCATACCAACCGCTCTGACGGAGACGGAACTGGTCTGCTCAAGCGTCAATCTTGCCTCGACCAGAGCCGGCATAAACATGGACGCCGTCGCTCTGATGGGCAGGATCATACGCAGGACGGCGGATATCGACCCCGTGGGCTGCGCAAAGCTCGTCGTGTTTTCCAACGCCGTAGAGGATAACCCCTTCATGGCCGGCGCCTTCCACGGCGTCGGCGAACCGGAGACGGTCATCAACGTCGGAGTGTCAGGCCCGGGCGTCGTTGCCCACGCGCTCAAGCAGTGCAGGGGAGAGAGCTTCGACGTCGTGGCCGAGACCATTAAAAAGACTGCCTTCAAGATCACCCGTATGGGCGAGCTCGTCGCGCAGGAGGCCTCGCGCCGCCTCGGCGTGCCTTTCGGTGTGGTGGACCTGTCTCTCGCGCCCACTCCCGCCGTCGGCGACAGCGTGGCTGAGATACTGGAGATCATGGGCCTTGAAAAGTGCGGTACGCACGGCACCACCGCCGCGCTCGCGCTGCTCAACGACGCTGTCAAGAAGGGCGGCGTAATGGCTTCCAGCCATGTAGGCGGCCTGTCCGGCGCGTTTATCCCCGTGTCCGAGGACGCCGGCATGATTTCCGCCGTTGAGGACGGCATGCTCTGCATCGACAAACTCGAAGCGATGACCTGCGTCTGCTCGGTCGGCCTTGATATGATCGCCGTGCCGGGGGACACGGGCGCGGACACGATTTCCGCCATAATCGCCGACGAGGCCGCTATCGGCATGGTCAACAACAAGACCACCGCCGTGCGCATAATTCCCGCCAGGGGCAAGACCGTCGGCGACAGCATAGACTTCGGCGGCCTTCTGGGCTCGGCTCCGATAATGCCGCTGCATGACGGCAGCGCAAAGGAGTTCATCGCACGCGGCGGCCGCATCCCCGCCCCTCTGCACAGTCTGAAAAACTGAATATACCGGATACAAAAACCTCCGGCCCGCTGCATAGTGCAGAGGGCCGGAGGTTTTGCTTTCGGCGGTTTTTGTGCCGGAAAATGAGCTTGTCAATAATACGGTTAGCTGCCCTGCTCAGCGGAATGTCCGCTTTTTATTTGACGACCACGTTCCTTTCGCCGAGCAGCTCTTTAAGCTCCTCGACAAGCCCTTCGTGTATGAGGCAGCGGGTGCCGATGCGTTTTTTTTCCTGTTCGCAGTAAATAATCATCTGCTGGTTGCCGGGAAACATTGTGAGTATCAGTCTTATCCTGTCAAGTATAGGGTCGGACTCGCTCGGGAGCTTGACCCAGAGCTTCTTCTCCGCAGGAGGCGGCGCGGCCTCGCCGGGCGTGCTGACGTCTGAGAGCGGGCGGATCGTATCCACCACGAGCTGGGGCTCCTTCTCGTCGCGTATTGAGATTCGTCCCTTTACTATCAGCGCGGCGTTGTCTTTGATATAGGCCCCGCCGGAATCCAGCGCGCGCTGGAAGGCCATCAGCTCCATCGAGCCGGTATCGTCCTCGAGCTGGATGTAGCTCATCAATGTGTTGTTTTTCGTCGTGCGGGTCTTGGCGGCGGTGACGACGCCCGCGACCGTGATCATCTGGTTGTCGGCAAAGCGCTGCGGCCCGTCCTCACCCGCGAGGTCTCCCATGACGGCGCCGAGCGGGACCGCGCCTATCCTGCGCACCGCATCCCTGTAGCCGTCCATCGGGTGTCCGGTCAGATAAAGACCTGTCGTCTCCTTCTCCATGACCATCTTTTCCATCGGGGAATACTCCTCAATGTCCGGTATCGGTATGACTGCCGGGCTTTTGGCGCCGTCCTCGCCGAAATCCCCGAAGAGGTCCATCTGCCCGGAGATGTTGTCCCTCTGGGCCTGCGTGATGCTGTCTATGACCGCGCCGGCGATCTGCATGAGCGCTCTGCGCTTATAGCCCATGGAGTCAAAGGCGCCGGCTTTGATGAGGTTTTCGACCGCGCGGCGGTTGAGATCGCCGCCGTTGGTACGCTTGCAGAAATCTTCAAAGCTCCTGAACACGCCGCCGCGCTCGCGCTCGGCCACGAGGCCTTCTACCGCGCTCCGGCCCATGCCCTTGATGGCTATAAGGCCGTAGCGGATGTTGCCGCCGCTGACCGTGAAGTGCGCGCCGGACTCGTTGACGTCCGGCGGCAGCAGCTTTATCCCGAGATCGCGGCATTCGGCGATGTACTCGGCGATCTTCGCGCTGTTTTCGAGCACGGAGGTCAGCAGCGCCGCCATGTATTCGGCGGGGTAGTGCCGCTTCATGTAAGCTGTGCGGTAAGCGACGATAGCGTAGCATACCGCGTGCGCCTTGTTGAAAGCGTAGCTTGCGAAGTCGAGTATTTCGTCGTATATGCTGTTGGCGGTCTCCTCGCTGACGCCGTTGGCAACGGCGCCGGGAATGCCGCGGCCAGGGTCGCCGTGGACGAAAGCCACTCGCTCGGCGTCGATGACCTTGTGCTTTTTTTTGCTCATTGCCCGGCGGATCATGTCCGCCTGACCGAGCGAAAAGCCGCCGAGCTGGCGGAAGATTTCTATGACCTGTTCCTGATAAACTATGCAGCCGTAGGTTACTTCAAGTATCGGGCGCAGCAGCTCGTGCTTGTAGCGGATCTTCTCCGGGTGCGCCGAGCACTCGATAAAGCGCGGGATGCTGTCCATCGGCCCCGGGCGGTAAAGGGAAATGATAGCGGTGATATCCTCGATGCTCTTCGGCTTGAGCCCCGTACAGACGCCGGTCATGCCCGTGCTTTCGAGCTGAAACACGCCGCAGGTGCGTCCGGCGGCGAGCATATCGAACGTCGCCCTGTCATCCTCGGGAGCGTTTTCTATGCGGAAATCCGGCACGCGTTTTTGCACCAGCCGGACCGCGTCGTCGAGAACAGTGAGGTTTCGCAGCCCGAGAAAGTCCATCTTCAGCAGACCCAGCTCTTCAAGCGTCGTCATCTGGTACTGGCAGACGACGGACTCGTCGTTCTTTGCCAGCGGGACGTATTCGTATACGGGCTTTTCGGTGATAACGACGCCGGCGGCATGGGTCGAGGCATGGCGCGGCATACCCTCCAGAGCCTTCGCCACGTCGATGAGCCGCCTGAGAGTGTCGTTGCTCTCGTACATCTCGCGCAGCGGCTTTGACAGCCGCAGCGCCTCGTCCAGGGTGATGTTCAGCGCGCCCGGCCCGGAGGGGACCTGCTTTGCCACGGCGTCGGTCTCGGCATAGCTTACCGACAGCGCGCGGCCCACGTCGCGAACGGCGTTGCGCGCGGCCATGGTACCGAAGGTGACTATCTGTGCGACATGGTCGCTGCCGTAGAGGCGGCGGACGTAGTCGATGACCTCGCCGCGCCGGTTGACGCAGAAGTCCACGTCGATATCCGGCATGGATACGCGCTCGGGGTTGAGAAAGCGTTCAAAGAACAGACTGTACTTTATCGGGTCGACGTCGGTGATATGCAGACAGTATGATACGACGCTGCCCGCCGCGCTGCCTCGGCCGGGGCCTACCGGTATGGCGTTGCGCTTGGCGAAGCCGATGAAGTCCGAGACGATGAGAAAGTAATCCACAAAACCCATGCTGTGTATGACGTCCAGCTCGTATTCAAGCTGACTGTGCACCTCGGGCCGGCCGGCGAAGCGCTCGGCAAAGCCCTGCTCGCAAAGCTTTTTGAGGTATTCGTAACTGTCGGTCTCACCCTCCGGGAGCTTGAAGCGCGGCAGAAAATAGTGCCCGAACTGAAAGTCAAAATTGCAGCGCCGCGCAATGTCGGCGGTGTTGTCTGCGGCCTCCGGCACCTCCGGGTACAGTGCGCGCATCTCCTCCTCGCTCTTCAGGTAGAGCTCCTGCGACTCAAAGCGCATACGTGACGGGTCGTCAACGGTTTTGCCCATCTGTATGCACATCAGGACGTCCTGATAGTAGGCGTCCTCTTTATTTATATAGTGCGCGTCGTTCGTGACGACAAGCGGTATTCCTGTCTCGCGGTGCAGCTTTATGAGTCCGTGACCGGCGCGCTGCTCCTCCTCTATGCCGTGGTCCTGAATTTCCAGATAAAAGTTCCCTTCGCCGAAAAGCTCGCTGAGCTCCAGCGCCTTGGCCCTGGCCCTTTCATAGTCCCCGCGTACGAGCGCCTGCGGAATTTCGCCGGCGAGACAGCCGGAGAGACATATGAGTCCCTCGGAATGCTCACGCAGCAGCGCCCAGTCTATGCGCGGCTTGATATAAAAGCCCTCGGTGAAGGCCGCCGAGACCAGATAGCAGAGATTTCGGTAGCCGGCCTCGTTTTTGCACAGGAGTATCAGATGGGAATACTGATTATCGATGCCGTGCTCCTTGTCGCTCATATTGCGCGGAGCGACATAGACTTCGCAGCCGATGATCGGCTTGACGCCGGCGGCCTTGCACGCGCGGTAAAAGTTGACCGCGCCGTACATGACGCCGTGATCCGTGATCGCGACCGCGTCCTGTCCCAGCTCCTTTATGCGCTCTGCCAGCAGGTCTATGCGGCAGGCCCCGTCGAGCAGGGAATATTCACTGTGCACATGCAGATGAACAAATGCCATTTTTTTATTCCTCAGGCTTAAAATTCATGATCTTCCTGAAACGGTGGTTCAGACAGCTTTTTGTCACCGGCGGATAGCTCAGCGTGGCCAGATCCGCGAGGCTGACCTCGGGGTTGGCTATGCGCAGGAGCGCCGCGTCCTTCAGCGGCTCCGGCAGGGCGTCGAGACCGTATTCCTTCGCAATGCGGCGGATGGCGGCCATCTGCTCCTGCGCCGCGGCGACGGTCTTGTCGGTGTTGTGGTTGTCGCAGTTTATCTGGCGCGTGATGGTGTTGCGCATCTCCTTCTCCACCTTCGCGGTCATGATACCCATGGCCGTGCCGCTCGCGCCGATGGAGGTGAAGAAGTCGGCGATAGTGTCGGCCTGCTTGAAGTACAGCAGGGAATTGCCGGCGCGCTCGCTCTCCTTCGGGCTGAAGCCCATGTCCAGCAAAACGGAATATGCCTCCCGGCTGACGCTGTGATGCTGCGTCGCGAGTTCCAGATGATAGCGCTTTGCCGGGTCGGTTACGCTCCCGCCGGAGAGAAAGGCGCCGCGGATAAACGACGCGCGGCAGCAGTCCTCCTCGATCACGCCGAAATTGATGTGGTGGGAGAGCATGGTGGCGCGGTCGGCGCCGAAGGTCTCAAAGACAGCCGTGAGCTTTGCCGGGTCGCTTATGGAGAAGCTGCGCTTGCCGTTGCAGTCCTCGCGCGGCAGCGTGTCAAAACCAAGGCCGAAGGCCTTGCGGAAAAGCCTCGGCAGCCTTGCGGCAAAGTCGGGGCTGGCTGTGATTATGCGGATCTCGCGCGCTGAAAAGGTGTTGCAGTAGAGCAGTACGCCGTAGCTCTCGGCAATGGCGCAGCACTTTCTGTCAATTCTGAGCTGGCACAGCTCCGCCTTGGCCCGTGACGAAAACGACATGTTTATCCTCCGTGCGGTATGACCGCTATTTGTCCAGATCGCGGTTGACGTTGACCGCGCTTATGCCTTCGGCGAGCAGATAGTCTGTGACTGCCGAGGCGATTGCCACGCTTCTGTGCCGCCCGCCGGTGCAGCCAATGGCTACGGTCAGGGCGAGCTTGCCCTCCTCAATGTAGAGCGGCAGCAGAAAGTCGAGCATGTCCTGTATCTTCTCCATAAAGGTGCGCGTCTGCTGATAGCCGAACACGAATTCCGCAACCGGTCTGTCGAGCCCGCAGAGCGGCCGCAGCTCCTCCACATAGAACGGGTTCGGCAGAAAGCGCACGTCGAATACAAGGTCCGCCTCCATCGGCAGTCCGTGCTTGTAACCGAAGGACATGACCGTCACGTCGATCTCGCGCTTCTCGCCGTTCTCGGCAAAGAGCGCAAAGAGCTTGTTCTGCAGCATACCGAGAGTCAGGCTTGAGGTGTTTACGATAAAGTCGGCCCTCTCACGGATGGGCGCGAGAAGGTCTGTCTCCCTGTGCACGGCGTCCTCCACTGAGGTGCCGGGCGCGGCGAGCGGGTGCGGGCGCCGCGACTCCTTATAGCGGCGCACAATGGTGCGCACATCCGCGTCCATGTACAGTATGCGGACGTTGCAGTTCATTTCCTTCAGCTTGTCGAGCGTGAGGAGCAGCTCTCCGAAGCCGTTTTTCTCGCGCACGTCGGTCACGAGGGCTACCTTCTCGTAACGGCCCCCGGTCGCTATGCACAGCTCGGCAAAGCGCGGCATCAGCGCGACCGGCATGTTGTCGACGCAGTAGTAGTCCAGGTCCTCCATTACGTCCGCGGCCCGGCTCTTGCCGGCCCCGGACAGGCCCGTAATGATCAGAAAATCCATAAGCTTATCTCCCCGGCGCTGTATTTTTCTTCAGCCTTTTCCTGTATCGTCCCCTGACCCTGCCGCGGCCGTTTCAGCCTCCGGTCCGCCGGAAATATGGTGCAGAGGTATCTGCGGCCCGTTGTCCTGCAGCGCGTAGTCCGGAGGCAGGATTATCATTTCCGGCTCCAGTACGGTTCCGGAATTTTCGTATACGGTCTTTCTTATGTGCATCATGAGGTCATATACATCGTGCGAGGTGGCTCCGCCGGTGTTGACGACAAAGCCCGCGTGCTTCTCCGAGACCTGCGCCCCGCCTATGCTGCAGCCTTTAAGACCGGCCTGATCTATGAGCGCCGCGGCGTAGCCGCCCTCGGGGCGCCTGAAGGCGCTTCCGGCCGACGGCAGATCCAGCGGCTGCTTTTCACGGCGGCGCTGGTTGAGCTCACGCATCTTTGCGGCTATCTCCTCGCCGCTTCCCTTCTTTAGACGGAACACCGCCGAAAGTATCACGCAGCCGGGCGTTTTCTGGAAGAAGCTGCTGCGGTAGCCGAAAGCGCAGTTGTCGTGCGGCATCTCATAGAGTCTCTGCTCCGGCAGATAGTAGAATACCACGCTCTCGACCGCGTCTTTCAGCTCGCCGTCGTAGGCGCCCGCGTTCATGATCACGCCGCCGCCGACGCTGCCGGGAATGCCGGATGCAAACTCGAGCCCCGTCAGGCCGTTCTGCTGCGCAAAGCCGGCAAGCTTTGCCAGAGATACGCCTGCCTCGGCATATATCGCGTCGTCGCCCATCATGAATATCTTTCCCAGCTTCGCCGTGCTGATGATGAACAGATCCTTCAGTCCCTCGTCCGGAAAAAGTATGTTCGTACCGTTTCCGAGAATGTAAGGGGCAAGGTGATGCTTTTTCAGGAGGTAGCATATCTTCGCCAGACTGCCCGTATCGGAGGGAACGGCGAGAGCTCTCACGGGCCCGCCGATACGAAAGGAGCAGTGCTCCCTCATCGGCTCGTTCTCCATCAGTTCCAGCCCGGGCAGGGTCTGCTTTATCTCTGATACTGCGATTTCCAGATTTTTCATTGATTGCCTCCCAATCAGATAAGGCCCCTGTCTATTGCCATGTCGTGCTCGGCAGCCAGAGCCTCCGCCGCGTTATAGCCCATCTTTTTCTGTCGGTTGTTCATTGCGGCCAGCTCCATTATCACCGCGAGGTTCCTGCCGGGACGCACCGGAATGGTGACCTGCGGCAGGTTGACGCCGAGAAAGCTGGCGGTTTCGTTTTCCAGGCCCAGACGGTCATAGGCTTTTCCTTCTTCCCAGGGCTCCATTTTCACGACGAGGTCAATGTTGGACTCCGGTTTGACCGCGCCCATGCCGTAGAGATGGCGCACGTTAATCACGCCTATGCCGCGCAGCTCCATATAATAGCGTATAAGCTCGGGCGCCGTACCTATAAGGGCGTCGCGGCTTATGCGTTTTACCTCGACCGCGTCGTCCGCAATGAGCCGGTGACCGCGTTTTATGAGTTCAAGCGCGGTTTCGCTTTTTCCTATGCCGCTGTCGCCGATAAGCAGGAGCCCCTCGCCGTATACCTCGACCAGTACGCCGTGGGTGGTGAGTCGCGGAGCGAGATATTTCCTCAGCGAAGTGATTATATCTGCCTGAAACTCGGAGGTGTCCTCCGTGGTTATGAATACGTTTCTGTCGTACTTGCAGGCCATGTCTATGCACTCGGGGAAGGCCGGGACATTGTGGCAGATGACCAGACCCACTATATCATATTGCATGAAGCGCTCAAAGGTTTCCAGCCGCTGCCCGGAGGAGAGCGTGTCGAGATATGTGCTCTCAACGCGGCCCATGATCTGCAGACGGTTCGGATCAAAATAGTTGTAGAAGCCGGTGAGCTGCATAGCCGGACGGTTCACGTCCGAGGTCGTCAGCATCGCGGTCTCGTAGTCCTTGGACAGGTGCAGGGGAGTGAGGCCGTGCTCGTCGGCAATGGTCTTCAGCTTGACCGAATAGTTGTTCTGATGGTGCATATGCATATCCTTTCCGCAGACAAAATTACTCATTTTTATATTTTAACCATTTCCGGCGGATTTGGCAATAGCCTTTGCGCCCGGCTGACGTGTTCCGCCAGAGCCCTCCATATGTATCCTCTTTGTCTATTGACAGCATATACCGCAGCGTGTATAATAACCTACAGCGTTTATAGGAATTAGGGAGAGCCAATGGATACGATACTTGCCGCCCTTTTTGAGTGCCGATGTTGCCGTCCCTGCTGTGAAACGGTAATAAAAAGCCTACCCGCGCCGAGCGCGGGCTGCTTCGGATCAGAAAGGACGTTATAATTATGTTTAAAGACCTCAGGGAGACCGTAGAAGCTTATAAAGCGAGGGATCCCGCCGCGCGCAGTACCCTGGAGGTGCTGCTGCTTTACCCGGGCATCAAGGCCGTGCGCAGCCACAGGCGCGCACACTGGTGCTATACGCACGGACTGAAGTTCCTTGCGCGCCTGATATCCCAGCGCAGCCGCCATCGCACGGGCATAGAGATACACCCCGGAGCCAAGATCGGCCGCCGCCTTGTTATCGACCACGGTATGGGCATCGTCATAGGCGAGACCGCCGAGATCGGCGACGACTGCCTCATCTACCACGGAGTTACACTCGGCGGTACCGGCAAGGACGTCGGCAAGCGCCATCCGACCATCGGCAACAATGTGCTCATCGGCACCGGCGCCAAGGTGCTCGGCCCCTTTAAGGTCGGCGATAACAGCCGTATCGCGGCCAACTCCGTCGTCCTCAGCGAGATACCGCCAAACAGCACCGCCGTAGGCGTTCCTGCCAAGGTCGTCCGCATTGTCGGACAAAAGACCGACTTCGCCGGAGAGGTCGATCAGGTCAACGTGACCGACCCGGTATGGCAGGAGCTTGCAGGCTTAAGAAAGGAAGTAGAGGAACTGCAGAGGCAGCTTGACATAAAAAACGGATAAGATAAAGGAATATCCCGGCGAAGCGCGCTTCATGGCGCGGTTCGCCGGGATATCCGTTTACGGAGAGATTATTTCAGTGTTCCGGAGGCAACAATGTCGCCGCTGTTTTTTTGCGCAGCGCCGTCGATTTTGCTGACGTAAATGTTGGCGTCCAGCAGGCGCTTGTTATAGGAACCGATCTCAATATCCTCCCACTCGCCGGAAGTGCCGCTGAAATATACATCCTTGAGCGCCTTGCAGCCGTTGAAAGCGCTGTAGCCTATTTCAGTGACGGTGCCGGGAATGGATATCTCCTCAAGTGCGGAGCAGCAGTTGAATGCGGCCTCGCCTATCTCGGTAACTCCGTCGGGAATAACGATGCTTTTCAGAGACTCGCAGTGGTCAAAGGTCTGGTCGGCAATTTCCGTCAGCCCGTCCGGAAGCTCAACGTCCTTGAGCCTGCCGCAGCGGAAGAAGGCGGCGCTGCCGATACTCTCAACAGAGTCGGGGATGGAAACGCTTTTCAGCTCGAAGCAGTACTCGAAGGATTCGCTGCCTATGTGGGTGATGCCGTCCTCAATAACGACGGCTTTTATCTCGTCGGTATATTTGTCCCATGGCGCAACGGTTTCGTGATAATCGGGCATTTCGCCTTTTCCGGAAATGGTGAGAGTGCCCTGCTTGTACAGCGTCCAGCTGAGCGAATCGCCGTCCGCGAACGCGCACAGGCCGGGAAGCGAAAGAAGCAGAGCAAGGACTATTGCCAGAGACAGAAGTTTTTTCATGCCGGACCCTCCTGTTGTCAACATTTAAAAGACATGATGTCATGCATCTATAAAAATAATTATATATACGCCGTAAGGGCAAGTCAATACAGTACGCGCAGGCAAAAAAATTTATATCCAGTTCTTGACAAATATATATCTTGGTGATATCATTTTGATATCAAAAAACGGAGGTAACAAAAATGACCGAAAAGATAATCAATAATCATAAAAACGGTATGCTTGTCATGCTGCTGACCGTCCTGCTGTATTGCGGGTCGATCGCCGCCATGATATTCGGAGGAATAATGATGGATGACGGCCGCAGTCCCGCTCTGTTCATCGTCGCGCTTGTCTGGGTGTGCATCGGCTGGTTTCCGTTCCTTGGCCTGAAGGTCATCAAGCCCCAGGAGGCTCTGGTCCTGACGCTTTTCGGCAAATACATAGGCACTCTCAAGGGCGAAGGCTTCTATTTTGTCAATCCCTTCTGCACCGGCGTCAACCCCGCGGCCAATACCCGTCTCAGCCAGAGCGGCGATGTTGACAGCGCAAACGGCGGAACGCTGACACTGGCCGCGCTTGCCGGGAGCAATCCCGTAAGCGCAAGCGCAAAGGATGCGCAGGGCAAGAAGATGTCCCTGAAGGTCATGACGCTCTCAAACGCCCGCCAGAAGATAAACGACTGTCTCGGCAATCCCGTCGAGATAGGTATCGCCGTAATGTGGCGCGTCGTGGACACGGCCAAGGCCGCCTTCAATGTGGATAACTATAAGGAGTACCTGTCGCTCCAGTGTGACAGCGCCCTGCGCAATATCGTGCGCATATACCCCTATGATGTGGCTCCCGGCATAGACACGACCGGTGACGGTCAGGCCGACGAGGGCAGTCTCAGAGGCTCCAGCGAGACTGTGGCACGCCGCATCCGTGATGAGATACAGCTCAAGGTCTCCGACGCGGGCATTGAAGTCCTGGAGGCGCGCATCACCTATCTCGCATATGCCCCCGAAATCGCGGCGGTCATGCTTCAGCGCCAGCAAGCGTCCGCTATCATCGACGCGCGCAAAATGATCGTCGACGGGGCGGTCGGCATGGTCGAGATGGCTCTTCAGCGCCTGAACGAGAGCGGCATGGTCGAGCTCGACGAGGAGCGCAAGGCCGCCATGGTCTCCAATCTTCTTGTGGTGCTCTGCGGCAACCGCGACGCACAGCCCATCGTGAACTCCGGCAGCCTCTACTGAGAAATGGCCGAAAACACAAAAAAACAGGTCCCACTGCGCCTGTCTCCCAAGCTGTATGACGCAATAGCCGCCTGGGCGGAAGACGACTTCCGCTCGATAAACGGTCAGATCGAGTATCTGCTTACCGAGTGCGTCAAGCAAAGAAAAAAGAACGGCAAGTACGTCTCGGACACCATCGACGAGCCCATAGAGCTGAATATAGAATAATTTGAAATGAGGACTGCACAATGCTGAAAATAGAGCACCTGACAAAAACCTACGGCGATAAAAAGGCTGTCGACGATCTCAGCCTGCATATAGAGCCGGGCGAGATATACGGCTTTATCGGCCATAACGGCGCCGGCAAGACCACGACCATCAAGGCCTGCGCCGGGATACTGCAGTTTGACGCCGGCAGCATATATATCGACGGTATGGACGTCTCGAAGGAGCCGCTGAAATGCAAGCAGATACTCGCCTATATTCCGGATAACCCCGATCTCTACGGGTTTCTCAGCGGGATAAAATATCTCAACTTTGTCGCCGATATTTTCGGAGTCAGCGCCGCCGACCGGCAGGAGCGCATAAAAAAATATGCCGATCTGTTCGGTCTGACCGACGACCTTGCGCAGCCGGTCTCCGCCTACTCCCATGGTATGAAGCAGAAGCTCGCGATCATTTCGGCGTGGCTGCACGCGCCGAAGCTCATAATCATGGATGAGCCCTTCGTCGGCCTCGACCCGAAGGCCGCCCACCTGCTCAAGGGCATGATGGCCGAGCACTGTGCCTCCGGCGGCGCGATCTTCTTCTCCACTCACGTTCTGGAGGTCGCCGAGAAGCTCTGTGATAAGGTCGCGATTATAAAGGAAGGACGTCTTGTGGCCTGCGGTACTATGGAAGATGTCAAGGGTACGGCCTCGCTCGAAGAGGTGTTCCTGGAACTGGAGGGCGACGATGCTTAAAACTCTCGTCGGCGTGCGTCTTGCGGCGCTGCGCAGCTGGTTTACCGGAGCTGCGCGGTCAAAAAAGACCCAGTCGAAGGCTAAGCTGTTCGCGTTCACCCTGCTTATGCTGTATGCGCTGGCCTCTCTGGGCTTTGCTTTCTGGCACTATCTGTCGGTAATGAGCGCCTCATTTTTTGAAGCCGGCCTTGCTTGGCTGTACTGGGCCGTCGTCGCCTTATCCGACTTCTCGCTGATGTTCATCGGCACGGTGTTCTTCGCCAAGGCTCAGCTGTATGAGGCGAAGGATAACGAGCTGCTGCTGAGCATGCCGGTCAAACCCTCGGCCATACTCGTGAGCCGCCTTGTTATGCTGCTTGTCATATCCGCCGTTTTCTCCCTGCCCGTGCTGATACCGGCGGCGTATGTAGGCTGGAGCGCCGCCGCCCCGGGCGTATATGGAGTCGCGGCCTTCCTGCTTGTTTTCCTGCTGCTGCCGTTTTTCGCCCTGTCTGCCGCGGCGCTGTTCGGCTGGCTGCTGAGCCTTCTGAGCGCGCGCGTAAAGAACAAATCTCTCTTCGGAACAATTGCCTGCGTCGCCGCCATGCTTGCCTATTCGTATTTCATCGCCCGGCTCAACAGCTCCATGATGGAAGGCGTGGACTATGCGCAGGGAATCTCCGGCGCTCTGGGCGGAATTGTCCCCCTGTACTGGATCGGCAGCGCCGTTGCCGGCAGCGCCGGATATCTTGCGCTGGTCTGCCTGATCTTTACCGGCACGAGCGCCGCCGCATACTGCATACTCTCTGTGACCTTTATCCGCACGGCTACTGCGCAACGCGGATTTGCCAGAGCAAAGTACGTCGAGCGCTCGGCAAAGACGGCCTCGCCGGACACGGCGCTGCTCCGCCGTGAGCTTGCCTGCCTCTGCTCAAGCTCGGCCTATATGGTCAACTGCGGACTGGGCCTGCTGATGACTGCCGTCGCCGCGGCGGCGCTTGTGATAAAGCGCGCCGAGGTCCACGAACTGCTTGCCTCGGCCCCGGAGCTTGCCGTCTATGCCCCGTCCGCCCTGACCCTTGCGCTCTGCCTGCTCGCGGCCATGAATTTCTTCAGCGCGCCTGCCGTATCGCTTGAAGGCAAGAGCATATGGATCGCCCAGTCGCTCCCGGTGGACACAAAGCGGATACTCCGCTCCAAGCTGAAGATGCACATATATATCTGCGCCCCGGTGACGCTGCTTGCGAGTCTCATTTGCTCGGCTGTGCTCGGCCTGGGAGCCGTGCAGACTGTGCTTGTCGTCGTCCAGCCGCTGGTTTTCACGGTGTTTATGGCCCTGCTCGGCCTGACGGAAAACCTGCGCCATCCCAATCTTGACTGGATAAACGAGACGCAGGCTGTAAAAACCGGCTTCGGCCTGCTCTTTACGATGCTGATAAGCTGGGCGGTAATCGCGCTTCTGGTCCTGCTCCTCATCTTCACCGGCTCTGCCGGCGGTGGGATTCTGACAGGCGCCGTTTCCACCGCCGTTATGGTGTTCGTGTGCCTGCTCATGTACAGGTGGCTTATGAATAAAGGAGTAAAACTGTACAGAGCGCTGTAAATTCAAGGCGGAGCGTATGATCCGCCCCGGGCGTCTGCCGCTGCGGTGCGGCCGCGAACTTTATATGCCGCGGCTTCATCGAATATTCAAGCGTTCTGTCAATAACGCCGTCCGCTAAAGCCTCTCCCGGTACAGGGAGAGGCTTTTTGCTGTCTGCCGGGAAAAACCGTCTTAACAGGGTGTTAAAAATGCTTTATGGGAATGATGACTTGTGCACAAAAAGCGCGTCGTACCGAGTCAAATGATACATATATACGCACAAAAATGTCTTGAAAGGTATATAGGGGCATGTTATACTGTGAAAGAAACCTTAACATACTGTTAAAAAACTGTGCACAGGGGGGAAAAAAATGTTCATTGTCCTGCTGCTGCTCTGGCTCATATTTGCCGGCAGCCTAACAGTGACAAACCTTATCCTCGGGGTGATCGTCAGCGCCCTTATAACCTTCTTCTGCAGCCGCTTTATGGGCTACAGCACGAAGAAGTTTTTTGCCGCGCTGAAAAAACCCGGACAGCTGCTGGGTTACCTGCTGGTTCTGCTGCGTGAGATTGTCACGGCCAATATCGCCGTGCTGAAAATGATCTACCGCCGCGCCGCGCCGGAGCCTGCGCTCGTGCGTTTCAGCAGCGACCTCAAAAGCGAGGCACACCGTGTCCTCGTGGCCAATTCCATTACGCTTACCCCCGGCACATATACCGTCGAGCTTGAGGACGGCCGGTACGCCGTACACGCGCTGGACCGCTCCTTCGACACCGATATAGAAAACTGCGTGTTCTTCCGGATGGCGCGGAAAATGGAGGAAAGCTGATGGAAAAAACCATACTTACCGCTGTCCTCGTCATTTTTGCGGCGCTTATGCTGTGCCTGATGTTCAGGGTCCTGAAGGGCCCGCGGTTTACAGACCGTATCGTCGCCGTCAACGCAATCAATACCATGATCACCGCCTCAATCTGCATCCTTGCAAGGCTGCATGACGCGGCTTATTTGCTGGATGTGGCTCTTATCTATGCGTTGCTCGGCTTTACCGGGACGACGCTGCTCATGCGCCTGCTCTCTGCTGACAGCAAGAAGGAGGACACAAAGAAATGATAAGACTTGTTATCGCCTCGCTGTTTCTCCTGTTTGCCGTGTTCATATTTGTCTCCGAAGTCATCGGGTTTTTCAAGTTCAGCTATGTCATGAACCGTATGCATGCGGCGGGCCTGGGCGACACGCTCGGCATCGCCTCCGTGGTTATCGCCGTGGCGGTCCTTATGGGCCTGACGATGAGCACGGTCAAGCTCATTCTCATAGTGCTGTTCATGTTCCTGACCGGCCCGGTCGTCACGCATCTGCTCGCGCAGGTCGAGGTACAGACCAATAAGAATGCCGGCAAAGAGTATACCGAGGAGGACAGGGGATGAAAATCGTTGAATGCATACTGCTGCTTATGCTTGTTGTGACTGCCGTCGGCGCACTGAACCAGAAAAGCTCGCTGCTCACGGTTATCAGCTTCACGGCCTTCGGCCTGATTATGAGCGTCATATGGATGCTTCTGCAGGCTCCGGACCTCGCGGTGACTGAAGCTGCGGTCGGTACCGGCGTCACGGGCGTGCTGTTCTACCTGACGCTCCGCCGCGTAAAACAAATGAAGGAGACAGGCGACGACAAATGAAGATATTTGATTTTATTACCGCCTGGGTCGACGGCGGCAAGAGCGTCCCGCTTGACACCTCGCTCTCCGGAGTCAGAGAAAAGAAGGCCGCCTCTCCGCGCAGGCGTCTGAGCGACCGCGAGAGCTTCGCCGAATTCATGAAGCTCTATAAGGGCTGCTGCATAGTCATATGCGTGCTGATGGTGGTCGTACTTCTGATCGGCGCGGTCACACTGCCGGTTTTCGGCGATCCCGGCAACCCGACGAACAACGAAGTGGTCCGCCGCTATGTCGGCAGCGCCGAATCCGAGACCGGCGTGGAAAACGTGATTGCCGGCATGATACTCAACTACAGAGGCTTCGATACTTTCGGTGAATCCTGCGTGCTGTTTCTGGCTGTCTGCTGCGTGATGCTGCTGCTCTGGCCGACCTCGGACAGGATACGGGACGAGCAGGCCGAGGCTCCGTCCGCCAGGGCCGGCCATGACGCGATACTCAGCTGTGTATGCCGGCTTGTGCTGCCGTGTGTTCTTGCGTTCGGCGTGTGTATCCTCTTTAACGGGCACATTTCGCCGGGCGGCGGCTTCTCCGGCGGCTCGGTACTCGGCGCGGCGCTAATCCTGTTCGCCGTGGCTTTCGGAGCCGAAGCGGTGCAGCGCTTCTTTACCAGGACCGTGTTCAACATCGTGCGTATCACGGGACTTATGATCTATGCCGTTATGTTCGGCGTGTATATCTACCAGGGCGCCAACGGCATCCGGAGCGACCTTGCGCACTATATTGTCCTCGTTATCGACATCGCCGTCGGCCTCGTCGTCATGAGCACCATGTACGGCTTCTACTCATTCTACACGAAAGGAGATCTGTGATGCTGGATATCATTATCGACAACAGGTATCCCATTACCGCCATGATCCTGTTCGTGATAGGTTTCGGCAACATGATGCTCCAGCCAAACCTGATCAAGAAGGTAGTCGCCTTCAACGTGATGGACGCTGCGACCTTCCTTCTCCTTGCCAGCCGCGGCTACATCGCCGGGCGGGCCGCCGCGATACTCACCGACGGCGGCGCGAATACCGATCTGTATGTCAACCCCATTCCCGCCGGTCTTGTCCTTACGGGCATCGTTGTTTCCGTCAGCGTCTCCGCCTTCTCCCTCGCGCTCATCCAGCGTATCCACGGCAGCTACGGTACCGTCGATATGCGCGTGCTTCTGGCCGAGATGAAGAAGAGGGAGGAGTGAGAATATGCCGTCATTAGCCTATAATTTCCCATATATCTGCATTTTTATCGCTATGATCAGCGCGATTCTCCTCTCCGTTTCAAACAGCGCGAAGCTCAGCTACTATGTGACTGTCGGCGTTGCGGCGGTGTGCGCTGTGCTCTCTTTCATCTTCCTCGTTACCGTCGTGCGGGATGATGCCTCCTTTGCGTTTACCATGGGCAAGTTCCCCGCACCCTTCGGCAACGAGATCAAGGGCGGCCCGCTGCAGGGTCTGCTTGCCGCGGTGTTCTCCGTGGTCATGGTCATGGCTCTGCTCGGCGGCAAGACCGAGCTGTTCGAGGATGTCGACGAGAAGAAGATGGGTCTTGCCTGCGTCATGCTGAACATGGTGCTTGCCTCCCTCCTTGTACTTACCTATACCAACGACGCCTTTACCGCTTACGTGTTTATCGAGATAAGCACAATCGCCGCCTGCGCCCTCGTTATGATAAAGGACAGCGGGCCGACGCTTGTTGCCACTATTCGCTACCTTTTCATGAGCCTTCTCGGCTCCGGTCTTTTCCTCTTCAGCGTCATTATCCTTTACGCTATCACCGGCCATCTGCTGATGCCGCAGCTTAAAGAGAGCGTTGAAGCGCTCATGGCGAACGGTAATTACCGTATGCCGCTGGTGCTGTGCCTTGCGATGATGACCGCCGGTCTCGGCATCAAGGCCGCCATGTTCCCGTTCCACCGCTGGCTGCCCGATGCCCACGGCACCGCAACGACGACCTCCAGCGCCGTCCTCTCCGGCCTTGTGCTGAAGGGCTACGCCGTGCTGATGATACTCATGTTCTGCCGCGTCTTTACTCTGGACACCGTCCGCGCCTTCCATATCAACGATGTGGTATTCACCTTCGGCTTCCTCGGCATGATTATGGGCTCGGTCAAGGCCATACGTGAGCATCACGCAAAGCGCATGCTTGCATACTCCTCAGTCGCTCAGCTCGGCTACGTCTTTATGGGTATCGGCCTCGGTACCGAAGCCGGTATCGCCGCCGCCTGCTTCCAGATAATCGCTCATGCCTTCACCAAGCCCCTGCTGTTTATCTCTGTCGGAAGGCTCGCCTCCACCACTCACCATGACAAGCAGCTCTCCGCCCTGCGCGGCAGCGCCTGGAACGCTCCTCTCGCAGGTATCGGCTTCGGCGTCGGCGCTCTGTCCATGGTCGGCATTCCCCTCTTCGGCGGCTTTGCCGCGAAGGTAAACTTCGCCACCGCCTCGATCGGAGACACCGAGAAGATTTTCCTCACTCTGCTTGTTCTTGCCATATCCTCCGTGCTTAACGCCCTCTACTATATCCCGGCGCTGATCGGCCTATGGAGCGACAGAAAGCCTGAGGCCCGCCACGCCGAAAAAGACACGCACTGCGCCGTTGCCCTTGTGTGCCTCATCGCCGGGATCATATTCCTCGGCGTCGGATTCAGCCCGATCATGGACGTCATCGTTCAGGGCATCCGCCTGTTATGAAAGGGGTGAGTGATTTGCTGATACTGTTACCCGTTTTGCTTTCCGTCGCAGCTGCGATCGCCGCCTTTAAGATGAAGGACGATAAGCAGCGTCATAAGCTCACCGCTGCGGCGGTCATCGCAAACTCTGTCATCGCCGTCGCCACCGCACTGAGCAGGCCTGGAGCCTGCGTCACCGTCATGAATATCAGCGACAGACTCTCTCTGAGCTTCGCTGTGGATGAAATAAGCGTTTTTTTCATCGTTCTGGTATCCCTCATCTGGTGCTTTGTCCAGTTCCACGCATTCGGCTACATGGTGCATGAGGGAAAGGAAGCCCAGTTCTTCGGCTTCTTCCTGCTGCTCTACGCCTCCCTCATCATGCTCGCCATGGCGGCAAACGCCGTGACTATGTATATGTGCTTTGAGCTTATGACTCTCTGCAGCATGCCGCTCGTCCTTCACAGCGGCACCGCGGTGTCGAGAAGCGCGGCGTTCAAATATCTGGGATACTCCACCCTCGGCGCGGCTCTCGCGCTCATGGGCTTCTTCCTGCTGTATAACGGCTGCGCCTCCATGGACTTTGTCCCCGGCGGCGTACAGCTCACCGGCGACAGGGATCTGCTCCTTACCGCCGCTTTCCTCACGTCCGTCGGCTTCGGCTGCAAGGCGGGCATGGTCCCGCTGCAGATGTGGCTCACCGAGGCGCATCCCGTGGCGCCCTCTCCCGCAAGCGCCGTGCTATCCGGTCTTATCACCAAGGGCGGCGTGATCGCGATAATCCGCTCCGTATTCTATCTCTTCGGCGCGGAGTTCATTCAGGGTACCTGGGTGCAGAGCGCCGTGCTCGTGCTCTCGGTCATTACCATTTTCATGGGCTCGATGCTCGCCCTGCGCGAAAAGCTCCTTAAAAAGCGCCTTGCGTATTCCACCATCAGCAATGTCTCCTATGTGATCTTCGGCCTGTTTACCTTCACAGCAGCAGGCTTTACCGGCGCACTGCTTCAGGTAGTGTTCCATGCGCTTGCCAAGGACGTTTTGTTCCTTGCCGCGGGTTCGGTCATCTTCGCCACCGGCTATACAAAGGTGGATGAGCTCAAGGGCGTCGGCCGCCGTATGCCGGTCACTATGTGGTGCTTTGCTGTTGCGGCTCTGTCCCTTATCGGTATTCCTCCCGCCGGCGGCTTTGCCGCCAAGTGGTATCTCGCCATAGGCGCTCTGGAGAACGGCGCGATGCTCAACACGGTGGGTGTCGTCGTCCTTATGGTCAGCGCACTGCTGACCGCGTTCTATCTGCTGCCCATAGTTGCGGACGCCTTCTTCCCCGGAAAGGACTTTGTCCCGGAGGAGCGTATCATGGAGGTCCCGGCGAAGATGCTGGTTCCGCTTATCGTGTTCTGTGTGCTCATTATCGTACTCGGTATCCTGCCCTCCGGTATGAGCGGCTGCTTTGATGCCCTCGCGGGCAAGCTGATTTAAGGAGGGGAGAATATGAATTACCTAACTCTGCTCAGTGTTCTCTTCCCCATCGTTGCGGGCGCGGTGCTCTTCGTGTGGAGACCGCAGGACAGAAAGCTCCGCAACAGATATACCCTCAGCGTTGTGCTCGTAAACTCCTTGCTGGTGCTTGCCACTGCGTACTGTACCTGGCGCTTCGGCTCTGAGGCCACGGCTTTCCGTGTGGCTGCCTTCTCAAAGCACCTTGTCTTTGCCTTCGGCCCGGATAAGGCGGCGCTGGTCTTCGGCTGCATTATCGGCGTGCTATGGCCCGTCACCACGGTCTACGCCTTCTCCTATATGGAGCATGAGGGCCGGGAGAATATGTTCTTCGGATTCTTCATCATCACCTTCGGTGTAGTGGCCGGAATTGCTTACTCCGCAAACTTCTTCACCCTGTACCTCTGCTATGAGTTCATGACCCTCGTCACCCTGCCTCTCGTCATGCACTCCATGGATGCCAGGGCAAAGAGCGCCGGCAAGAAATACGTGCTGTATTCAATGACCGGTGCGGCGCTGGTGTTCATCTGCCTGATGTATTTCTGCAATTTCGCCGACTCTCTCGACTTCACCTACGGCGGCATCCTGAATATGTCTCTTGTCGCAGGCCATGAGAAGGAGCTCATGACGGTGTTCGTGCTGTCCTTCTTCGGCTTCGGCGTCAAGGCCGCCATCTTCCCGTTCCACCGCTGGCTGCCCGCAGCCTCCGTTGCGCCCACCCCCGTCACTGCGCTGCTTCACGCCGTCGCGGTGGTCAAGTCCGGCGCTTTCGCCGTGATGCGCCTTATCTATTTTGGCTTCGGCTGCGATTTTCTGCGCGGCACATGGGCTCAGGCAATCGTCCTCTCCGCTGCCGCATTCACCGTTATGTTCGGCAGCGTGATGAGCTTTCGCATGCCCCACCTCAAGCGCCGCCTTGCATATTCCACCGTCAGCAACCTCTCCTATATTCTGGTGGCCTTTGCGGTCATGAGCCCCGTCGGCTTTGCCGGCGGTATGCTGCACATGATCTTCCACGCGGTCATCAAGATAAGCCTGTTCTTCTGCGCCGGCGCGATACTGCACAGCAACGAGCTGGAGTACGTCTACGAGATGGACGGTCTTGCAAAGAAAATGCCTGTAACCTGCGGCGTGTTCGTGCTGGCCTCCCTTGCCCTGATGGGTATTCCGCCTCTCGGCGGCTTCATCAGCAAGTGGACGATAGCCACCGCCTCCGCAGATATAGCTTTCTGGCCGGGGTATCTCGGCGCCGCCGCCCTCATCGTCTCCGCAATACTTACCACCCTTTATATGATGAGTGTTGTGGTGTGCTTCTACTTCCCGCTTAAGAACGGCGCGCCCTTAAAGGACGAATACCATGAGGCGGACGGACGCATGACCGGCCCGCTGATCTTCCTATCGGCGCTGATCGTTGTGCTCTCTGTCGCTTCCGCTTCGCTGCTTAACTGGATAGGAGGTATGGTATGATACTTCTTGTTATGGTTTTCCTGCCGATCGCTGCGGCACTTGTGACCTTCCCCGTGTGCAGACGCTCGGCGAAGGCCGGCAATGCCCTCATCATCGCGGTCACGGCGCTCATCTTTGTACTGGCTCTGTCCCTGCTTTTCGGCGGCGACAAAGCGGGCGGCGCCGCAGGCTTCCGCGGTATGGGCATCAGTTTTGAATCCGGCTCCCTCCGCACTGTCATGGTGGTGCTTGCAGCCTTCATGTGGCTGATGACGGCGCTTGTATCCCCCGAGTACTTCTCCGGCGCGGAGCGCACCGAACGCTACTTCATGTTCTATCTCTGGACGCTTGGCGCGCTTCTCGGCGTGTTCCTCGCGGCCGACCTTTTGACCCTTTTCATCTTCTTTGAGATGATGTCCTTCACATCCTATGTCTGGGTCGTGCAGAACGAAACTCCCGAGGCGATCCGTGCTTCCGAGACCTACCTGTTCATCGCTGTCATCGGCGGCCTGACCATGCTGATGGGTATTTTTCTGCTCTATTCCGCCGTGGGTACTCTGAACCTCGGTGAGATACTCGCCCGCGCAGGCTCCATGGACATGAAGCGCCGCCTCACCGTCGGTATATGCATACTGATAGGCTTCGGCGCAAAGGCAGGAATGTTTCCGCTGCATATCTGGCTGCCCAAGGCTCACCCCGTGGCTCCGGCGCCGGCCAGCGCCCTGCTCTCCGGCATCCTCACCAAGAGCGGCATCTTCGGCGTTATCGCCGTCACCTGCTGGCTTTTTGAAGGCGTTGCATCCTGGGGCAACATCCTGCTTGTCCCCGCGGTCATCACTATGGTTCTCGGCGCGGTAATGGCAGTGTTCAGCGTTGACCTGAAGCGCACTCTGGCCTGCTCCTCCATGAGCCAGATCGGCTTCATCCTCACCGGCATCTCCATGTGTGCGCTCCTCGGCGGGCACGGCGGAATCGCCGCCTACGGAACGGTGCTGCACGTTTTGAACCACTCCCTTATAAAGCTCACTCTGTTCGTTGCGGCAGGTGTGGTGTACTTAAACGTACATTCCCTGAACCTCAACGATATCCGCGGCTTCGGGCGCGGCAAGCCCCTGCTGATGCTGGCCTTCCTCTCCGGCGCCTGCTCCATCGCGGGCATCCCCGGCTTCGGCGGCTATATCAGCAAGACCCTCCTGCATGAGAGCATCGCCGAATACGCAGAGCTTCTTGCCGAACAGGGTCTGAACGCGGCGCCGTATCACGCGGCGGAGTGGCTCTTCCTGCTCTCCGGCGGTCTTACTCTCGCCTACATGGCGAGGCTGTTCTACATCCTCTTCATCGCCAGAAAGCCTGAGCATCAGCACCGGAAGGAGGGGCGCTATATGCAGACCCCGACTGCCGCGGTGCTTGCAATTGGCGGAATATTGATGCCGCTTCTGGGTCTCACCGCCCACAGCTCCATGGATAAGATCGCGGAGTATGCCGTGGAGTTCTTCCGCCGTCATCCTATGGAGCACTCGGTGCATTACTTCTCGCCGGTGAATCTCAAGGGCGCCGGTATTTCAATATTGATCGGCTGTGCGGTGTTCGCACTGGTCGGTATGAAGCTGCTCACAAAGCGCGGCGAGGCCGGAGAAAAGTATCTCGATGTCTGGCCGAAGGCTCTGGATATGGAGAACAGCTTCTTCCGCCCGCTGCTGAAGGTCCTCTCCTTTGCCGGCGCGGTTGTCGCCCGCGCGGTGGAGACTGCCGGAGCGGCTGTGATATACGGTGCGGTGGACCTGATGTTTGCCGGTGCGGAGAACGAGGTCTGTCCGCCTCAGGACGAAAACTTCTCCGGCTACGTTGAAAAGCGTGAGCGCAGCAGTATCCAGCGCAGCTTTTCCTGCGATCTGCTCGCCGCCGCCCTCGGTGTGAGCTGCATTCTTATACTGGTGCTGGTGGAGATCCTGTAAGCGCGCGGAGCGCCCGCCGTCATGTCCCACGCGGAATTTGCCGCGCCTGAGGTCTTGTATAAGCTTTTTGCTCCGGTATAAAACAAAACACGCTCAAGGCTGGACAGCCGTGAGCGTGTTTTTCTTATAAAGCTGTTGGACGTATCAGACGCGCCGGCATGCTTGTACGGCGGCTTTTAAAAATGCGGGATGCGGTTTTTCATGGGGCGGAAGTATCGGATTTACCTGTCCTCACCGTCGTCCCCGTCCTCGCTCTCGTCGTCGCTGAGGTCAAATTCGAGATTTTCTCCGCATTTGGGACAGGTGATATAGCCTTCGTCAAGGGTGTCCTCGTCAAAGCTGATTTCTTCGCCGCAGACGGGGCAGGTCACGTCATAGATGACGCCGTCGTATTCGGGCTCGTCATCCTCGTCCTCATCCTCTTCGTAGTCGTCACCGCAGGAACAGCGGCAGCCGCAGCTGCCGTAAGAACCGTCGTCCTCATCGTCATCCTCGTATTCGGGGAAATCAAGATCGCAGGTCAGCTCCTCCAGATAGTTCAGCTCGTCGCAGATCTCATCGAGCGCTTCATCATGCTCCAGACTTGCTGCATGAAGGTCTTCTATTTCATGCGCCATGTCGGAGAGAAGCCCGCCCAGTGCGTTCCACAGCTTGCCTTCGTTGGAGTTTGGATCTATACCCATACCCTCGACAAGACCCTTCAGATATGCCGCCTTTTCCACTGCTGTCATTTTGAAAACCTCCTTTTAAAAACTCAGGGGAAGATATTATCTTCCCCTGTTGCTTTCTTATGCTCTGGACAGATACTCGCCGGTGCGGGTGTCGACCTTTATCTTCTCGCCGACATCAATGAACAGAGGAACCTTGATCTCAGCGCCGGTCTCAAGGGTGGCGGGCTTGGTCGCGTTGGTCGCGGTGTTGCCCGCAAAGCCCGGGTCGGTCTCGGTAACTTCGAGTTCAACGAAGAACGGAGGCTCTACGTTAAAGACCTTGCCCTTGTAGGAGTATATGGTGCACTCCATATTTTCCTTGACAAACTTGAAGTTGTCGCTCAGGACGCTCGCATCAACAGGCTCGAGCTCATAGGTCTCGGGGTTCATGAAGTAGTAGAGGTTGCCGTCGTTGTAGCTGTACTCCATGGTCATACGGTCGACGGTGGCGTTCTCAAACTTTGCGGTAGGGTTGAAAGAAGTTTCGGTCACGGCGCCGGTGATAACGTTCTTCATCTTGGTGCGGACAAAGGCAGCGCCCTTGCCGGGCTTGACGTGCTGGAACTCAATGACCTGCATGACCTGTCCGTCCATTTCAAAGGTAACACCGTTTCTGAAATCGCCTGCTGTAATCATAAAAAGGGACCTCCCGAAAGAAATTTATTAGTGTTTAGTATATTTATCTTTAGTATTCTACAGTATATACAGGCATTTTGCAAGTATTATTTAGCGAAACCCGCACCGGGTACGTCTGTGCCCGCTTATAAATCCCGCATAAATCCGTTCACGCACTCTGTGAGCGCGGCGAACAGAAAATATTCGTCCGGCAGGACAGGCAGAACGATATCCCGCCTCGCCTGACACGATTCTGCCACATATATCCTTGTCCGCTTTCCGGTGCGCTTTAGTATAATAACATTAAACCATATGGTGATAGCGTTATTAATGCCGTTAACCTGCAGCGCGGCGCATCAGCAGTCAGGCTTCAAAGTATTATGAGCTCCTTCGGCGACCTGGTTATGACCTCGGCGCCGTTCTCGCGGAGTATCATTACGTCCTCGATGCGCACGCCGAAGCGGCCGGGAATGTAAATGCCGGGCTCCGCGGAGCAGACGCTGCCCTCGGGCATTATCGCCTCGCCGGCGGGATTGGCGTTGGGGCGCTCGTGAATGTCGAGACCCAGACTGTGACCGAAGCCGTGGCCGAAGTACTCGCCGTAGCCGGCGTCGGTGATGACCTTACGGGCGGCCGCGTCGATGACCTTACCCTGAATACCGGCTCTTGCGGCGTCGATACCGGCCAGCTGTGCGCGCAGCACTACGTCGTAGACGCTGCGCATCTCCTCGGTGGCGTAGCCGACCGCGACGGTACGGGTCATGTCAGAGCAGTAGCCGTTTTTCAGGCAGCCGAAGTCCATGGTGAGAAAGTCGCCCGCCTGAATCACCTTGTCACCGGGCACCCCGTGGGGCAGACTTGTCTTGCTGCCTGTGACGACGATGGGATCGAAGGAGTTGGCCTCGGAGCCGTTAAGCAGCATGTGATATACAAGCTCCGCCGCGACCTGCTTTTCCGTCATGCCGGGCTTGATCGTGTGCAGCACGGCCTCGAGAGCCTTTTCACTGATACGCTGCGCCTCACGCATGGAATCGAGCTCTTCCCCGGACTTGACGGCTCTGAGCGTGATGAACATGTCGCCTGCGCCCAGCAGCTCACGGCCGAGATCCTTCTCGTAAGCGAGATACTCGCTGTAACTCAGCTTCCGATCCTCTGCGGCGAGTTTTTCCGCTCCGGACTCCCTGATTGCCTCCCTGAGGCAGTCTGTGAGCCCGTGCTCCTTGGTGTAGAGCACCACGGTAATGCCGCTGCCGGCGACAGCCGCTGTGGCGGCTTCAATATACCTGGAGTCCGTGATGAGCCATGCCCTGTCACGGCTGACGAATACCGCGCCGTCGGTTATCGGAAAACCGGTGGCATAGCGCTGGTTTTTTTCATCTGTGATAAGGACTGCGTCCAAGCCCTGAACTTCAAGTTGTTTCTGAATTTTTGCAATGTTGTTCATATACCTGTCTCCTCTGATGTCGGCCGGGGGAAAGTCACGATAAAGCGTGAGCCCTGCGGCTTGTTTTGCCCGACGGCAATGGTGCCGCCGTGGGTTTTTACTGCGTCATGCACAATGCTCAGACCGAGCCCGCTGCCGCCGGCTTCTCTGGACCGTGCCTTGTCCACCCGGTAGAACCGGGAGAAAATATTATAACTCTCCTCCTCCGGAATGCCAATACCCGTATCTTCGACCGTAAACTGCACCGCCGTATCGGAGCTGCGCAGGATCAGGTTGACGCTGCCGTCGGGAACATTGTACTTTATTGCGTTTTCCATGAGATTAAAGATTATGTGGAACATATCGTCCACGGTGGCCATGACTACGCAGCCGTCCGCAAGATCGCAGCGAATATGCACCTTGTGCTCGTCTGCGAGCGGACGGAGCAGGACCATAGCGTCGACGGCCACCTGCTTGACGTCTACCGGCTCCGGTACGATCTGTATATCGTCGTCGAGCCTGGAGAGATCCAGCAGCTTTTCCGTCGTGCGCTGGAGCCGCTCCGCCTCGTTCCCTATGTCCGTCACGAACTCCCGCACAGTCTCGGGGTCGATGTTTTCGTTCTGGACTATGCTGTCCGACAGCAGTCTTATCGAAGCCAGCGGGGTTTTCAGCTCGTGCGAAGCGTCGGATACGAAGCGCCGGCGCTGCCGTTCGGTATCGTCCAGCCTCTCTGTGAGGGTGTTGAACTCTTTTGCCAGCTCGCTCAGCTCATCGCTGCCGGATATCGTGAGCCGCTGCTTGTAATCGCCGGCGGCGACAGTGCGCATGGCGTTGGCCAGCGCATGTATACGCTGGAGCACTACGGAAGAATAAACCGCCGACAGGAGCAGCGCCGCAAAGGCGATTATCAGAGAGATCGTGCGTATCTGTACCTTCAGGTCGTTTATGATCTTGCCCCGCTCCGTGTCAGTTTCGTGCAGGTATACGGCTCCTGTGACGGTCCGCTGTGAGCAGACCGGTATGGCGTAGCTGCTGGAAAAGGCGTCCTTCTCGAGAACCGAGCGGAAAACGGTCTTGCTGCCGAGCGCGGTCTGCAGATCGTCCGCCGCCTCCGGCGGGAGGTGTTTGGTGCCCTGCGTGTCGTAAAGGACAGCCCCGGTATCATCGGTTATGGTTATCCTGTCGTAGCCCTGTATGTCCAGAAAGCGCAGCACCTCGGAAATGCTCTCCTGATCCGGCTTGTCGAGACTGGCCAGCGCCGAGGACAGCGTGGTGGCCTGACTCTCCATGGAGTTTTCTTTTTCCTGATATACCGCGTCGCGGGCTGATGTATGCGGGAATATATTCAGCAGCAGTAGCAGCGTGAGCAGAAGCACGGCCAGAAAAAAGAAAAACTGAAAGTTTATGCTGCCGGTCCGTATCGAACAGCGCTTCAATGCCTTAATCTGCAAAGTAATACCCCACTCCCCATTTGGTGATGATGTACTGCGGCTGGGCGGGGTTGAGTTCCAGCTTTTCGCGGAGCCGGCGTATGTGCACATCCACGGTACGCGTATCGCCCTGATAGTCATAGCCCCATACGAGATCCAGCAGGCTCTCGCGGCTGTATACCTTGCCCGGGTTCTTCATGAGGAAAAGGATGAGATCGAATTCCTTCATCGTAAGCTCGACCTCTTTGCCGTTTTTGGTAGCGCGGCGCTTGTCCTCGTCGACCGTGATATGCCCGCAGCTGATTACCGTGCCGCTGTCGGCGGAGGCCGCGGCAGCGGGGGCCGCCGTGATGGACGCGCGGCGCAGCAGCGCGCGTATTCTGGCTTTGAGAGCGAGGATATTGAAGGGCTTCGTCACATAGTCGTCCGCGCCGGACTCAAAACCCATGAGCATGTCCGCGTCCTCGCTGCGGGCGGTCAGCATTATTATCGGGACGGTGGAAAAGGTGCGTATCTCCTGACAGGCCTCGAGTCCGTCCTTTTTCGGCATCATCAGGTCCAGCACGATCAGGTCGTAATCGCCGGTGCGCGCCATGTTCACGGCGCTTTCTCCGTCGTAGCAGGAGTCCACGGTGTAGCCCTCGTTCTCCAGATTGAATTTTATACCCTTTACCAGCAGCTTTTCGTCGTCGACAACAAGGATTTTCATAAAGTCTCTCCGTTTTTTACCATCCGCCCATTGCTTGACGGGACATGGATAATTAGATATAATACATTTTATGCTTACAGACTGCATAGGAACGGACAGAGCCGCAGCGCATAAGCTTACCATATTAATATAACATATTCCTGAAAAAACGGGAGAACAAAATGAAAAAAATAAAAATTTTCCCAATGATTCTTCTGATATGCGTCCTCCTGAGCGGTATTGCGCCCTGTGCATGGGCGCTTGATTCGCCCAAGCTCAACGGCAAGGCGGCCATTCTTGTCGACCTCGACTCAGGGAAAATGCTGTACGGCTACAACGAGGATGAGCAGCGCGCCCCCGCGAGTATGACGAAGGTAATGACGGTTCTGCTCGCGCTTGACGCGATAGACGCCGGCCGCTGCGACCTCGGCACCATGGTCACCGCCCAGGAAGACTGCCGCGCCGGTATGGAGGAGGACAGCAGCAGCTCCGGAATTCTCCCCGGCATGGAGCTGTCCATGCGTGACCTGCTGTACTGCGCCCTGCTTCAGTCAGCGAACGAGGCCTGCAACATTATCGGCCGTTATCTGGGCGGCAGCGTCAAAGGCTTTGTTGAGCAGATGAACCAGAAGGCTGAGGAACTCGGCTGCAGCAATACCCACTTCGTCAACACCAACGGTCTGCCGGCGGAGGGCCACTACAGCTCCGCCCGTGATATTGCGACCATTTTCAGCGCCGCGCTGGAATATCCGCTTTTCAGCGAGATCATCGACAGCACGAGCTACCAGCCGGAGAACAGCGCCATTAACGAGGGCATGCCCATAGGAAATTCCAACGCCCTTATCAACATAACCGCCACCTATTCATATAACGGCCGCTACCTCTACGAAGGCGCGCACGGCGGCAAGACCGGCTACACCCGCGCCGCCGGATACTGCCTGGTGTCGAGCGCCGAGCGCGACGGCGTCAGGGTCCTTTCCGTTGTCATGGGCTGTGACGGTCCGCTGAACGCCGATATCGAGGAGTGCTACAGCTTTGTCGATGCGCGCGCCCTGTACGACTGGGCTTTTGACGGCTTCTCCTACCGTACCGTTATATCCTCAACCGAACCGATAACAAAGGTGAACGTCGATATGGCTGAGGGTGACGGCATGGTTATGCTCTACCCCGCCTCTGATGTGCGCCTGCTTATGCCGAAGGATGTTTCCGATGATGTTATATCCCGCAGCACCGTCATATACGACCAGCGTCTGGTAGCGCCGCTTGCCGCGGGCACGGTGCTGGGTGAGATACAGCTTTCCGCTGACGGCGAGAGCTACGGCTCTGTGAAGCTTATTACGACCTCTGATGTGGAGCTCTCCAGAAGCGCCTACCTGAAGGAACGTCTTGGCGAGATATTCAGCAAAGGCTGGGTTATAGCCCTGCTGATAATCGTGCTGGCCTTTGTGCTCATATATACTGTGCTTGTTGTGCGCTACAGGAGACTTCGCCGCAGGCATCTTGAGGAACGCCGCCGCGCAGAACAGCGCCGCAGGGCCCAGCGTCAGCGCGAGCGCAGCGAAGCGGGGGGCTACACTACCCTTGATCCGTCTGAGCGCTTTGATATTGGCGCTGATATGAGCGACTATTTCGACGACAGAATCAGATAAAAAACGACAAAACGAGGGAACCATCCCTCGTTTTGTTAATTTCTTAGCGCCAAATTAACATTCACGTATGCTATAATAATTATGCCCGCGGCAGACAGCTGCTGTAAGCAGCCGCAATCGGGGCGCCGTTTGAGATTGATAATATGGATAAAGAAAAAAAAGACAAACAAAGCATAAAACTCCGAAAATACTTACGGACATATTTCAAAGGCTGGGTCATCTTTTTCCTGACGCTCGCTACAGCCTCGGTGATTTGTGCGACGCTGATGAGAACGACGAGCTCGGATGTGCACGTCCCTCTTATATTTGTGCTGGCTGTACTTATAATTTCGCTCACTACCGAAGGGTATTTATACGGATTGCTCGCGGCGTTTATAAGCGTTGTGCTTGTCAATTACGCGTTTACTTATCCCTACATGAAGCTGGACTTTACGATATACGGATATCCGCTTACTTTTATGACAATGCTTGCCGTCGTGTTCGCCACATCCACGCTGACCTCCAGACTTAAGGCTCAGGAGCGCCTGCGCATGGAGTCAGAGAGAGAAAAAATGCGTGCGAATCTTCTGCGCGCCATATCTCATGACCTGCGCACTCCGCTGACTGCCATAAGCGGTTCCATCTCAACCGTTCTGGAGGACAAAGGCGCCCTGAGCCGGCAGCAGAAGGACGAACTCCTGCTTGACGCCAAACAGGATGCCGAGTGGCTCTGCCGTATGGTGGAAAACCTCCTGTCGATCACACGTATCAGCGGCAGCGAGATGGGCGAGATAACAAAGGAGGACGAGATTCTGGAGGAGGTTCTCAGCGAAGCGATAATGACCTTCAGAAAGCGCCATGACAACGTGCCGGTATCCGTATCGGTTCCTCACACGATGATGATCGTGCCCATGGATGCCATGCTGATTGAGCAGGTGCTTCTCAACCTTATGGACAATGCCCTGATCCACGGCGGAAGCGTGACAAAAATAAGCGTTGTCGCAAGTGAGAAGGACGGTGTCGCGTCAGTCACCGTCGCCGACGACGGCAACGGAATAAAGAAGGAGATCATGCCGCATCTGTTTGACGGTAGCCTGCAGCTTTCCGGCAGAAGCGCTGCCGACAGGTCCCGCAGCATGGGCATAGGTCTGAGCGTCTGCAAGACCATAATCATGGCCCACGGCGGCGAAATAAGCGCAGAAAACGCAGCCGGGGGCGGCGCGGTATTTACTTTTACTCTGCCGATGGGAGGAGAAAAAAATGACAATTAAAGATAAGGTCCTCGTCGTTGAGGATGAAAAGAGCATTTCCGGCCTGATCCGTGCCATACTTACTGCCAACGGCTACGATGTGATAATGGCGGGGACCGGCGGAGAAGCCTTTTCCATGATCAGTTCACACTGCCCCGACCTGGTGGTTCTGGATCTCGGATTGCCGGACATGGACGGCATGGATATAATCAAAACCGTCCGTTCATGGACGAGCCTGCCGATAATAGTGGTTTCAGCCAGAAGCTATGAGCGCGACAAGGTTCAGGCTCTGGATATGGGCGCGGATGACTATGTTACCAAGCCTTTCAGCGCCGGGGAACTGCTTGCGAGGGTCCGCGTCGCCATACGGCACACCCGGACAGGCATCTCCAACGAGGCTTTGGCAAATACCGGCAAGTTCACTGCCGGCGATCTTACGATAGACTATGATAAGCATCAGGTGCTTATAAACGGCGAAAACTGCCACCTCACGCAGAATGAGTACCGTATCGTCGCGCTGCTCGGAAAATGTGCGGGCAAGGTCCTGACCTATGACTTCATAATGAAGGAACTCTGGGGTCCCCAGAGCAAGGGCGGCAACCAGATCCTGCGCGTAAACATGGCAAACATCCGGCGCAAGATCGAGAAAAATCCGGCAGAGCCGCATTACATATTCACCGAGGTCGGCGTCGGTTACCGCATGATAGAAGGAGACTGACGTCCGCGGGACCCTGTACGGCCTGTTTTATATACCTTCTGTTTCTTCCTCTTTCTGGCCCCGCCGCAAGCCGGCGGGGCGTTTTTTACCGCTGCGTAAAGAAAACCTCTCCGAAGCTCCGGCAAGTTTACGCGGGGTTAACGGCGCGGGGGCTTTTCTTGTCACTCGCTTTATCCGAATTCTGATATTATTAATACAGCAAGATCCGGAACATGAAAGCCCGGGAAAGACATATTCGGACAGTGGAGGAGAATTATGGAAGATAAGTTGAATTATGCGCTGGAAGACGGTGAGGAGCTGCTTTGGGAGGGCCGCCCCGAAGAATTTGATACTCTGGATAAGACACATAAAAGCGGCATAATCAAGGGCGCGATAATCAAGGCCATTGTAGGCGCGGCTATACTGATCGGATACTTTGCGGTAGCCGGCAGAAACGGCGCGGGAGTCAAAGGCGGCCTTGTTGCCATAATCATCCTGATTGCCGCGTATGCCGTAGCAAGCCCCTTTATACACGCAAATACTCTGCGCAGGAAGATCGGCTATGCCATTACCAACAAGCGTCTGTTCGTTGTTAAGGACGATGTAAAGAGCGTTGCATTCGATCAGATCAAGGCTGCCGCTATAAAAACCGACGACGACGGGCATGTTACGCTCCTCTGCGGTGAAGACGCGGTCAAGGGCAAACAGACAAGGTGGCGCAGCGATGCCAGCCTCGGTATCAGAATGGATGCCGATAACAGCGAATGCTCCAGCGCCGTGTGGTATGCCATCCCCGATGCACAGAAGGTCGAGCCTATTCTGAGACAGTATCTGCCTCTGTAATAGATACCCGCACACAGAAACGTCGAACAAACCACAGGCATCCCGGCCGGGTTCAGCCGGGATGCCTGTGGTTTTGCCGGTTCTGCTGGCGCAGTATGCGTCTACGGCGGTTGATATAGCGTTCAAGGTCACCGCCGTTTATAAACTCCGCCAGTACATACTGCTCGAAAACGGGCACCGTGCACGAATAGAAGTTCAGGCGCTCCGTGTACTCCCGCTCCAGCGCCGCCGGCAGCACCATGTATGCCGTCCTCATTGCCGGGGCCAGAGTCTTGGTGAAGGTGTTGACATATATCACGCGCTCCGGTGCGAGAGAATAGATAGTGTCTATCTGCCGCGTGACCGAGGAGAATTCCGAGTCGTAGTCGTCCTCGACTATATAGCTGTCGTTGCGCCGCGCCCAGGCGGCGTATTCGTGCCGTTTGCCGGCTGAGGCTGTGACGCGGCTGGGGTAGCTGTTGAAGGGCGTCACGTGCAATACGCCCGCCCGGCAGTCTTCCAGCGCCCGTGTCATTATTCCGTCCGCGCCCATGGGCAGACTCACGCAGCGCGCGCCGTTGGCCTCGTATACGCTCGGTATGCGGCTGTAGCATGGGCTCTCGAGAGCGTACGTGCGTTCCCTGCCGAGCAGTTGGACTATGAGTGAATACAGATACTCGGCGCCTGCTCCTATGATTATCTGCTCCGGAAATACGTTTATGCCGCGGCTGCGTTCGAGATATGCCGCTATCGCGCGGCGCAGCTCAGGGCAGCCGTTGCCCGGGGCTTTGGTCAGAATACGCCTGTCGTATTCTGTGAGGACCCGGCGCATGACCTTTGCCAGCGCCGAAAAAGGAAAGTCCTCGGGCACACTGAGCGGCGCCGCGTCCACCGCGGCGGCGGGCTGAGGCCGCTCGTGCTGCGGCCTGCCGCCGAAGGCGGCGAAATATCCGCTGCGTTCCCTGGCCTCGGCGTAGCCCTCGTCAACAAGCAGGGCGTAGGCGTGCTCCACTGTCACGAGGCTTATGCCCAGCTCACCGGCCAGCAGACGCTTTGAAGGCAGGCGCTCGCCGTACCTTATCGAGCCGCTGACTATGTCCTGCTTGAGCTGAGTGTAGAGCTGCATGTATGCGCTTTTTCCTGTGTTCCTGTCAATATGGTATTTCATCTGACCCTGTTCTGACCCTATATTATTTTCCTTATCTGGCAATTTAAATGATATCAGAAGCATAATATAATCCATAAAAGGATTTGTCAATAAGCAGGACGTCCCGGAGGAAATATGAAGCGCATAGTAAGTATTCAGGATATATCCGATATAGGCAAGTGTTCCCTGACGGTGGCCCTGCCGGTTATCTCCGCCATGGGTGTGGAGTGCGCCGTGCTTCCGACGGCGGTGCTCTCGGCGCATTCCCAGTTTGAAGGCTTCAGATTTCATGACCTTACCGACGAGATGCAGCCGGCCGCGGAGCACTGGAAGGAACTGGGCATAGGCTTTGACGCCATATATACCGGCTACCTCGGCTCGTACAGGCAGGTGGATATAGTGTCGGGCTTCTTCCGCGACTTCGGCAGCGGCGCAAAGATAATCGTCGATCCGGCTATGGCGGACAACGGCGTGCTGTATGCCGGCTTTGATGCGGGCTTTCCCGGAAAGATGGCGGAGCTCTGCCGCGGGGCGGACCTCATACTGCCGAATGTCACGGAGGCCTGCTTCATGCTCGGCGAGGAGTACCGCGAGGAATATGACAGGGCATATATCCGCGGCCTGCTTCAGGGTCTTGCCGGTCTGGGAGCAAAAAAAAGCGCCGTGACCGGTGTGAGCTTTGATAAAGATAAGCTCGGTGTCGTGGCCTACGACTCGGAGACGGGAGAGTATTTCAGCCGTTTCGGGGAACGCTTCCCTGCGATCTTCCACGGCACCGGAGACATATTCGCCTCGGCCGTGACCGGCGCGATCATGAACGGCCTGAGCGTCAACGACGCGCTTTCGCTGGCTGTGGACTATACGCTCGAATGTATCCGCATGACGGTGAAGGACCCGCGCCACAACTGGTACGGCGTAAACTTTGAGCAGGCGATCCCGTATCTTATAAAGCGGCTCAGCGCAGTATCGGCTGGAGCTGCATACCTCTGAGCGCCGCCTCCAGCGTTTGCTCCGTAAGGCTGAAGTCCGACTGCAGCGAGCGCGGCTTATTTACCGGATCGTCCTGCCTGAACGGCACAAAATAGATACCGCGCCGGTTCAGGAGCTTTCCGATATTCTCCGCGGAGCCGGAGAGGCCGTCGTTCGTCGAAAAGGCTATTATAAGCGGTCTGCCGTTGCGAAGGTGTGCTTTTGCCGCCATCGTGACGGCAGTGTCAGTTATCCCGTTTGCGAGCTTTGCCAGAGTGTTGCCCGTGCAGGGCGCGATCAGCATTGCCTCCATCGGCTGGCTCGGGCCGAGCGGCTCGGCGTCAACGATGGATGTGACCACTTTTTTGCCGGTCATCAGCATCAGCCGCTTTATGTGCTCCGACGCCGCGCCGAAACGGCTGTCGGTCACGGCGGCGTTTTCGCTCATTATCGGTACAAGTTCGTATTTCTCCGCGAGCCTTTCCGCCGCGTCGAACACCTGAGAGTATGTACAGTATGAGCCGCACATCGCGAGCCCTATTCTTTTCCTGCCTTCCATATCATTCCTCCGCTTCATTTATAACGGCGTATATAGTCTCGCGCATCAGCTCCGCCGCCGTGTACGGAGCGTAGACGCCCGGCAGCCCGGGCGCGGACAATACAGGCAGACCCAGCTCACGCGCCTGACTGATGTCAAAGCCGCCCGGCGCGGAGGCCAGTTCCAGCAGTACCGTGTCCGGACGCAGCAGAGACAGCAGCCCGCTGTCAAGAACGCGTGCCGGCACCGTGTTGGCTATGAAGTCAAACTCGTCGGCAAACTCCCTGAGCTCCGGAAAATCGCAGGTATCCAGCCCAAAGGCGCGGGCCATTGCCCGGTCTCCGTCCTTGCGCGCCGCGACTGTCACGAGCGCCCCCAAGGCGTACAGCCGCAATGCGAGTATTTTTGCAATCCGCCCCCAGCCGGTAACCAGCACGCGGCTGCCCCAGAGACAGCGCTCGCTGCTTTTCATCAGCAGCTCTGCCGCTCCCTCGGCTGTGACCGCGGCGTTTCCGACGGCAAAGTCGCGCCGCTGCATGAGGTCGACGACCTGCAGTCCGGCGCGCACCGCCTGCAGACAGTTTTCCTGCCCGAGCCGTCCGCCGCATATGACCTGCCCCGGCCAGAGCGCCGATATCAGCTCGCTGAGCGCCAGCGGTTCGGCGGCGTAGGGCGCGTTCAGCTGTCCTGCGCGCTCCGCCGGCACGGGCAGCAGTATCCAGTCTGCTCCGTACACGCAGCCCTGCAGACAGCCCGCCTTGGGTATATCCGCCGGCAGCTCCGCTTTTTCCAATGCATAGCTGTATACTCTGTGACCGTCGCGCTGCAGCAGCGAGCAGAGCAGGGCTGAGCGTCTGTCCCCGCCGATAACAGCAAATTTCATAGGCACCACCTCCAGACCATAGTATTCCGCAGCGGCCCGGGAGGTGCTTTCCCGTATCACGGCGGGGGAATGAACCTCCCGAATGATTCTTTTGTATACAAACTGCGGCGCATGTGCTAAAATGTATGGCAGATTATCGAAAGGCGGAAGGCCATTATGAGCAAAGCAGACGAAATATTCATCAGCAATTGTAAAGATATACTCGAAAACGGTATCTGGGATACCGACCGGCCTGTCCGTCCGAAGTGGGAGGACGGGCAGAGCGCGCACACGATAAAAAAGTTCGGCATTATAAACCGCTATGATCTCGCCGAAGAATTTCCCATTCTGACCATACGCCGCACCTATTGGAAGTCCGCCATAGACGAGCTCCTCTGGATATGGCAGGCCAAGAGCAATAACGTGCACGAGCTGCGCACCCGCGTCTGGGATGCCTGGGCTGACGAGAACGGCTCGATCGGCAAGGCCTACGGCTACCAGCTCGGCGTAAAGCACCACTACCCGCAGGGCGACATGGATCAGGTAGACAAGGTCCTCTGGGACCTCAAAAACGACCCGGCCTCCCGCCGCATCATGACCAATATCTATAACTTTGCCGACCTCTCCGAGATGGCGCTCTACCCCTGCGCGTACTCCATGACCTTCAACGTCACCGGCGACCGTCTCAACGCCATCCTCAACCAGCGCTCTCAGGACATGCTCACGGCCAACAACTGGAACGTCGTGCAGTATGCCGCGCTGACGATGATGTTCGCTCAGGTCTCGGGTCTCAGGCCCGGTGAATTTATCCATGTCATTGCCGACGCACACATATACGACCGCCACGTCGCCGCTGTCGAGCAGATAATCAGAAATGAGCCGAAACCGGCTCCGAAATTTGTTGTTGACCCGGCTGTTGGCGATTTCTATAAATTCACGCGAGACAGCTTCCGCATGGAGAACTATGAATATACGGACTTTGACGGGAAGATCCCCGTCGCGATATGAGCCTATGGAAGCCATAGTTGCAGTTTATTCCGACTGGGGCATAGGTCTCGGCGGTACTCAGCCCGTTGTGCTGAAGGCGGACCGCGCCCATTTCCGGGAGCTGACCGCCGGTACGGCGGTCATTGTCGGCAGAAAGACCATGGAGGATTTCCCCGGCGGGAAGCCGCTGAAAAACCGCCATAATATCGTCGTCACCCGACAGAATATTGACATTCCCGGCGCAGAGGTCGCGCACAGCACGGAGCAGGCGCTGGCCCTGGCCACGCAGTATCCGCGCTGTCTGGTCATCGGCGGCGCTTCCGTGTACAGTCAGTTCATGCCCTATGTGGACACGGTGCATATCACGAAGATAGATCTTGCGCCGGAGTCTGACAGCTACTTTGAAAATCTGGACGCGTCTCCCGACTGGCGGCGCATCGAAGATGAATGCTGGCAGGAGGAAAACGGCCTGCGCTACTGCTTCGTGACCTATGTGCGCCGAGGCAGGCAGACCTGAGGCGGGCGCCCCGCCCTTTTACGCCGCGCCCGGCGCTGAGCAGTGTGAAAAGCTGAGGCCCGCTCTGAATCAGATTCAGAGCGGGCCTTTTTGCCTGCGCTTCAGCCGCTTCGCCGGAAAAACCTGATTTGTCAGGCCTTTCTGCGGCGGTTTATCCGATTTGAGGCGGGCCCTGGCCTCCTCAAGCTCCCCGCTGCCCACTCGTCACTCTGCTTGGCAACGCCCCTTTGACAGCCGGACCACGCTGCGAAAAGTGCAGCATGGTCCGGTATCATAGCTTTTTCATCATCCATAAGCTGTCGCTGTATCGGCCGTCGGCATACTTCATGTTGTCGGGTAATCTTCCGAAGGTCCCAAAGCCAAGCCTTTTGTACAGCTCTATAGCCCTTGTGTTGGCCGCGTCCACCTCCAGCTCCAGCTGCTCGATGCCTGCGCCCTTTGCCTCGGATGCCAGCCGCTCCAGCATTATCCGCCCTATACCGAGTCCGGTGAAGCGCTGCATCAGCGCAATGCCCAGCGCGGCGCGGTGGCGCAGCCTGAAAAGCCCGTTCCCGCTGAAGGAGCAGCAGCCGGCGTATTCGCCGTCCAGAAAGCCCAGAAGCATTAAATCGTGTTCCGAGCGGTTCATCGCGTTTATAAAGGCGCGCTCGTCCTCCCCGGACATGTTGACCTCCTCTGCGCCGCGCAGCAAAAAGTCTGTCTCGCCGCATACGGTCCTCAGTCCTTCTATCATTATTTCCGCATCCGCTTCCTCGGGAACCCTGAGCAGAAGCCGTCTCCCGGCTATATCGTATGTACTCTCGCTGACGCGCATTGCCGTGTGCTCCTCCCGTCAAAATGTGCTTTACATTATATCACGGCTGGAGTATCGGGCCAAGCATTTATTTTACAAGCTCTGTACCCGGATAGTAGTGCGCAAGTATCCCCCGGTAGTCCGTACCGTTTTCGGCCATGACGTTTGCCCCGTATTGGCTCATGCCGACGCCGTGACCATAGCCTGTTACGGTAAAGAGAAACGAGGCGCCGGTGTACTCCAGCGTGAACGCGGTCGAACGCAGCGAAAAGAGGCTTCTTATCTCCGTGCCTGACATCGGTACGCCGCCGAGCACGACCTGCGATACACGCCCGCTTTCGTCAAGCTCGACTGCGCCTATCCAGCCGCTCTTTTCGCCCGTAAAGTCCGCCTCCGGATGCGCGTAGAGCACGGTGTCCCGGAAATCGAGCGGGCTGAGCTCGACGCTGCTTATGTATCCGGGCACGCTGTCCTCATCTTCCGGGCTGGGCACGCTCACAAGATACGGCCGCGCGCTCCATATCGCTCCGCAGTCCTCGGTCATGCCCGCCGAGGAGGAGTGAAACGCGGCAAAGACCGGCTCCCCGCCGTAACAGAGGTATTCGCCGCAGGTTTCGTCAACGGCCGCGCGTATCTTTGCCATGTTTGCGTCGCTGTCGCCGCCCCAGCTCTCCCGGAGCTCGTCCGCGCTGCTCCATGCCTGACAGCAGCGGTAGTCGGTGCATACGTCGGCGTCCTCGTGCCGCCCGGTCGCGGCGCAGTACAGCGCGTAGCTTCGCGCCGCGACAGCCTGCGCCTTCAGAGCCTCTTCTCCGAAGCCGGCGGGCATCTCCGCCGCCACGACGCCGGTCAGATAATCCTGCATGTTGACCTCGTAGACCTCGCCGGCGTGTTTTACGCGCAGCGTCTCGGGCGCAGCCTGCGGCGCTGCCGCCGGAGGAGCCGGAGACGTGTCCGCTTCGGCCGCCGTCCCGGCGCCGTTGTCCGTGGAAAGAAGCCGTGGCCCGGCCGTTACGCTTACTGACACCTTTGCCGGGGGACCGGGAGTGGGATTCACGGAAGCTGTATACAGCCTTTCCTGATAAAATGCCATGGCAAGCGTAATCAGCAGCGCGGCATACGCTGCGGCAAGTATCCTCTTCATTAGCCTGTACCCCCGTTTCATCTTGACTGAATATACAAAAAAGTATACAATCACTGTATGCCGCTCCTGAAAGGGAGCCGCTTAATTCATGATTATGGAAACGAGATACTGAATATGCAGAAAAAAACTCTGGAGATCACCTGCTATGTCTGCGGCGCCGGCGCCTTCGGCGTGTTCATCCGATGGCTGCAGGATCAGCTGGCCTTTGATGAAATGGGCCTGGCGAAAAACAGTGTGTTCAATTTCCTCGTCCCGCTGCTCGTGCTTGCCGCGGCCTGGATGTTCCACCGGTTTGTAAGCCAGGTCGAGAGCAGTAAGCTCTATGTACCGAAGAATTTTTGTGACGCGCTCTTTAATCCCGGCAAACTCTTTGCCGTCGCGCGCTGGACCATTGGCATGATAATGTGCCTGGGCGCCGTGCTTCTGCTGGCAACCTCGGAAACCGATGTGGACGCGGAGTTCATACGCGTGCTGTGCATCCTCGCGCTGCTGTCGGGCATTGCCTTTCCGCTTGTGCTGGGCGCGGCCAACTACGATGAGTTTGCCCATGTCAAGCTTGTCCGCTTCGGCATGATGCTTCCCATACTGCTGTATGCCGCGTGGCTGGTGCTGTGCTATAAACAGAATGCTCTCAACAGTGTCGTCTGGGCCTATGTTATCGAGATGGCCACGATCATCGCCGCCATGCTCGCTTTCTTCCGTATTGCCGGCTTCGCCTTCTTCTCCGTAAAGTGGCAGCGCTGCCTGTTTGCGCTGATGCTCGGAGCCATGATGTGCGTAATGTCTCTCGCGGACGAGCGCTATATTGGTATGCACATAATAATGTTTGCCTCTGCGCTGATGCTGATCCTGTACAACTGGATACTTTTCGCTAATCTGAAGGACAGGCGTAAGGCAAATAAGTCCGTCGACGGTACCGTCGAGCCGGCGGAGGAGGAAGCTGCCGAGATGCCGGACGAAGGCGGCTTTGAGCGCGTCAGATAA
>JAQXKZ010000048.1 GCA_029010715.1 Clostridiales bacterium
GCATTTGCAAAGGGTGTGACATAAGATGAATATTGTTTATATGGATGACAGTATACTGGTATGCATAAAGCCGGCAGGGGTGCTTTCGACCGATGAACCGGGAGGACTGCCGGAAATGCTGCGCCGTGAGACCGGAGATGAAAAGGCGGACCTGCGCACGGTGCACCGGCTGGACAGGGCGGTCAGCGGTCTGATGGTGCTTGCGCGGAGCTCTGCGGCCGCCTCCGAACTGAGCCGGCAGATACGCGGGGGAAGCTTCGGGAAGCGCTATACAGCGGTCGTCCACGGTGAGACCGGGGACAGAGCCGTACTTACCGACCTGCTGTATCGTGACAGGGCGCGGAAGATGACCTTTGTGACAGACACGCCGGCAAAGGGTGTGCAGGAGGCTCTGCTCGAATATGAGACGGTATGGCACGCGGACGGCCTGAGCCGGGTGGACATACGGCTGCACACGGGGAGAACGCACCAGATACGCGTGCAGTTCGCCTCGCGCGGACTGCCGCTGGTCGGAGAGCGGAAATACTGTGAGCCGAGGGACGACTGCCCCCTCGCACTCTTTTCCTGCGCTCTGGAGTTTTCTCATCCGGAGACAGGCGAGAGACTGAGTTTTGCGGCTCAGCCTCCGGAAAAATGGCCGTGGAATGCCGGAAAACCGAGTAAAGTTTGAATTTCTGTAAACAAGTCTATAATGCTATTGTCAAAGCTGCAATATGCATGTATAATAAACTTAAAAATTTTTAAATAACGGGAGTGCTTAATGGAAACATTGTTATTCATCCTTGTGTTTATCGCGGCATATTTTCTCGGCTCGCTGAGCATATCCATATTTATGTCCCGCACGCTGCTCGGCGGAGACGTGCGCAAAATGGGCAGCGGAAATGCCGGGGCTACGAATATGGCACGCGTTTTCGGCATGAGTGCCGGAGTGCTGACGCTCGGCGGAGACATGTGCAAGACCGCGATCGCGATGCTGTTGGGTTATACTCTGCTCGGTGACGGCGGAATGGCCACGGCGGGAATCGCGTGTATGCTCGGCCACTGTTACCCGGTGCTGCACGGCTTCAAGGGAGGCAAGGGCGTCTCCGCCGGAGCGGCGATAGCGCTGTGCATGGACTGGCGCGTCGGGCTGCTGGTCGTGGCAGTGTTTGCCGCGGCGGCATTCAGCACAAAAAAGGTGTCCTTCGGCTCGATATGCGCGGCGCTGTCTCTGCCGGTCGGCGCGCTCGTATTCGGGGTGTCCCAGCCGAGGTGCGCGCTTGCGATAGTAAGCATGTGCCTTGTCGTGATCCGTCATAAGGCTAACATCAAGCGCCTTATAAACGGGACGGAGCCGGACTTCAAACCTGGCAAGAGCAAACAGCTGAAAAAAGATTGAGCGTCATAATTTGGTTGACATAATTATAAAACATCAAACGGACCGGTGCAGCCTGACGCGCCGGTCCGCTTGATATTTCCGGACGGAATATACATGAAGGCGGCGCGGCATGGTTTGCATACCGGGAAAATGCGCTCACATGCTTCGGGATCCGCCGGATTATGCGGTATGACCCTTGAAAAAAACGGCCGGAAATAGTATATTTATATCAGCACAAATGAAATACAAAGGAGCAAAAACATGGACGAAACGCGTATTCACGATATTGAAACTTATATAGCCGAAAACAGGGAGAATATAATAAGAGACATAGGCAGACTTGTCGCCGTAAACAGCGTCGAGGGACCGGCGGAGCCGGACGCACCCTTCGGCCGTGGCCCGAAGCAGGCGCTGGAGCTCGGTCTGGAGATCGCGCGCGAGCTCGGTCTGGAGGCTGTGAACTGCGGGGATAAAATAGGCTACGGCGGGATCGGCGACAGCGAGGATTATATCGCAACCATAACGCATCTGGACATTGTTCCGGTCGGCGAAGGCTGGAGCGGGGATCCGTTCACGCTCAGACAGCGCGACGGGTATCTCATAGGCCGCGGCGTTATGGACGACAAGGGACCGTCTGTTCTGTGTCTGTATGCGCTGAAGTATCTCAAAGACAGAAACATCCCGCTGAAATACAGCGTACGTGCCCTGTTGGGTACCAACGAAGAAACCAACATGAAGGACGTCGAGTACTATCTGGCGAACTATAAGGCGCCCGTATTCTGCTTCAGTCCTGACTCGGGTTTCCCGGTCTGCAACGGCGAGAAGGGCATATGCCATCTGCGCATGGTCTCGACCGGCAAAACAGAGAAAATAGCGGATATCCGCGGAGGTGTTGCTGCAAACGTCATCCCTGCCAAGGCCGAGGCCTGGGTAAGAGGTGAGAAGCCAGAAGAAACGGAGAACGTTTCGGTCGAGGCGGACGGCGGACTCTGGCACCTGACTGCAAGAGGCATAGGCGGACACGCTTCAATGCCCGAGGGTACCGTGAATGCGATCGGGGTGCTGGTAAACTATATACTTGACAGAAGGCTTGCCGGAGATGAAGAGGAGAAATTCCTGCGCCTGCTCGCCAGACTGCATGAGAACTGGGACGGCAGCGGTATCGGCGTCGCGGCCGACGACGGCAAGTTTGATCCGCTGACCATAATCGGCGGTGTTATCGGCATTGAGGACGGGCACATGTTCCAGGTAATAGACAGCCGTTATCCTACCAATACCAGCGGGAAAAAGATAGCGGCGGCTATTGGGGAGCTTGCGGGAGATCTGGCGAGGATCGAAGTAAACAAGGACGCGGAGCCCTTCTACATGAGCGCGGAGAATCCCGCGGTCAAGGTCTGCATGGATGTGTACAACGGCGTGACCGGGGAGAACGCAAAGCCCTATACTATGGGCGGCGGCACCTATGCCAGAGATTTTCCGAACGGCGTGTCCTTCGGACCGGAGCATCCCGAGCGCAGCTATCCCGACTTTGTTGGCCCGATCCACGGCGCTGACGAGGCTGCAAGCGCGGATGAGTTCATGGAAGCGCTGAAGATATACATCCTTGCCCTGATCGAGCTGGAGAAGCTGAGCTTCTGATTTTAACTTTTTCGGCGGCAATTAACATATTTTTAACCTTTACACTGCGTCAGCGGGTATAATCGTATTATACCCGCTGAACATATATACAAGAGAGAAGGGCAGAATAGTTATGAGCAAAAGAGCTCTTGTCGTAGAAGACGATGCAAACATAGCCGAGCTGCTGAGACTGTACCTCGGCAAAGACGGCTTTGACGTGATGATAGCAACCGACGGCGGTAAGGCTGAGTCGAGCTTTGACCTGTTTTCACCGGATGTCGTGCTGCTTGACATCATGCTTCCGGTGAAGGACGGCTGGCAGGTGTGCAAGGACATCCGGAAGAAATCCTCCGTACCTATAATAATGCTCACCGCAAAAGGGGAGACGGCGGACAAGATAAACGGGCTGGATATGGGCGCAGACGACTATGTCACCAAGCCTTTTGACGTCAAGGAGCTGCTTGCGCGGATACACGCGGTGATGCGCCGCACCGACGCAGACGCGCCGGTCGAAAAGAAGCTTGTATTCGACAAGCTGGTTATAAACCTCGAATCCTATGAGCTTATCGTGGACGGAGTAAAGATAGATACGCCGCCCAAGGAGATGGAGCTGCTGTACCATCTTGCGGCCTCGCCCAACAGAGTCTTTACGCGCAACCAGCTGCTTGACGAGGTGTGGGGCTTTGACTACTTCGGCGATTCCAGAACCGTTGACGTTCATGTCAAGCGTCTGAGAGAAAAGCTCGAGGGCGTGTCAGACAAGTGGTGTCTCAAAACCGTGTGGGGCGTGGGCTACAAATTCGAGGTTCACGAGTAAGCTCCGCGGTTATCAGTAACAGATGAAGAGTATATATCTCAGAAACTTTACCGCCACAGCAGTGCTGGTGCTGACCTGCTTCTTTCTTGTCGCGTTTTCCTTTGTCGGTATTGGCAGGGCGTATCTGATACGTGAGTACCGCAGCGACATGGTCGCGAGCGCGGGCGAGGTATCGCGTACGGCAGCGGCCGTCGGACAGAACGATTCGATGAACAGCTGGCTGCTGGGTATGATAATAAGCGCGATATCACATTCAACCGGCAACAGTATCTTCATCACTGACCAGAACGGGCTGGTTGTCTCCTGCTCGGACAGATCTCCGGTATGCAGGCATTACGGCAGCACTCTGACGGAATCGGTGATGTCCGGAATAGAGGACGGCGGGGGCTTCATGATAAGCGACCTCGGCGGACTGTATGACTCGCAGCGCTATGTCGTGACAAGTCCTATCACCAGAGAGACCGACGGGGAACTGATGGGCTATGTCTTTGTCACCAACGCGCCGGACACCATGCTCGACAACTGGTCGACCTTCCTGCTGATCGCGACGGTGATAACGGTATTCGTGCTGTGCCTGTCGCTGGCGGTGTCGCTGATATACTCCAAGCGTATGGCCAGACCGCTTGACGAGATCGCCGCGGCTTCGCGCAAGTTCGCGCGCGGCGACTTTTCGGTAAGAGTAAAGCAGCAGGATGATCCCACCGACGAGATGGGCGCTCTGATAGACTCGTTCAACAAAATGGCCGATTCCCTGCAGAACGCGGAGAACAGAAGGAGCGAATTCATCGCGAACGTTTCACACGAGCTGCGCACCCCGATGACGACAATAGCGGGCTTTGCCGACGGTATACTCGACGGTACGATACCGAAGGATCAGGAGGCGAAGTACCTGACATCAATCAGAGACGAGACAAGGCGGCTGTCGCGTCTCGTGCGCGACATGCTCGACGCGTCCCAGACGCGTGCCCGGGCTGCCGACGAGACCCGCAGGACGGTATTTGATCTGACGGAGCTGGTGCTGCAGACGCTGCTCAGCTTTGAGTCGAGGGCAACGCAGAAAAATCTTGACGTTGATCCGCAGCTGCCGGAGAACCATATATTGGTCATTGCCGACAAGGACGCTATCACAAGAGTCATATACAACCTGCTCGACAACGCGGTCAAGTTTGCAAATCCCGGCAGCTGCCTGACACTGCGCCTGTATAAGGATGCGCAGAAAGCCTACGTATCCATCAAGGACATAGGCGAGACGATACCGCCGGACGATCTGCCTTACATCTTTGACCGTTTCCACAAGTCCGACCGCTCACGCAGTCTGGATAAGGACGGAGTCGGACTCGGCCTGTATCTGGTGAAGTCGATAATCAACAGCCACGACGAGGATATCGCCGTGAAAAGCGAGGACGGTATGACTGAGTTCGTGTTCACGCTGAAATTGGCAGACAAATAAGCGCAGCCGGCCAACGGGCGCACTGTGCCCCGGGAGCTGACGTTTTTATGAGGAAAGAATATGAGCAATATGCAGGATTGGTACGCACCGCTGGAGCAGGAGAAGCCCGGGCGGAGCGGCGCAGAAAAAGGGAAGAAGACGGCGTGGAAGATCGCCGGAGGCATAGCACTGCTGCTGTTGCTGATCGTCGGCAGTTCGATGCTGTTTTCCGGGTCGGATCAGCAGACCACAGTGCCGCCGGCAGTCAGCGGCGGGAGCATGCCGGACGACTGGAACGAATATTTTGATAATTACTATATCCAGTCTGCGGATAAAAAAGCGGAGATCAACCTGGAGAAAACCGAACCGGTACCGGGCTTTAAGCTGAATCTCTCGACGGACCGAAACAATGAGCTGACGCTGCAGGAACTGTATGACCGCTGCGCAAAATCAACCGTGGCCATAATAGGCTATAAGGACGGCGTGAACGGCTACTACTGGGGCTCCGGGATCATCCTGTCCGAAGACGGAATGATACTGACCAACACGCATGTCATAGAATCCTGTGACAGTGTGTCAGTCACCCTCTACGACAACAGCAGCTATGAAGCGAAGCTTGTCGGGGCGGACAGCATCAGCGATATTGCGGTACTGAAGATCGAGGCAGCGGGTCTTGCACCGGCAGAGTTCGGCGACAGCGGCAGCCTGAACGTGGGCGACAAAGTCGCCGCGATAGGAAACCCTCTCGGCGAGACCTTCCGAATGACGCTTACGGACGGCATAATATCTGCCATAGAACGCGGTATCAGCTACAACGGTCACAGTATGACCCTGCTTCAGACCAATACCGCGATAAATGAGGGAAACTCCGGCGGTGCCCTGTTCAACATGTACGGTCAGGTGATAGGCGTGACGAATATGAAGATGATGTCCTCCTATTCGAGCATTGAGGGCATAGGCTTTGCGATACCTTCGTCAACGGTGGCCACGGTTGTGGACTCGCTTGTCAAATACGGCGAGGTCATCGGCAGAGCGGCGATAGGAATTACCGTGGGACCGGTACCGCAGAATGCCATGTCCTACTACAGCCTGCCGGAAGGGCTGTATGTCTCGGCAGTCAACGAAAACTCCGACGCTGCGGCCAAGGGCATACAGAAGGGAGATATAATCACCGCCGTTAACGGGGAGAGCGTCTCCACTACCAACGATATCCTGAAGGTCAAAAATTCACTCGGAGTCGGCGACAGCATAAGCTTTACAATATGGCGCGACGGAGATACCTTTGACATCGACGTTGTGCTGGTCGATGAGAATTCTCTGGACTGATGCTTCTGCAGCTAAGCCGTGAAAACCGGCCCGGCGAGATTTATAATGGCTGAAGCGTCACTTTACAATGCAGATTAAAAAGAGAACCGGTCCCGGACCGGTTCTCTTTTCGTTTACAGGATATATCAGCGGCAGACAAAGCAGTGCCACTCCTCCTCCGACCTGTGGCCGAGTATCTCAAAGCCGTTTGAAATCAGCGCGGCCTCAGTTTCGGGCCAGCGGTGCTCAATTATGCCGGAGCATATGAACACGGCATCCGGAGCCATGAACTGACGTACAAGGCCGGAGAGCGGAATGATAACATCGGCCACGATGTTTGCCAGTACCAGCCGGTAATTTCCGCCGATGCGTGCGCGCAGAGAGGCGTCGCCGATAATGTCGCCGGCCCAGGCGGTCATTTTATCCGCGCCGATCCCGTTGAGCGCAGCGTTGGACATGACGACGTCCGGCGCCTTGGGGTCAATATCCACACCCAGACAGCTGTCGCAGCCGAGGAGCAGCGCGCCGATGCCGAGTATTCCGCTGCCGCAGCCGAGGTCGAGGACATTTACTCCCGGGGCGGAGTATTTCTCAAGAGCGGCGAGACACATGCGTGTAGTGGCATGGCTGCCGGTGCCGAAGATAAGACCGGGATCGAGGCGCAGGGGCTTGCGGGCGCCGTCAGGGGCAGTCTCCCATTCAGGTACGACGACAAGCGTCTCGCCGACTTCGATGGGCTTGTAGTATTCGCGCCAGTTATTCTCCCAGTCTCTGTCCTCAACGTAGCCGGTCTGTACGTCGTCATAGGCGGCGTTGATCTGACGCAGTATGCTCAGGCCATCCTCATCGTCTGTCAGGTAGCACTTGATGCGGCTTACGCCGGCAAATTTATTTTCAAGTTCATCGTCGACATAGTCCCAGTATTGGTGGTTATGTTCGAGAAAGTCCCTGAAATCGTCCTCGTTCTCAATGACAAAGCCGCCGGCGCCCATGTCGGCCATCTCCTGACAGCGAAGGTCTATGTCATCCTTTGGGGTATTGACGCTTACTTCAATATAACGCATGTGCAGTCCTCCTGTTTATTTGGCGGGAGCTTAGCCGCCGCATTTCATCTCACCGGCAGGCGGCAGAGGGCGTGCGGCAAAGGCGCATGTATCCGGTGAATCCGTCCGGAGTGCGGCGTTAGCACCGGAACTGGTATTCGGAGTATCAGTAATATTCTACAACTTGTACGGGATTTTTGCAATGGCAGCGACGTATTATAGGCCGTTTTGTTAATTGACGCTGTTTGGGGCGGTATGATACTATATCATGGGTCGTAAGGGCAAATGCCCGGCAGACCGAATCGACAATCTATATAAGAGCGACGTATTGTGCGCGCGGTTCAACTGGGAGTTGACTGTATTGGGTGTTTCAAATTTAATCTCACTCCTCGGAGGAGTGGCTCTTTTCCTTTTTGGTATGACCCTGATGGGCGAGGGGCTGAAGAAAGTGGCCGGAAGCAAGCTTGAACTGGTACTGTATAAGCTGTCGAGCACGCCTATGAAGGGCATGCTGCTCGGCACAGGCGTCACGGCCGTTATCCAGTCTTCCTCGGCGACCTCTGTCATGGTCGTCGGTTTTGTCAATTCCGGCATGATGAATATCAGGCAGGCAATTTCCATCATTCTTGGCGCGCTTATCGGTACGAGCGTCACCGGCTGGATAATCTGCCTTTCAACCTTTGAGGGTGCGGACGGCTGGATAGCCATCTTCTCCACCTCGACGATCACCGCGGTAGTCGCCGTTATAGGTATTATTCTGAGGATGTTCTCAAAGAAGCAGTCGGACCGCCATGTCGGGGACATCCTGCTCGGCTTTGCCGTACTGATGTTCGGCATGCAGGCAATGAGCGGCTCGGTAGCTCCGCTAAAGGAGAGCGAGAGTTTCATACGCCTGCTGACCGCATTTTCCAATCCGCTGCTTGGTATACTTATCGGCGCCATATTCACGAGCGTTCTGCAAAGCTCGTCCGCGGCGGTCGGTATACTTCAGGCCCTGTCAATGACCGGGGCGGTGAGCTTCTCGGTCGCCTACCCGATAATCCTCGGTATTGCCATCGGCGCTGCCGTGCCGGTGCTTTTATCGGCGCTGGGGGCAAAGGTCGAAGGACGCAGGACGGCTCTGGCCTATCTGGTTATAGAGATCATCGGCGTTATGCTCTGCGCGGCGATTTTTTATGGAGCTGACAGCTTTGCGGACTTCGCAATAAAGGGAATGATAATGAACCCTGTCAGCGTGGCGACCGTAAACTCCATCTTCCGTATAATCACTACGCTGGCGCTGCTGCCGGCCGTCGGGATTCTGGAGCAGATAGTCACGTCGATCGTGAAGGAAAGCCAGGCGGAGCGCAGCGCAAACGAGGAGTTCGACCGTCTGGACGAGCGTTTCCTTTCACACCCGGCGCTGGCAATCGAACAGAGCCGCCTGACCATAAATTCCATGGCGCGCACCTCCAGAGAGAATATATGCTCGGCAATGGCGCTGCTGTTTGAATACGACGAGAAAGAGGCAGAGAAGGTCGAGAGCCGTGAGGACCTCGTTGACAGCTACGAGGATAGGCTGGGTACCTATCTGATGAAGCTCACACGCTCAGAGCTCAGCCGCGAGGAGAGCGAGAGTCTGTCAAAGTACCTTCACACCCTTAGCGACTTTGAGCGTATAAGCGACCATGCGATGAATGTGTGCGAGGCGGCACAGGAGATAAACGAAAAGAAGATAAGGTTTTCACCCGACGGCGCGCACGAGCTGCTCGTTCTGAGCGGCGCCGTGAATGAGATACTGGATCTGTCATTCTCGGCGTTCATTGAGGAGAACATTGAAAAAGCATATATGGTCGAGCCTCTGGAGGAGTGCATAGATGTGCTCTGTGACGAGATCAAGCTGAGGCATGTCGACAGACTGCAGGGCGGGATCTGCTCTTTGCAGAGCGGCTTTGTGTTCAACGATATCCTCACAAACTTCGAGCGTGTGGCTGACCACTGCTCAAATGTGGCCATCGCGATGATAGAACTTCGCGACGACACCTACGACACGCACGATTATGTCATAAGCCTGAAAGAGCTGAGGTCGCATAACTTTGACGAGCTATACGGACATTTTACCGAGAAATACGAAATATAATATCTGAAAAGAACCGGACCAGGCGTCCGGTTCTTTTTATGGGCGGGTACATAACATTGTTTACATAACATGAAGAGCTTGCGCCTGAGAGCTGAAGCAGAGACTGCCGTCGAAGCGGCAGGAGGAGAAAAGCGTGCGCACAGCGCTGCAGTAATCGGCAAGAGAGCGGGATTTAAGAATATTCCTGACAGGCCTGCCGCTGTCGGGGAACATATGCTGCATGTAAAACCACAGCTCTTTCATGCGTGAGACGGCGTAATTCGGGCTGAGACCCGAGGATAAAAAGACGTTCAGCAGCTCGTCATGGAAGCTATGCAGCTCATCGCGGCTGAGCTCGGCCCCGCCAAGCAGGCGGCGAAACAACGCAGGATCGGTCACCGCGCCGCGACCTAGCATGACGCCGCTGAGTCCCGGACACAGCTGCAGGAGACTTTCGAGCTGAGACGGGGAGAATATGTCTCCGTTATAAATAACGGGAAACGGGCAGTCCGGAAGCGCCGCTGCAAAGGCACCGGTGTCGCAGCGGCTTTTGTACATGCCTGAGCGTGAGCGCGCATGGACGATGAGCCTTGAGAGAGGGTATTTTTTGTATACCTCCAGAATGGCGGGAAATTCAGAGCTATCCTCCATGCCCATGCGGGTCTTGACAGATACGCGCAGCGGGCAGGATGAGAAAATACCGGCCAGACAATTGTCAAGCGAGCCAAGATCGAGAAGCATTCCGGCTCCTTTATGCTTGCTCACGACGGTTCCGGAGGGGCAGCCGGCGTTCAGGTTGACTTCCTCATATCCCAGATCGGCGAGCACGCGTACAACGGCGAGGAAAGGCTGGGCGCTGTTGCAGAGTATCTGCGGCACGAGCTTAATTCTGCTGTTGTTTTCGGGGAGAACGTCACGCAGGTCGCCGGTTTTGAAGTTGCCCCTGCCGTCAGGGGCGATAAACGGCGCATAATAGACGTCTGCACCGGGAAAAAGACGGGCGTGGACATCCCGGTATACGTATGAGGTGATACCCTCCATGGGGGCGAAGCTTAGTTCCATGGCAGTCTCCGCGGTAAATTGATTCCGCAGACAGTATATACGAAACGGAGCGGAAAATAAAGTCTCAGTTTTTCATCTTTATACATGATTTTTTCATAATTCGGTCTTATAATAAAACAAAAAATCCGGGAGGAAAATAGATTGAAGCACCAGATTCTGGTCAGGGTCTTTTCAATAGTTCTGGCCATAATGTGTTTGCTCCTGCTGATAAACGGGCTAACAGGCTTCGGTAAGGCCGCAAACGAGTACCATGAGCGTACGGAAACGGCACAGCGCTATGAGGATAGAATAGAGAATTTCCGTCAGCTTGACGCGAAGCTCAGCAACAGCGTCAGCTATGACGAGGTATATGAGATCCTTTCAAAAAAGCTGGAGGAGCACGAGGGAGAGGCGTCCCGACATAAGACGGACCTGGCCGAGTATTCGGCCAAAAAGGGCGGCTATACGATGGCGTTCAATCTGATACAGGACGCTAAGGGACAGCTCGCGGATGCAAAACAGCAGGTGGAGTACGGCAAAAAGCAGCTTGCTGAAAAAGAAGCGCAGCTGGCCGCGCTGATCGAATTCTACGATAAGAACAAGGACACGGTCGCCGCTGTGCTTGCTGCGGCACAGAGCGGGCAGGCCGAGTGTCAGGACGAGGCGAACAGGCTCAACGGAATCTCAGAAGATCTGCAGAAGCTCATGGCGGAGGAACCCAGGGAGCCGCAGAAGCCGGCAGAGCCGGAACCGGTCGGGGAGCCGGCCAAACCCACCGAGCCGGAGGATAAGAGCGACGAGGCGGCGATGGAGAAGTACGAGACTGAGTATCAGGAGTACTTGAGACAGAAAGAGCTGTACGACCAGTACCTCGTTGACAGGGCCGCGTACGATAAGGCGATGGACGATTACAACGCCGGGCTGGAAAGCTATAAGACCGAGCATGAAAAATGGGCGGAAAGCTGCACGGAGATTAAAGCCAACGCGGACTTCTGCCGGAGCGCAGCAGTCCTGAACAATCAGCTCGCGGCGATGAAAGAAATTGCAGACAGTATACAGAGTCTGCCGGATATCGGCGGATCGGACATAGGCGCGGCTCTGGATCAGGCAATCGTGGAACAGCTGAACAAACTTGCCGCAGCTGACACGGGGAGCATGAGCAACGAGGAGTTCCTTGCTGCGGCAGAGATGCTGTCCGGCACGCTAAGCGGGATAAGCGGCAGCTGCGCGGCTATAGGCGAACTGCTTGGAGCGCTTGACTCCAGGATCGCGGAGGCTCAAACGGCGATGGACGACGCAAAAGCGCAGCTGGCGATGGGCGAAGCCGCAGTACAGAAGGGCGAAGCGGAGCTGCAGAAGCAGCTGGCAAACCTCTGGTATAATCTCGGTGAACTGGATAAGGACGGCAGCAGGCTTGAGGCGGAGAAGGGAAAGCTGGACAGAGAGTCGGATGAGCTGTCAAAGCAGCTGGTCTCTGCAGATGAGCTGCGCGAGCTGGAGCGTAAGCATATCTCGGCGTCTCTGCTGCTGACCAATGTGCCGGAGGTCAAGGCAATGGTCAACGACGGCGGAGATATTGTCCGGAGCGCGGAGAAATATCTTGCCGATTACAAGGCTCAGACGGGGAAGCTGCATTCAGGCAGAATCTGCATATGCGTGCTGGCGCTGGCCGGAGCTGCGGCGGGCTTTGCCGGTATACCGGCAGCCTTTGAAAAAACAGGAAAGCGTTCCTGGCTTATTGCGCCGATTGTACTGTGCCTCGTGTGCGCAGCCGCTGCTGATGGGCTGAACATGTACCTCGGACTTGGCCAGATGTACACGGCGCTGGCAGCGGCATTGTTTGCAGCGATACAGCTTGCCTTGGCGCTGCCGAAGAAACGGATATGAACATATGAAATTATCATTGAGAATACTGGCTCTGCTGCTGTCGGGGATGTTCATGCTGCAGACGGCAGGCTGCGCGGCGGAGAGCGGGAGCGCCGATGTAAAGGCCGTGACGGACGAATACCTCGGCACCAAGGCAATACCGACGCCGGAGCCTACGCCGACACCCAAACCGGTTTCGGCAGAGGTGCGCGCACTCTTCGGGAGAAACCGCAGGGTGTCTCTGGAAAGGGCGGAGCGTGAATACATGACGGGACGGCTGCTGATCCCGGACGCAGGAATAGACGTGGCGCTGTTTTCCGACGGCGAGGGTGACGATGAGGCGCTTATACGCCAGAATATTTGCGACGCCGAGGACAGTGCGGCAATATACCCGGTCGGCGACGGTATCGTTATCGCAGACCATAATAATCAGGGCTTCATCAATCTCGGACAGGTAAAGGCCGGGGACAGAGCTTACATATTGCGCGGCGACAGCATACTTTCGCTTGAATGTGAACAGGCTATAGACGGGCATAACACGGGAGAGGGTCTTACCGATGCCGACGGGAACCCATTTACGGCTGTCTCGGAGTATATGTGCTATACCTGTGACGATAGCTGGACAAATATAAAGATTGTCGGTTTCAGGGTAATCGACGAGGACATTATCAGGTAATAAAGGGACACAACGTATCCGGCATGGTACGGGGGTTCTGAATACGGAAAACAAGGTCCGTAAACGGTACGGGAGGTAACGGGATGATACTGTATTACAGCGGTACGGGTAATTCCGCGTATATAGCGCGTAAGCTGGCCCGGGAGCTTGGAGATGAACTGCTGTCCGTAAGGGACAGAATAAAGAATGGCGACACTGGCGGAGTCACGGCAGACAGACTCATATTCTGTGTGCCGACTTATGGCTGGCGCATACCGCGGATAGTCGAAAAGTGGATAGACGAGACGCAGTTTGACGGGAACGTCCCGGCGTGGTTTGTGATGAGCTGCGGCGACGGAATAGGCAACGCGGCAAAGTACATAAAAAAGCTCTGCGAGCGAAAACGCTTCAGATACATGGGTACGGCGCAGATAATTATGCCCGAAAACTACATCGCGCTGTTTGACGCGCCTGAGGAGGACAAAGCCAGAGAAATAATTGCCTCCGGAGCCGGACAGATCGCGGAGACCGCGCGGATGATAGGCGCGGGTGAGACTCTGCCCGGAGTACCGGTGAAGCTTATGGACCGTATATACAGCACGGTCGTAAATCCGGTGTTTTACAGGTTTATCGTTAAGGCCGACAAATTCCGCGCAGACGACAAATGTGTCGGCTGCGGTAAATGTGTAAGCGAATGCCCGCTCAATGATATAAGGCTCGTTGACGGCCGGCCGGTATGGGGCGATAATTGTACGCACTGCATGGCCTGTATCTGCGGATGTCCGACCGGCGCGATAGAGTACGGCAAGGCAAGTCTCGGCAAGCCGAGATACATGTGCCCTGAAGACTGAGGCAGGACGCAGGAGCTCCGTTCCCCGGCCGTGTACGAAAAGTCCGCGCGGCTGATAATACCCCCGGAAAACCTGTAAGGGTTTTCCGGGGGTATTTCTTTTCCCGCTGAATACGTCTTATTTTGTTTTTATTTATTCCGTTCGTAGCCGTGGCTTACGCGGCAATGTCCCTCACTGTCGTATTCATAGTAGACAAAGGCGTTTTCATTACCGTCGGGGTGGTCGTCGCTGAAGGATTTTTCCATCACAAGGCGGCCCTGTGAGTCATAAATATATTCAACACGCTGCCAGAACCGCTCGTTTGAAGTGCTTTCACTGAGTATCCTGCCCTCCTCATCGTACTCATAGCTTATGGTGTTGGATAAGCTGCCGTCCGGATCGTGCCAGAACTGCCTGAGGAGCTTTCCGTTCATGTCAAACTCGTATGCAGCCCAACGTGTCTCGTCGAGGATCGCGTCATGTACGCGGCGCTCGGTAGCAAAGCCGCCGGGCTTATAGTCGTATTCGACCCATGCACCTGCCTCATAGCCGTCGCAGCGCGCGGTCACAAGACCGTTTGACTCGCTGTAGCCAGCGGCGTCAATGGGCACGCCGAAGAGGTCGAAGATGCTTATGCCAAGGCCGTAGCTCGAATGGCTGCCAATGCCGCCGATATAGCTGTTGCTGCCGTCGCCCATGGTGTATATGACCGTCCTGCGTCCGTCGGAGAGGGTGAGCCAGAGCGGGTTGAAGGTATTGCAGTTTGAAACAGTGCCGGGGGTACCGTCGTCGCGGAGCATTAGCTCAAGCGTACTGAGCTTGTCGGCGGAGAGCGTGTAGCTCCTGCCGGTCTGCTGGACATAGAGTTCCGCGGAACTTATTCCGCTCAGATCGCATCCGACATAGACGTAGTCCGGATTTTCCTCCGTACCTATATTTTCATAGTTGCTGAGCGGCTTATACGGCAGCGCGTCATAGGCTGTGCCCATGGTCCAGCTGCCCCTGCCGTCAGACAGCATATTCAGGCTGCGGCAGTAGACGTTGCTGCCGTTGGCGCTCGTGCAGCTCCAGTCGAGCTTTGTCCTGGGCGTGCCGCTGAACTGCACCCAGCCGTCCCTGCCGTTCATGCCGCCGGTCAGACAGTAATCTATCAGCCTGAAACCGGAGATGCAGGGCTCAATGGACTCCCTGTAGGCAAGCTTAACGAAGTACAGATCCTCTTCGGATACATTGCCGAAGTCGGGCTCGGAGCTCAGGGAGACAGTATCGGCGGGGCTGGCCGCATTGTTAGGGCTGCTGTAGGTCCTGAAATCACCGTCCATGCCGCGCTCCGGGTCGAAGAGAGCGAGCCAGTCAAAGCTTTCGGCGAGCTTCTCGAGCTGGGCGTTGCTGATATTGAACTCGACAAACCCGTCGCCGATGCCGTCGATGCGGCCGTCGCCGAGATAATCGGCATAGCCTTCGTGCGCAAAGCTCATGACATAGAAAGCGTCGTCTGAGTCGAGCAGGATGAATGATGCGCGGTCGGACTTATTGTCGCTCTCAGAGTTTGCAAGATGGAGCGTGACGCCGTCGGAGGTTGTGTAATCCCACTCGGTGAACATGTTGACGTCCCTGACCTGACCCACCACGTAGCCGAGGGTGCCTTTCGATGCACGGCGGAAATCGTACATGATCGAGCAGGGAAGCTCCGCGCCGACGACATTGCCCTGAATATCGAAGGTGCCCTCCTCATAGATGTAGCCTCCGCCGAACAGGCTCTCACAGCCGTCGTGCCCGCGCGTAAGCTTGCCGGTGCCGGCGGCTTCATAAAAGGCTTTTTCGCCGTCGGGATATGTGCACCTGCCGAGCTTGCGCAGACCGTATTTCTCACAGATCTCGTCAACCTTTTCATAGCCCTCCCTGGTATAGACGAAATAGCCGCCGTATTCAAGCGAGAGCTCAAGCGATTCCTCTTCGGTAAGGTCCCGGGTCTTATAGCTGAGAGGGTGGCTTTCGCAGTATTCGTTGAGTTCGGCGATGGCTTTGGCCTCCTTGCTGTCGGCAAAGCCCTGAATCGAAATGAACGTGCGGCCTGTATCCCTGCTTGTGCCTATCTTCAGGCCGCTCATGCCGAGCCAGCCGGCCGCCGCGGCGGCCGCGGTGAAGAATGCGGATATCACAGCCGCGATGAGCAGGGTACGCCATAGCTTTTTATGTCCGGAGCGCGGTTTTTCCCCGGTACGGTAGCCCAGCGCGTCCCGGGCCTCGGATATGTATTTTGAATCAATGCCGTTCAAAGCGGTGAGAAGTTTTTCGGAATTCATACAAGCCCCTCCTTTGTCAGAAAATTACGAAGTTTGACGCGAGTCCTGTGGAGCATACTTGTTGTCTTGCTTTCGGAGAAGCCGAATTTCTTCGAAAGCTCGCCGACGGATGCCAGAAACCAGTAGCGGCTGACGAAAACCGCGCGCTCTGTCCGGGGCAGCGCAGCGAGAAAGCGGTCTATCGCAGCAGCCAGTTCGCGGTTTTCCACCTCGCGCTCCAGACTGTAGGAGGAGGCTGTACACTCGTCCAGCTCGTCAAGAGCCACGGCCACTTCACCGCCGCCGCGCTTGAGACGGTTCTTTTCGATGACGCGTGACAGGGCGAGATTGCGAGTGATGCGGCCGAGGTAGGGCGCGAGCGCTGACGGACGATTATCGGGCATGGAATTCCACGCGCGCATATAGGTGTCGTTGACGCACTCCTCACTGTCCTGAGTGTTCTCCAGCACATTATAGGCAATTGTGCGGCAGTAAGGGCCGAATTTTTTCGCCGTCTCGGCAATCGCCGCGTCGGAGCGGGCCCAATACAGCGCCACTATTTTTGCATCCTCCATGGTTCTATCTCCTTTGCTGTTTTCTCTCGAGAGCCTTCACCTATATAAACCGCGCCTGCAGGATTTCCTTGCGCGAAAACGGAAAAAAGTTTTATAAAAAGGAGACTGCGCGGCGGCAATCTCCTTATGTTATCGTACGTGACCATAATAGCAGAGGCGGTCGATAAATTCAATCTGCCTCGCAACGCGGCAAAAGCATGATGCACACGTGGCCGGCCTGTGCTATAAAAACAGGAATCGACAGCGTTCAGGAGCGGCACAGCATCAGCTTCAACCTCGGATGGCTGTGCTCCTGCCTTGCAAGCACATATTTGCAGGGCTCAGGATACCTGAGGCGGTGGAGCTGCTGACAGCCTCGCTAGGCGCTTGCCGGGATTGTGCTTTATCCATGTTACCGCAGGCTTTGCCACTTGCAAAAAGATGGGAGCGGTTGTATTATACAATAAGCATATTGTCGGGATTGGACGTAGCCCGAATATATAGAAAGAGAAAATACTAGTGAAAGGATCGGTCAGATGAAATACGTAATGTCCCTTGATCAGGGGACCACAAGCAGCCGCTGCATACTCTTCGACAGGGCCGGCAACATCCGCGCTTCCGTGCAGAAGGAGTTCAGACAGATATTCCCTCAGCCCGGCTGGGTCGAGCATGACCCGATGGAGATATGGGACACGACGCTGGAGGTGTCGCGTGCGGCAATGGCACAGCTCGGAATTGAGGCTTCGGATATTGCGGCCATAGGTATAACAAACCAGCGCGAGACTACGGTAGTATGGGATAAGGAGACCGGAAAGCCTATAGCCAACGCGATAGTATGGCAGTGCCGGCGCACCTCGGATATCATAGACAGGATCGTCGCGGATGGCTGGAGCGACACGATACGCCATAAGACAGGACTCATCCCGGACGCGTACTTTTCCGGCTCCAAGATCAAGTGGCTGCTTGACAATGTGCCCGGCGCACGCGCAAAGGCAAAGGCCGGGCAGTTGCTGTTCGGCACTATTGACTGCTGGCTCATATGGAAGCTGACCGGCGGACGTGTGCATGTCACGGACTACACCAACGCCAGCCGCACCATGCTCTTTAATATACGCGAGCTGCACTGGGACAGCGAACTGCTGGAACTGCTCGATATCCCGGAATCCATGCTGCCTGAGGTGAAGCCCTCAAGCTGTGTTTACGGCATGTCCGATTTCGAGCTTTACGGCGGAGAGATACCCATCTCCGGCGCAGTCGGCGACCAGCAGGGAGCCCTGTTCGGGCAGTGCTGCTTCAAGCCCGGCGAAATGAAGAACACCTACGGCACCGGCTGCTTCCTTCTGATGAATACGGGAGAAGAAATCGTCGAGAGCAGAAACGGACTTGTCACGTCCATTGCGGTCGGCTTTGACGGCCATGTCGAATATGCCCTCGAGGGCAGTATCTTCGTCGCAGGCGCCGCAATACAGTGGCTGCGCGATGAGCTGAACGTTATTTCCTCGGCTGACGAGAGCCAGCAGTATGCCGAGAAGGTACCCGACACGGCGGGCGGCTATGTTGTTCCTGCCTTTACCGGGCTCGGCGCACCGTACTGGAGTCAGCACGCAAGAGGCGCGATTATCGGTATTACCCGCGGCTTCAGCCGTGCGCACCTGATAAGGGCAACGCTTGAATCGCTGGCATATCAGACGTATGACATCGTGAGGGCTATGGAGAAGGATTCCGGTATACCGATTACAAGCCTGAAGGTCGACGGCGGAGCCTGTGCCAACAACTTCCTGATGCAGTTCCAGAGCGATATCATCGGCGCTCAGGTCTGCCGTCCGCGCTGCATAGAAACTACCGCACTGGGAGCGGCATACCTGGCCGGACTCGCGGTCGGTTACTGGGACAGTCTCGAGGACGTCAGAAACAACTGGGCGGTTGACCGCGTGTTCGACGCCAAGATGGACGGCGATTCCCGCGAAAAGCTTATCCACGGCTGGCATAAGGCGGTAAAATGCGCTATGCTCTGGGCGGAGGACTGATCCTCTGCGGATAAGATATATAACTAGAATTAAGTATAAGAGGTTATAATGAACTGTGATAAGCTGAAAAATACGGAGCTGTTCCTGTTTGATATGGACGGAACTCTCTATCTTGGCGACAACGTATATGAGGGCGCCATTGAGCTGATGAACGATCTGCCGAGGCTCGGCAAAAAATACATATACCTGACCAACAATTCCTCCCGCGCGGGCACGGATTATATAACGCGCCTGCGACGTCTGGGGTTCCCCTGCGAGGCGGAAAATGTGTTCACCTCCGGAATGGCTACAGGTATGTACCTCAACCAGCGGCACCCCGGCGCAAGCGTGTATCTGGCCGGCACGAGGGCTTTCTGGCGTGAGCTCAAAAGCTACGGCATCAATCTTGTCAACGACGAGAACGGACACACCGAGGCTGACGCTGTCGATGTGGTGGTGCAGGGCTTTGACACCGAGCTTGTTTACGAGAAGCTCGACAGAGCCTGTCACTTCCTTCGCCGCGGCGCGGAGTTCATCGCGGCAAATCCGGACTGGGTCTGCCCGATGCCGAACGACGAGGTGCTGCCGGACTGCGGCAGTATATGCGCGCTGCTTACCGCGTCGAGCGGGAAAAAGCCTGAATATATCGGAAAGCCCAACCGCAGTATGATCGACGTTATCTCCGAAATGAACGGGATCCCAAATGAGAAGATCTGCGCAGTCGGAGACAGGCTGTACACCGATATCGCCGTGGCACAGAATGCGGGCTCGGTCTCCGTGCTGGTCCTGTCGGGAGAGACGGATCAGGCAATGGTGGACGCCGCCGAGCGTAAGCCTGACTATGTGCTTGCCGACGTGCACGAGCTGCACGGGCTGCTGAAGTGATTTCCTGACACAGCCGGAGTTCTCCGGCAGAAAAAGCGAGGACTATGGAATTTCTTACAAAGTATTGCCTGCCCATACTTACCGCGCTGCTGCTGATCCTGTTCTATCTGCAGCTGCCTGATCTCAGGCGCTGCGCGACTGATGACGCAGGGCGTGAGCGCTTCAGACTGGGGCGCGCAGACGCTCTTATAATGGCCGTGATATCGCTGCTCTATGCCGCGGCAGCGTTCTACAGGCTGGGAAACACCGAATCGCCACAGACATTTGTCAACATGGAGGGACGTTCAGCCGAGATAGAACTTGACCCGAAGTCAGGCGGCGCTGTGCGCCTGATGATTTTCGAAGGCGTAGGAATAGGGGAATACTCGGTTACCTGTACGCAGGACGGCGGGAGGACATGGCATGAAGTCGTGAAGATTGAGCAGAGCCATGCCGACGTGCTGAAGTGGCATGAGATCGCGCTTTGCGCCGATGTGTCCGGAGGGACAATTGCCATTAGCGGTACCGGCAACGTTTGGCTCGGAGAGGTCGTGGCGCTGGACGCCGGCGGAGACGTAATACCGGCGAAATCCTCTGCGCCGGGGCTCTGTGATGAACAGTCGCTCTGCCCGGACAGACAGACTTTTATGAACTCCACCTATTTTGATGAGATATACCATGCCCGAACGGCCTGGGAGCATATGAACAACGTCTATCCGTATGAGATCACGCATCCGCCTCTCGGCAAGCTTATTATCTCGATAGGCATTGCTATATTCGGGATGACACCGTTCGGCTGGCGCTTCTCGGGTACCTTCTTCGGTGTGCTGATGCTGCCGGTGATGTATGTTTTTGCAAAGAAGCTGTTCGGAGGCCGGGCTGTTCCGACTGCATGCATGCTGGTATTTGCAAGCGATTTCATGCACTATGTACAGACGCGCATTGCAACGATAGATACCTACGCGGTGTTCTTCATACTGCAGATGTACCTTTTCATGTACCTGTTCGTAAGCGGGGGAAAATGGCGCGATCTGGCGCTGTCCGGAATATTCTTCGGCATCGGGGCGGCGAGCAAATGGACCTGCCTGTATGCCGGAGCCGGGCTTGCAGTGATATGGCTTATATGGGTGCTGGTCCAGACCGGCCGCGGAAACATGGATATGAAGAAGTTCTGGAAGCTTGCCGGTTTCTGCCTGATCTTCTTTGTGCTGATACCGTGCGTTATCTATTATCTGTCGTATTACCCATACGGCAGGGCCAGAAACGCGGCGATTTTCAGCCGGGATTATCTGCGCATAGTCCTCGATAACCAGACTTATATGTTCAATTATCACTCCGGCGTCACGGCGGAGCACCCGTACTCCTCGCGCTGGTATCAGTGGATACTGGATATACGCCCGATACTGTATTATCTGGAGTACTTCGACGACGGGACGCATTCCAGCTTCGGCGCGTTCGTGAACCCGGCACTTTGCTGGGGCGGCCTGCTCAGCCTGTTCGTGCTTATCTATATGGCGCTATTCAGAAGAGACAAACGCGCCGGTTTTCTGCTGATCGCGTATTTCGCACAGCTGATACCGTGGATGTTCATCACGCGTATCACCTTTGAATATCACTACTTCCCGTGCGCGGCTTTCCTTGTGCTGACCGTTGGATATGTTTTTAACCTTATGCGGCAGAACGAAAAACACTGGGAGCTGTATGTCTCTGGCTTTACAGCGCTGAGCATGGCGCTGTTCGTGCTGTTTTATCCGGCGCTGTCCGGCAGACCCGTTGCCGCAAACGGACTGCTGTCATGGCTGCCGACGTGGCCGTTCTGACTGGCGGCTGTGCCTGAAAGAAAAAGCAGATAAAAAACAGTTGGACTCAAAATTTAATTAAGGCAGCACCGAACGAAGCGTCTTCGGCATGTGCCGGTGCCTGTTCACGCTATATCGCCTGAAAAATCCGGCAGGTTTTTTGCCGGATTTTTATATACTTTTCAGACTTGATAATACAGCCGCATCTTACTATAATATGTCGAAACCGATTTCAGGCAGGTGGGAGCATGGCACAGGCTCTGCTTTTGAAGATAGCGTCGCTGTTTTTAATCATGTTTGGCAGCTTTTTGATAACAAAGCTGCATATACTGCGCAGCGAGGACAGCCGCGTTATTTCGCTGCTGATGCTGTATATGGTGTATCCATGCAATATTATATCGGCCTTTCAGATCGACAGCAGTCCGGAACTGCGTTCCGGACTGCTGCTTGCGTTTATGGCGGGAGGCATAATACAGATGGGCTTCATAGCCCTGAACGTTTTGTTCAGAAAGCCGCTGCATCTTAGCCCGGTGGAGCAGACCTCTGTGATATACTCAAACTCGGGGAACCTTATCATACCGCTGGTGACGGCGCTGATAGGGCCTGAATGGGTTGTATATACCTGCGCTTATATCTCCATACAGGTCGTTTTATTCTGGACTCATTGCAAAACGCTTATAAGCGGGGATAAGCATGCTGACCTGAAAAAGATATTGCTGAATGTGAATATGCTGTCGATATTCATTGGAATCCTGCTGTTCGCGTTTGATATAAAACTCCCTTCGTTTGTTTATGGCGCAATGAACGACGCGTCGGCTATGACAGGGCCGATGGCGATGCTGGTTATCGGTGTACTGCTTGCCGGGATGGATATAAAGAGCATATTCTGCCGCCGACGCGTCTGGCTGGTCGCTGCGCTCAGGCTGATCGTACTGCCGCTGTTGTGCGTGGCGTTCCTGCGCTTCAGCGGGATTGGCTCCGGGATTGCGGACTCTGAAACGATACTGCTTATCACCCTTTTGGCCGCCGCGTCTCCGACGGCGTCGATGATTACGCAGATGGAGCAGATATATGGCAGGGAAGTGGAGTACGCATGTTCCATCAATATCGTCACAACTTTGCTGTGCATACTGACCATGCCGCTGACAGTGATTCTCTACCAGCTGTGAGCCTTAAAAACCAGTGGGAAAAGATGCAAATTAATGCTTGACAAATGGCCGCCTTTCTGGTAGTATACTCCTTGCTCACGGGGGTATAGCTCAGCTGGGAGAGCGCTTGAATGGCATTCAAGAGGTCAGCGGTTCGATCCCGCTTATCTCCACCAAAAGTTCGGAAAGAGCGAGAAAAACCTTGAAATCGAAAGATTTCAAGGTTTTTTCTTATCCAAAAGTGGGAAATTCGCAGCATTCGCTATTTGTGCCTGTGCGCTTGATTTTTGATGGAAATTTTGAAAATCAAGAGGTCAGGTATTATGAAGAAAATTAAGTTGAATTGTGCCGCCACCATGGAGGAAACCTTTGCCGACTTCCTCACTTCCCGCAAAGCAAAGGGGCTTGCGGACAAGACTTTGCAAAGCTATGAACAGCAGTTCCGAGCCGTGGCGCGGCACTTGGATGTTAAGACAGACATTGCCATGCTCCAAAAGGCGGACTTGGATGCAATGATCGTTTCCATGCGGGAGGCGGGGCTTTCCTCCAACAGCATCAACAGTTACACGCGCACCCTAAAATCCTTTTTCTCCTGGTGCAACGAGCAAGGAATTACCCGCCTCAATATCCCGCTCTACAAGGCCGAGGAAACCGTGAAAGAAACCTATTCGGAT
>JAQXKZ010000049.1 GCA_029010715.1 Clostridiales bacterium
CACGAGCTGTATATGCGTCTTGGTCTGTACATCGCCCTCGCTCTTGCGGGCATTCTCGGCCTCATCGCGGGCATCCTGGGCCTTGCCGGCAAGGGCAGCGCGGCAGTCCTCGGAGTTATCACCGCCGCTCTGCTTATTGCCAGCAATATCTTCGGTCTGTGCACCCGTTATCTGGGTTACACCTATCCTTTGAAGGACGGAACATATTCCGGCACGCTCCAGCTCATCGCGCTGCTCATCTTTGCAGCGACCGCGGTCGTCTTTTCCATCGTGACGCTGTCTGCGAGGAGAGATGCAAAAAGGGAAGCTGCCGCAGCAGCGGCAGCCTGACACAGAAAGCGGCTTGAGCACAACGGCGCTTCGGTTAATACCGGAGCGCTGTATTTTTCGGCAAGATATACAAGATATAATAATAACAATGGTTGCATAAATATTTTTTTGCTATATAATCCAATTAGACGGTGTCATCCCGTATAATACGCAGACAACGACCCTTTGGAGGCTGCTATGAACGAAAGAAAGCTTAATCTCACCATGCTGTGCGACTACTACGAGCTCACGATGGGCAACGGCTACTTTGACCACGGCATGGCCGACAAGATAACATACTTCGACGTTTTTTACCGTCGGAACCCCGACAACGGCGGCTTCGCAATCGCGGCGGGGCTTGAGCAGATCGTGGATTATATTCAGAACCTCCACTTCGACGAGGAAGATATCGAATACCTCCGCGGGCGGAAAATGTTCTCCGAGAGCTTTCTTGAATATCTCCGTGATTTCAGATTCACGGGCGATATCTGGGCGGTCCCCGAGGGCACCCCCATCTTCCCCCGCGAGCCGATCCTGACAGTCAGGGCTCCCGCTATACAGGCGCAGCTCATTGAGACCTATGTGCTGCTCGAGATCAACCACCAGAGCCTTATCGCCACCAAGGCAAACCGCATCTGCCGCGCGGCTGAGGGCAGGATTGTGCTTGAATTCGGCTCCCGCCGGGCGCAGGGCATCGACGGCGCCGTCACCGGAGCCAGAGCCGCATATCTCGGCGGCTGCGCGGGCACGGCCTGCGCCGTGTCGGACACCATGTACGGCGTCCCGGCAGGCGGCACTATGGCGCACTCATGGGTGCAGATGTTCGACAGCGAGTACGAGGCCTTCAAAGCCTACTGCGAAACCTATCCCACCAACGCCACACTGCTTGTTGACACCTATAACTCACTCAAGAGCGGCATTCCCAACGCCATACGCGCCTTTAACGAGGTTCTCAGGCCGCTCGGCATCACCAAGTGCGGCATCCGCTTTGACTCCGGCGACATGGCATATCTGACCCGCAAGGCGAGAGTGATGCTTGACGAGGCCGGCTGGCCAGAGTGCAGGATCACCGTTTCAAACGCCCTCGACGAGCGGCTCATCACCGAGCTGCTGCTCCAGGGCGCTAAGATCGATTCCTTCGGCGTCGGCGAGCGGCTTATCACCGCCAAATCCGATCCCGTGTTCGGCGGCGTGTACAAGCTGTGCGCGGTCGAGGACGACGATGGCAATATAATCCCCAAGATCAAAATCAGCGAGAATGTCGGCAAGATCACAAATCCCGGCTTCAAAAAAGTTTATCGCTTCTTCGACAGGGAAAACGGCATGGCCGCGGCCGATTACATCTGTATGCGCCACGAGACCGTCGACGGCACGAAACCCCTTGAGATTTGCGATCCCGACGCGCGCTGGAAGCGCAAGGTCATGGAGGATTTCACCGCCGTGGAGCTTCAGGTGCCGATCTTCAAAAACGGCGAGCTCGTTTACAAGCTGCCCACGCTCGACGAGATAAAGCGCCGCTGCGCCTATGAGGTCAGCACCCTTTGGCCCGAGGTCAAGCGCTTCGACTTCCCGCATCAGTACTACGTCGACCTGTCCGAGGAGCTCATGGCTCTCAAGGACGATATGCTCCGGCAAGGCCAGTGACAGGGGTGAAGGTATGGACGCCGCAGCAAGACGAGAAAAGATAATGTCGCTCCTCAGGACTGCCGAGCGCCCCGTCAGCGCCGCGAGCCTTGCTTCAGGTCTCTCAGTGAGCCGACAGATAATCGTCGGCGATATCGCCCTGCTCAGGGCCGCGGGAGAGAAGATAACCGCGACGCCCCGCGGCTATGTCCTTGAAACCGCCGCGGACAAGGTATATACCCTCGCCTGCATACACGGCCTTGACGACACGGAAAAGGAGCTCAACATCATGGTCGATAACGGCTGCACCGTGATAAACGTCACGGTCGAGCACCCCATTTACGGTCAGCTCACCGGTCAGCTCCAGCTGTCCAGCCGCTATGACGTTTCGCAGTTCATGGAAAAGCTCAGAAAGGGCGAGGTCGCCCCTCTCTGCCAGCTCACCGGCGGAGTTCATCTGCACGCCCTCTCCTGCCCGGACGAGGCCTGCTTCGAGCGCACCAAGGCCGCACTAGCCGATGCGGGTCTCCTCTACGAGTGATAATATTTAAACTTAGGTTGACAAATGGATGCACAGCGTTTAAAGTAGACTTTACAGGTGTCTTGACACCTTGTAAGTCTACTTTTTAAGTTATAAGGAGATGCGATCGTCATGTCCAGGGTAAAAGCATTTTTCAAGCGCAAGAATATTGAGGTCAGCCTCAAGCGCTACGGCATCGACGCGCTCGGCGCAATGGCGCAGGGTCTTTTCTGCACTCTGCTCGTCGGCACTATACTTGACACACTCGGCACCCAGCTCGGCATCGGCTTTCTGGCAAAGCCGCTTATCGAGATCGGCGGCACGGGGTATACCATAGGAAAATTCGCCTCGGCGATGGTCGGGCCGGGCATGGCTGTGGCCATAGGCTTTGCCCTCAACGCGCCGGCGATGGTGCTGTTTTCGCTGATACCTGTGGGCTACGCCACCAATGTAATGGGCGGCGCGGGCGGCCCCCTCGCGGTCTATGTCTTGGCGATAGTCGCCGCAGAGTTCGGTAAGATGGTATCCAAGGAGACGAAGATCGACATACTCGTGACCCCCATCGTCACCATACTCGTCGGCGTCGGACTTGCGTATTTCGTCGCGGCCCCCATCGGCAAGGGCGCGATGGCCGTCGGCACGCTAATTAAATGGGCGACCACCCAGCAGCCCTTCGTAATGGGCATCCTTGTATCCGTTATCGTCGGCATTGCGCTGACGCTGCCCATATCCTCTGCGGCTATCTGCGCGGCGCTGAGCCTGACGGGGCTCGCGGGCGGCGCGGCTCTGGCAGGCTGCTGCGCGAACATGGTCGGCTTCGCGGTCATCTCCTTCCGTGAAAACGGCTGGGGCGGCGTCGTTTCCCAGGGTCTGGGCACCTCCATGCTCCAGATGGGCAATATCGTCCGCAACCCGAAGATATGGATCCCCGCCATCGCGGCCAGCGCCATCACCGGCCCCGTGGCCACCTGCGTGTTCAAGCTTGAGATGAACGGCGCCGCGGTTTCCTCCGGCATGGGTACCTGCGGTCTTGTCGGACCCATAGGCGTCTGGACTGGCTGGACAAATCCCTCGGCCGAGGCTGTTCTCGACGGCGCGGCGGCAATAGTCCCCACCACCGGCGACTGGATTGGTCTCGCCCTCGTGGCGATCGTCCTGCCCGCTGTCCTCTCGTGGGTGTTCGGCCTCATCTGCCGCAAACTCGGCTGGATAAAAGACGGCGACCTTAAATTGCAGCCGTAAAAACGATCCGCTGTGACTCCTCCCCGATAACAAAAAAGACCGTGATTTTGAACCGAACCAGTAAAAACGGACAACAGACAAAAGACCCCCTATGTAGGAAAATAGAAGTACTACATAGGGGGTATTGCTATGCCAAGAAAATACGAAAAAGTGCAAGAACTGCTGCCGGAAGTAAAACGTCTCAAAGAAAGCGGTTATACATATCGTCAAATTGCAGAGAAGTTTGGGCTCAGTGATGGAGAAGTAGTAAGAGAACTGTTAAAGCGAGAACGGAGAAAGGCCGCACAGGGTGTCCCCACGGGGCGTGGTCGTAAGCCCGCCAAGACATTGCAGGAATACAAGCGCGAAAATAAGCGGTTAAAGATGGAAGTAGAACTTTTGCGGGATTTTCTCTCGCTCACAGGAAAGGAGTGAAAACCAGCGTCAAATACAAGGTCATCTATCGTCATAGGGAGAAATACGGCATCAGTGAGATGTGCCGTTTCTTCGACGTGTCCCGAAGTGGATACTATGACTATGTCAAGCGCATGGACATACCCGCAAGGGATCTGCCGTTGGCTGAACAGATACGCGTATGTCAGGTCGAGTGCCGCAGCACCTATGGCTACCGCCGCGTACATATCTGGTTAGAGAGGAACGGTCTTCATTGCAACCCGAAAACGGTACTTCGGGTAATGAATAAGTACCATCTGCTGTCCGTTATTCGCAGGAAACGATATGTGAAGTACGGAGAATGGCTGCACCGTTATCCCAACCTGCTGAACAGAAACTTTATCGCCGAAAGGCCAAACCAAAAGTGGGTAACGGATATCTCTTACATCCGCACAGGACAAGGCTTCCTCTATCTCTCAGTCATCCGTGATCTCTATGACAACAGTATCGTAGCTTACAAGACCGGCTCGGAGCAGAACATCAATCTGGTGCTGAATACGATCAAGGACGCCAAGAGAAAAGAAAGGGTCACTGCCGAGCTGCAACTCCACAGTGACCAGGGCTTTCAGTATACCTCAAAAGCGTACTTTAAGCTAACTCAACAATACGGTATCATACCGTCCATGTCAAGACGTGGAAATCCTTATGATAATGCTTTGGCAGAAAACTTCTTCTCCATCCTCAAGACTGAGTGCATTTACAGGGCGAAGATTACTACATTTGCCGAGGCGCGAAGGCTAATAGACGATTACATCTACTTCTACAACCACCAACGCATCCAAACTAAAACAAAACTGACGCCTCTGGAATTGAGGCGCCAGTATGTTGCTTAAAACTTCAT
>JAQXKZ010000050.1 GCA_029010715.1 Clostridiales bacterium
ATCGGTTTGTCGACCGTGCCCGAATTTTCCTTCATGCGGCCGTTTACGACAGCCTCATACTCACGGAACAGGCTGTGGTCCGACAGCTGCGCCGAGAGGCCGCGGTGGGCAGCGTCATTCTTAGCCGCAACGATCAGCCCCGAGGTGTCCTTATCTATCCTGTGCACTATACCGGGACGGCGCTCGCCGCCGATGCCGGAAAGACTGTCCCCGCAGTGATACATAAGGGCATTAACCAGAGTGCCGTCAGTGTGGCCGGGCGCGGGGTGGACGACCATGCCGCGGGGCTTGTTGACGACTATGATATCGGCGTCCTCGTAGACAATATCGAGCGGTATATCCTGCGCTTCGAGCGCTATATCCTGCGTCGCCGGCAGGATGATCTCAACCTCGTCTCCGGCGTTGGCGCGATAGTTCTTTTTAAGCGCCTTTCCGCCGAGGGTAACGGCTCCGGAATCGAGACACTTCTGTATCTGGCTGCGTGAAAACTGCGGCAGGATACGGGTAAGGAGAGCGTCGATACGTTCTCCGCTCTCCTCAATTGTAATCTGTATTACGTCCTCGTCCATCACTTGAACTCGTTGAGTATGTCGTCGAGGTCGAAGTCCATGCTGCCGCTCTTGGGCGCGGCGGGCTGAGACGGTCTGGCCGCGGGAGCGGCGTTCTGCCGGCGTGCAGGAGCCTGCGGCCGCTCAGCCGGCTGCGCGGGATAGGGAACCTGCGGCTGAGCCTGAGTCTGCTGGCGCGGTCCGGGCGCGGCTGCAGGCTGCTCCGCCGGACATGCCGGAGCCTTCTGCGGGGCAGTATATCTGGGTGCATCGACGCCCATGGCTCTGGCCGCATAGCTTCGGGAACGCTGGGCCTCAGCTCTGGCATTGGCCTTCTCCCATTCGGCAAAGGGATCTGAAGCATCCGCCGGTGTGCGGGCGGCAGCTCTCGGAGCGGGCTGCTGCGGGCGGACGGCGCGCTCGCTTTTATAGCGCTCGTACTTCTCCTCATACTCAGCCTGGCGGCCCTTCTTGGTGTTGCGCGGCAAGGAAGCTTCTTCCTTTTTGGCTTCCTTCAGCTTGCTGATGAGGGGCTTGCGTACGGGAGCCTCTTCCTCATCCTCGTCCTCATCGTCCTCAAACTCCTCGTCCAGCGGATCTTCCTCCGGTTTTTCAAAGATCATGGCCAGCACGAATATGATCGCAAACACGGTTATAAAGACGTCGGCAACGTTGAAGATGGCAAAGTTGAACAGCTCGACCTTGAACATGTCCTGCACATAGCCGTAAATTATACGGTCGATACAGTTGGCAAGACCGCCGGCGGTGACCATGACGATACTCCAGCGTGAAAGGCGGCCGGAGATAAAGTTGGTCGCCAGCGCGATTATCACGAGCAGCGTGAAAATACCCGTGGCAATGATGAAGTAGATGCGCGCGCCGCTGCCGCTCAGGAAGCTGAACGCCGCGCCGTCATTGTGCACGTTCACGAGACTCAGGACGCCGGGAATGAACTTGACGATATCGGTGCCGAACAGGGTATTGGAAACCCAGTACTTCACTGCCTGGTCCAGAATAATGACCAGCAGGCCGACTATTGAATACAGCATAATGACCTCCTATCTGCCGGCGGCTTTGAGCCGGCACGTGGATTGAACGGACGGTCGGTCCGGATGTTTCAGAGCTTTGCCACCACAGCAGCACAGCGCGGACAGAGACCGGTCCCGGCCTGAGCGTCTTCGGAGTGCATCCAGCAGCGCGGGCACTTGTCACCCGGGGCCTCGCTGACCGAAATCTCCATTCCGGGGTTTTTCACGCCCGTTCCGGTGACGGCAGCCTCGGGGGGCTCCTCGTCAGCGACGAGACATCTGGACACTATAAACAACTCGGACAGATTCATGGATCTGACCTCGTCGAGCGCTTCGCGCGCCGATTCGTCCTTCGCGCGGAGGGATACGGCGGCCTCCAGGGGCTTGCCGATGCGCTTTGCCGCGCGGGCGATCTCCAGAACGCCGTTTACATCGTCGCGCAGAGAGATGAGTCTGTCCCAGCGGGCCATCTCACCGGCACTCAGCGCATAGTCGGCAAAGGGTTTGTTCATGGTATTGAAGAGGATGTTGCGCACGTCGTCACCCTCGCGGTGAGGCATGGACTGCCAGATCTCGTCACAGGTGAAGGCGAGGATCGGGGCAAACATTTTTGCCATGCTGTCGAGAATCAGGTACAGAGCGGTCTGGGCGCTGCGGCGCTTGAGACCGTTTTTCTCCTCGCAGTAAAGGCGGTCCTTGATGATGTCGAGGTAGAAGCTGGACAGCTCCACAACGCAGAAATCGTTGATGGCGTGGGAGACTATATGGAACTCATAGTCGTCATAGGCTTTGCCGACCTCTTCAATGAGCTCGTTGAGCTTGGTGATAGCCCAGCGGTCAAGCTCGAGCATATCTGCGGGGGCGACCAGATCGTTGGCGTCGAAGCCGTCGAGGTTGCCGAGGCAGTACCGGGCGGTGTTGCGGAATTTCAGGTAGTTCTGGCTGAGCTGCTTGAAGATAGCCTTGGAGCAGCGTACGTCCACATGGTAATCGGCGGAGCCGGCCCAGAGGCGGACGATATCCGCGCCGAATTCCTTTATCATATCGGCAGGGTCAACGCCGTTGCCGAGGGACTTGTGCATGGCGCGGCCCTCGCCGTCGACGGTCCAGCCGTGGGTCAGACATTCCCTGTACGGGGCGCCCTTGCCGAGCGCGCCGACCGCAACCAGCAGAGACGACTGGAACCAGCCGCGGTACTGGTCGCCGCCCTCCATGTACATGTCGGCGGGCCAGAAGTTCTGGTCGCGCAGCATGGACGCGTAATGCGTCGAACCGGAGTCAAACCAGCCGTCGAGAGTGTCGCTCTCCTTGGTGAATTGTGTGCCGCCGCAGTGCGGGCATTTAAAGCCCTCAGGCAGGATGTCGGCAGCTTCCTTCTCAAACCAGGCGTTGGAGCCTTCCTTTTCAAACAGCCGGGCGACGGCTTCGATGCTCTCGTCGGTGCACACGGGCTTGCCGCAGTCAGAGCAATAGAACACCGGAATGGGCAGACCCCAGCGGCGCTGGCGGGAAATGCACCAGTCCTTGCGCTCGCGGATCATGGCGCCCATACGCTCCTTGCCCCATGCGGGCAGCCAGCGTACGTCCTCGCAGGCGGCAATGGCCTCGTCCTTGAAGGAGTCGACCGAGCAGAACCACTGAGGGGTGGCGCGGAAAATGATCGGGCTCTTGCAGCGCCAGCAGTGCGGATAGCTGTGGATGATGTTCTCGGAGGCGAAGAGAGCCCCGCTCTCCTTCATATCGTTAAGAATGACGGGATTTGATTCCTCGGTCCTGAGCCCGGCATACTTGCCGGCATAGTCGGTATGGCGGCCCTGATCGTCCACGGGGACGACCATGTCCATGCCGTAGCGCATACAGGTCTGGTAGTCGTCCGCGCCGAAGCCGGGAGC
>JAQXKZ010000051.1 GCA_029010715.1 Clostridiales bacterium
AGGGCCGGCTGCGTGATGTACAGCTGCTCAGCCGCACCCGACAGCGAGCCGCTTTTCACCACGGCAAGGAAAGCTTCTATCTCAGACAGCTGCATTCTCTTCCTCCTCCTGCGCATCTTCCCATGCTTTTTAATATAAATACTATTTATATTATAGCAAAAAATAATCAATTATACAACAGGACTTTTATAGGATATAATACAAATGAAATCAGTAACATGATGTACAAGTGCGTAAATATGTGAAATTTAACGTAAAACATATACATATCTTAGATAAAAATCAGGAGGTTAAAATGAAAAGTGTTTTAATCACCGGCGCTACACGCAACACCGGCTTCGGCATTGCACGGAAATTTGCATCCGAGGGCTGGGCCGTATTCATCACCAGCAGAAAGGCCGAGGACGCGAAAAAGGCCGCGGAAAGGATACATGAGGAATTCGGCGTACCCTGCTTCGGCATGGGCTTCGATATTGCCGACGCCCACAATGCCGGGAAGGTGACGGATTTCGTGCACAGCAAGGGATACGTTCTGGACTCTCTTGTCCTCTGTGCCGCAGCCCAAGGACTCAATCAGAATCCCCTGACCGTGGATATAGACGAGTGGGGCGCCGTAATACAGGCAAACGTGACAGGCAACTTCAGTCTCGCGCGCACCGTTGCAAGAGACATGGTGGAGACCGAAAACCACGGAACCATCGTTTTTATCGGCTCCATAACCTACAGGGACTGCAATGTCCTCCGCAGCGCATACAACGCCTCCAAGGGAGCTATTCTCTCGATAACCAAATCCCTTGCGGTAGACCTGGGCCAGTACGGAATCCGTGTCAACTGCCTGCTCCCCGGCCCGGTCTACACCGAGCGCTATGATGCGCTTGACGAGGAGACCCGCCGCAGACGCAACGAGCTCGTACCCATCGGCCGGGTCAGTACTGCCGAGGATATCGCCGGCGGCGTATGGTTCCTGGCCAGCAGCAACTCCGGCAACGCGACCGGTACCGGGCTTATCATCGACGGCGGCGTCGACAGCATCAACTCCGGGCGTTACTGACATGCGTGTAACAGACAGCAAGGCGCATATCGTCGGTGAATGCCCACTTTGGGACGAAAAGCGCCGCTTGCTTTATACCATAGACATACGGGGAAAGTTCGTACGCTGTCTTGACTGGGCAAGCGGCGAGATCACCCAGCGCGACTACGGTCAGGAGCTTGGCTGCATTGCTCTCACCGACGACGGAAGCCTGCTTATGGCCATGACCGACGGAATTTACATCGACAGCGGCAGCGGGAAAGCGGAGCTGTTTTCGAGGCCGGAGAGGATGCTCGGCCGCCGCTTCAACGACGGCAAGGCAGGTCCGGACGGACGTTTCTATGTCGGCACCACTGATTACAGCGGCGCCGGAGCCTTTTACCGTCTGGATAAAACCGGCAGAACAGAGCTGCTTTTTGACCGGGTCGCATGCTCAAACGGTCTCGCATGGAGCAGAGACGGGAAAACGATGTACTACTGCGACTCCCTCGCAAAAAAGCTCGAAGCCTTTGACTTTGACATGGCCGGCGGCACGCTCTCAAACAGGCGTACGCTGCTGCCGTTCCCGCTGGAGTCCGGAGAATTCGACGGCATGTGCATGGACGCCGAGGGGCAGCTGTGGACGGCGGTCTGGGGCGCGCACTGTGTGCTGCGTATAGACCCGCTGAAGCTCCGTGTGACGGACAGGCTGGATTTCCCCGTGAAGCGCATGTCGTGCACCTGCTTCGCCGGCGACGAGCTTGACACGCTCGTGGTGACCAGCGCGGCGTATCAGTCGGAAAACGACGCCGAGCCTCTGGCCGGCTGTACCTTTGCCGTCAGGCCCGGCGTTACGGGTCTGCCGTCTTACAGGTTCGCGCTATGACGGTTAATATAAGAAGCTCTGCGCTCACCGCGCAGATATCGTCCCACGGAGCCGAACTGACGGCGCTGCGCGGCGCGGACGGGACAGAGTATCTCTGCCCGCCGGAGCGCAGGAACTGGGATCGCTCCGCGCCCGTGCTTTTTCCAAACACAGGCGCGGTGAAAAACGGCTGTACTCTGATAGGCGGTGAGAGATACCCGTATATTCAGCACGGTTTTGCAAAGGACGCGGAGTTCTCCGTAAGCGATCAGGACGAAGGAAGCGTCTCCTTCCTCCTGCGGTACAGCGACGACACCCTGAGGCTCTGCCCGTACCGCTTTGAGCTGCGCATATCATACACGCTGACAGGCAGCACTCTGACCGTCAGCTCAGGCGTCACTAACGAAGGCCCGGAGCCCATGTTCTTCTCTCTGGGTTTTCATCCGGGCTTTGCATGTCCGCTGCGGCCGGGAGAGCGTGCAGAGGATTACTTTTTCAGTTTCGGCGGACCTATAAACGCAGACAGAGTCATTCTGGAGGACGCGCTAGTAAGCGGGACCGTCCCCGGCTTCTGGAGCGGCGAAACACGAATACCGGTAAGGGAAGGGATGTTTGACGGCGGCTCGTTCACCATGGTCAAACCCAGCCGCAAAACAATACGCATGGAGTCGGCGCGGACGGGAAAGTTTGTCGAGCTCTGCCTCGGCGATTACCCTAATCTTGTTCTGTGGGCGCCGAAGAACAAGCCGATAACAAACATATGCATCGAGCCATGGTACGGGCTGCCTGACAGTCTGCACGGCGACAGCCGTCAGGAGACAAAACCCTATGTCATCAGGCTTGCCGCACAGGAGACAGCAAAGCTCTCTTTCACGGTTACAGTCTCTCAGACCAAATGAAATAAGGTCGGTGCGCCTTTAAAATGCACACAAATAAAAAACAGGAGAAAGACATCATGAAAAAAACCGCAAAACTCATGTCCCTGCTGCTTGCGCTCGCAATGGTATTTGCTCTGTGCGCCTGCGGCAACAGCACGGCTCCGGCGCAGGAGACCAAGGCTGACACTTCCGGTTCCGACGCAGCCCCGGCAGACGATATGCCGTACTACAACTTCAAGTTTTCCGTCACCCAGGCTGCCACCGACCCCATCGCCGTCTACGCGCAGCAGATGATCGATGAAATTCAGGAAAAGACCAACGGCCATATCACAATAGAGCTTCACCCCAACGGTGAACTCGGCGCAATCAACGACGTCAACGAGCTGATCGCTCAGGGCGCGGAGATCATCAACTACACCGGCGCAGACGCATTTAACGCGACCGTTCCCGATCTGGCCATCCTCAACTGCCAGTTCTGCCTGAGCGATCCCTCACAGATGAAGCCCATCAGCGAGTCTGATTGGTACAAAGATCAGGTGGAGACCCTCGCCAGCAACGGCAACGTCCGTCTGCTCACCTACAACTGGTTCACCGGTTATCGTCACTTCGTCTCGAACTTCCCCATAAACTCTGTCGATGACATGTCCGGCAAGCAGATGCGCGTCGCTGACGCCGCGGCTCTGATCGCGTTTTCCAAGGCTCTCGGCTGCGCTCCTGTCGTCACCAACTGGAACGAAACCTATACCGCACTCTCCCAAGGCATGGTCGACTGCGCAGAAGCGCCCCTGTCCACGCTTTACTCCTCCAGCCTTCAGGAAGTCACCAAGTACCTCACCCTCACCGGTCACCTTGTCTCCTGCGGCGGTATCTGCATGAATGAGCAGATCTTCCAGAGCATGCCCGAGGAGTACCAGCAGATCATGCTCGAGGCGGCATGGAACGCCGGCGAAGCCTTCGGTGAGAACAGCCTCACTCTCGAGGACGAATACATCGGCAAGTTTGAGGATGCCGGCATTGAGATCAAGCGCCTCGACGAGGAGACTCGTCAGGGATTTGTTGATAAGGCCTCTTCCATGTACTCCGACCCCTCTCTCGGCTTCTCTGAGGGCCTGTTCGACCGGATTCAGGAAATCATTAAGTGATCCGAGCCTCGAAACCGAAAAACTAAGATCAACCCGGAGCACCTTCTGCTCCGGGTTGATGAGAATGGTGTGTTCTTATGAAAAAAACCGGTAAATCCCTATACACGCTTATGACGCGCTTTGAGGAAGTCGTGTCCATGTCGATGATAACGGTCACCGTCGCGATCACAGTCATAAATGTATTCGCGCGATATATGTTCCTAAGCTCTATTCCGTGGGCGCAGGAAGTTGTCGGCATAGCCTGGTCATGGACCTGCATGCTCGGCATCAGCTGGTGCTACAGGCGCAACGCCCACATGGGCGTCGACTTCGTCGTGGCAAAGCTCAAACCTTCCATGAGAAGGGTCGTATATATTTTATCCTTCGCCATACTCCTCGCCGCTTTTGTATTCATGACATATATGAGCATCATCATTACCATCAAGGGCGGATATAAGCTTACAAATTACTTTAAAATACCGTACTCGGTCAAATACATCTCCGCGGTCATCGCGTTCTTCAACATGTCCGTATACAGTCTCTGCTTTGTTTACCTTGCCGCGAGACGTCCCGACGAATTTCTTAAACGCGTCTCACTCAACGGTAACGGTCTGGACGAGCTGGACCCGGAGGAAGAGATAGACGGAATGGAGGCTACTGACGAATGACAGCTTTAGTTGGTATTTTGCTGGCGCTTCTGTTTATACTGGGCGTCCCGGTCGGCTTCGCGCTGATCATATGCGTGGTCCCGTACTTCGCGCTCGAATCCTCTATACCGATGCAGGTCGTGATCCAGCGCTTCATCGCAAGCACAGAGTCAGTGTCCCTGCTGGCCATCCCGTTTTTCATCGCCGCCGGTTCGATAATGAACTATTCGGGCATCACCGCAAAGCTTATGAATCTCGCGGACCTGCTCGTCGGACATATTCCCGGCGGTCTGGGACACGTGAACATCCTTCTGTCAACAATGATGGGCGGTCTCTCCGGCTCCTGTGCCGCCGACGCCGCGCAGGAGACCAAGATACTGGTCCCCGAAATGATAAAGAAAGGCTACGACAAGCCCTTCTGCGCCGCCGTCACCGCTGCCTCGTCGCTTATTACGCCGATCATACCGCCAGGAATCGGGCTTGTGGTGTACGCCTACTGCACGGACACCTCCGTCGGCAAGATGTTTGCCTCCGGATATCTGCCGGGCTTTCTCATGTGCGCGGCGATGATGCTTCTGGTAAGACATCTCGCTAAAAAGCGCAATTATCCGTGCCAGCGCGGGCATATTGCCCCGGCCGGTCAGATCTGGCGCTGCTTTCTGGATTCTCTCTGGGCTCTCGGCCTGCCGGTGCTGCTTATTGTCGGCCTGCGCTTCGGCATATTCAGCGCTACCGAGGGCGGAGCCATATGCGCGCTGTATTCCCTGATCGTGGGAAAGTTTGTGTACAAGCAGATAAAGAAGGAGCATTTCATACCTATCCTTAAGGACGCCGTCCTTTCCTCCTGTACGGTAATGCTGGTCATGTGCGCGGCCAATATCTTCAGCTACTTCCTCAGCTGGGAAAGCATACCTCAATCCATAGGTAATTTCCTCGCCGCTACGGTAAGCAACAAATATTTGTTCCTGCTGATGGTCGTCGCGCTGTTTCTTATCATAGGTATGTTCATGGACGGCACCGCCGCAATGATAGTCATCGCACCCATTTTT
>JAQXKZ010000052.1 GCA_029010715.1 Clostridiales bacterium
CATTCTCTTTTTTTATTTTTCAAGCGGGACTTCCCCGCCTAAATACTGAATGATCAGCCGTAGATCAGTTCAGGCAGCCAGGTCACGAGTTCGGGAACGAACACGCATAGAAGGATGACGAGGAACATTACCAGACAGAACGGGATAATTTGCTTGACAACCTTCTTGACCGGAGTTTTTTCTATACTTGCGGCGACATATATCAGATTTCCGACAGGCGGGGTGATCTGGCAGGTCAGCAGGCCCATGACATAGACAAGCGAGAAATGCTGAAAGTCGATATTGAGTATGCTGACGACCGGAGACAGAACAGGCAGAAGCATGAGCATTGTAGCCATGCCATCAATAAAGCAGCCGGCAATAGTCGTGATGATAAGTACAAATATAAGGAACAGAGCCTCGCTGTGTATGTTGGCAACGCAGAAATTGCTTATCATAGTCGCAACATTCATGCGGGTGAGCATATAGCTGAAGATAGAGGAATAGGTGATAATCATCATCGGGCCGACAGCCGCGACACACGAGTCAGCCAGGCCCTGCAGGAAGCCCTTCAGGGTAAGGCTTTTGGTTATGATGCCATACAGGATACCATACACGCAGGCAACAACACCGGCTTCGGTAGCGGTAAAGATACCCGCGACTATGCCGAAGATGATAATAAAGGGCATTACCAGAGCGCCGACTGTCCGCAGGAAAGTCCTGCCAACATTTTTCCAGCCGCCGAACTTCCCGCCGCCTATGCCGTGCTTCTTGGCGTAGTTATAGGACAGCCACATGAATCCGACGGCCATGATAAGACCGGGGATAACGCCGCCCATAAACACCTTGCCGACATCGTAGCCAGCGGCGTTTGAGAAAACGATCATCATTACGCTGGGAGGAATAATGGGACCGAGAGAGCCGGCAGCGGCAATGACGGATACAGCGAAACCTTCCTCATAGCCGTCGTCGACCAGAGCGGGGATCATCAGCGAGCCGATTGCGGTTGTGTCCGCGTTGCCAGAGCCGGAAACGCCCGCCATAATGACGCCGGCGACCGTAGCGGTATGCGCGACACCGCCGCGGACATGTCCGATTATGCTCTTGGCAAAATCAATAAACTTCTCGGTTATACCGGTCTGCTCCATGACCTGACCCGCCATCATAAAAAACGGTATGGCCATGTATGCGAAGCTGTCGGTAGCGCCGTATATTTTGCTCGCAAAAACGAGACTGGGAATAGCCGGGTTGGAAAGCAGCCAGACAATGCCTGTGCCTGCCAGGCACACCGCAATAGGAGTGCCGATAAAGAGCATGACGAAAAAGAGCAGAACAGCAACACCTAAGCTCATTTATACCGCCTCCTTCTTTACAAGGTCTCTGACGCACTCGGCAATATGCTGGAAGATGACAAGAATGGTAACTATCATTGCCACAGGCGGAGCCGAGTACAGCATGTTCATCGGTATTTCAATGCCGCTAAGAATACGGGAGCCGGTCTGTATGCAGAGCTGTATGCTGGTGACAAGATAAAACAGCGCGAAGCCGAGAACCAGAAGCTGAACGATTATCCTCACGACATCCTGTACTTTTCTGGGCATCATATCAACCAGCAGGTCAAATGCAACAGTGCCTTTCCTGTAGAAGAGGACCGGAACCGCTAACATTATCATCCATATGAACAGGCATCTCGCCGTCTGTTCGCTCCAGTTAAGAGGGCTGGCAAGAACATAGCGGAAGATAACCTGCAGCGTGATGATGACGAGGGCTGCAGCCAGCAGAACCATAAGGATGTATTCAATGAACCTTATGATTTTGGCTAAAACTTTTGAATACAAGGCACTCACTCTCTTTCTTTTTTATTGCGTTTTGCTTATTATATCAGCCAGCTGCTTAAACCTGAAGGCCATGCAATCAGGCTGCGACTGACATATTTCGTTGATCGGATAATAGCCCCAGCAGGAAGCAACGGTGTAAAAGCCGGCGTTTTTGGAAAACGGTATATCAGTTTCGGGACTGTCGCCTACGAAGGCAATCTCCTGCGGGGTAAAGCCCCAGAACGCGCAAATATCCTCCGCACTGGACGGATCCGGTTTGAGCCGCCGGATGCCGTCACGCCCCCAGATAAAATCGAAGGGCACTCCGGGGAGCAGGGCGTCTATAGATTTACGGGCAGTCATTTCGGTCTTGTTTGTCAGCACGCCCAGTTTCAGTCCCAATTCGCAGAGATATGAGAGCGTTTCCATTTCATCCGGATAGAGCCTCGTTTTTTCAGTACAATGCTCATGATAATAGCTCACATAAATATCCATGAGCTCCTTCACGCGTTCCTCCCCGGCAAGCCGCGTAAATCCGCGGATTATCCCGAAGTTTATGAGCGTCGGATAATCCTGCTCGTCAGGCTTTTCAAAGCCAAGACATTCCATTGCATATCCGGCAGCCGCACCCACATCCTGCACAGTGTCAAGCAGCGTACCGTCCAAATCAAACACTACAGCTCTCAGCGGCATATTGTCTCCATTCGCGATTTATGAAATTAAATTTCAACTATCCCCCACGCTTTTCTGGTACGACGCAACAATATCACTTTGGAAATTAAATTTCAATACTTTGGATGTAATTTCGGAAATATGGAATAAAGTCAAAAATTTAACTGTATAATTTGTACAAAAAAGCAGCGTTTATTCCTTAACACGCCCGCTGGCGCTCACTTTAATTTCTGAAATATTATTTCAGTCTGCTCTGCAGAGCGTACGGATGTATGCATATTTCATGCCGTAAACTTGCTTTTTTGTTTTCTTTTTGATAATATACATATATATTGTGTCAGGCGTGAAGTAACGCATTATGGAGCTGAAATACAATGGGTAATTCTACAAAGGTTCCCGGAATGGTGATGAAAATACAGGCGATCAAGGACGGCATGAGCAAGTCGGAACAGCTTGTCTGCGATTACATTATCGGGCATCCGGAAGAGGTAATTTATCTCTCGGTATCCGAACTTGCCTCAGCAAGCGGCGTCAGCGACGCCACCGTAATCCGCGCCAGCCAAAAGATAGGCAGCAATTCCTACCAGGATCTGAAAATATCTCTTGCACAGGATATCGTAACGCCCCTGCAGGCTGTGAATGAAGAAGTAACAGAGTCCGATTCTCCAAAGACTGTGCTTGAAAAGGTCTTTCAGGGTACCTTGCATACGCTGAACTTCACTTATAACACGCTTAGTGTCGACGATGTTGATCTCGCGGCAGAAAAGCTCCTGCACGCCAATCGCATCGCCATATGCGGACTGGGTAATTCCAGCGAGATCGCCGCAGACCTGCAGCATAAGCTCATGCGTCTGTGTATCAACGCCTCGGCCTACTCCGACAATCACCTGCAGATAATCGGAGTGAGTTCAATATCGAGCCGCGATGTTCTTTGCGCGATCAGTCATTCCGGCAGCTCGAAAGACATAGTCCGCGCAGCGAAAATTGCGAAGGAAAACGGAGCGTTTGTTATATCCCTAACGTCTCTCGGCCACAATCCCCTGTCCGATATCGCTGATCTGTCCCTGTACACGGCCTCAAATGAGACTCAATACCGCGCTGTCGCTCTGTCTTCCAGAATTGCGCAGATGGCCATAGTCGATGCGATCTATACCTTTATTGCGCTGAAGAAGCCTGACGCCGTGGAAGGTTTCTACAGAATAGAAAAAAACCTCGGGGAAACAAAATATTGATATACCCTGCCGAGTATAAAAATATCCGGGTTGAAGCATTCTGCTTTGGCCCGGATATTCTTTGCCCGTTTTCTTCTTTCGATCTCACCTGTCAAATGCCGGATTGACGGCATATACATTCTTCATGTCGAGTCTGTCGAGCGTCCTTCTGAGCCCCTCGCCGAAGCGTTGGTAGTGAACGATCTCACGTTCACGCAGGTAGCGTATAACGTCGTTGACATCCGGATCGTCACTCAGCCTCAGAATATTGTCATACGTCAGACGTGCTTTCTGTTCCGCCGCCATATTCTCGTTAAGATCGGCAATCACGTCGCCGCTTACCGCCATGGTTGCCGCGCTCCACGGCGTCCCTGAGGCCGCCTGCGGATATACGCCCGCGGTATGGTCGACAAAATAGGTGTCAAAGCCGGACTTCTTTATTTCTTCCGGAGTCATGCTGCGTGTCAGCTGATGGACAATGCTGCCGATCATTTCGAGGTGTCCGAGTTCCTCGGTACCTATATCCGTCAGCAGAGCTTTGAGCTCCGGGTACGGCATTGAATACCGTTGGCTCAGGTAACGGAGAGATGCGCCGAGTTCGCCGTCCGGACCTCCGTACTGGGAGATGATGAATTTTGCAAGGGCCGGATTGGGGTTCTTGATCCGCACTGGATACTGAAGCTTTTTTTCATATACGAACATCCGTCACACCTCCGTTTTGTACTGGAACTCCCATGGCCATGGATCCTTAAGCCATGTATAGCTGTCCTCGCCCAGCATATCCGACTGATCGATAGGCCCGTATTTCTCCTTGTATCTGCATCGTGCCTCTTTTCTCAGAGCGAGGAAGGTCTGATACATGTCGAAGGCCTCTTTATCGTCCGCGTGTGTGTCGAGATACAGCTCCAGCTCATCGGCGACAAAGTCTATCGCCATGACCTCTGTCATCGGCGTGGATTTCAGCTTGCTGTTGACTATATTCATAAAGGGCAGGTCCAGCCCGGGGAAAAGCGTACCGCGGGAAAGCGCTTCCTCCGACTCATATGCCGGTACGGCAGAGACCTGCATGGGCACATAGGCTACCGCAAGCGGCGCCGTGCTTCCGGGAAGCGTGCCGTATCTGAAATTATTTTCGTTTTTCATGTGCTTGGTAATTCCTCCTGTCTGTGATGGGAGACCTCGTGGCATAATATGCCGGGAGCGGAGAAATTGTTAAGGGACCGCCGCTTCCGGCAGTCCCTTATACTGAGCGTATATGCTTATTTTATCATTTCGGCAAAATCGGCCTCGCTGATGATTTTTATGCCCAGGTTTTCAGCCTTGGTCAGCTTGCTTCCCGCATTTTCTCCGGCAAGGACATAGCTGGTCTTTTTCGAAACCGAGGACGACGCCTTGCCTCCGTAGCTCTCAATGATTGCCGACGCCTCGTCGCGCGTGAACTCTGACAGTGTACCTGTCAGCACAAAGGTAAGTCCCGCGAAACGGTCGTCCTTCTTTTCCTCATGGCTGCTGAAATCGACCCCGGCCTCCCTGAGTCTGCCAATAAGATGCCGTGACTGCGGGAGGCTGAACCACTCGGTAATAAAGCCCGCGGTGACGGCACCAATATCCGGTATCGCGGTCAGATCATCCACCTGCGCGGACATCAGAGCATCAAGATTTTCGAACCTTGCAGCGAGGACCCTGGCTGCTTTCTGCCCTACCTGACGTATTCCCAGGGCGCAGAGCAGCCGAGCAAGTCCCGCGGACTTGCTGTGTTCAATCGAGGCTATAAGGTTCGCCGCAGACTTGTCACCCATCCTGTCAAGGCCCGCAACCCTGTCAGCATCGAGATAGTACAGGTCGGCCGCCGAGCTGACCAGACCGTTGTTTATAAGGCTTTCGCATACTGATATGCCCAGCCCCTCGATATCCATGGCCTCGCGTGAAGCGAAATGCGCGATATTCCTGAGCCGCTGAGCCGGGCATTCCGGACTGGTACAGCGCAGTGCGGCACCGTCCTCGTCGCGCACGACCGGAGAACCACATTCCGGGCAGGTATCCGGCATGATGAAAGGAAGAGTCCCCTCCGGGCGCCTGCTCTTGTTTACGGACAGTACCTCAGGTATGATCTCCCCGGCCTTCTGCAGCACGACAGTGTCGCCTATACGCAGGTCGAGCCGGTTTATATTATCCTGATTATGCAGCGTCGCGGCGGATACCGTGGTGCCCGCAAGACGCACGGGCTCAACAATCACTTTCGGAGTGAGCACGCCGGTACGCCCGACCTGAATAACGATGTCAACGACCTTACTCTCCTTCTTTTCCGGAGGGTATTTGAACGCGACCGCCCAACGCGGAGCCTTGGCTGTACTGCCGAGCGCAGTGCGCTGGGCGAGAGAGTCTATTTTTATTACCGCGCCGTCCATGTCATACGGCAGCTCGTCACGGTGCTCACCGAGCCATTGTATACGCTCCACGCAGTCATGTATGTTGTTGTATTTCACATACGCAACGGTCGGGAATCCCATGGCACGCATTGCGTCGAGCGTCTGCGCATGACTGGTGTATATATCGTCCGAGCTGTACTGCATGTTGAAGCAGATTATGTCGAGCTTTCGTGATGCCGCGACCTTTGGATCGAGCTGGCGTATCGAGCCGGCCGCAGCGTTTCTTGGATTGGCGAGGAGCTTTTCACCGTTTATCTCACGCTGTTTGTTGAGCTCATTGAACACAGCCTTTGACATGTACACCTCACCGCGAACTATAAGGCGCTCAGGGGCATTCTCGATCCTCAGCGGAAGAGAGCGCACCGTACGCAGATTGTCTGTGACGTCCTCCCCGGTCACGCCGTCGCCGCGGGTCGCTCCGCGTACAAAAACCCCGTTTTCATACTCGAGTGCCATTGAAAGTCCATCTATCTTGGGCTCTACAGTATAGATGTGCTCCCCGGGGATCAAGCTGTCCATACGTTCACCGAAGGCAAACAGCTCGTCATAAGAAAACACATCCGTCAGGCTCTCGAGCGGCACCTGATGATGCACCGGCTCAAACTTTGACAGGGCCTGACCTCCAATGCGCTGGGTCGGCGAGTCAGGCGTGATCAACTCCGGATGCTCTGCTTCGAGCGCCTTTAACTTCTGCATAAGCAGATCATATTCATAATCGGATATGGCCGGAGCGTCCTCTACGTAATAAAGCCTTCCGTAATAGTTCAGCTTCCGGCGCAGCTCGCTTATTTCTTTTTGAATATCCATCGTCAGTCTCCTGTTCGGTAAAAATGCATATCTACTGCACATTCAGGTATGTATCCGGTACCTGTCCGACAACGACCGTGTCCGCAATCAGGACCTCGGAAGTTACCTGCGCACTCTCCGTACCCCACGGAACGAGCACATCGACATCGACAATAACTTCAAGGCTGATCTGGTGCTTGGTCTGATTTATTCCGGCCGTAACAATGCTGTTATTGAACTCTACCCGTGAAGAGGTCAGCACGATTATCTGCACCGGCACCGCAGGTCCGCGGCCCATGAGTATGCTTATTCCCGTCAGATTCCCCGCCGGGATCTTCACTGTCAGACTGTGCGTATCCGACGGCGCACCGACCACACGATCAAGTATATCCGCGGACAGCGTGTTTATCCGCGCCATATTGCTGCTGATCGCGGTAACATCGCCGGAAGAAGATTTCTCAAAGCTCACAAAATAGTCGCTGTCATAGTTGCCGCTGGCCATAACGTCCGCTATCGCGGAGTTGACACGCGCAATCACAATGTCGCTGGCATCCGATACTGCAATTTGGCTTGAAAGCTTCTTCAGGAATGCGACCGCACCGGAAAGAAACAGGCACAGCGCCGCAAGCGTAAGCAGTACGGTCAGATTGAATGATTTTTTCGGTCGGGATGCGCCGGGTCCCTGTGTATACACATACTTCGGCCCGCTGCGGAACCGGCGTCGGTAATGCATGGAGTCACCTCCCCATGCATTATATGCTCATTCTCCGTCCAACATGGCACTTACCGCCATCATTATCCCAAGCTTCCCGGACTCATAGGTCAGTCCGCCCTGCATATATACCGTATACGGCTCCCTGATCGGTCCGTCGGCAGAGAGCTCAATTGAAGATCCCTGTATAAAGGAGCCCGCCGCCATTATGACCGGGCAGTCGTAGCCGGGCATTTCCCATGGCTCCGGAGTAACATATGAGTCTACAGGCGCTCCGGCCTGTATGCCGAGGCAGAAGCGCTTCATGCTCTCCGGTGAGCCGAGCTTCACCATCTGTATGATGTCCGAACGTTTCTCCTCCGGAGCGGGGCTGGTCTCTATGCCCAGCTGCTCCATCATCGCCGCACAGAAGCAGGCTGTTTTCAGCGCCTGCGCAACAATATGCGGGGCCATGAAAAGCCCCTGAAACAGCAGGCGGTTGTTCCCCAGGGTTGAGCCGCATTCGCCGCCGATACCCGGGGTGGTCAGGCGCATGGCCGCCCTGTCGACCAGCTCCTTTTTGCCTGCAACATAGCCGCCGGTGGGCGCGAGACCTCCGCCGGGGTTCTTGATAAGCGAACCGGCCATGATATCGGCACCTACCTGCGTGGGCTCCAGAATATCCGTAAATTCGCCGTAGCAGTTATCGACCATTATATTCGCATTGGGATTGACAGCTTTTACGGTACGGCAGATTTTTTCGATCTCCTCAATGGTCAGGGCCTTGCGGTCCTCATAACCCCTGGAGCGCTGAACCATCACAGCCGCTACCTTGCTGTCCGCCGCGGCCTTTGCTATTGCTTCGTAATCCGGTCCGCCGTCCGCACTCAGATCGACCTGCGCGTAGTCTATTCCGTAAAACTTCAGTGAGCCGTGACTGTTTCCGCTTATTCCGATAGCCGTTCTCAGCGTATCGTACGGCATACCGGTCGCGGCAAGTATGGTATCGCCAGGCTTTACGAGAGCAAACATTGCGGCGGTAAGCGCATGCGTGCCGTTGACGAAGCCTATACGCACCAGAGCGGCCTCCGCGCCGAACACCTCGGCATAGAGTTTGTCAAGCACTTCCCTGCCCATGTCGTCATATCCGTAGCCGGTAGTCCCGGCAAAGCAGGCGTCGGACACGCGGTTGTTCTGAAAGGCCTCCATGACCTTTCCTGTATTCATCTCGGCGGTATAATCTATCCCGGCAAAGCGGCCGGCAAGACGCTTCTGTGCCTCATCGGCCATGCTGTAAACCTCGGGGCGTATGTCTGAAATCTTCATCTGTATCTCTGCTTTCCCGTTATTTTAGTTCCATTACTATGGATTTGAAGTATTTGCCGCGTTCGGCAAAGTTCCTGAAACGGTCGAAAGCCGCGCAGGCCGGAGAAAACAGGACTATATCCCCTGCTCTCGCCGCAGCGGCCGCCGCTCTGACCGCCTGTCTGAAGTCGTCAATTATGCTGACCTCAAGTCCGCTCGACTCATAGTAGCGCGATGCGCATATCGCTTCATATATTTTGCCGGCGGTGTCTCCGGTCAGAAACACCTGCTTTGCCAGCAGGCAGAGCTCGTCGCCAAGTCCGTCAAACGGTATGTGCTTGTCGTACCCACCTGCAATGACTATCGGTTTTTTCTTCATCGCATGCAGTCCGGCGGAGGTCCTGGTCGGACTGGTACCTATGGAATCGTTGATAAAGGTGATTCCATGCAGGACCCTGACATGCTCCAGCCTGTGTTCAACGCCGCTGAAGCTTCTTGCCACTTCCGCACAGTCAGAATCGCCAACCAGGCCCTCGGTCGCGGCAAAGGCGGCCAGATAGTTAAGCACATTGTGCTCTCCCGGAAGGCGTATATCAGACGCCCTGATAATTGCCCGGGCAACGCCCTCATGCACCCGGTAAACCACTCCGTCACGCAGCATGACCCCGTCACTCACCTGCTGTTTATCCGAAAAATAGGATATCTCAGCCCTCGAGAAGGAAGCGTAATACTCTGTATGGCCGTCGTCAAGATTCAGTATCAGGCGGCTGCCGGGCTTCTGATTTTCAAATATGGCTTTCTTCGCGTCAACGTAATCCTGAAAGTCCCTGTGCTTATCGAGATGGTTCGGAGAAAGATTGGTTATGACCGCCACATCCGGCGAGCACTTCATACTGTGCAGCTGGAAAGAACTGAGTTCCAGCACGACAATATCGTCAGGGTGTATGTCAGGGGTCTCGCACAGCAGCGGATGACCGATGTTACCGCCGAGATGTACTCTGTATCCGGCCTTCTTCAGCAGCTCGGAAATTATCGTGGATGTCGTAGTCTTACCGTCGCTGCCGGTGACAGCAATGATCCTGCAGGGACACAGAGACATGAACACCTCCATCTCCGATGTGACAAGGCTGCCGCGCTTCTGCGCTGTCTCAAGATGCGAGTCAAAGGGCATCAGACCGGGAGTTCTGAAAATGACGTCCTGATCCAGATGATTCAGGTAGTCCTCACCGAGGCAGAGCGTTGCTCCCATTGCTCCGAGCTTTTTGCCCTCCTCCCCCATCTCCTCCATGGTCCTTTTATCGCAGGCCGTCACGTGACAGCCGTTATTCAAAAGCAGCTCGATAAGCGGCTCATTGCTCACGCCGATACCGATGACTGCTATGCGTTTGTCTTTTAGTGAGTTGACATACTCTTGAAGAGTCAATATTATCGCCTCTCTGAAGAAAATCTAACTATATTAATTATATAGCTTTTCGCCCGGCATTACAAGAATTATTGTTGACTTGTCCCCCGAACGTGGTAAAATAACGCAGTAAGCAGACCGAACGACCGCGGGTGCGAGGCGAAAGCCTGCACATGAGGAAAGTCCGGGCTCCACAGGGCAAGGATAACGGGTAACGCCCGCCAGGGGTAACCCTCGGACAAGTGCAACAGAGATATACCGCCGGTGCTTCGGCGCCGGTAAGGGTGGAAAAGTGAGGTAAGAGCTCACTCATCGCATGGAGACATGTGGATGCTGTAAACTCTATCCGGAGCAACACCGTGGGAGGACACATGGCTGGCCCGGCCGTCCTCAGGAGGTGGCTTGATCCTGCCGGCAACGGCAGGGCTAGATAGATGGTCGTTCCAGACAGAACCCGGCTTACAGGTCTGCTTATATAAATACCCCCGCCGGTCGGCGGGGGTATTTATATAAGCTCTCACAAACAGCGATATAGGCCCGGCAGGCTCTTAGTTCACAGTCTTGCCGGGCTTATTACGCATATATTTCCTTTAAATCTTCAGCACCTTGGCCGGGCACTCCTCTATACAGCGCATACAGAGTATGCAATCCGTACCGTTTTCTCTGCTGCGCGCATTGTTCCTGACATCAACGTTCATCGGGCAGACACGCACGCATTTGCCGCAGGAGATGCATTTGTCCGGGTCATTTTTCACGCGGATAAGAGAGTAGTAGCTCGCCGGCTTCATGAAAACCGTGATCGGGCACACATACTTGCAGAAGGCTCGGTTATCCTTAAACACATACGCAAGCGCAATCCCGGCAGCGTAATACAGCGCATTGCCGACCAGAAAGCTCAGGAACATTATTCGCTCAAGATCAGCTGCCCTCAAAAGAAACAGCGCGCCGACATAAATCAGCGAAAAAGCGAATACGACATAGCGAATCCATTCAATACTCTTCTTCCGCGGTCCTGCCGGTGTCTTGAACGGCAGAAAATCCAGTACCATCGCGGTCCAGCAGGCATAGCCGCACCAGCCGCGTCCGAAGATGAATGGGCCGAAAATCTTTGCTACGGCGTAATGTATGGTTGCGGCCTCGAACACGCCGAGGAAAAGGTAGTACCAGAAGCCCTCGATCTGCATGTTTTCCCGGCAGATGACGCCGAGGTATACAAGAATATACAGTCCGACAGCAAGCTGCACCGCGTGACGGGCATATTTGCAGTGCGCATCAAAGAGGCCAATGCCAACGGCAAGGCAGGTCCCTATGTAACTGAAATTGAGCAGGTAGAAAACATTGTCAAGACTCAGCCACAGCGAGACCGCAATCGTCTCGAAAATCAGCCACAGGGTAAGCGGACCTTTTATTCTTTTCAAAAAAGACACTGGGCCTGTCCCCCATCTATAACAGCTCTGAATCCTTATATTCAGAGCGTACACCGTCAGCCAGAGTGAACGGAGCGCTTATCCGAAACTGTGCGTTTCTTCACGCTGCGATCTGCTAAGAGACAGCAGGGAGTGAAGTTTTATACGCATTCTGCGTTTCGGTAAGAATATTTGTCTTTCAGTTCATACCGCTCACAGATTAAGCAGTATTTTCTTCATGGCTTCAAACTCCGTCTGAGTAATGACGCCGCTGTCGAGCAGTTTTTTGTAACGCATGAGTTCCTCGACAACATCCGTTCCGGCCGATTCAGCCTGAGTCTCTGCCTGCGTCCAGTGGACCTCATCCACGGAAGTATAAGCGCCAGCCTTCGCGGTGATAATGCTGTTCATCTTATTCTGCATAATAATCGGAGCGACGAAACCGCAGATTATCGCAAATATCAGACAGAGCGTAGAGATATCGGAGGACAGGTTCTTCGCGTTTGCGAGCTTGTCTATTTTCTGTGCGCTCTTGTATACCCAGAAGATTTGGTAGAACGGGACGAACATGCACAGCAGCAGCTCCGCCATAGGAGTACGGGGTTCTTCATCCTTAACGCAGTTGAGATATCTCGTAACTCTGTAGACCCAAATGAACCACCATATGCCGAAAGTAAACATGAGCAGCAGCACATGTTTGACGAGAGAACAATAAGCCTCGGTGGAAAGGCATCC
>JAQXKZ010000053.1 GCA_029010715.1 Clostridiales bacterium
AAATAAAAAAAGAGAATGGAGAAAAGTACAATGAAAAAGTATGCAGCTCTGCTTCTTGCTCTTGTCATGGTTTTCGCCCTCTGCGCCTGCGGCGATACCGGCAGCAGCAACAGCACTACCACCACTGCCACTGAGGCGCCGGCCGCAGACACTGCGCCCGCCGATACCGGCGCGTCTGCATGGGACGATGTAGAACCCATAAAGATCATCTATGCTCATGCGAATGCGCTTGCTGAGACCAACAACAAGATGGTTGACAACTGGATGAACGCTGTCAAGGAAGCTTCCGGCGGAAAGATCGACTTTGACTATTATCCCGGCGGTCAGCTCGGCACTTATGTTGAGATCATCGAGCAGGTCGACACCGGCGCAGTCAACATGTCCATCACCGACATGAGCCTGTTTGAGTCTTACTGCCCCGCTTTCGGTATCCTCTACAGCCCGTTTATAGTCGACAGCTATGACCACGCCGAAAAGATCGCCTACGGCGAAGCAGGCGACCTGCTGAAGGCTGACCTCGCACAGGACACCAACACCTATCTGCTCGGCATGATAATGAACGGTAAGCGTATTGTCGACACCACCGTCCCCATCAACTCTCTTGAGGACTGCAAGGGCGTCATTATCCGTACTCCCGAGGCTCAGGTTTACACTGACACCTTCAACATGCTCGGCATGTCTCCCACTCCCATGTCTCTGACTGACACCTACACCGGCATCCAGACCGGTACCGTTCAGGGGTTTGAGTGCCCTGCCCAGGCTATTTACAACGGCGGCTATCACAAGATCGCTCCCTACATCTGGAAATCCGGCCATATGTACTCCTTCCAGGGTTGGACCGCGAACCAGAGCTTCTGGGACGGCCTGCCTGAGATAGCCCGCACCACCATGCTCCAGTGCTGGGAGGACCTGCAGAATGAGTACAACGAGATGCTCATCGGCGAAGAAGATGTGATCTACGAAAAGATGGTCGAAGAAGGCTGCACCATTACCGAGGTTGACCGTCAGTCCCTCATTGATCTTTGCTCCGACTACTGGCAGCAGAAGGCCGACAAGATCGGACCCCAGGCGACCGAGCTGCTCGCAGCTATCAATGCCGCGCGCTGAAACAGAGGCGCCCGGAAATAATACAAGGCTTTAATTTCCAAGGCGATACTGGATATGCGGCCTACACCGCATATCCAGTATTACAGACTGTTTTCGTCAAAAAAATGATTAAATGTTAAACTATTATTTCGTGTTCTTATCTGACACTCAGGCGTTCACAGGCCAAATTCTTTCCGTTGCTTGCAGCCTGGAACAGGCTGTATTTTACTGATCTTAAATTGTCAGCACTGCTTATTATTAAGCATAAAAATATTATTTCTCTTGGAGGACGTTATCGTTATGGAATTTAGAGGGTTTATGACTGAGTTCATCCGTTCGGAACTGGAAGATGCAGTCGGAGTGGAGAATGTCAGCAGCACTAAAGGCGAGAAGCTCGCATACGGTACCGACTATTTCTGGGTTTCCAGAATGGTGATTGATAAGGGCGGGATGCCTGCGCTCCCGGACCTCATAGTCAGACCGGGATCCTCCGAGGAAGTGTCAAAGGTACTTAAAATTGCAAATTACTATAAGATTCCCGTGCAGACCTGGGGCGGCGGCTCCGGCACACAGGGCGGGGCGCTGCCCATGGCCGGAGGCATCCTGCTGGATATGAAGCGCATGGATAAGCTTATAGATATTGATACCGTCTCCGGTACAATCACCTGTGAGACCGGTATGATTTTCCAGACCCTCGAGTGGTACGCAAACGAGCAGGGATATTCAGTCATGCACATGCCGAGCTGCCTTACCTGCTGCACAGTTGGCGGCGCTCTGGCTCATAACGGTATAGGAATCCTTTCCACAAAGTACGGCAAAATAGATGACCAGTGTCTCTCCCTCGAAGTTGTTCTGCCCAACGGCGACATAATAAACACCATGCCCGTCCCCAAACACGCCAGCGGCCCCAACCTTCTTAATATCTTTATCGGCTCCGAGGGTACTCTCGGAATCATGACCAAAGCCAAGTTCAAGATTGTAAAGCTGCCGGAGGTCAGGCGTCACCATGCCTTCCTCTTCAAAGACATATCCACCGGCTATAACGCCTGCCGGGAGATAGTACAGACCGTCAAGCCCTCGATCGTCAGACTCTTTGACGAAGCAGAGACTGTATCCATCATCAAGAAGGTCATAGGCTTCGAGAAGAAGGGCTCTTTCATGAACCTCACTCTTGAGGGGCTGAAAAAGATCGTCGACGTTGAGGAAGAAATCGTTCTCGACATAGCAAAGAAATACGGTGCTGAGTACCTTGGGACAGAGTACGGTGAAAAGTGGTTTGAAAACCGCATCACCTTCTTCTATCCCGGCTATATGATGAATAACCCGCAGATGTTCGGTACCATTGATTCCACGTCTACTTATGATAACATAGAGAAGATATACTGGGCCATGAAGGAGGCGGTTGAAGCGTTCCCCGGCGTGCACTTCATCTCCCACAGCTCCCACTGGTATGACTGGGGCTGCATGAATTACTCCCGCTTTATCGTTGACAATCCTCCTGAGGATCCTGAAGAGAGCATCCGTCTGCACAACCGGATCTGGAATGCCGGCGTCAGAGCCGCACTTAAAAACGGCGGTGTCGTTAACGACCACCACGGCGTTGGTCTCAAGCTCAGCCGCCTGATGAAGGAAGGCTACGGCCCCGCAATGCAGGTTCTCACCGGACTTAAAAAGTCTCTGGATCCCAACGGTATTATGAATCCGTACAAGCTCGGTCTTTGATAGGAGGATAAATCATGTTTTCTAACGATAGCGCCAGACAGGCTGATGCCTGCAGATTCTGCTGGATGTGCCGCCACATCTGTCCCGTTTCGGGCAGCACGGGCAATGAGGCATGGACCCCGCGCGCAAGGGGCCTGATGGTCTCCATGATAGAGCGCGGCACCGAATATGACGGCGAGATTGCAGAGGCTATGTACCACTGCACCCTCTGCGATGCGTGTGCAAACGACTGCGTGACCGGCTATAAGCCCTCCGACTTCATCCGTGAGGCGAGGATGCTGGCCGTTGTTAATGATTTCGCTCCCAAGGCAATCGTCAGAGAAATAGACAACATACTCACCAAGGGGAATATTTTTGGCGCGGAGCCGGCAGAAAAGTTCCTCGCTGCAATAAAGGCCTTGCCCGAGAAGGCGGAGACTCTGCTTTTCGTCGGCCAGAGCGGCAGAACTGTTGCCGCGGATACCGCGGCCGCCGCGATAAGTCTGCTCAAAAAGGCGAAGGTCAACTTCACCGTGCTGAAGGACGAGCCTGCCTCCGGTGCGTACCTCGCAGACCTTATGGGCCTGACCGGCGACGTGCAGAACGTCGCCGTCATGACCGCCGAGGCAATCAGGGCAAGCGGTGCCAAGAAGCTCTGCGTGCTCAATCCGGCTGACGCCGTCATGTTCCGCGATAACTACGGTAAGTGGAACCTGCTTGACGGCATTGAGGTGGTTACTTTCACATCTCTCGTGGCCGGGCTTATCGCCTCCGGCGAACTCAATGTCCGGGAAGCCGGACTGAAGGCTTCACTTCATGAGCCGGTCAAGCTTACCCGCGGCCTTGACGAGGAAAAGCCTCTCAACGACATTATTTCAGCGCTCGGTATTAATTATGTCCGTCTCTTCCTGCACGGCAAGATGAGCCGCTGCGTCGGCACAGTTATGATGGATGGCTATGATACCGCGGTCTCTCAGGCGATGGTAAAGACCCGTCTCGACGACGCGCACCGCCTCGGCTGCTCCACTGTGCTCACGGCGTCTCCCGACGACAGCTACATTATGAAAAAATATTCGTCCGATGGCTTCAAAGTCATTGATATCTTCGAGCTTCTTGACTCAAACTGCTGAATTGACAGGACTGATATCATGAGTAAGCGTATGACTCTGGGCGTTGATTTCGGAGGAAGCTCCTCCAAAGCCACGCTTCTTGATTCCGACGGTAAAATCCTGGCAACCTCCACACAGGAATATCACTGTTACTTCCCGGAGCACGGCTGGGCTGAGTATGACGCGGAGGATCTCTACAAAGCCTTTGTATATAATGTCCGCGAATGCCTTGAGAAGGCCGGTATAAGCGCGGACGAGATATCCGCCGTCGCGCTTGACGCCGCTACTCATATGGCGGTGTTCTGCGGTGAGGACGACAAACCCCTGCGCAGGATTATACACTGGTCCGACAACCGCAGCTCTGCGCAAGCCAGGTATCTTAAGGAAAACTGTGCCGATACGATCAGGCGCTTCTGTATCAATTCCCCGAGCCCGGCCTGGACTCTGCCGCAGATCATGTGGCTCAACGAGCATGAGCCGGAGATTATGAAAAAGACCCGCCGTATATATTTTGCAAAGGACTATATCCGTCATCTGGTCACCGGCGATTTTGTCACAGACTCAATTGAGGCAATGGGACCGATGCTCGTCAATGACTTTACCGGCGAATGGTCTCCCGAGCTTTGCGCACTGGGAAAGGTCGATATATCCACACTGCCGGAGATCAGGCAGCCGACAGATATTGCCGGCTACGTCGGTGCAAAGACTGCGGCTGAGACCGGCCTGTCCACCAGGACTCCGGTCATCGTCGGCGCTACAGATACGGTGCTTGAGGTCTACGCCTCCGGCGCCGTTGCTCAGGGCTGCGCCACGGTAAAGCTCGCCACGGCCGGCAGGATCTGCCCGATCACGGCCCGGCCAATAGATAATTTCCAGTTCTTCAACTACCGCCATATTATCCCCGGACTCTGGTATCCCGGAACAACAAGCCGCACCTGCGCCGCATCCTACAAGTGGTACCGCGATGTATTCGGCACCTTTGAGGCCGGGATCGCGCGCGGGCAGAATACCAGCGCCTATGAGATACTTAACCGTGCCGCCGAGCAGGTACCTGCCGGCAGTGAGGGGCTGTTCTTCCATCCCTATCTTCAGGGTGAGCTTACTCCGTATTACGACGACAGCCTGCGCGCGAGCTTTACCGGAGTAAGTATGCACCATACCAAGGGCCACTTCACCCGTGCCGTTATGGAGGGTATATCATATTCCATGAGAGACTGTCTGGAGGAGATACGAGCGCAGAATATCAAGGTGGACCAGTACCGCATAATCGGCGGCGGAGCAAAGGGCAAGCTGTGGAGACAGATCCTGTGTGACATTCTGGGCACTCCGCTGACCTGTACTATGGATAACGATTCATCACTTGGCTCAGCCATGCTTGCCGGTGTGGCAATAGGGATGTTTGACAGCTTTGAGGAAAGCGTGGAGCGCTGCGTCAGGGTAGCTGATGAGGTCACGCCTATCCCTGAAAATATGAAGATTTACGAAGAAGGTTTCCAGATCTACCGAGAGATAGAGAAGGCCATGGCGCCGGTCTATCGCCGTATTAAATAATACTCTTTTATCCGGAGCTCCCGATGAACATTCTTGTCTGTATTAAAATGGTCTCACAGGCACAGTTTACGGATTCACTCAATGACGCCGCAACCGACCGTCTCTCCGGCGGCCAGCTCGTAATGAATCCGGCGGATTCGTACGCCCTCGAACTGGCTCTGAGAATTAAGGACAGGAAAAGCGGCACTTTTATAACTGTGTTGACTATGGCACCGCAGTACGCAGAATACATCCTGCGTACTGCGCTTGCTATGGGGGCGGATAAGGCTGTACATATATGCGACAGAGCTTTCGCAGGCTCCGACACGCTCATGACTTCAGTCATCATCTCAAAATGCGTAAAACAGCTTCCGCCGCAGGATCTTATACTGTGCGGCCAAAAAGCAATCGACAGTGAGACCGGGCATATCGGGCCGCAGCTCGCTGCGCTCCTCGACATGCCGTGCGCGTCAAATGTAACCGGGTTCAGCCTGAATCCTGACGGAGGTATAGATCTGATAAGATCGCAGGGCAGCGGACTTGTAGAACTTCACACAGACTGTGCTGCTGTCCTGAGCGTGTGCAACGGCACGAGTATGGTACGCAGCCCCAGCATAATGGGTATGCGCAGGAGCAAGAGTATGCTTGTTGACCTGGTTGATGCTAAAACGCTCGGTCTGAACGACGCGCAGGCAGGTGTGCATGGCTCTGGAACACAGACTATCTCGGTTGCTGAGACCTGCTTTAAAAAACGCGCTCATGAGACTGCGGCAGACGCCGGACAGGCAGTAGAGCGGATCTGCAAAATGCTTGCGGAGGTTAAGGGCAATGGCTGATGAATTCTGGTGTGTGCTTGCCCCGCCGGATGCTAATTCGCTGGGGCTTGTGTATAAGTCTGTACAGCTTGCGCAGGAACGCCGGCTCGTCCCCTGCGCCGTGGTCATTGGGCGTCATACCGAGCCTGTATTAGGTGACTTGTTCTCACTGGGCGTTCGGAGAATATACGCGATCGATACCGATACGGATGACGTCAACGCCGAATACGGCTGCCGGAAATGCCTGGCTGAACTGGTGCGCAGCAGGGGACCGGAGGCGGTACTTTTTGAGTATTCCGTTTTTTCCGGCAGCGTAGCTCCGGCCATGGCGTCTGAGCTTGACAAGGGCATAACAGCCGACTGCACCCGGCTGCGCTGGGACGGCGACTTCGGCCTGCTGCAGATAAGACCGACATTCGGCGGAAGAAAAACAGCGGTCAACCGTTCTGTAAGCACCCCATATATTGCGACCGTCAGAAAAGGTGTCTTTGCCCTGCCCGGAGATGTACGTCGCTCTGACGAAACCGGAGAAACGCTTCGCATCACGCCGCCGGCGGAACGTAACTGCTTCCGTACTCTGAAAGTTCTGGAAAGTGCCGTCAGCGACGTCGGGCTGAGCGGTGCAAAAATCGTTCTTTCCGGCGGGCTGGGGCTTGGGAGCCGGGATAATTTTGCGAAACTGCATAAGCTCGCACGGCTCACCGGCGCTGCCGTCGGCGCGTCGAGAGCGGCGGTCGCTGCCGGTTATGCCACTTACCTGCATCAGGTCGGCCAGACCGGCGTTTCGGTTAACCCCGATGTCTACGTTGCCTTCGGGATATCCGGCGCCGTGCAGCATCTGAGCGGTATAATGGGCGCTGTAAAGATTATTGCAATCAATACTGACCCCAAAGCTCCCATACACAGTTACAGCGATTATTCTGTCATTGCCGACTGCGGTGAAGTGCTTGACGCACTTATCGCCGGATATTCCAGAGATTCCGGAGCCGGCATTTTATAAGCATTTAATTGCGCCGCTGTATCAGGGCGCGCGTATGCGCCGGGGTACACTGCGTGGCCGAGGAACATAATTGAAACAGAAAGGAACGAGAAATCATGAGCAAAACAATGTCAAGAGCGTTCGGCTGCCCACAGAAATATATTCAGGGCCCCGGTGAAATGGAGAACCTTCCGGAGCTTGCCGCTGAGTACGGCAGGAAGCCGTTCTTTATAATCGACAGCGGCGTCATGAGCTTACTGTACGACAGGCTCGCCGCGATCTATGCCGACTCCGGCAAGGAATTTGAATGCATGTCCTTCTCAGGCGAATCCTGCCGGGAGAACATTGACCTCATCAAAGAAAAGGCCCAGGCCTCCGGCTGCGACCTGATTGTCGGCTTCGGCGGCGGTAAATGCCTTGACGCCGCAAAATTTGCCTCCAGTGAACTCAACTGGCCGCGTATAATCATGCCTACCTCGGCGTCCACCGATGCTCCGGCCGCCGGCATATCCGTACTTTATACCAAAGACGGTGTACACATCCGCTCCGAAAAGATGCGCCGCCCGACCGAACTCGTCCTTATAGACACCGAGATAATCGCAAACGCTCCGGCCAGGCTTTTCTCTGCCGGTATAGGTGATGCGCTTGCCACAGTTTTCGAGGCGCTTGCAAACGATGCTACCGAGGGTATGAATTTCATCGGCAAGGGATACCGGCGTTGCCGCGCAGGCATGGCTATTGCGCGTGAGTGCTATGATATACTTATGGCTGACGGTGAGAATGCTCTCATGGCCGTTAAGGAACACTGTGTGACCGAGGCTGTAGAAAACGTCATTGAGGCCAATACGCTGCTCAGCGGTCTGGGCTTTGAGAATACCGGCTGTGCCGCGGCGCACGGCATCCACTCAGGCTTCTCCGAGATTGAAAGCGCTCACGCCTATCTGCACGGTGAGAAGGTTGCTTTCGGCCTCATGTGCCAGCTTGTTCTGGAAAATGCCGACAAAAAGCTCATTGATAAAATAGTCAGGTTCCTGATAGCGGTTAATCTTCCCGTATGCCTGTCTGACCTCAACATAGAGCCGAGCGATGAAAACCTCAATGTCATTGCCGACCATGCAGTAAACCACAACCCGCTTATTCATAACGAGCCTCTCATCGTAAACGAGGCTTCGGTCAAAAACGCCATACTTATGGCGGACAGAATAGGAAGAAACTACAAAGAAGGAAAGTATTACCTGTAAGATGACTGTATATACCGCTCACGTGACCCATACGGAAGAGACTGTCAACGCCTTCACCAAGGCCCAGTTCTGTATATTTCAGCGCAAAAAGCGTTTCACAATGCTCGCCGTGGCTATGCTAACGCTCTTCGCCGGCGCACTTAATCTGTTCGGTCAGACACTGTCGATAATCCTTGTGATGATCGGCTGCATGGTGCTGGTGGACGTCGCGAACGTTCCGCGCCGGACAGCGAGAAAGCTGCTCGAAGCCAAGCCTGCGCTTGGCCGCGTCGAGTATGAGTTCGGGAGCGGCGCTGTGACTGTTAAGACCGGCGGCTCCGGTGCGGAAATCCCATATAAAAAGCTGCTAAGCCTTGCTGAGGACAGGAGCTACTTCTATATGTTCAACGACGTGCGCGGCGGATACATGATGCAGAAGAACAGCCTTGAGCCAAACAGTCCGGATGAGTTCCGCACTATGCTCAGCTCCAAAACCGGGCTCAGCTGGACGCAGACCGGCTCGGTGCTGAATCTGAATCTGCCCTCGCTCGTGAAGCTGGTCAAGAATAAAAAGAGATAAGCCTGCAGAATAAAAAGCAGGCCGCACTCAGATGAGAGCGGCCTGCCGGAAAATACTGCAATGTATATCCTGAATCAAAGCTGCACCTGTCCGCAGGTTATGGCAAAATTGCAGCCGGTGCTGGCATCGCCAAGCTCACCGCAAAGGGCGATGACCCAGTTGGCGACTTCGTCAAGTTCCAGTATGCGCTTGAGCGGAACGGCCTGGGCAAAATAGTCGTAAGCGCCTTGATAATCGAGGCCTTTCTCTCTGGCAACACGCTCTATGGAGGCTTCCATCATAGGAGTTTTTCCGAAACATGGGCAAAGCCCGTTCACCAGTACATTGTATGGGGCGAGTTCGTTTCCCCATATACGCGTGAGATGGGATATCGCACTCTTTGAGGCGGCGTAGGCGCTGTATGTCTCGGAACAGAGATAGGTCTGAGAGGAGGCAATATTAATGATCCGTCCCCAGCGTTGCTGCTTCATGTATTTGCAGGCGTGCTTTGTGCAGATAACCGTTCCGTCGAGATTTACGTCGAGTACCTTCCTGAAGCGTTCAATGTCAAGGTCATATATGTAATCCTTGTACATAATGCCCGCGTTATTGATGAGTATGTCCAGATGGCCGTATTTCCCGAACACCTCCCGCATTGTCTTTTCCACGGCAGCCTCGTCCGTAACGTCCATAATACGTCGGTCTGATATCCTCTCGTGCAGGCCACTGCTGAGTTCGCCATAGACTATGTCGGTCACTACAACGGTCGCGCCTGCGTCATCAAGCGCATTTGCAATGGCCTGACCGTTGCCCTGCGCGCCGCCTGTCACGACTGCAACCCTCCCGGAGAGATCAAAAAGCTTGCTGAAACGTTTAAGGTTCATTTTAACATCTCCATTCTTTTTTGTTTTGACGTTTCACTGACTACAGCATAGCGCAAAATCCGGAATTGTCAATAAGTTTCATTAAATCCGATTAAAAACAGTAATATAATTTCATTATTTACGGAGGATGTTTTTATGCCGTTTATTCGAATGAGTACAAACAGCGCTGTGAGTGCCGGACAGGAGACGGCTCTGCGCAGCGGACTTGGAAAGATAATCGAGCTTATTCCCGGAAAGAGTGAGCGTTGGCTGATGATTGAAATTGCAGAGAAATCACGGCTTGGCCTTGGCGGAGACGCGGAAACACCGGCGGCAATATTCACGCTCAAGGCCTTTGGGAAAGAGCAGAGTAACGAATGCTACGACGCGCTCACTGAGGCAATCTGCGGTTTGGCGCAGGACTGTCTGGGCCTCTCGCCTGACAGGATATATATCGAATATGAAGTGACAGGTCAGTGGGGCTGGAACGGTAAAAACTTCGGAAGGCAGTAAATATATGAATTATAAAAAAACATATCTTCCGCACAGCGGGGTTAATATGCTGTGCCGTCATGGTGAAAGCTCGCTGAATATAATGGATTTCGAAATAATCGAACTGTGGGCAGGGGAGAATGCCGAATTTTGCACCGGTGACAGAGAGGCAGGATTTGTGATCCTGTCCGGTGAAGCGGATTTTGCCTTTGACGGCATTATATGGAACAAGGTGGGCAGACGCCGTTCCGTTTTTGAGGGTAAGGCGTATAGCGTATATATGCCGCGCAGCAGGACTGTAAAAATCTCTGCGCAGATGCACACAGTCATTGCCGTGGCCACCTGTCCCGTGGAGGTCGACACCCAGCCGCAGCTTCTCACGCCTGACGACACTAAATCCGTTATTCTGGGTGTCAAGCCATGTGAGCGTTACAATGACTTTCTGATTGACGAACGCAGCAACGCAAAGCACCTGACCATTGGTGAAGCCTGGATAAGCCCCGGTAACTGGGCGGGGTATCCTCCGCACAAGCACGATGAAGACAATATGCCTGACGAGGGCATATATGAGGAGATATACTTTTACCAGTTTCAGCCGCAACAGGGCTTTGCGCTTCAGCGTATGTATACAAAGGACGGCAGCATAGACGAGTGCTATACCGTGAGACACAACGACGTGGTTGAATTTCCCCGTGGCTATCACACAACTGTCGGTGCGCCGGGCTATAATTCGTATTTCCTCTGGATGTCTGCCGGTGAATATCAGGGCTTTTACAGAGCCTTTGATCCGGAACACGAGTGGTACGCCGCAGTGGAAAACGTGCTGAAGAAGCAATAAAACAAAACTTACCCCAGTCCGCATATGACGGAACCGCCGCATTCGTGCAGCGCCTGCCGTATGAAGCTTCTGTCATAAACGGAAGCATTGAATACAGCCGCATCCCATTGACAGACTGTCATATTCGGAAACATATATCCATCTCCGGGCAGGCACGGCTTTCATCACAGCCGTGCCTGCTTAAATATTGTATTCATAAAGCTCTGGTTTACTTTGCCGGCGGTTTATGCTAGAATGTTTCCATTACGAAA
>JAQXKZ010000054.1 GCA_029010715.1 Clostridiales bacterium
AGAGCGCCCATGAGCTGCGGGTCGGTCTTGAGGTTGACGACCTTAAGCTTCAGTACATGCTCGATGGCTTCCTTCAGACCGTCGTTCTTCGCGCACCCGCCGGTCAGCGTGATGCTGTCGGTGGCGCCAGCCTTCTTCGCCATCACAAAGCAGCGCTTTGCTACCGCCATCTCTATGCCTGCCGCGATCTCGTCCATCGGCTTTCCTTCGCCGACCAGGGTGATGACCTCGGACTCTGCGAAAACCGTGCACTGCGCGGTGATGGGGATGACGTTCTTCGCGGTCAGGGAGAGCTTCGAGAACTCGGGCAGGCTCAGCTCGAAGGAGCGGGCCATCGCCTCAAAGAAACGGCCCGTGCCCGCTGCGCACTTGTCGTTCATTGCGAAGTTCTTCACCGTTCCGTCCGTGTCGACGCTGATGCCCTTGACGTCCTGACCTCCGATATCGATGATGGCCTTGACGCTGGGGTCGGTCACGTGCACGCCCATTGCATGGCAGGAGATCTCGGAGATGTTCTCATCCGCGAAGGGAACCTTGTTCCGTCCGTACCCGGTACCGATCAGGTACGCCAGCTCCTTTGAATCCTTCAGTCCCGCCTGCTTGCACACGTCTTCCATCGCTGCGATCGCGCTCTGCTCGGAATTGATCTTGCTCTTAATCGTGGTGTCCGCCACCATCTTTCCCGTCTCGTCCAGTATTACTGCCTTCGTATAGGTTGAGCCTACGTCGCAGCCGCCGTAATATTTCATTTGTCTTTCCTCCAGTTTATTTCTTTTTGCGTTGCAAATTAATTTAATACATGATAACGTCCTCTCCACCGGCCCGGACGGTGCATCCGCGCCGGGGTGAGGTTTAGGGAGCCTTTTACGGCTTCCCCGGTCGGAGCGCAGCTCCTGCGGTAATTGCTGTTTACTCCCGCTTGCGTTCGGAGAGGAGGAGCAAAGCGTCAGGATAAGGAACCTCGCGCAAGCGTGGGTCCGTTCCGAAAGCTTTTGCTCATGCGTCTCGCTTAACCGAATGCAAGCCTTGCGCTTGCGTTCGGAGAGGAGGAGCAAAGCGTCAGGATAAGGAACCTCGCGCAAGCGGGGGTCCGTTCCGAAAGCTTTTGCTCCGACGACTTACATACACACCTCGTCCTCGAACTCTACGAGGGACGGATCGACAGGCTCTGCCTTCATGACAGTGCGCATGTACTCGCTGACCTTGTCGCGCATGGTGCGGCGGGAAACGGTACGCGGGTCCATAAGATCGTGCTCAACCCAGATCAGGTCGTAGCCGCGCTCACGGCCCTGGTCATCCAGAATACCCTGAACGGTAGCCATGTTCTTGCAGGCGACGTTCTGATACATGATGACGAGCTTCGCGTTCCAGTCCTCGCACTGACGCCACAGCTCATCGACGACGTTCTGGTAGCCGCCGTTGGTGTGACGGCGCATGACCATACGCTCGTAGAGACGGGCCAGGTCGCGCATTGCTTCTTCCTTATCCTCGGTCTCAAGCGGCTTGGTGAAGTTCAGAGACTCCATCTCGACCAGAACGTTGATGCCCCAGCAGTTTGCAGCCCAGTTTGAGAAGTTTGCATAGTAGTGAGCAGGGCAGGACCAGACCAGAGCGCGATACTTCATCTTGCCGGGCCAGGGTTCTTCCTTGTTCTCGTATGCCTTCATGAGGATCTTGCTGACCTTCTCGAAGGTCTTGATGGTACGGGGATCCGCGCCGCCGTCCATCTCGTAGTTCCACTTGCGGAACAGCTCGTAGCAGGGGCCGAGCAGCTGAGGATAGGCGCTCTTGTTGACTTCCCACTTCTGCAGCTCGTACTCGGTCTCCTTGTTGAAGCGCTTGATCTGGGTGAAGTACGCGTCCCAGTTCCACTTCGCTCCGGTCTTTTCCTCGATGAACTTTATGCAGGCCTTGATGTCCTCTGCGCCCATCTGCACGGTTTCCTCGTCCAAATAGCGGACCGGGAAGCAGAGATGGAACACGGGAACGTTGGGGAAGCGGCGGCTGTAGTAAGAGGAAGCCATGGTGGAGCCGTCGCAGGGCATGGAGGAGGAGAGGAAGCATGCGCCCATATGCGGCAGAGCGTCGATGACCAGTGCGCCGCACTCGGAAGAGGGCACGGGGCAGCAGTCAGCGGGCAGGCCGAAGGACTCAACAGCGTCTATGTAGGGCACGCAGGTCAGCTGGTCGATCTCAGAGACCAGGAACACTGCCAGCAGCTGGTGGGGGAAGCCGTACAGATCGGGGAAGCCGGCCATGATCTGACCCATGGTCATCTCATCAAACAGGACGGTCCTCTGGTTGAGAGCTTCGCAGTTGCCGTTCTTCTTATCGCACTTTGCGGAGAGCACAAGGTTCTCGGCAACGTAACGGAACACATCATATATGAGCAGATGGCTCATGCGCAGGTTGCTTCCGCGCAGGCCCATGATGTTCTTGTCCATGAAGCCGTGGCAGCAGAAGTAGGAGACCATCCAGCGATAGTGAAGGGTGGAGTTGAGTGCGGGGATGAGGTCCTTGGAGAAGGTGCCGAGCAGCATGGCCCACATGCGGGCCCACTCGTAGAAGTCATATGCGGTGTCCTTTATACCGCGCCACTCACGGCGAACGGTAGCCATAGCGCCCTTGCGGTAGAGGCGTCCGAGACGGCGCTCACCGTGAAGGATGACGTCCTTCTTGTTCTCCGTATCGAGGGCCATGAAAGCCTCGAACTCGTCCTTGACGCGGGCCGCGTCGGCCTTTGCGTCTTCAATGCGGTCCTGACCGAACTTCTTCCAGTCGGTGGCCTTGAGAAGATCCCAGGCAATACCGCCGAACTCCTTAAGGTTTTCCCACTGAGCCTTCCAGTCGATCTCGTCTTTGCACCTGAAGAACTCAGGATTCGGATACTTTATCTTTTCCTTCTTAGCCATTATGCTTTGCCCTCCTCTTTGTGGATGCGTTTGATCTCGAGAGATTCAACAAAGGCCTGGACACGTGTACGCAGCTGACCGGAGTTACCGTTGTTGTACAGTCTGTCTATGGACAGGACGGGCCAGCCGTACTCGTCGTGCATGATATGGGACGCCAGAGCACGCTCGAAACCCCAGTAGTCGCAGTACTTCATCTGTTCGTAGATGATGCCTTCCGCGTTGTACTCCCTGGCAAGGCGGTCAGCAGTCTCACGGCGCTGATTCACCTTCTCGTCGGATATGTAGCGGGCGCACTCGGAGTGCTGCATGACGTGCATGCAGATCTGGCTCAGGGCGTCCTCGTCGTCGCGAAGCTCGATAACCTCGCGGCCCGGAGTGGAGCCGAAGCAGAAACGGTCGGAAACCACCAGCGCGCCGCAGCCCTCAATGAGCTTTGTCAGCTCGGGATCGTCGATCTCGGAGCCGACGATGGCGACTCTTGCCCGGAAGGGGCTGACCTTATCGGGCTTGCGCTTTTTGAGCTCGGCCAGAGTCTCGCGCAGATACGGGAGGATCAGGTGCTTCGGGCAGGTGTAGGATACAAGGTTGATAACATGGAACTCATAGCCGGTGATGACAGGATTCTCTGCCTTGCGCATTTCTCCGATCTCGGAGATAATGCTGCATACCTCGTTGTGCTCTGCGACAGCGGCGCGGATAGCGGCGTCGGAGGTATCAACGCCGAAGACCTCGGTCAGTCTGTCGAGCACGCGCAGGCGCATCTGCTTGACATAGGAGTCAAGAGTGTAGTCCGTGATTTTGTAAGGGATGTCGCAGTGAGTGACAAAGAAGTTGGGCTTGGAGTTTACCTGAAGGATGTCGAAGTGCTCCATTGCTCTGTTCATCATCGAGCAGGCGTCTACGCCGATCATGGCGTCGAGGAACTGATAGCCGCCCTCTATACCGCGCTCGACCAGTGCTCTGGCAAATTCGCAGGTGTAGTTGGACATGTAGTAGGTGGCGATGTCGATGCTGCCTGTGTGCGGCGCACGCAGACGCACAGAGAAGCACTTATCGACATTGAGCAGTGCCTCAGGCACGTGGTAGCAGGTATAGCCGAGGCAGATGCCGCCTTCGTCCTGAGCCTGCTTTACCAGCTCATTGTCAGCGTTCTCAAGCAGTTTTTCAAAGTAGATAAGATGCTTAAGATCTTTCAAATGTTACACCTCTTCTTTAAAGTATTTCTATTTTCCGGAGTGCTTCTTCCACTCCTGTGAGCATAGCGGAATCCGCAGGCAGCTCAAGCACGCTCTTGCCCTTGATGTCATTTGCGGCAAAGGCGCTGTCCGCGGGGATGTAGGAGAGTATCTCCACGCCGGGGACCTTTATAAGGTCCGCAAGTTCGGGATTCGTGACTCTGTTGACGATGGCGCCTATCCTGTCATATGCGATAAGCTCGTCCGCCACATTTTTGATGGTCGAGACGACCTGGGCGCCCTTCTTGCTCTGGTCGGTGATGAGCAGAAGATGGGTGACCTTTTCCATAACACGGCGCTGTATCTGTTCGATACCCGCCTCACCGTCAATCACAACGTAGTCAAAGCTGTTGGCAAGCAGGCTGATGACCTCTTTGAGGTAGGAGTTAACCTTGCAGTAGCAGCCGGAGCTCTCCGGTCTGCCGATAGCCAGAAAGGCAAAGCCAGGCATTTCCACAAGCGCGTCGAAAATTCTGAATCTCGCCTCGCTGAGCAGTTCGAGTGCTTCCTTGGTCTCGCCGTTTTCAACGCTGTCGACAATACTCATACGTATATCGTCCAGCGTCAGCTTCACATCCACGCCAAGAGCTACGGACAGGCCGACAGCCGGGTCTGCGTCTATGGCCAGAATCTTCTTGTCCGGGTATTTGTTCACCAGAAGTCTGACTATCGAGGCAGATATAGACGTCTTGCCGACGCCGCCTTTACCTGCGACCGTGATTATCTTGGCTTTATTATCCATGTGCGTACCCCCAATCCTTTAAAAATGCGCGCTGCAATAGTTATATATCATCGTTCGTATTTTAACACAATGGCCACAAACATGCAAGATAAACAGTTGGAAAATCTTCATTTTCCTTCTTTTCGTGCAATATGCTGCACGTTTGTTTGTTTTTTGTGCAGTCAATGTTTAGACAGTTTCTGTTCCCGAGTAAAAAGTCTGCTGAAAAAGCCGAACAGACAGCTGAAGCCCGCCGGCAGGCAAAATGCCGGCGGGCTTCAGTTGTCCCTTTGCGCGCATATTCTATTGGTCATTTTTACCTGTTGAGCAGCCATATACCCATGTTAAGATATCCCGCGAAAGCCGTCCACACGAGATACGGCAGCATCAGCTTGCCCGCCTTCCCCGATATATAGTGGAACAGCAGAGTGCAGGCGGCGATGAGCAGCCACAGCAGCACCAGCCATAAGAACGCGGCGAGATACATCTCCAGCAGGAAAAAGATCAGCGTCCACAGCAGGTTTGCGCCCAGCTGCATCGCGTACACAGTAAGAGCGCGCTCCTTTCTGGCCGCGGAGACCGGCGAGATCCATACATAATACGAAGCCAGGCCCATCATGATATACAGCAGCGTCCACGCCACGGGGAACACCCAGCCAGGCGGCGTAAGCGGCGGTTTTTTGAGCAGCGCAAACATATGCATGCCGTCCCGCGTAAGGAAGGCTGCAAGTCCGCCGACAAGCAGCGGCAGCGCCACGGATACTATAAGCGGTTTGATTTTCACACCGTGCTTCACATTCATCACCCGTCATAGCATATGATAAGCACCGGCCGCTTATTCTATCTGAAGAAAAAAGCGGTTTATATCACTGCTAAAACTGCGCGTAGATAAACGGAGTTTCACCGGTATATGCAAGGGCCGATATCAGGCCCAGGAAAATGAAGAACAGTGCAAGACCCGGCACGCTGTTGAGATTTGCGGCGGGATAGTATCCCTCCGGCGCCGTACCGTGCCTGCGGCTCCTGACGCAGGCCGCCGCGGTCGCTGCCGCGGTCACGGTCAGGCCGAAAACTACCCAGCTGCTTATATGCGTCACTCCGGCTTTCCAGGTAAAGACAGCGGAAATAATCTCCGTCGCAGTCTCGAAACTGTCCGCGCGGAAGAAGACCCAGCAAATACTGACGTAAGCGAAGGTAAGCAGGACCGACAGTACCTTCCCCGGCAGATCCTCCTTTTCCGAACCGTGCTTTTCCCGCCATGCTCTCCATACCCTGTGTACGCACAGCGCGGCGCCGTGCAGCGCCCCCCAGGCCACGAAGGTCCATGCCGCACCATGCCAGAGGCCGCCAATAAGCATAGTCAGGAAGAGGTTGAGACAGGTCCTCGCCTTTCCCTTTCTGTTGCCGCCGAGCGGTATATACAGATACTCCATCAGCCATGTTGACAGGCTTATGTGCCAGCGCTTCCAGAATTCTTTTACGTTTTTTGATATATACGGCATGTTGAAGTTGCGCGGGAGCCGATATCCGAGACAGCGCGCGCAGCCGACAGCCATGTCCGAATATCCGGAAAAATCACAGTATATCTGTATCGAATAGCCCAGTATCGCCAGCAGCACCGTCAAGCCGGAAAATTCCGCCGGGTTTGAATACACCGCGTCCACAAAAACAGAGATATTGTCAGCAATAACGGCTTTCTTAAAGAGCCCGAACGCGAAATACTGCACGCCCTTCTCAAGGTTTGCGGGCGAGATGTTCCTGTCCTCGTCCAGCTGCGGCAGGAATTCCCCGGCCTTGACAATGGGCCCGGAGACGATCTGCGGGAAAAAGCCTATGTACAGCGCGACCTTGACAAAGCTCTTCTCCGCCCCGATTTTTCCCCGGTGGACGTCAATTATGTAGCTCAGGGCTTGAAAGGTGTAAAAGGAGATTCCGACAGGCAGGATTAAATTCAGCGAGCCGCGGCGGATGATGCCGAAAAGCTCACAGAAGGATTCAACGAAAAAGTTGAAATACTTGAATATGCCCAGCACCAGCAGCGGGAATATCACGCCGGCGCACAGCGCGAAGCGGCTCTTCCGGCAGGACTGCGAGCTGAAAAAGGCGACCGCCGTGAGCATAAGCAGGAGCAGGCAGCATTTCCAGTTCCACCAGCCGTAGAACACATAGCTTGCAAGCAGGAGCAGCACGTGACGGAAACCGATAAGCTTTCCGCTGAGCAGACGCTTTAGCGCCGCCGTGTTCGTCAGCGCCATCGCCGCCGCCACGATCACGAAAAACACAAGGAAGCTCAGACTGTTGAATGCCATCTCATCTGCCCTCCAGCCCGGTGATCGCCCCGTAGACATCAAGCGCGAACAGCCTATGTCCGACTCTGTTTATATGTCCCGCTCCGGGGCTTGTGTTGGAAAAGCCGCAGGGCAGCTCATAGGTGCTGTTGTAGTTCTCGATAAAGCTGTCTCTGGTGTCGACAAAGGCTATTCCCTTTTCATCGCAGACTGCGGCAAAATCCGTGATCCTGTCCTCGTCCGCCGTCGTATAGGCGCGTCCCTGCGCGTCAACCCTGATGTCCGTGTCGTAGACTATTACCGGCTGCACTCCGTGCTCACGGCAGCTGCCGGCGACCATGTCCAGCAGCGGTCCGAGCTCCGCTCGGTAATCCCTGCCGGTGCTCTGCTGCGGCAGGGCCGGCGCGGGCTCCGCGGCAGCAGCGTCTGCGTCCTTGAACATCTTCGTGTAGAACAGGCGCAGAAAGGGCAGCTTCTGCAGCAGCGTTATCAGAGCGCCGGTATGCGACGGGATATCCGCGAACGTGCCGTTCACAACCGCCTCCATGTCCTCCGCGGCGAAATCGACGCTCGCGGCCTCAATAACGACGTATCCAGCCGGGGCATAGGTATCCAGCGCCGCGTCGAGATGCTTTATGCAGTAGAGCAGCGTATGCCCCGCCGTGCCGATATTGTATGTATATTTTTCCCCCGCAAAAAGCTCGTTGAGCACCGCAGCGGCGTTCTCGTCCTGCGCGACGTTGAAGCCCTCCATGTGTGACGAGCCCATAAGCAGAATGTCTATTTTCTCGCCGGGGGTATAGTCCTTCAGGTTGTTGAAGCCGTCGTTGTTCGTCACGCCCCACGCGAAGCCCTCGGTCCCTTTGCTGTAAAAGCTGGAGCTCTCCCACTTATATTCCGTTGAGCCGTCCGGATTCGTATAGTGTACCGGGACATTATAGTAAAGCATACAGAAAGCGTTGAGCGCCAGGAGCGCTGCCACGCCCCCGGCTATCGCCTTCAGTATCCATGCTCCGACTTTCTTCATATGTTGCGCCCCGTTTCAGCTCAATGAGCGTCGTTAATGTTTTTCTCTGTATTCTTGTCTGGCGCTCTCCTCGCGCCGCGCTTCTTCAGCATGTTCAGGATGTATCTCAGGCTCTCCACCTTCAGTATCCAGCAGGCGGCGGCATACACCGCCGCGCCGGTAATTATCTGTATTATGAGCTTTGCCGCGTCCGGCACATTCAGGAGGTTGAGCGCCGCCACGACCGCTCCCATTATCACCGCCGCCAGCGCGCTGCGCCACATGTCCTTCGCCTGATCGGCAAAGCCGTAGCCGAGCAGCTTCTTCACCGGCATTGAGGTGACGAACGCGTCCAGCCACGCGCTGAACAGGAAGCCGCAGGCAATGGCCACGACCGAGTGAAAGGCAAACACGGTGACGAGCAGCACAATTATCATCAAAGTTCTGCGCAGGATCTCCTGCTTCATCAGAATATCGCTGCGTCCCAAGGCTTTCACGACCACGAGATTAGACGAGGTAAGCGGCACCTGCATCTCGGCGACGCACAGTATCTGCACGAATATGACGCAGGGCATCCATTTCTCCGTCAGCAGCAGGCGCACCATCGGCTCCGCCACGGCGGCCATGCCGACCATCGCCGGGAAAATTATAAACTCACCCATGGTCTGCGCGCGCCTGAGCATTGCGCGCACCTGCTTTTTATCGTCCTGCGCCTGTGCCATGACCGGGAACATGACCGACTGCACCGCGGTATCGAGATTCAGCGACACAGTCGTTGAGAAGCGCTGTCCGCGTTCGTAATAGCCGAGGTCGGCGGTTGAAAACTTCTTCCCGATTATGAGCGGGCGGATGTCGTTGTATATCGTCGTTATCATTGACGAGGCGAGCATCTTTATCCCGAAGCCGTAGAGACGCTTCGCGCTGTCCTTTGAAAACCTGCCGTGCGGCACCCAACGGTTCGCGAAGAGCATGGCAAAGCAGTTCACCGCGATATGCGTGAAATAGTAGCCAACGAGAGCCCACAGCCCCGCGCCCATGTAGGCGAGCAGTATACCCAGCGTACCGGCTGTAATGGTCGCGGCAAGGCTGCAGTACATCATTTCACGAAAGCGCATTGCGCGCTGCATCCTCGCCACCTGTATGGAATTAAAGGCGCTGAACAGGAGCGACAGCGAGTAGAAGCGCAGCGGCTTTATAAGCGCCGTGCTTTTATAAAATGAAGCGATCACAGGCGCTGCGAAGTACAGCACTGCTATCATCAGCACCGACAGCGCAAGCGTTATTATAAACACTGTCGAGTAGTCCCTCTCGTCCGTCTCTTTGCTCTGTACCAGAGCCGAGTTGAGTCCGCCATCTATCAAAGTGAGCGAAAGATCAGTGAATACCGTCAGCAGCGCAAGCTGTCCGAACACTTCGGGAGCCAGCAATCTAGCAAGGATTATGCTTATCACAAGCCCTATGCACTTGACTGAAAAGCGTTCTGTAAACTTGTATATCAGTGATTTTATTACGGTTGCTTTGTCCATTGTCACGCCTTCCGGGTCTATCTTGCTCCCAACGCCTTCGCTGTTTTGTACATAAGGCCGTTGAGCGTGATTATTGCGTCATATCGGCGCGCCGCGAGCAGTTTGGCGGTTAGCCTGTTCGTAAACGCGCGCAGTCCGTCCGGACGCTCGTCCCCCGGCAGCGGGCTGGCCGGTCTGTAGCCCGGCTCCAGGAAGTGTTTGTAATAAGCGCTGTCACGTATGGAGGCTATTGCCGCGCGTTTTGCCTCTCTTGTCGGTGCGTAGCGGCATATGCGCTTGAGCTCAACAGCCACTCTGTCCATATCATTATTGCGCAGGCGGTCATAATCCTCTTCGGTAAAAACCCCGCTCTTTCCCAGAAATTCCAGCACTGCTTCCCGTACCTCAAAGTTTGCCCTGTACCCTTCATAGCTGTCTGAGTGGGTAATGCTTGCAGGGTTTACACGGTAACAGTACAGTGTTTCCGGTATGAACAGGAAGCTGCCGGCATTTTCCAGGATCTCAAGCGACTGAAGCAGATCCTCGCCCCGTTTAATATGATAGTGCCTGCTGTGGTCGCGTCCGTCAAAGCACGTCGATTTCACGCATTTACGCCACAACATATTGAATCCTTCATTGTTCAGGACTATATTGTATATCCCGCGTTTATCCGTTATCCGGCGTCCGCAGAGACAATCTTTACATACGACTTCTTCCGTTCTCCCGGGCTTCAGCCATTTGAAGCCGTAAATGATGCAGTCCGCGCCGCTTTCGGCTATATGGCGGTTGAGTGTTTCCAGGGCATTGAGCTCAAGGTAATCGTCTGAGTCAAGAAATACATTGTACTCCCCGCACGCCTTGTCCAAGGCGAAAAGCCTGGCCATAACCGGACCGCCGTTTTCCTTATGAAACACCCTGATACGGCCGTCCCTTTTCGCGTACTCGTCGCATATCTCGCCGCTGCGGTCGGGCGAGCCGTCGTCAACCAGGATGAATTCAAAATTTCCGTATGTCTGGCCCAGCACAGACTCGATGCATTCCGGCAGATATTGCTCGACATTATATACCGGAGTCATAATGCTGAATTTGATATTTTTGTCCATGTGAAGCTCCTTTTATCTGCATTCCGGCAGCCGTATCCACGTTCCGAGGATACCGTTCCATTCCGGCGGGTCCAAAGCTAATAAGCCGCCGCCGTCATACAGGGTAAGCTCCCCGACATATACTTTTCCCTCTGCCTCGTACATGTCTACACGCAGATGCGTCATTCCGGCCGACAGCTCCGCTGCCACCTGAAGCATTTCCTTGAAAGAGGCAGGCTTTTTAAGCTCTTTGTCTGAGTTGGGGCCGGCAGAATTCGTAAAATGAAGGTTGTTGAAATCCATATCGAAAAAATCACGTTTTGTGACCTCATCCGACCCTCTGTCTGTAACCATGAGCAGAAGCTTCGGTTCACCGTCAAAGCAGAATACCTTATAGTCGGTCAGCCCGCCGCTTTCGTCTTCCATATATTTTTCGGCTATGATACGCGGCTTAACGTCTTTATACGGCCATTCGCGGTTTGTCCAGTAATAGTTCCGCTTCAGGTGTTTATTAAGCTTTGCTTTAACGGCGGGGATATCCAGCTTCGACTTGTCCTTGCAGATAACAACACCGCCGCTGTCATGGGTGCACTTGAGGACGAACTGCTCGGGCAGAGCGTCAAAATCTATTTCATCCGGGCTGTTCCACGGGCCGCCGACAAGGGGGATAAGATACCGCTCGCCTATTATTCCGGCGATGTATTTCCGGACCTCGTATTTGTCGACGAGCGTGTTGTACAGGGGCTTACGGTCA
>JAQXKZ010000055.1 GCA_029010715.1 Clostridiales bacterium
CTGATCCTGTACAACTGGATACTTTTCGCTAATCTGAAGGACAGGCGTAAGGCAAATAAGTCCGTCGACGGTACCGTCGAGCCGGCGGAGGAGGAAGCTGCCGAGATGCCGGACGAAGGCGGCTTTGAGCGCGTCAGATAAACCCCGGCGGCTGATAATTGAACAGACCTAAAATAAGCCCACCGGGTAAATCCCGGTGGGCTTTGCATACTGTCAGGGACCCTGCTGAGAGTGTGACAGGTGAGGCGCGGGGGAGCCTGAGGGGTGTCTCAGGCCGTGACGCCTACGGATTCGAACTCGTCGGTGATCTCCTTCCCGGGAGCGGGAGTCAGCAGACTGACGACTACTATAACAATCGAGGAGATAATAAATGCGGGCAGCAGCTCGTATATCGCGAGGACGCCGCCGAGAGGAGCGATGAGGTACTTCCATACGAATACCATCAGGCCGCCGGCGAGCATGCCGGACATTGCGCCCCACTTGTTGCAGCGCTTCCAGAACAGCCCGAGGAGCATCACGGGGCCGAAGGTGGCGCCGAAGCCGGCCCATGCGAAGGAGACGACGCGGAAGATGGAGCTGTTGGGGTCGCTTGCGAAGATCACGCCGAGCACCGCGACAAATACAACGGTTAAACGGGCTATGGTCATGGTCTTTTTGTCGGAGAGCTTGATGCCGAATACGTTGGTGAGTATGTTGTGGGTCACGCCGGAGGCGGCGGCCAGCAGCTGAGCATCGGCGGTGGACATGGTCGCGGCGAGAATACCGGCGATGATAAGGCCGGCGACTATGGCGGGGAGTATGCCGTAGGAAGACAGCAGCGCGGAGACGTTGACTATCATGTTTTCGGCCTCTGCCTCGGTCGCGGGCATTGCAAGTGCTCCGGCCTTGGCCATGCTGTAGCCGATGACGCCGATCACGACCGCTACGCTCAGGGAAATTACGACCCAGATGGAGCCGACGCGGCGGCTGATCTTAAGCTTGTTTTCATCGCCGATCGCCATGAAATGCAGCAGGATATGGGGCATGCCGAAGTAACCGAGGCCCCAGGCAAGCGTTGAGGCTATCATGAACGTGGAATACTTCCCGGCCGAGGCGGCGTAGATGTTGGTGCTGGAGGTAAAGCTCAGGTAGCCGGGGATCTCCCGGGCGTTGGCTATGACGGCGTCCCAGCCGCCGGAGACGTTTATGCCGAATATAAGCACAACGATGAGCGCCAGCGTCATAACGATGCTCTGTATAAGGCTCGTGACGGAGGCGGCCATGAATCCGCCGGTCGCGCAGTAGGCGACGATGACGGCCGCGGAGATTATCATGGAGGTCATGTAGTCAAAACCGAAAAGGCTGTTGAACAGCTTGCCGCAGGCGGCGAAGCCGGAAGCGGTATACGGTACGAAGAAAACTATGACGACTATGGCGCCGATGGTCTCGATGAGCTTGGTGTTGTCGCGGAAACGCTGTGCCAGAAAATCAGGCACGGTGATCGCGTTTATCTTTGCCGAATACTGTCTCAGCCTTTTGGCCACGATCAGCCAGTTGAGATATGTACCGACTGCCAGACCTATCGCGGTCCAGCCCGCTTCTGCCACGCCGCAGAAGAAAGCGAGCCCGGGCACGCCCATCAGCAGATAAGCGCTCATATCGGATGCTTCGGTGCTCATCGCCGTGACGATGGGTCCGAGCTTTCTGCCGCCGAGGTAGAAATCCTCGGAGTTCGAGTTCTTGGAATAGACGATGCCGATCGCCAGCATACCCAGCAGGTACACAACTACGGAGATCAGAATACAGATCGTTGAAGTGGTAAACATACAGGTCCCTCTCTTTTCGAAACATGCTAGGATTATACGTCAATTTGAAATTTCCGCAAGCTCCGTATAATAAAAAAATCGTTGCAAAATTCGTAAAATCCGGATATAATATAACGTACCATAATGTTATTCATATTAAGATGAGAGAAATTCATGAAGGAGCGCCGATGAATCTGGATAAATACCGCGTGCTGACTGCGGTCGTGGAAACAAAGAGTCTGACCAGGGCGTCCGCCCAACTGGGCTGTACGCAGTCCGCGGTGAGCCACAGCATAGACAGCCTTGAAAAAGAACTCGGCTTTGCGGTTCTTATACGCAGCCGCGCCGGCGTCCGTCTGACGGAGGAGGGTGAGCGGCTCATGCCCGCGGTAAGGAATCTGCTCAGCAGCGCCGAGCAGCTGAGACAGACGGCCTCTGCCATACGCGGGCTTGAATCCGGCACCGTGCGCATAGGCGCCTTTACCTCGGTCGCCGTCCACTGGCTGCCGACGGTTCTGAAGGAGTTCCAGCATGATTACCCCAAGGTTGATTTTAAACTGCTCAACGGCGACTATCACGATGTGGAGCAGTGGCTTTCGGACGGCAGTGTGGACGTTGGCTTCGTAGCGATGCCCTCCGGGGTCGACTGCGAGTGCATTGCTCTTATGGAGGACCGGCTTCTGGCTATCCTCCCCAGGCACAGCCGCTATGAGAATTATCCTAAGTTTCCGCTGGTCGAGTGCGAGCATGAGCCCTTCATCAGCCTCCTGGAGAGCTCCGCGCACGACGCACGGCGAGCGCTCGGTGCCGCCGGCGTCAAGCCTAACGTCCGCTTTTACACCAAGGACGACTATGCGGTCATCGCCATGGTCGAGCAGGGCCTCGGCATAAGCATCATGCCGGAGCTGCTGCTGAAGGGACGGCATGATGAGCTGCAGATTCTGCCGCTGATACCTGAAGCCAAACGCACCATCGGCATAGCCATTGCCGCCGGCAGCAAGGCCGGCCCGGCGACGCGCCGCTTTGTCGATTATGTTGTAAGATACGTCTCTGAGATAAAATAAAAAGGAGAGCAGCCGTGACTTACGTAACCGGATACATCACGCTTACCTGCTTTGTACTTCTCGCGGCAAAATACCCGCTCCGGAAGCTTGGCGCCCGCAGGGCCAACGCTTTCCTGATGAGGCTGCATGAGGCTGCCAGCGCCGTGTTTCTGCTGGCGGGCCTGCTGCATATGATACTCGTGCTGAAGCTGCTTGGCAGCTGCACGGTGTGGCTGCCGGTCAGCGGCTTTGCCGCGTTCGCGGTGAGCCTTGTGCTTATCGCGGCCTGTCATATGACAAAGGATGCAAAAAAGAAAATGTACTGGCACCGCCGGTACTCGCTTGCGATGTTTGCCGCGATAGCCGTCCATTTGATACTGCAGATTCAGTAAAGGCTGTAATCGGTTCCGGGCTGCTGCGCGCTGCGGTGCCGAAGGCGGACCATGCGCTGCCGCCCTGAAATTAAAGCTTACGAAAAATTCCCCCGGCCGGCGGCCGGGGGAATGCTTATGCCCGTAATACGCTTATCTCTGCTCGTTTATGTAAATGCTGGCCTTGCTCTGAATGAGCTTTGCGACCTCTTCGGCCGTTTTCTGTCCCGAGAAATATGCTGCAGCCTGCTCACTTACAATGTCCATGATGCTCTGGTCGCGATTCATCATCTTGGTCGTGGTGGCCGTCACTTCGCGGAGCTGCTGTGCCTCCTCCTCGGTGGTGGCGTATACTTCGTAGGTGTTTATGCCGTCGGAAACGCTGCCCTTGGAAACCGGGATACGCTCGCCGTTCTCGTCAAGCAGATAGTTTCCGTTGGGGTCCTTCTGGTATTCGACCACCATGGCGTCTTTGAGCTGCTTCTCAAAAACGTTCTTGTTGGTGGGCAGG
>JAQXKZ010000056.1 GCA_029010715.1 Clostridiales bacterium
CACATGAATATCACTGTATACCTTGGTTCAAATGAGGGGAACGATCCCTCCCTGAAAAAAGCGGTCAGAGAGCTCGGGACCTGGATAGGAGCGAGCGGAAACGCCCTGATTTACGGCGGCTCCAAATCCGGGCTTATGGGAGAGCTTGCGGAAAGCGTCCTCATGGCGGGCGGTGAGGTGACGGGAGTAGAGCCCCGGTTTTTCATCGACGAGGGATATGAGTACGACGCCATAACCAGACTGATCGTGACTCAGGACATGCCCGAGCGCAAAGCGAAGATGATAGAACTCGGCGACGCTTTCATCGCGTTTCCCGGCGGCACCGGAACTCTGGAGGAGATCTCCGAGGTGATGTCGCTGGTGTCGCTGAAGAAGCTCAGCGCACCGTGCATACTGTACAATCTCAACGGCTATTATGACAGCCTGAAGGCGCTGCTGCAGCATATGATAGAAATGGGCCTGTCCTCGGAGGATAAGCAGCGCGGCATATATTTTGCCTCCTGTCTGGACGGGATAAAAGAGCTGCTGAAGCTCAGCTGACGTTCGCAGGACGCTTCCCCGCCGGCTGCGCGAGCGTATAACAACCACGCTTTGAGAGCAAGGACAGGAGGACCGAAATGACCGGAATTGAAAGATTCGTCAGTGAGTCAGGGCTGGATATAAAAGAATACGACGCGTACTGTTACGGTTATCCCGAGAGCGCAGATATTATCCTCGGCTGGCTCCTCAGCGGCGATAAACGCGCGACCACCGGGCTCAAATGCCTCTACGAGCTCGCAAACGAGGAACTTCCCAAAGCCGGCAGCTACTCCGTCATCCTCGACAGCCATGAGAGGCCGTGCTGCATAACGCGTATTACGAAGGTCGAGACCGTCAGGTTCAGAGACATAACGCCGGAGTATGCGCGCATCGAGGGCGAGGGAGACAAATCTCTGGACTACTGGAAGCGCGAGCACAAAAAGCTGTTCACACGCGAATGCCGCGAGGATTTCGGCATTGAGTTCAACGAGGACATGGAATGCGTATGCGAGTATTTTGAAGTAGTTTATCAAAAACGGGACGTCGCTTCAGCGCTTCATTCGCCGCCGTGAAACGCCCGGTTCACAGAGAAAAAAACATGCTGCATCTCCCCGTGCTTTGCGGCCTCCGACACACGGACTGCCAGTCCGTGCGCCGCTTCCCGAAGATATTCACTCACGGCCCCGTCGGGAAAGCCGAGACTTACACAGGCATATGAAACCGCCGCGTCAAAAAGCGCCCTAAGCTCCTCCGCCGTCCTGCCGGATAAACGGCGCGCCAGAACGCTCCGCTGCTCCGGTGAAATATCGAGGGGCCGGACGTCCAGGCCAAGCATCGCCCGCCCGGCCGCATTCGCAAGTACCGGTTCGCAGAGATTAACCATCAGGTCCCAATAACCGGGGACGGCGGAAGAAAGCAGACCCTTGACGTTTTCTGCCGGGAAGCAGTTCATAAAACGGTTCTCAATGCCGGCGCGGCGCAGGTATTCCTCCACATAGCTTATCCCCGGTACCGTCTCCGGGACCGGGCAGAGCAGAGGATAATCTATATCGCAGGGTATCTGATGCGCGTCATAGATGACCTCATAGCTGCCGAAAAAGCGGCCGATGCTTTTAAGCGTAGCGGTATAGTACGCGTTTTCCGTCCTCGGGGCGCTCAGGCACACAGAGCTCCACAGTTCCTTTACCTCGCTGCGCTTATGTGCCAGTATGTCCTGCCCGCGACGGACGACGCTTTTCAGGTCGCTCCTGAGAAGTTTCTCCGGCGGGACTCCGTCGTTTTCCGACACGACGGAGAGCGTGTACAGCAGGGAGCCGAGCAGCTCACGCGCTCTCCCTGCGGACATGGAGCTGCTGTCCCCGCCCGTATACTTTCCGGCCTGCCATTTAAGCAGCTCCCACAACCCGGCGAATATCTCCTGCTGCTCCTCCGCCGGCAGGCGGCTGAGCAGGGCGCAGCGCTCCTCCCGTTCACTCAAAGCACATCGCCTGCCTCTACGGTATTATCCGGGACCCGCCCGCGCTTTGCGTATCTGCACATGGCGTCCAGCGACGTGCCGAGAAGAAAATCTACAGAGCCCTGCGCCCTCCCGTTGAAAACGGATACCATAAGCTCTATAAGCTCGTCGTCGCTGAGCATGTCCATCGACTCCGTCTTGCAGTAATAAAACGCCTCCTGAAGCTCCGCCAGCGTGCTTTCATAGCTGTCGCGCTCCAGATACGGCGAGTCGCAGAAAGCCCTTATCAGCTTTGGCAGTACTCCGCCGCCGAACTCGACGCGGCCGCTGGCTTTCAGTGCCTCCTCCCTGCATATGCACAGCTCGGCAATCTCCGCGTCGTTCAGACTGAGTCCGTAACGGCGCGTAAAATCGTTGCAGGCTTTTATTTCCCGCTTCTCGTTTTCTGTCATGAGCTCGTTCGCCTTTATTATAAGGCCGGGCAAATTGTCCATGCGCTCCTCCCCTTCCGTGTCTGCCGGTGTAATTCTATATACACTGACCGGATATAAATTACAAGCCTTGAAAAAAGTGCGAAAATGTGGTAATATAGGCGGCGTTGAAGGGAGAAATTTCTTCAGCTTTTTTATTCTCCGGCCTCCGGCATGTGTGCGCCGGATTGATGATGCTATAATATAATAAGGAAAGCATGAATATGTGAAGGTGCATATGAACAGCATACTTGAGGACTGGAACGCCACGGCAAAAGCCTATGAGCTTTTTAACAATGCCGAAGACTCATACAGCTATAATACCGAATGGCCTGCCGTCCGCGAAATGCTGCCGGAGCTGGCCGGGAAAACCGTTCTCGACCTCGGCTGCGGGACCGGAATTTTCACATTTATGCCGGAGCGGGAGCACCCCGCGCAGATAACCGGCATTGACCTGTCGGATGAAATGCTCGGCATCGCGCTGCGCAAGGCAGAAGCGCAGGGGTCCGGGGCTCGGTTTATTCAGGGCGACGCGACGTATACGCGCAGATATATAGACGCTCCGGGCTGATAATTGAGGAGATACAGGAGCCGGCGCCTCCGGAAGCATGGAAGGAGAGCGAACCGTACCGCTACGAGTCGTTTACGGAAACGCCGACATATAATAAAGCTCTCGGCGCCTGATGAACAAACTGTTTCGAAGCCGCAGGAATTATTTTGACACGGCGGCCTGTCCTTTCCGAGACGCCGGAAAGGATGTGCCGCTGTATGGAGGAAAAACATGGACATTGAAAAATCCGGAGCTTTTATATACCGCAACGCGAGACCTCTCGATCTGGCGCGCTGGATGTATCTCTTTGAAAACGGAGACCGGGACAGCGTGCTGAAAATTCTCGCCGCCTATCAGAATGAGGACGGCGGCTTCGGCCACGGGCTTGAGCCGGACTGCTGGACCCCCGATTCGTCGCCTGTCCAGACCTGGACGGCAACGGAGATAATAAAAGAAACAGGTCTGGAGGACGCAGAGCACCCCGTTATACAGGGCATATTGAAGTATCTATCCTCCGGCATGGACTTTGACGGTCACACATGGGCAAACACCGTGCCGTCAAATAACGACGCGCCCCACGCCCCATGGTGGACTTACTCGCCTTCACATGAAGTTTCATATAACCCGACGGCATGCTTCACGGGCTTCATCCTGAAATATGCGCAGCCCGGCAGTGAGCTGTATCAGACGGCGCTCAGGCTGCTGCAGGAGGCGTACTCGTTCTTTAAGACCAACTTCCCGCTCGAGTCCATGCACACGGTCTCCTGCTTTGTCGAATTATACGGCTACCTGCGCGGCGGCAAGGCCTGGGGCGCCGTTGATCCCGACGAATTCAGGGACCTGCTGAACCGGCAGATAAGCCGCACGCTGACTCGCGATACCTCCGTGTGGGCGGTCGAATACGTCTGCAAGCCCTCGCTGTTCATAGACTCAAAGGACAGCGACTTTTACGCCGGCTGCAGCGAGCTGTGCGATTTCGAATGCGAATTCATATCCGACAGTCAGCAGGCCGACGGCACATGGGCCGTCACATGGGTCTGGTCCGACTACCCCGAGCAGTGGCATATATCCAAAAACTGGTGGAAGTCTGACCTGATAATCAAAAATCTTAAATTCTTCAAGGCAATGCGCGGGTGACGGCTCGCGCAAAAGGCCGTCAGGGCGGGACAGTTCAAAAAACCGGCGCGAGACTTTTGCCCGCCGGCATCGCAGGCATACTTTTACGTGCGCGGCACATAATACATTCTGCGGACATATCCGCCGGTCCGGTGCACAGCCTGTCGAACGTTCGCCATTGACAGTGTAGGTGTTACGATGATGTGTGACAAAAAGTAAAAAAAGATAGCGAATAGGAGTGGCCTGTATTAAGGTTGAGTTGTCCAGACAAAACCGAAAGGCAGGTGCCACCCTATTCGCCATGGATAAGATAACACAAACGATG
>JAQXKZ010000057.1 GCA_029010715.1 Clostridiales bacterium
CATCGTTTGTGTTATCTTATCCATGGCGAATAGGGTGGCACCTGCCTTTCGGTTTTGTCTGGACAACTCAACCTTAATACAGGCCACTCCTATTCGCTATCTTTTTTTACTTTTTGTCACACATCATCGTAACACCTACACGTACCGTCATAAAAATCAGGAAAGCAGTATTGACAAGCAATTGCATTGCATTTAGAATAGCATAATACGGTTTTATCCGTAAATACGGCGGGGCAAGGGCCCTGGCGAAAAGTGAGGTATATTTATGGCAAAAGAGAAAAGAGTAGAACAGATAACCGATATGGAGGTCGACTTTGCCCAGTGGTTTACCGACGTGTGCACCAAGGCTGAGCTTGTCGACTACTCCGGCGTAAAGGGCTGCTTTATTCTGCGCCCTTACGGTTACGCTATCTGGGAAAATATCCAGAAGATTCTGGACGGGATGTTCAAGAGAGACGGGCACGAAAACGTATCCATGCCCATGCTGATACCCGAGAGCCTGCTGCAGAAGGAAAAGGATCATGTCGAGGGCTTTGCCCCCGAGTGCGCATGGGTCACGGTAGGCGGCAGCGAGGAGCTGCCGGAGCGCCTCTGCATCCGTCCCACCTCCGAAACGCTTTTCTGCGATCACTGGAGCCATGTCGTACACTCCTGGCGTGATCTGCCTATGCTTTATAATCAGTGGTGCTCCGTGCTCCGCTGGGAAAAGACCACCCGTCCCTTCCTGCGCGGCCGTGAATTTCTCTGGCAGGAAGGACATACCCTCCACGCCACCGAGGAAGAGGCCCGCAACGAGACTCTGCATCAGCTCGAGGTATATGCCGACCTGTGCGAGAATTATCTTGCGATGCCAGTCATCCGCGGCAACAAGACCGACAAGGAAAAATTTGCCGGCGCAGTCAACACCTACACCATCGAGTGCATGATGCACGACAAGAAGGCTCTGCAGTCCGGTACCAGCCACTTTTTCGGCGACGGCTTTGCCAAGCAGTTTGGAATTACCTTCACCGACAGGGACAACACTCAGAAATACCCCATGCAGACCTCCTGGGGTCTGTCCACCCGTATCATCGGCGGCATCATCATGACCCACGGCGACAACAGCGGTCTGGTCCTGCCCCCGCGCATTGCTCCAGTGCAGGTCATCGTCGTTCCTGTCGCGCAGCACAAGGAGGGCGTCATTGAGAAGGCGACCGCCGTTTATGAGGCAGTAAAGGCCGCTGGCTTCCGTACACGTATTGACGCCAGCGACAACAGTCTCGGCTGGAAATGCGCGCAGTATGAGATGAAGGGCGTGCCTCTGCGTATAGAGATCGGCCCCCGCGATATTGAGAACGGGGTATGCATGGCTGTCCGCCGCGACAACGGCGAGAAGATCACCGTAAAGCTTGATGAACTCACCGAACGTCTGCCCGGCCTGCTTGACGATGTACAGAAAGGCCTGTATATAAAAGCCAAGGCTAATCTTGACGAGCACACCTATGAGGCTCATTCCATTGAGGAGGCCAAAGAGCTGCAGGAAAAGAACGGCGGCTTTATCAAGACCATGTGGTGCGGAAGTCTCGAATGTGAGCTGGCAATGAAGGAAAAGGCCGGCATGTCCTCCCGCTGCATCCCCTTTGATCAGGAACGCCTCGACGACGTCTGTGCCTGCTGCGGAAAGCCCGCAAAGCATATGATCTACTGGGGCGTCGCATACTGATTAGTCTGTTTGTAACTCAGGGTATGTTTCACGTGAAACATACCCTGAGTTTTTTCTGTCATTTTGATTCTCAGCCGCGCAGGCTGCCGTCCGCGGTTTTCAGAGTGACAAGCCGGGACATACACCAATCCTTTTCCACGCACGGAGCACATCTATGCATTTTTCTTGACATTCTGTTTTCCATACACTATATTTACCTGTGAAGAGTCTGTCTCTTACAGGAGGAATAAAAATGTTCTGGACGATTGCAGGTATACTTTGTCTCATTTTTCAGCTAATGACATGGTCGACTGAGGGTATGATGCTCATTGGAAGCGAGGGCTTTACCACTCTCGGATATATTCAGTCAAATCTTCCGATCTTAATCAGCATAGTCTTTTTATGTATCGGTCACTATACCAAAGAAGCGAAAAAGGCTAAGGCAGCCAAAGCGGAGGCAGCCGCAAAGGAGAGCTCCGCCGTCGAGCAGTCCGCAGACTTTGACGAATACGGGACAGGGGAGGACGACGGCTTTAGCTGCGCTGACGACGAAACCGGCGAGGATATCGACAGCGACTCTGCCGATGAGGAAGTCACCGGCGACTGCGGCGACGATAACGAAGAACCGGTGCCGGAAGATGGACCCACGAAAGATTCCGAAGAGGATAAGCAGGAATAAACTGATTTGCGGCAGGGACACTTGTCCCTGCCGCTCAGCTTGTTGAAAATAATCTGCGTTTTTTGACTGCGCTTCAGCCGCCCGAAAAATCCGATAATTCAGCCCTTCCTGCGGCGTTTTATCCGATTTAAGGCGGATCCACGCTCCTCAGGCTTTCCCGCGGCCCAGTTATCACGCTGCTCAGGAAAGATTCTTTGACAGTTCAGCTCTGCACGGACGATTGTACCTGCAGCTATTTTATAAAATGTTTCATGTGAAACATTGAAAAGTAAACGTGTTACTGCTATAATACCTGATAACGCTTCCGAAAAACACAGGATAAAAGAGTATGGACAATACCGCACAGTACCATCAGTGAGCAGACGCCGAAGGCGGACCGCTCGGTATCGCATATATATTCGGCAGCAACAGGAGATAAAGGAGGTCAGCTATGGCTAAAATATTAGCAGTGGCTAATCAGAAGGGCGGCGTGGGCAAAACTACCACATGTGTGAACATATGCGCGGCGCTGTCACTTATGGATAAAAAAATTTTGCTGGTCGACTGCGACCCACAGGGCAACGCCAGTTCCGGTATGGGCGTATCGAAAAGTCAGCGTCCGAACACCTATGACATGGTTATAAACGGCGCGTCCGCCGCGGAGTGTGTTGTGAGCACTGAATACGGAGACGTCATTCCCGCCTCCAAAGAGCTGGCCGCATCATCTGTGGAGCTCATAAACAAGGACCGCAGAGAATACGTGCTGAAGGAAGCGCTGATGCCTCTTTACAGCGACTACGACTATATTTTTCTGGACTGTCCGCCGTCACTGGAGCTGCTGACCGTCAACGCTCTGGTCGCCGCCGACAGCGTGCTCATACCGATGCAGTGCGAATACTACGCGCTGGAGGGTATAGCCGATCTGATGACCAGCATCAAGATGTGCTCCAGGCATCTCAACCGCCGGCTTGACGTGGAGGGCATAGTACTCACGATGTACGACTCCAGAGCCAATCTCACGGTGCAGGTTGAAAACGAGCTGAGAAAATATCTCGGCAGCAAGGTGTACAACACCGTAATACCCAGAAGCGTCAGGCTTTCCGAAGCTCCGAGTCACGGTCTGCCCGGAGTGGTATACGACCGCGTCAACAGGGGAAGCAAGGCATATATGGCACTGGCCGTTGAGTTCATGGCCAGAAGCAGTAAGTGAGGGCAGCTATGGCAGCAAGGGAAAAGAAAGGTCTCGGGACCGGTCTCGGCGCGCTTTTCGGCGAGAGTAATTTTGACGAAAATGAGTCCGAGCTGATAACTCTGCCGATATCAAAGGTAGAGCCAAGACTGGAGCAGCCCAGAGAATATTTCGATGAGGGCGCTCTGCAGGATCTCGCGGATTCAATAGCTCAGTACGGCCTTATCCAGCCGATAACGGCGCGCAGGCTTCCGAGCGGATATTACCAGATAATTGCCGGTGAGCGCCGCTGGAGAGCGGCAAGGATGGCCGGTCTGTCCGAGGTCCCGGTCCGCGTGATAGAAGCTGACGACAGGCGCACCGCCGAGCTTGCGCTGGTAGAAAACCTGCAGAGAGAAGACCTCAATCCGATTGAAGAAGCTAAGGGCTACAAAACCCTGATCGAGGACTACGGTCTGACTCAGGAGGAAGCCGCAAAAAGCGTGGGCCGCTCGCGTCCGGCAGTCACTAACGCGATGCGCCTGCTGAGCCTCTCTCCGGCAGTTTTAAAAATGGTCGAGCAGGGACAGCTCTCGGCAGGACATGCCCGTGCGCTCATCCCGATAAACGACGGCTCAAAGCAGCTCGCGGCAGCTGAGGAGGTAATAAAGAAAAATCTCTCCGTCAGAAATACCGAGCAGCTCGCGGCAAAGCTCGTCAGGGAAAAAGAGGACGAAGAGGCCGCAGATGACGGGAAAATCAGCGTCGATTACAGTGCGGAAGTCTCAAATGAGCTCAGCCAGTATCTCGGACGTAAGGTCAAGCTCGTCAACGGCAGGAAAAACGGCAGGATAGAAATAGCATTCTACGGCGCGGACGACAGGGAAGCGCTTATTCAGCTGCTGAAAAAGCTCAAATAAAACCGGGATACGTGAACAAGCAGACAAAGGCTGCGCCGTACATCCAAAGCAGCGCGGGTTCCGCGCGTAGACGCGCCGGTACGCTGCTCTGCATTTCCCGTTAAAATGACGCATTTAAACGGGAAACAGTATTAAATCAATTCTGAGGAGAAAAGAAAATGCTCGATATCAAATTTATAAGAGAAAACCCGGATGCGGTAAAGGAAAACATCAAAAAGAAATTTCAGGACGCAAAGCTCCCGCTGGTCGACGAGCTGCTCGAGCTCGACGCGAAGAACCGCGCGGCCATAACCGAGGCAAGCGATCTGCGCGCAAGCCGCAATACTCTGTCCAAGCAGATAGGTATGCTTATGGGTCAGGCAAAGAAGGACCCCTCCAAGCTCGAAGATGCGGAGAAGGTCAAGGCTCAGGTCAAGGCTCAGGCCGACAGGCTGGCCGAGCTTGAAAAGCTCGAGGAGGAGTACGCAAAACGTATCCGCGAGATCATGCTGACCATACCGAACATCATTGATCCGTCCGTTCCCATCGGCCCCGACGACAGCGCGAACGTGGAGGTACAGCGCTTCGGCGAGCCCATCGTACCCGATTTTGAGATACCGTATCACACCGACATAATGGAGAGCTTCAACGGCATCGACATGGACGCCGCGGGCCGCGTTTCCGGCAACGGCTTCTACTACCTCATGGGCGACATCGCCCGGCTGCACTCCGCCGTGCTGGCCTACGCACGCGACTTTATGATAAACAAAGGCTTCACCTACTGCATCCCGCCCTTTATGATACACGGAAACGTGGTCGAAGGCGTTATGAGCCAGACCGAGATGGACGCCATGATGTATAAGATTGAGGGAGAGGACCTGTATCTCATCGGCACCAGCGAACACTCCATGATCGGTAAGTTTATCGACCAGATCATCCCGGAGAACAGACTGCCCCAGACACTCACAAGCTACAGTCCCTGCTTCAGAAAAGAGAAGGGCGCGCATGGCATAGAGGAGCGCGGCGTATACCGCATACACCAGTTTGAAAAGCAGGAGATGGTCGTCGTCTGCAGGCCGGAGGATTCCATGAAGTGGTATGAAAAAATGTGGCGCTTCTCCGTTGATCTTTTCCGCAGCATGGAGATACCCGTGCGTCAGCTCGAGTGCTGCTCCGGAGACCTTGCCGACCTGAAGGTCAAGTCCTGCGACATTGAAGCATGGTCTCCCAGACAGAAGAAATACTTTGAGGTCTGCTCCTGCTCCAACCTCGGCGACGCCCAGGCCCGCCGCCTGAAAATGCGTGTCAAGGGCGAGGACGGCAAAACCTACCTGCCCCACACCCTCAATAACACCGTCGTCGCACCTCCGCGCATGCTCATCGCTTTCCTTGAAAACCATCTGCAGGCCGACGGCAGCGTGACCATTCCCGAGGTGCTCTGGCCCTACATGGGCGGCACAAAGGTCCTCATACCCAAAAAATAACAAAATACGTATCCAAAAAATTACAGACGGGATTATTCCCGTCTGTTTTTTTTGGTTTTTTTCTTCTTTATTATATTTAATATCTTCCTTAACCTTGAAATTGATATGTCTGTCTGGTATAATATTGTAGTTGAATACGCTTTGTTTGAGGTAAGTATGTATGGGGATGAATTCACTCAACGATATATGGGATAAGGTAATAGAAATCCTTTCCCAGCAGCTGACGCCGACTGCGATAAACACCTGGTTTTCCGACTGCACTCCGGTCGATATAGAGGACTGCCGTCTTGTTCTGCACACAACGACGGAGTTCAAGCGCGATATTATAAACAGCCGCTTCAGCGACAGCATAAAGTCGGTTCTGTCGGATATATTCGCGTGTGACTTTGACCTGCTTATTCTTGCAGGGGACGAGGTGAACGACTTTTCAAGCAAGAAGAAGGCGGAAAACTCTCTGCCGGAGATGGAAGGCTATACCTTTGACCGTTTCATCGTCGGCAGCTCAAATAAATTTGCCCATGCAGCCGCCGTCGCCGTCGCCGAGAACCCCGGCAAGACCTATAATCCCCTGTTTATCTACGGCAACTCCGGCCTCGGCAAAACACATCTGCTGCTCGCCATTGGACAGGCCATACATTCCCGCTCACCCGAAAAGACCATAGCGTACATCAAGGGCGACGAATTCACAAACCAGATGGTCAAATCCATCAAAGACGGCAAGGCAGAGGAGTTCCGCACAAAGTACAGAAACGTCGATCTGTTTCTGGTGGACGATATCCAGTTTATTTCCGGCAAACAGTCCACGCAGGATGAGTTTTTCCACACCTTCAACAACATATTTGAGGCCGGGAATCAGATAGTAATAACCTCCGACCGGCCGCCGCTCGAAATGTCACTGCTCGACGACCGTCTGCGTACCCGCTTTGAATGGGGCCTCATGGCCGATATCCAGCCGCCGGATCTTGAGACGAGAATGGCCATAACCAGAAACAAGGCGGCCCAGCTCGGCCTGATCCTTTCCGACGACGCCGTCGAATACATCGCCACTAACATTACCTCCAATATAAGGCAGATAGAGGGCGTTGTAAGGAGGCTTACAGCATACAGGGAGATACTTGACGACGTCATCACGATAGACTCAGTAAAGCGCGCCATCAAGGACGTCATAAGAACAGGCACGTACATTCCCACGCCCGACTGCATAATCAGAGAAACCGCGAGGTATTACTCGCTCAAGGAAGAGGATCTGCGAGGCCAGAACCGCACAAAAAACATGGCCACGGCAAGACAGGTGTCCATGTATCTGATGCGTTCGCTGACAAACCTGTCGCTGAAGGATATAGGAGCACAGTATGAGGACAGAAACCACGCCACCGTGCTCAACTCCATACGCAAAATAGAGGATCTGCTTAAAAACGACCCCTCAATGGCTGGCACCGTAAGAGACATCACGTCAAACATAAACTCCGTCTGAGCTTTCCACAGACCATGTGTTGAAATGTTATAAAACAGCTGTTGATAATTTTACGGCTGATAAAGGCTGTTGAAAGCGCCGGAAAGCCCCACAAAAATATCAACACGGAAAAGTCCCGGAAATCAATTGCCGGAGCCAGTTTTCCACAAAAAAAACGCCTACTACTATTGCTACTAAAATTATAAGATTTATTTTTATAAAAGAATTTTTTCAGGAGGAACCGAAATGAAATTTACATGTGAGAAGTACCTTCTGCAGGCAGCATGTTCCATAGCTTCGAGAGCAACCGCGAGCAAGAGCCCTATCCCCGCGCTGGAGGGCCTGCTTATAAAGGCCGGGGATAAAATAACCGTGACCGGCTACGATCTTAAAAAGGGCATATACACCGGCATAGAGGCCGACATCGAACAGCGCGGTTCCATAGTCGTCGGCGCGAGGCTTTTCGGCGAGATGATACGCCGCATGCCGGACGGAATTGTTTCCGTCACTGTGGACGACAGGGATAACGTGAATATCAAATGCGGCAAGAGCGAGTTCAACATAATAGGCATGAATCCGGAGGATTATCCGGAGATGCCTCAGTTTGACGCGGTAAACAATATCACGCTCCCGCAGAATATACTCAAGAGCATGATAAACCAGACCATCTTCGCCGTATCCGGAGACGACGCGAGACCGATATACACGGGTACGCTCTTTGAGATAGACGGGGAAGAACTAACTCTTGTGTCAGTGGACGGCTACAGGCTCGCAAAGCGGTCAGAGAAGCTGGAGAGCTCAAAGCTTGAAAACTGCAGCTTCGTCGTACCCGGCACCACACTCAGCGACGTTGAGAAGATCTGCGCAGATGAGGACGCTCCGGTTTCCATATCTGTCGGCGCGAAGCATATATCCTTCGCCATAGGCGAGACGGTAATAGTTTCCAGACGTCTTGAGGGAGAATTCCTCAACTATCGCCGTTCAATCCCCGATAACTTCAAGTATCAGCTTAAGGTAGACAAGGGAGAGTTTATGTCGGTCATAGACCGCGTGTCTCTCATAGTCAGCGAGAGGAACACCAGCCCCGTGCGTATCAGCTTCAACGACGGAAGTATTGACTGCCTCTGTGTAACCCCTATAGGCCGCGCCGAGGATATATGCACCTGCGAGGGAAGCGGCGAAGGGCTGCAGATCGGATTTAACGACAGATATCTGAAGGACGCGCTCAAGGCCGCCGCGAAGGATGAGCTGCTTATATGCATAAACACTCCATCCTCTCCCTGTATAATCAGGGCCGCAGACGGGACGGAGAACTTCACGTACATGGTGCTGCCGGTCAGACTGCACGCATGATAAAAATCCGGATTGGAAAATGAAATAAATGGAAAAAATAAGTATTGAGACCGAATATATAAAGCTCGACTCCATGCTGAAATATGCTGCCGTCGCAGGTACCGGCGGAGAGGCCAAGTTTGTCATAAACGAGGGGCTCGTATTCGTAAACGGAGAGGTATGTACCCAGCGTGGTAAAAAGCTGCGACCGGGCGACAGGGTCGAATTTCAGGGAATGAGCTTTGAAATAGTTCAGTCATGATAGTCAGAAGAATCGCGCTCAACGGTTTTCGCAATTATGAGTTCGGTACGGCGGAATTTTCACCTGGTACGAACGTTATCACCGGACAGAACGCCCAGGGAAAGACAAATCTGCTGGAGGCCGTATACATGCTCTCCTGCGGCAGAAGCTTCAGAACGCGCTTTGACAGGGAGCTGGTGGGCTTTGACTATTCGGCCGCTGATATACTGGCGGATGTGTACAGCCATGAGCGGGAGCAGACCATAAATATCCGGCTCCGCCCGGGAACGGCAAAGAAAATACTTGTCAACGGCGTAAAGAAAACCGCCGGGGAGCTGGCGGATACGGTCAACACGGTTCTGTTTTGTCCGGATGATCTGAACCTCATAAAGGACGGTGCGGCGGTAAGGCGCCGGCTTCTCGACAACGCGATAAGCCAGATACGCCCAAGATACGCGGAGTTTCTTTCGGAATTCAACCGCCTGTATGAGCATAAGACCAGAATATTGAAGGACTGGCGCGACAAGCCCTCGCTGCTCGACACGCTCGATGAATTTTCAGACGGCATGTGCCGTGTATCGGCCCGGATGATCCGCTACAGGGCGGCCTTCTCTGCGAGACTGAACGCGGCGGCGGCTCCTATACACAGGGATTTTTCAAATTCTCTGGAGCAGCTGGAAATAAAATACAGGACCGTCAGCACAGTAAGGGATACCTTCGCCAGTGAGAGGGAGATATATTACGACATCTGTGAGCATCAGGAGCGGCACCGCCAGGCAGAGCTTGAAAGCGCCCAGTGTTTGACGGGCGCCCACAAGGACGACCTTGAAATATTCATAAACGGCAGCCCGGCAAGAAGCTTTGCCTCGCAGGGACAGACAAGGACCGCCGCGCTGTCGGTGAAGCTTGCGGAGAGGGATATATTTCTCGCCGAAACGGGTGAGTATCCGATACTGCTGCTGGACGACGTTCTGTCGGAGCTGGACATGAAGCGCCAGGAGTTTGTTCTCAACCGCATAGGCGGCGGACAGACGCTGATAACCTGCTGCGAGGACGAGGGTATTTCGAAACGCACCGGCGGAAAGGTCCTGTTTGTGAACGGAGGAAGAATAAGCTGATGTATCTGCATCTGGGGAAAGGAAAAATAATCAGCACAGACGATATAATCGGCATATTTGATCTGGATGTGACCAGCCAGTCGCATCTGACGAGAAAATTCCTGGCCGCGGCGGAAAAGGCCGGAGAGGTCGTGAACGCCAGCGAGGACATACCAAAGTCCTTTGTCGTGTGTAAGTCAGGGAAAAAAAGAATTCTGTATTTAAGTCAGATGGCTTCGGCCACTCTGCTGCGCCGGGCGGAATCCGGCTTGCTGTGATATAAAAGCTGCAGGAAAAATCTTCCTGTATGGATTGGAGAAACATATGTCTGAAAACATCATGAACAAGGCTTCGGAATACGACGCCTCGCAGATACAGGTGCTCGAAGGTCTGGAGGCAGTAAGGAAACGCCCGGGCATGTATATAGGCTCGACCTCGCTGTCCGGCCTGCACCATCTGGTCTATGAGATCGTCGACAACTCCATAGATGAAGCGCTGGCAGGCTATTGCTCCGGTATAACCGTGACCATAGAAGAGGGCGACGTCATATGCGTGCGCGATAACGGCCGCGGCATACCCGTGAATATTCAGGAACAGACGGGCAAGAGCGCGCTCGAAGTCGTCTTTACCGTGCTGCACGCCGGCGGTAAGTTCGGCGGCGGAGGCTATAAAGTTTCCGGCGGTCTGCACGGCGTGGGCGCATCCGTCGTCAACGCCCTGTCCGAGTGGCTGGAGGTTCAGGTCCACAGAGACGGCAGGATATATCAGATGAAGTTCTCCAGAGGAGATATAACCGAAAGCATAAATGTCGTCGGGACTACGGACAGGACCGGTACCACGGTTCGCTTCAAGCCGGATCCCGAGATGTTTGACGACACCGTCTATGACTATGAGACGCTGCATACCTGGATACGGGAACAGGCTTTCCTCAACGGCGGCTTAACTATAGCAATGGAGGATAAGCGCCCGGGCAAAGAGCAGAGCGAAGTGATGTGCTATGACGGCGGCATAAGAGAGTTTGTCGAATGGCTCAATCAGCACAAGACTCCCATACATCAGGATGTGATCTATCTCTCCGGTAAAAAGGGCGATGCGATAGCCGAGATAGCGCTGCAGTACAACGACGGCTACAGCGAAAATATGGTATCCTTCGCCAACAACATACACACCCCCGAAGGCGGTATGCATGAGACCGGCTTCAAGACCGCGCTGACGAGAGTCATAAACGCCTACGGCCAGAAAAACAATATAATCAAGGGCGACGATAAGGTCTCCGGAGACGACGTGCGCGAGGGTATCGCGGCGGTCATATCCGTAAAGCTTCCCGAGGCGCAGTTTGAAGGCCAGACAAAGCAGAAGCTCGGCAACGCGTATATACGCACTCTGGTGGACTCGGTCGTAAACGACCAGCTGACCGAGTACTTCGAGGAGCATCCCGCCGCGGCAAAGGCTATACTCGAAAAGGCTATGATGGCAAACCGTGCCCGCGAGGCGGCGCGCAAGGCAAGGGAATCCGTCAGAAGAAAGACCGGACTCGAGAGCGGCCAGATGCCGGATAAGCTGCAGGACTGCAACGAGCGTGATCCGTCCCTGTGCGAGATATACATCGTCGAGGGCGACAGCGCCGCAGGCTCCGCCATTCAGGGCAGAGACTCCCGCTTCCAGGCCATACTCGCCATGTGGGGCAAAATGCTCAACGTCGAGAAGGCGAGGGCCGACAAGATCTACGGCAACGACAAGCTGTATCCGCTGATAGTCGCGCTCGGCGCCGGTATAGGCGACGAATTCAATATAGACAAGCTCAGATATCACAAGATAATAATCATGGCCGATGCCGATGTCGACGGCTCTCACATCCGCACGCTGCTGCTGACCTTCTTCTTCCGCTACATGCGGCCGCTTATTGAGCATGGCTATGTGTATTCCGCGGTGCCGCCGCTGTACAAGCTTACGCGTGGCAAGACCCAGCGCGTGGCGTATTCCGACGAGCAGCGCGACCGGATCAGCGCCGAGATGCGCGCCGACAATCCAAACGTGAAGCTGGATATCAACCGCTTCAAGGGTCTCGGCGAGATGGACCCGCACGAGCTCTGGGAGACGACCATGAATCCGCAGACGCGCTCGCTGCGCCGCATTACGCTCAATGACGCGATACAGGCCGACCAGGTCTTTACCGTGCTGATGGGCGAGGACGTCGAGCCAAGACGCGAATGGATAGAGCAGAACGCAAAGTACGTTGTGAATCTGGATATATAAAACAATCCGTCAAAAAGCAGGCTTTTTGACGGGAGGGGCTGAGCCAGAGCCGCGTCCCGCTTTTCCCGACGCTCCATGAGCGAGAAATATTTTTGCCGGGGTACACGCCTCAGGCAAAAATGTATCAGAATCGTTTTTCGCTCTGCGAGGCTCAGCCGGATATTAAAACATGGAACTTCGGTTCCGAAACGGAGAATAATCAATGGCACATAAGAGAGATTACAAGCCCGAGGATATCGCGTTTCCGGATCAGGTAATTACCGAGTCTGAACTGGTAAACGAAATGCAGACCAGCTACATCGACTACGCCATGTCCGTCATCGTCGGCAGAGCGCTGCCGGATGTACGCGACGGACTGAAGCCGGTGCACCGCCGTATACTCTACGCGATGTACGAGGATGGGCTGACCAGCGATAAG
>JAQXKZ010000058.1 GCA_029010715.1 Clostridiales bacterium
AGGACACGGAGGAGGGACAGAGATGCTGATAGACGGAAAGGCGCTTGCCCGGAAGGTACGCGAACAGACGGCGCGCGAGGCGGCACAGCTGCCGAGAAAGGCGGGACTTGCCGTGGTTCTGGTCGGGGACGACCCGGCCTCACGCATATATGTCACCGGCAAGGAGCGCGACTGTGAACAGTGCGGTTTCATGAGCCGGGAATACAAATACGACGCTGCGGTCACACAGGATGAGCTGCTGGCGCTGATCGCCCGGCTGAATCAGGACCCGGAGATAGACGGTATACTGGTGCAGCTGCCGCTGCCGGAGCACATAGACGAGGATGCGATCATTGAAGCGATCTCCCCTGAAAAGGACGTCGACGCATTCCATCCGGTAAATGTAGGACGGCTCTCCGCAGGCAAGCCCGTACTGCTGCCCTGCACTCCGGCAGGGATAATGGAGATGCTGCGCGCCTACGAAATCCCGGTCGAGGGGAAGGTATGCGTCGTGGTCGGACGCAGCAATATAGTCGGAAAGCCGATGGGCATGATGCTGCTGCGCGCAAACGGCACGGTGATATGCTGCCACAGCCGCACGCCGAGGCTCGCCGAGTTCACGCGGCAGGCGGATATACTGGTGGTCGCGGCGGGACACAGGGGGCTTATCACGGGGGACATGATAAAGCCCGGCGCAGCGGTCATAGATGTGGCGATGAACAGAGACCCGGAGACGGGAAAGTTCACGGGGGACGTGGTGTTCGATGAGGCGGTGAAGGCGGCGTCGTACATCACCCCGGTACCGGGCGGAGTCGGGCCGATGACGCGCGCTATGCTGATGCGCAACATCCTCGCCGCGGCAAAGCAGCACATATACGGCGTGAGATAACAGAAGCCGCCGCCCGGCCGGGCGGCGGCGGGGCCGGGAGCGCCGGAATCTTCCGGAGCCCATCAGGCAGGGCGCATGAAGCGGCGCCCTTTTCCGTTTAAATTGTTCCGCCCGCCCTGACATATCTCAGGACGGGCGTTTTCCGGTTTTCGAATCAGGCGAACACAAACTGTATGAGCAGCATATAAACCAAAGTGCCGGCGGCGATTGTGAGGATCATATTCCTGCGCCAGAGATGCACGGCGGCGGTCACGCTGATGGCTATAAGCTCCGGGAGCCAGCGGGCGGCGGAGGATAAGTCGATGCTCTTCAGACTGTACACGACGAGCAGGCCGATGACGGCGGGAGGGATCAGCGGTGTAAGCTCGTCTATTATTTTCGGGTGCTTTTTGCCGTCAGGGAACAGCAGCGGCGGCAGGGCCCGCGTAAGAGCTGTACCCAGAGCGAGGGCGAGAACGGTTATGAGAGTCTGAACCGGGGTCATGGTCATGCGATTTTCCTCCTTCCGGCTACAAGAACGATGATGATAAGCACCATGGCGGGAATGACGACATTGCCGGAGCCGAAAATGAGCAGCGACAGCACCGTGCAGACCAGACCGATCACGCCGCTTATGCGCGAGCTGCGGTCGCCGAGCAGATCAATAAACAGCGCAGCGTACATTGCGGTCAGCGCGAAGTCCAGACCGGCGGTGTTGAATTTGATCATCTGCCCGATAAGACCGCCGGCCAGAGTGCCGAGGACCCAATAGGAGTAGTTCAGCAGAAACAGGGCAAAGTAGAAGCGGCCCTTGTCCATACCCTCCGGGACGTCGAGCGTGGAGGCGAGAGCAAAGCTCTCATCCGACAGCGCGAAGAACAGGAAGGGCTTGAACAGGCCGGTATTCGAGAAGCGGTTCAGCATGCCGACGCTGCAGAATATGTACCTCGCGTTGATGGTGATACTAAGTACCAGCGCGGCAAGAGGGTCGAAGCTGCCTGCAAAGAGTATAACGGCGGCATACTGCATACTGCCGCTGTATGCCAGAGCGCTTGTGAGCGTGGACCACAGAGGACCGTAGCCCTTGCTCTGCATCAGGACTCCGTAAGCCAGGGAAAGTACCAGATATCCGGTCATGACCGGCAGCGTATGCGGGAAGGCGGCTCTGAAGGTCTCGCTCCAGCCCTTTTTCGCCTCCATTTGCTTCACCTCACAGAAAACGCAGCGGTTCGGTATGTCGAACGCGGTATGCGCTATAATATACGACCGGAGAATATGTTTGTCAAATAGAAAAGACGGGGGAAAACGCGGCATATATATGCCAAGGTGCATAATAATTTCGAAAGAGCATATAAAAGTGATTGACAGCAAAATTCGCCGGTGTTATGATAAGCCGGTCGAAAGGCTATGACGGAGAAAGCAGGCGCGGAACACGCACAGAGAGGGCGGCCTATGGCTGTGAACCGCCCCGGATAAGCGCTGACGCTACCGCTCCTGAGCCGGAGCGCCGAACATGTTGAGGCGAGTAAGCGCTCCCGCGGGGCACGCGTTATTGTGCCGTGAAGTTAAAAATCAAGGTGGGACCGTGCTCCTGGCACCCTTGGCGTTGGCCAGGGGTTTTTTGTTTATGCGGCCCGTCCCGGGAATGCGGACGCGGATAACGCGTACGCGTGTTTACCGGAGAACAATGTGTTTACAATTAGAAACGGAGGATAAAATAATGGACGAGAACAAGTACAGCTTTGAAAATGATGAATACCGCCGCACTTACTGGCACACCTGCTCTCATGTTCTGGCTCAGGCAGTTAAGCGCCTGTACCCCGAGGTGAAGCTGGCGATAGGCCCGTCTATAGAGAACGGCTTTTACTACGACATGGATTCACCCTTCCCCTTCACCCCGGAGATAATGGAGAAGATCGAAGGCGAAATGCGCAGGATCTGCAAGGAGAAGCTCAGGCTCGAACGCTTCGAACTGCCCCGTGCCGAGGCTTTGAATTTCATGGAAGAGCGAAACGAGCCCTATAAGGTCGAGCTGATCAACGATCTGCCCGAGGACGCAGTTATAAGCTTCTACAGGCAGGGTGAGTTCACCGATCTCTGCGCCGGCCCGCATCTCGACTCCACCGGACGCATCAAGGGCAACGGCATAAAGCTCACCGCTTGCAACGCGGCGTACTGGCGCGGCGATTCCAGCCGCCAGACCCTGCAGCGTATCTACGGCATCGCCTTCCCGAAGAAGGAGCAGCTCGACGAATACCTGGCGCGCATCGAAGAGGCCAAACGCCGTGACCACCGCAAGCTCGGCCGCGAACTCGGTCTGTTTGCCTTCCGCGATGAGGCGCCCGGATTCCCGTTCTATCTGCCCAACGGTATGGTGCTCAAAAACACTCTTATCGACTACTGGCGCGAGGTACACAGAAAGTGGGGATACGTTGAGATATCCACCCCGCAGATCATGCGCCGCACCCTTTGGGAGACCTCCGGCCACTGGGATCACTACAAGAACAACATGTACACCACCCTCATCGACGGCGAGGATTACGCAGTAAAGCCCATGAACTGCCCCGGCAGCATTCTGGTATACGAGCTCGAGCCGCATTCGTACAAGGAGATGCCGCTGCGCTTCGGCGAGCTGGGTCTTGTCCACCGTCATGAGCTCTCCGGCGCGCTGCACGGAATGTTCCGCGTGCGCTGCTTTACCCAGGACGACGCGCACATCCTGCTCGCTCCCGAGCAGATAAAGGACGAAGTGGTGCGCATAGCAAAGCTCTTCGACGAGGTATACTCTCTCTTCGGCCTGCCGTACAAGATAGAGCTGTCCACCATGCCCGAGGACCACATCGGCTCCGCTGAGGACTGGGATATCGCGACCGCGGCGCTTGCGGACGCTATTACCAGCATAGGCAAGGAGTACGCGGTCAACCCCGGCGACGGCGCCTTCTACGGCCCGAAGCTCGACTTCCATATCCAGGATTCGCTCGGACGCACCTGGCAGTGCGGCACCATACAGCTCGACTACCAGCTGCCCGGCCGTTTCAATCTCGAGTACACCGGCTCTGACGGAGAAAAGCACTGCCCAGTCATGATACACCGCGTCGTATTCGGCTCCATTGAGCGCTTCATAGGCATAATTACCGAGCACTTTGCAGGAGCATTCCCACTGTGGCTCTCTCCCGTTCAGGTCAAGGTCATGCCCATTACCGACCGTACCGCGGACTACGCAAAGGCTGTCGCGGAGAAGCTCGGCGCCGCCGGCGTCAGAGTTGAGACCGACCTGCGCAACGAGAAGATTGGCTACAAGATCAGAGAGGCACAGCTGCACAAGCTGCCCTACATGCTTGTCGTCGGCGACCGCGAGGCCGAGAGCGGCGCCGTTGCCGTCCGTACCCGCGGCGGCGAGAATCTCGGCGCGATGCCGCTGGACGCTTTCATCGAACGTGTCACCGGAGAGATAAAGTCCAGAACAAACGCATAAACTGCCCGGCACCCTCACAGACTAACGGAAAGTCTGTGGGGGTGTTTTAAATGAGTGACAAGAGGAAGAAAATGATACTTGCGGTTGCGGTCATTTTTGCGGTGAATATATTTGTCATTGCCCTGGCGCAAAAAGCCTCGGCCGATCTGTACAAAAGGGGCATGTCCGGGGACATGGTGGCCGAGATACAGACAAGGCTTAAAAACTGGGGCTACTACGACGGAGCCGTAGACGGCATATTCGGAAGCCGGACCGAGAAAGCGGTGAAGTATTTTCAGCGTACCAACAATCTCGCGGTCGACGGACAGGTCGGCGACAAGACGCTTGCGGCGCTGGGCATCACTCCGACCGGGTCGGGAGGCGGAGGCTCATCGGGCGGAGGCTCGGGGGACGTTAATTTGCTCGCCAGACTCATCTCCGCAGAGGCGAGAGGAGAGCCGTATGAAGGTCAGGTGGCCGTCGGGGCCGTGGTACTCAACCGCGTGGACCACGCCTCCTTCCCCAATACCATCTCGGACGTCATATACCAGTCCGGAGCATTCTCCTGCCTGTACGACGGGCAGTTCGACGAACCCGTGGCGGAAAGCGCATACAGGGCAGCTCAGGACGCCCTGAACGGCTGGGACCCGAGCGGAGGAGCCGTATACTACTTCAATCCGGCGACGGCGACGAGCGCGTGGATATGGTCGAGGCCGCTGATCGTTGAGATAGGCAAGCATCGCTTCTGCGCATGAATACGGTTGAAAAGACGCGGATCCTGCTGTATAATAAATAAACAAAAATTTCGGAGGAGACTATGGGATACTGCAAGAACTGCGGCGCATATATACCGGACGGACACGCGAAATGCCTTGCATGCGGTCAGGATCAGACAGAGCGGGCAGAGAGCGCCCAGACGGAACGGGCTTCGTCTGCGGCGAAGAAGGCCTCCGGGCAGAGGGTGAACAATGAAGAGCTCCGGCGCCATCTGGAAGAGCAGAGAAGGAAGCAACAGGAGAATAACCGCCGCTGGGCAGAGGCTGAATATGCTCAGCGGCAGAAAGCAAAGGAACAGCGGGAGAGAGACTACGAGGCTGAGCGCGGCGAGGGGTACACTTCAGGTCTGCACAGAGATACCCGCAGCGGGTTCAGCGGCACACAGAGGCCGCGCAGCGGCGCAGGGCTGAACAGACTGTTTGCCATACTGTCGTATTTCGGCGTACTCTTCATACTGCCGTATCTGCTGTGCAGGGAGGACACATTTGCCATGTTCCACGCAAGGCAGGGAATGATTCTGTTCATCGCCAGCGCGGTCGCCCAGGCGGTCGGAGCTATCCTTGGTCTGGGATGGGTTGCCACGCTGCTTTCCATATATATGATAATAAAGGGAGTCACCAACTCGGCGAACGGGAAAATGGAGCCGCTGCCATACATAGGCGGGTTTTTCCAGAGCAAATAAAGGCGCTGTATTTTGAGCCCGCGGCACAGGGCAACCACCAGATTTTGACATTGAAAAAAACTTTAGGAAAATGTAAAAAAAGTGTTGACAAACGGCGTCTGAGGGTGCTATATTAACCAAGCACTTCGGTGCGGAAGCATTTGAAAAGCGAGTCGAGAGCCGTGAACAAAATAAAAAAAGCTGTTGACAAACGCAGACAAATGTGCTAATATAAACAAGCTGTCGTCGAAGAGGCGAGCGCGAGATGTACCTTGAAAATTGGATAAAGTAAGAAGAAGCTTATGCTAAATAAGCACCAGAAAAGGGTTCAAGGAACTGAAAAGTTCGAGTCAGAAATGACTATAAAGATTC
>JAQXKZ010000059.1 GCA_029010715.1 Clostridiales bacterium
TATTTTCCGGCGGTATCTGCTTGTTATGGTCCAGAAAAGTGCCGTCCAGGTCAAACGCGATAAGTTTTATATTAATTTCCATGACATCTCTCCATTTGTTTTTCTGTATTCTCTCTGATTCTCCCCCGGCCGCGGCAAGCATTCACGGCTGAGATCGAAACTGAAGCCAACAGCCGGAAGCCCGCGGCCTCAACGGCCGCGGGCTTCATATACCGGCCTTCAGCTCTGCATCCGTCCTTTTTTATACTCGTCAAAGAAGCGCTCAAAGGTCTCAAGCAGTTCCTTGTTCTTGCCGTGCAGTCCGGTCTCCCGGTTATAATAGGCGCAGACATCGTCGATGTCCGGCAGATACGGCAGGGGGAATATCTCTATACTCTTCAGGTAGTCCTCCTGAAGCTCCCGGCCGAGCATGTCCCAGAACAGCTTTGCGTAGATAAACACACCCAGACCCGAATTTGCGAGCTGGAAGGCGTTTTCCACATTGGTCAGCTCACAAACGAAGCGGGGATTTATATCGTAATACTTCAGGTAGCTGTTGAGTGCGCGGCCGCCGGAGGACTGGCGCGGGATCTTTATGAACGGCGCTTTCTCGAAAAAGCTCAGATCGGCATCCTCGGAGAAGCGGGCCTTGAGCTGTTCGTAATCATCACCGGCGAGCTCATGCATAATTTTCTTGGGCACAACAAGCAGATGCTCTTTTTTACAGAGGTTCACGATGTCATAGTTGTCAGGCGCGCCGTTTATTGAGCCGATGACCAGATCGACGGCGTCATATATAATTGATTTATGGAGAACCGCCGGCGACTCCTCCGTGACCTTGACATAGGTGTCCGGGTGGTCCTTCAGGTACTGCGGCAGGACATAAGGGAGTATGGCACGGGCAACGGTATGCTCGATGCCGACATGGATAAAATGCGAGCCGCTGAAGCTGTGGCTGGAGCTCTCCTCGTACTGCTGCTTGAGCTGGAGTATCTCCTTGGCCGTCTGCAGAAACTGACGGCCGTCAGGGGTCAGGCTCAGCGGCCGGCTGCGGACAAACAGCGTGGTGCCCAGCTCCTCCTCCAGCTTTGCGATCTGCTTGGAGAGCGACTGCTGCGAGATAAACAGATGCTTGGCCGCTGTGGAAAAGCTCTTTTCGTCGGCCACGGCAGTGAAGCTTTTCAACAATGAAAAATCCATTTTGTTTTACTCCGTTTTTCAATAAATAAATTTATCTATACGGTATTTTCAACTTTTTCGCTGCAATTATCGGCAGCCGCTTCATCAATACATATTCCGTACTTTCTGCGGATATTCCGCTGCGAGTATACCACTCCGACAAGAATGAGTCAAAGGTTTTCACGATATTCCACGTTACTACACAAATTTTACCCGATGTATTATAGTATTTGCATAAAGAGAGCCCAGGTAAGCGCTGATTTTCTGTTGCGAATATGTAAAGTGTAAATTTACTATTGCAAAATTCAACTTTCGGTTGTATTATATAAGCGAATTAGGAGTAATACAAATCTCCAATCAAAATGACTGGGATTATTACTAATTTTTCAAACGCTTTTTTGGAGGATTTGTGCTATGAAAAAAATTATTGCTCTTGTACTCGCACTCACAATGGTATTCGCTCTTTGCGCCTGCGGCGATTCCGCGCCGGCAGCTACCGAAGCGCCGGCAGCTACCGAAGCTTCTGCGGCTACCGAAGCTCCTGCGGCTGACTCCGGCGAGAGCTATTCTCTCACGATGACCACGGGCGGCTCCGCCGGTACCTACTACGCATACGGCAGCGTTCTTGCTCAGTATGTGTCCAGCAACAGCAACGTTTCCGTCACCGCTGTCACCGGCAACGGCTCCCAGTCCAACGTCAACGACCTTGACGCAGGCGCTGTCGACCTCGGCTTCTGCCAGTCCGACGTTATGAGCTATGCATATAACGGAACCAACCTCTTTGCCGACACCGGCGCTATCACCAGCTTCTCCGTCGTGGCCGACCTCTACCTCGAGCAGGTACAGATCATCACCACCAACCCCGACATCAAGACTGTCGCTGACCTGAAAGGCAAGATCGTCTCCGTCGGCGCTGTCGGCTCCGGCGTTTACTTCAACGCGCTCGATGTTCTCGGCGTCTATGGCATCACCCTCGACGACATCACCCCCGTATACCAGAGCTTCGGCGACAGCGCCGAGTCCCTGAAGGACGGTAAGATCGACGCAGGCTTTATCGTTGCGGGCGCTCCCACCACCGCCGTTACCGACCTCGCAACCAGCAAGGGCGTCTACCTCGTCTCCCTCGACGACGAGCACATCGACCAGCTCCTCGCTCTGTCCCCCTACTACACCAAGTACACCATTACCGCAGACACTTACGGTCTGGCTGAGGATGCCACTACTGTCGCAGTCGGCGCGGTTCTGCTCGCCAAGGATGACGTCCCCGAGGATGCGGTCTACACCTTTGTTTCCACCATCTTTGAGAACGCCGGCGCTATAGCCGAGCAGCACGGCAAGGGCGCCGACCTTGATCTGGCCTTCGCCTCTTCCATCACCGACGTTCCCTATCACCCCGGTGCTGCAAAGTATTTTGCAGAAAAGGGTATCACCGTTGCAAGCAAGTAACGGTTTGCTGAGCTCTTACTTAGCTGCGGTGCCGTCATCCGGCACCGCAGCGTTTAGTTGTTTTACAGGGCGTTAAAAATTCGTTAAAGGAGTCAGGAATAATGTCAATACTGCACAAGCATAAGAATCCCGAAGAGGCGGTCGATACCAAGGCTTCGACCGAAGAGGAAGTATATGAAATAATGCGCAAGTATGACAGAGAATCTAACACACGAATCTGGGAGGGAGTCCCCGCCCTGATAACCAAATGGATCATTGTCGCGATCTCTGTTTACTGTATATGGTCGACTCTGTTCAGCGTAGCGGCGCTGGAAAAGAGACTCACCGCATTTATAGCACTTATTATCGTGGCCGGCTATCTCACATACCCCATCAACAAGCATCATGTACGTACCAACTACATGCCGGTGTATGACATCGTGCTCATGCTCGTCGGCGCGGCCTGCTTTCTGTTCTACTACTTCAATTATGACGGCATGGCCCGTATTCTGATGAACCAGTATAAGCTGCCGGTGCTCTACGTAGTTGTAGGCATAGTCGGCATACTCTGCCTCATGGAGCTCTGCCGCCGCTGTGTCGGCGTGCCGATACTCTGTGTAGTCGGTGTGCTGCTGGTATACACCTTTATCACGCTTACCTCCTCACGCGGCATCAATCAGGGCACCTCGGCGATAATCTGCAAGCTGTTCTATTCCACCGAAGGCGTTCTCTCCACACCGATCCAGGTCTGCGCAAAGTACATTATTATCTTTATAATTTTCGGCGCGTTCCTCGAGCGCACCGGCATCGCGGCCTTCTTCATTGATCTTGCGAACGCGCTTGTCGGCCGCTTCTCCGGCGGTCCGGCAAAGGTCGCCGTTATCTCCTCCGCTCTCTGCGGCATGGTTTCCGGCTCCTCCGTCGGCAACACGGTCACCACCGGCTCCGTCACTATCCCGATGATGAAAAAGACCGGCTACAAGCCCGAGTTTGCCGGCGCAGTTGAGGCGGCCGCCTCCACCGGCGGTCAGATAATGCCCCCCATAATGGGCGCCGCAGCCTTCCTCATGGCGGAGTACATGAACATCACCTACGCGGAGGTCGCCCTGCGCGCGATACTTCCCGCATTACTGTACTTTACCGGCATATTCATAGCCGTCCATCTTGAGGCCAAAAAGCTCGGTCTGAAGGGTATCCCTGCGGAAAATCTGCCGAAAATGGCAAAGCTGCTCCCGAAAGCCTACCTGCTCCTGCCGCTCGTCGTGCTTGTCGTAATGGTCTCGACCAACACGCGCACGATGCAGACCTCCGCGACCATAGCGATATTCGTCGCGATCGTTGTCGGCGCTCTCAACAAGGATAACCGCATTACTCTGGGCAAGATCGTCGACGCGCTCGAATCGGGCGGCAAGGGCACCATTACCGTCGCCGTCGCATGCTGCATGGCCGGCCTGATTGCGGGATGCATAACCGCGACCGGACTCGCCTCCAGACTCATAAGCGGCGTTGTCTCCATCAGCAACCAGATTTCGTTCGTCAATCCCTCGCTGATCGCAATGTTCCTGACCATGATCTGCTGCATCATCCTCGGCATGGGTGTTCCCACCACGGCGAACTACTGCATCATGGCTTCCACCTGCGCTCCCATACTGATCACCATGGGGGTACCCAAGGTCTGCGCCCACTTCTTCGTGTTCTATTTCGGAATCGTCGCCGACATTACTCCTCCCGTGGCGCTCGCGGCATACGCAGGCTCCGCAATAGCTAAGTCCAACCCGATGAAAACCGGCATGAACGCGACAAAGCTCGCGATCGGCGCATTCATCGTCCCGTACATCTTCTGCCTGAATCCGGCGATGCTGCTTATTGACGTAACCGCTATGAGTATACTTCAGATCGTCGTCACCTCGCTCGTCGGCATCTTCGGCGTGGCATCCGCAATGAACGGCTATCTGTTCCGTAAGCTTGCATGGCTGCCGCGTATCCTCATTTGTGTGGGCGGTCTGATGATGATGGACCCCGGCGCGCTCACCGACATCATCGGCATTGTCGTTTTGGCGGCAGTTGTGGCATGGCAGTATTTCGGCGCAAGGAGAGAGCCCGCGGCGGCCTGAGCT